>NZ_AQXR01000010.1 GCF_000376885.1 Alloscardovia criceti DSM 17774
CTTACGCTGGTGAAGGGTGATGAGGTGATCGAGGGAAGAAAGAAACTCACCAATCTTCGACTGCTCACTGCTTTTGGTTACTCGAAATGTAATCTTCGACAACACCGGAAACTTCAGATTCCATGTATCTGAGGTTAAACCTTGCGACCATCGACGAAAAATATCTAAGCTTGTTTTTTTCTTAAATAACTCCATAAAAAATTTAGTATCTAAATCGTTCAGAGGCCGTAAAACTGTGTAAGCAGGGCTTACGATTCCAAAGAAATCCGATTCTCCCACCGCACCTTGCCACATACGCATAGAGTTATAAGCTAGATCTCCTTTTCTTACAATTTTGTAATTACTTTTATCATCAGAGGACACGTTTCGTTTATCAGAGTCTTTCTGTCGAATAACACCATCGGCTATAGTTACAGACAGTAAATCTTCATCACCAGATGCTTTCTCCGTCCTCTGCTGAAATAAATCACCCAACTTACGCTGTTCCCAATCGTCAGTAAATCCCGAAAAACGAAGTTCTGGAGACTTTTCTTCATTTTTTGGGAACAATTTTGAAAGCAACGTTTTCTTCAATTTTTTGAGCGTATCTAACTTACGCTGGTGAAGGGTGATGAGATTGTCAATACTGGAAAAAAGAGTTCCAACTTGCTCTTGCTCTTGTACTGAAGGTATTACAATTTTTGTATTTATTATGTCCTTGTTATAAAGCCTTTTTATTGTACTTCCCTCGAGAGTCCACTCAGTTCTCTCATAAAAAGCCTTCAAGAATTTATCGACAAGTTTATCGTTATGGTCGAGCCAGACAATGTTAGAGTCTTGATAATAAGCCGATTCACCTTGATACTCAACTATTCTGCCAATGCTACCAGCTGCGGAAATTAATAATGCTCCAATCGACGGGAATGGATATTGCCTTCTGTATTTTTCAAATAATGAGTTAGAGATAAACGCGTCTGGTTTAGCTCCGAATGTTCCGATTTTATAAAACGGTACATCTCCCTTCTCTGCTGTTTGATGCCTATAGATGCGTCTGCACATCTCAACGGAGCCAAACTCTCCCAACTTACGCTGTTCCCAAGGGTCCGTAAAACCTTGAAATCTTATCCTCGGTTCCATTTTTTCCAGTTTTTCAGCCATGTTTCTTTCCTCAGTACCCCTTAAAATACAAAAACTATTCGTATTTCTTTATCTCATCCGCTAGCTCATAAATTGCCGTTCTAAACATGTTTCGATATCTAATCTTCGACAGTTCTGCGATGTCTGGAGCAGCAAGTTCTTTGAAGTAATCCTGAGCAGACCGCAAAATATCATCGATCTGGTTTTGCTTATCCAGGTCCTTCATACCTACGCGATGCCTACTGATGAGACTCTCCAGTTGGTGAGGTGTGATCGTGTTGTCCAATCCCCACTTTCGAATGAAGTTCGCAGACACACGGAGCACGGATTGGCTTTGAGCTTCATCCATCGCATCATTCATTCTTGCCGTATCTCGAGGAGCTGGATACGGCAAAGCATATTCCTTGGAATACACACGGTCCACAAACTGGTGAAGTTTCGCTTTCTCTGAATCACTCTCGGACTTAGCAATTTCATAACCGATATCTTCACGTAGCTGCGATGCAGACTCCATATCATCGTCATGAATTGCATCAGACATTTGTGCTATCAATTCCGTGAGGTAATCATAGTTGATAATGACCTCAGTAATGCGCACCATTTCCAGCTCAACCATGGAGATATCAGGCTCCTCAGTTCCTCCCAAAGGTTCTGGGTCAGTGCCTTGCTTTAGGCCATCGAAGATGAAAGTAGTGAGATTGACCTCCTGCTCAGGGGTGAGACCGATTCGATTGTAGAAATCTTCAGGGTTGCCCGTAGCCGAAACTTCGTTGCCTTCGTCATCCTTCGTATACTGCTTCATCTTACTGAGCAAAGTACTGTAGTTGCGTAGAAGATCAACAGCGTCCGCTCTATCCTTTTCACCATTCGGGATATCCGTAAAGTTGCGTGTTAATGTTCGTAGCTTATTCACGGTATCCTGTATTTGCTCTTGAACAACGCTAAACTTTACAGAAAGCACACCGTTATTAGCAAGCGTTTGAGAGTCAAGTCCATCCAGCTCACCTTGCTCTCCCTGCTGTCGGTTGGAGTATTTCAGGAGAGCATCATTCATTTCCTCTTCATTTTGCTTTGGCCATCGGTAATTAACCACATTGCCCCAAGGCTTATCGAGGATATTATGCATTCGATTAGTCCTCGAGTATGCCTGAATCAAATTTGCACCCTTAAGCGTGCGGTCCACATACAAAGTGTTCAGTTCTGGAGCATCAAATCCAGTTAGAAGCTGATCTACCACAATTGCCAGATCAAGATACCTACCATCAGCCGAGGTTTTATTGAGCCTGCGAGCCAAATCCTCAGTGTACTGTTTAGCGCTCTTCCGCTCGAAAGCCGTGCCAAACATCGCATTGTATTGAGCCATAGCGAAATCCAAACCCTCATTAGTTGGAAGCTGGTTCTCACCATTGGAGGTATCCACCGAGAAGCTTACAGCGACTTTGAGTCGCTCATCTGCTGGCCGCTTCGCATTCTCTTCAAGGAATTTATGAAAATACTGCATGGCACGAGGCGTGGAAGGTTTATGCCCTCCCACATGCACAGTAAGCAGAGCATTGTATTTACGATTATTCGAGCGCTGATTCCAGTATTTGAAGATATCCTGCACTACAAGATTAAGATGCTCCGGAGAGGTATCATAAACGCTTTCTTTCTTGTCGTCATCAATTTCTTCGGCGGTAGGATTGTCCTTGGTCTTGATGGTCTCTTTAAATTCCACGTTGAAGCCCAGCACATTCTTATCTGCAATGGCTTCCCTGATCGTATAGGTGTGCAGCACGTTGCCGAAAATCTTTTGAGTTTCAGGGAATTTTGGAGTTCCTGTATAGCCCACCCATGCAGACTGAGGAATAGCCTTACGAATATTTTGGAGCATACTTTCGTTATCTGAGCGTTCACTTGTGGAGCGGTGAGCCTCATCCACGATGAAAAGAATGTTACCTTTCACAAACGGGCTAAATTTTTCATGGGACACGTACCGAGCCATCTTTTGGATACTTGTCACGATGATATTCTTATCGGTTCTGCGCATAAGTTTCCTGTGCAAATCCGAAATATTAGCAGTATCTGCGATGACGCCACTGGTGAAATCGTTGTTGTCCGGATCGTACGCTTGATAAGCGCTCACAGTCTGGTTTGTTAGCGCAATTCGGTCCACTAAAAAGATGACCTTGTCCACATTTGGCAAAAGACTTGCAAGCCAAGCCGTTTTAAAGCTTGTAATGGTCTTTCCACTCCCGGTCGTATGCCAGACATAGCCAAGCTTGCCGTTTCCGGAGCTGAAGTCGTACCCACGCACCTTGTCTAGGACTCGCTTCGTGGCATACACCTGGTAAGGACGCATGACTTTGATGCTCTGCTTATTTCGAGTGCCATCCAACACCATAAAACGCGTTGCCATATCATGCGCCATCGGAATGGACAACACCTTGTCAGCAAACTCCTTCCACGAGTGCACACGCGTGGAGTCATTTTCATTTTGCCAATTGAAGGCAAAGGCTTTATTAAACAGAGCACGAGTCGTATTCGCCATGTAACGGATATCATTTGGCGTCATTGCGATGAGGATTTGAAGCGTAGAGAAAATATCCCCGTACTGACGTTCCGCAATGTATTGCTCCATCTGGTTGAGAGCTTCACGACTAGAATGCATGGCCTGTTTGAGCTCAATCTGGATAATCGGCAAACCATTAATCAGTAAAGTTACATCAAAACGTCTGTCCGGTTTTCCATCAATTACAGAAGGACGCTCGATTTGATTGACAACTTGGTAAACCGTATTTCCGCCACCTACTTGAGCCTGATCAAAGACCTGCAAATAAGCATCTTCGCCGTTGTCTAAATGTACAAGCACTTCGGACACACCATTCGTACCGTAAAGGAATTGCCCCGCTTGGAATGGTGTAGACAGCTTCGTAATTTCCCTCTTCACCTGGCTAAACTCAGCATCAGATAAAGGCGCATCTAAACGTGCTCTATTGTTTTGTTCAAGAATTCTCTTAAAATTCGCCCAGAGCTGCTGAGTGGTTTTGATCTCAGGCGAATACTGCCACTGCTTCACACCACCAATTTGTGTGAGGTGCTCGATTAGTTGGCGTTCGAATTCTAGTTCTGGCACACCCTTGAAATCGCCCATGATCCTTAACCTTCTTTAATCTTCTTTAGAGTACTCTTTAAGATCCTAGCCGCACATCACGGCATTCCTGCGAAAATGGAGCGTGTTGAGTGAGGCCCAAAGTGTTGAGTCTCACACGGCTATAGCTTTTTATTTTCAAGATTTACGCTTACTTCTCAGACTCCAGTTCTCCAAGCGTTTTGCCCTCAAGCGTTTTCCACATAACATTGCCGCTCAGTGAAGAACCGCCTACGAAGCACGCGGCAGCGGATGGACTACTAAAGAGCAGATCTTTCATAAGTCTTCCATCAGAGTCGATATGTACAGAATATTTCTCTCTCAACTTCCGAATATTTTTCCCTACACTCTGCTTAAGTTCCTTCGACGGCTTGCTTCCTGCACGCACCACAAAGCCTTCGGTTGTCCTCTGTCCCGTAGCTTCGGCTCTGCTAGTGTGGAAATACAACAAGGTTTCCGAATCATCAGATTCTGCTCTCGCATTTTCAACTTTTCTGGTAATGAGCGGTTCAAAAACTTTGTAACCCAAAGCGCCAATAACCAGCTTGGAATACTCGATAAATTCTTCTAATTCGCTTTCCTTTTCCTCCGTGATATTTCCTTGAGTCGGATCATTACCATTCATGACCTCATAACGGTCTGCTGTGATGGCTAAATTGCGGAAACGATTTTCAAGATAGCTGATCTCCGTCGGCCCAAAAGAGTTATTCGACGTAGTTAAAGCTACAGCTTCGGTCCACCAGTCCTTACTCGAACTGCGTTTATGCTCCTGCCAGCGGTTCAGTAAACCCTGACCATTCTTGCGTACACCTGCCTGTCCGATGTACACGACAGGGTCGCCAGTATCATCTGATACGCCGAAAAGTAGGTAAACACCCGTCTGCTGCAAATATGCGATTTCCCGAGCTTTGTCTAGCATCGTACGCGGAATCTTATATGCCACACCTGTCCAATTTGCCAAGGTACATTTAATACGCCCATTTGGATCGCTGTCCATGAGAAACAGGTTAATCGACTTGCCGACCATCAAAAATCTCCGTAGTAGCTTCATATTGCACTTTTTACAAAACTACTTTTCATCATAGAAGCAGAATTTTAAATCGGATTGCAAAATTGGAAAATTCTAGCCTGCGCTTTTCCAGAGTTTCAAGATCTAGCGTGCCCTTTCCTATAAATAGCTCCGTTTGAAGTTTGAAAGCCTAATACTGGGAAGAAGCGTGCACACAGCACAATCCATACAATGACGTATGACATTAAAGAGATTCTATAGCACCAAGAAATGAACTATAGCTAAACTGCTACACCTGAGGCGGAATTATTTTATTTCAAAGGACCAAATAAAACAATCCTGTGGTACTCAAACTATATGTACCAGCATCGAAAATCATTGATGCTCGATAGCATGGGATATAGAAACTTACTATGTCAAGAGGTAATTCCCATTACCCACTCTTTAATTTACAAACTGAGATACGAGGTATGAGATGATTGGGGCTATCGTTGGAGATATTGCAGGGTCGCGCTTTGAAATTAAAAACTATAAGGCGAAAGATTTTGAATTTCTTTCTGATAAATGTCGCTACACAGATGATTCCGTGATGTCCCTTGCCATTTGTGAGGCATTGCTGAATTCTGATGCAGACTACAGCGATCTATCCGAGCAAGCACAAAACTCCATGAAGAACCTTGTAATCCAATTTCCTTGGAAGGGCTACGGTCAAAACTTTATACAATGGGCAATGAATCCAAAACCTGAACCCTATGGCAGCTATGGCAACGGAGCAGCCATGCGTGTAAGCGGCTGCGGATACGTCGGAAATACAATAGATGAAGTTAAGAAACTCTCTGAAGCTGTTACTTGCGTAACACACAATCATCCTGAGGGAATCAAAGGTGCCGAAGCCACTGCTGTAGCGGTATTTCTCGCTCGAACCGGGGAAAGTAAAAGCGCAATTAGAGAGTATATCCAAAATTCTTACTATCCACTCGACTTCACACTTGATGGTATACGCGAAACATACAAGCCTAACCAGAGCTGCCAAGGCACTGTCCCACAGGCAATAGTTGCTTTCTTAGAATCAGACTCTTTTGAAGACGCTATCAGAAATGCCATTTCCATCGGCGGCGACAGCGATACGATTGCTGCAATCGCGGGTTCGATTGCTGAACCATACTATGGGGTGCCACGCGAGATTAGAGAAAGAACAATAGAATTTCTAGACCCAAGTCTTCTCGAAATACTTTCGAGATTTGAAGAAGTGTATCCGCCGAAAATAATTCAAGATAAAGACTGAGAGTGACATTCGCACAATCACTTTTTCGAAGGCTAAGAGCCCGTTAGGTTTCAACTTTTTATCGGGCTCTCTTTAGTTAATTCTTCTTTAGATTCTGTAATACATCCGGAAAGACCAGAAAAAGCACTAGATAAAGAGGTGTGATAACGGCGACAAATAATCAGATAAATCAAAAAATGCACATATTTGTGCGATGCTGCATCCTAGCAAAGGGAAAGTCTAATACGTCAGATTAAACAATCCGCTGATGAAACTACCGACAGAAGAACACGATAAGCCCTTTGGTACTATGAACCCTGCGTGAATCGATTACCACCAAGAACACACATATACACAGACCTAGGACGCTATCATCAACAGCAATAAGAAACATATGACAAACTCAGCCGAAGCGGCGTCAGCGTCAACCAGACGCATTTCGTACCACCGACCGAAGCCTTAAAACCAGACACACAACTGGCATGCGGTCTAAACATCATTGAAATACAAAATAAACCGCACCCATTGTAATCCGGATATGTTCATTAATAAAACCTAATATGTTAGAGTGCGGTTCATTTTACAATCAAGGAACAAGAACCAGTTAAAAGCCCAGAGGATCAAAGGTATTCGTAGTAAGATCCTTTAAACGACTCGACCAGTCCTTAGCAAGAGCTGCCGTTGGAGTCTCGCCTGCAAATGGATTTTGACCCAGATTTTTGAGATATTGACTTTCAGGATTAAATAAATCGACTGGCTCCATCCCATTATATGCAAACAGTTGTTTTAATGTTGAAGAAACATATTGCTTATTTATAAATTTATTTTCATCCTGAGCATGCCTATAAAATTCTGGAAGCATCTTAATCATAAATCTGAATCCGGAAATTTTGGTGAACGCACCTACTGCCCTATCATCCGACAAAATCTCATACCCAACCGCTTCTTCCCAACCAGATAGATACTCTGATATTAATTTCAGCATTTTTTGATCATCTAACTCTGGTGTTTTATAATCAGCGTCCCCTCTTTGAGGATAATTAGCTGACTCAGATTCAGCCGCTTTAGGCCTGTATGCGCATTCATGTATGATATCCTCTTTATTTAAAATAGAAATTACTTGCTTCGCCTTGAAACCATGACGAACCTTTTCAGAACCCATTATTATTTTCCCTCTTAACGGTGAAACACTCTCTGTATTAAGCAGTTCAACAACAGAATGGTAAAGCCGCTCGTCTGTACGAAGCATTCCCAAGACACTTCTAAACCACAGCAGCAAGTTCTGATCAACGCTTTTCTGTTTCTCATTTGTATTTTTAAAAATCATCCGTCTTTCTCTCAAAGTCGGGACAATATACATTGCAAAGTGCATTTCAAACTCAGCATTATCGGGCAGTTTATTAAACTCTGGCAAGAACGCAAAAAGTCGATGTTGTCCATCCATAATGTCAAATGTGTCTTTATACAGCTCAAATTCTTCGGCGGTCTCTGGAAAATCCATGTAGTACAAATCTAAACCTTGGATTGAATTGTCTTCAACAGGCCGTACTGACAATTTCTCCTTAACTTTCGTCCCAATGACGATGGATGTGGAGAGGGATCCAGTCTTTACAAATTCAGCAATTTCTTCAACACGTTTCTTGTTTATTGGCCTTTGAGCCTCCTGAGTGCTCTCAAATTCAGCTTTAGTAGCTAATCTTACCAAGTCTTTTGCTGGGAGCTTCCCAAGGTAAAATCGAACCTTACCTTGAACAACCTTCTGCAAAAATATTCTTTTCATAATGTTCCCTTTCGTGTTTCTTGTTTAGAAATCTATCTTTTTCCCTTTTGCATGATTGCAATGAGCACAAAGCATCTGGAAATTATCATCTAGATGGTCACCCACATATACAAATGGAACCTTATGATCTAAATGACTCTGCAAACCTATGCGCCGACCACACATGACACATAAGCCGTTCTGTTCTAAGAGCAACTTCTTCCGCACACTTACATCAATCTGTTTCCTCGAGGATTGTTTATCTAAAAATGCGGTAACTAATTTCAACATATCAGCCGCTTCATGATCAGATAATTCATAATGCTGTTCTCTTTTAATCAGCTCTTTAATCGAATGCTCCTTACTTGGTGAATTCGCCAAAATATTCCTCAATTTCCTCTGGGACTCCGGGGAAGAATTTCTACTACAAAAAACCTGAAATCGCTTCAATAACTGTGGATCATAATTGCTAGATCTTTGTTCTTTCATTTAAGCTCCGTTGCTCGTTGTCTATATCCACAATTCTATGACTTGAATTTCTTGTTTACAAAAAACACTCTAATTTTTTAGATCTATTTTCTCTATTTTCGTTCAAACATCGTTTTGAAAAGCGGCATAGTCTGTGTAACAGCAGCTACATCAACCATCGAAACAACAGCCCGTAAAATTGTGCACTGCAAAACACACCAACAGTTTCAAATAGTGGGCTTCAGAACCCATTTTTTCTTAAGCACGCACCAACAAGTATGCTGATAAACATTAACTCTGAGAAGTTGAAAGTACTAATATGTATGAAATTTCAGAGAAAGAGGTTACTTAATTAATTGCTAATTTAAACATTTTAACAACTATTAGTTCAAAGGTTTTTACTGCAGGAGGCTCAAGCAGCTCTTACGCCCCTAACGGCAACATGGGCATAACACCCGAAGATATAGTAAAGCCTTATGTGACTAGCTTTGACTACTGTCACATGGACTATCTCGGCACCGTATTTAGTGGCGATATGTTTGCTTCAAGTGATTTAACTCAGCGAGCTGAGAAACATGTACAGAAGATTGCTGAATTGATTGAAAGATAAGACTCCATGACTTATTAAAGACAAGTCCGGAATTCGCACACCCGAATTCCGGACTTGTCTTTAATATCGAACTGTATATCAGCTAGTCAGATTATCTGAGCCAGAACCACTACCTAACTCCCGAAATATCAGCACAAACTTTCTAAGCCTACTGTCTAAAGACTGTCGTTGATTTACAATGCTCATCTTCGCCGTAGGCTCTCTAACTGCGGAAATGTGGTCTGTTCTCAATCCTTCTCAGACAAAGCTATGATTTATCGCTGAGATTTTGACCAACTTTCCAGCATTCCCAAAGGATAATTGCCGAAATAGTCAATGATATGACGCTGAGTATGAATCCCATATTTCTCACCTGGCCTTCTGACCTTTACGTGGTGTGAATATTGCATCACCTTAGAATAATTATACGTCTGATGATTTTTGAGAGAATCGAGGACACGAAAATAAAAAGAAGGCTCGTCCGGTGGAATGAATGGACGAACCTTCTGAGTGGAGCTAACGGGATTCGAACCCGTGACCCCCTGCATGCCATGCAGATGCGCTACCAGCTGCGCCATAGCCCCAAAAACGTTTCTACTATACACAAGAAAAACCAATGGCGCAAACGTGTTGCGCCATTTTTTTAAAATTCTTTTTTAATTTGCCTACGTTCGCGCACGGTACTGCCTAAAACATACCTAGGCATATATCACCGCAAACCGCGAACTTTCAACCGTCGCAGACCCTACAATTCAGGATTATCCCAATCCGTTGTGTACGCAATCGCAGGACCATGACCGTAGTCTATAAGGCGATAACGTTCCGAACCGTCCGGCATGTCGAAAAGCATCATGCGGGTCCAGAAACCATTGCGCATGCTGACCAAATCCGCGAATTCCTTATGAAAATCGCTCCAACCCATCAGCGTGTGCACCACTTGGTTGATCCACGCACCATGCGTAAACACAAACAAATCCGTGTCAGAGTCCACCTTGTGTGCCCACTCATCGACGGCTTGTGCACCGCGCTTGCCTACCTCAGCTTTAGGCTCTGCCCCATGCTTGAGCTCACCATCGCCGAAGTTTCGCCAGCTTTCAAAGTCTTGCGGCCAGCGCTGCTGCATCTCCGTCACAGGCATACCTTCAAGCTCACCAAAACCGCGCTCTTTGACGCGATCATCCGTGTGAATCTCCAAATCCAAGCCATCCGAAAAAGCGTGGGCAGTTTGCTGTGCACGACCTAAAGGAGATGCCACTACGAGCTGCGAGCGCGATTCGAAAGGATTCACATACAATTTCTGCAAATCCTCAGCCGTATGCTGCACCTGCCACTCGCCCACATGGTCCAGCGGGATGTCAATCTGCCCTTGCAAACGATGTTCCGCATTGTAGCGTGTGCGACCATGGCGAATCAGGGTGACAAAACGCGCATGATTCACATCTTTTTGAGATGTGGCGGTGATGTCGTTCAACGATGAGCTTGCAGTCAGTGACATGTCATTTGTATCTGCTTTATCTGCCATTTTCGCCATCAATTCTTGAATTTCTTAAATTACGATTTATTAGTCTTCGATGTCGTCATTCTCAGCATCATCGTCATCTTCTGCACGCTCGGGAAGCTGCAGGTCGATGCGAGGGCAATCCTTCCACAAACGTTCCAAATCGTAGAAGTCACGCGAATCCTGATCCATGACATGCACCACGATGTCACCGAAATCCAGTAAAACCCACTGGCCTTCATCCAAGCCTTCACGTTCGCGAGGATTCATACCCATCTGCAAGTGCAATTGCTTTTCAATTTCCTCCGCGATAGACAAGACGTGACGAGGAGAGGAGCCGGTGGCAATGAGGAAGATATCCGTCAAACCCAATGGTTCGGAGACATCAAAAGCGACGATATCTTCGCCCTTAGCCTCGTCTGCGCCCAAAGCAGCTACGCGTGCGGCATCGATTGATTCTTTAAAAGCAGTCAATTTATTAAATCCTTAAAGTAAACCCATTGTCGAACATTCAGTCATATTCATTCTATCGAATGGACTAATTCTTCTTTTCGGTATCCGCGGAATTACGCTCCCAGGCTGGCTTCCAATTTTCTACCACATTCTGGGTGTTTTCCGAGTACACCATGGCATCGTCCGGCACATCGTGACGAATAACAGAACCGGAGCCGGTTGTGACATTATCGCCCACAGTGACAGGAGCGACAAACATATTGCCTGCCCCCACATGCACATTAGCGCCAATTTCCGTATGCAACTTGTGCACGCCATCGTAATTTGCCGTAATAGTTCCACCGCCGATATTGGTGTGGTGTGCAATATGTGCATCGCCCACATAGCTCAAGTGTGGAACTTTGGTGCCCTCGTCGATGATGGCTTTCTTCATCTCCACGAAGGCACCCGCCTTAGAGCCCTTGCCCAGCTCGTTTCCAGGGCGCAGATACGTCCATGGGCCGATATTGGCTTCAGGTCCGATATGAGTTTTTTCTACCCGAGAGCGCTCCACCTGTGCGCCTTCATCGATAGTCGCATCAATCAGCGTGGTGTAAGGACCAACCACAGCATTGGCTGCTACTCGAGTTTCACCCTGAAGGTAGGATCCTGGCAAAATAACGGCATCGGCTTCGAGCGTTACATCGTCATCAATCCACGTGGTTTCAGGGTCGAGAATGGACACGCCTTCGCACATCCAATACTCACAAATCTCTAAATTGTGTGCTTTTGCCAGCTTTGAAAGCTGTACTCTATCGTTGACACCCTCTACACGTAGCGGATTATCAACGGTAACAATGCCCACTTTGCCTATCTCACGAGCATTGGTGAGGGCATCGGTGAGATAAAACTCTCCTTGCGCATTGGAAGAGTTCAGCTTTTCAATAGACTGCAGAAGTACACGCGCATCGAAAGCGTACACAGAGGTATTTACCTCGTGGACAGCGAGTTCGCTCTCGGTGCCATCTTTTTGCTCTACAATGCGCACAAAACCGCCAGCAGAATCGCGAATAATGCGACCATATCCAAAAGGATTGTCGAGTTTGCAGCTCAGAATCGTCGCCACATTGGCACTTGCCTCGTGTGTGGAGACCAGATTCGTCAAGGTTTCGCCATCGAGCATAGGCATGTCGCCTGCCACGATGAGTACGGTGCTCACAAGAGAGCCCTTATTTTTGAGCTCATCCATAGCGCACTGCACGGCTCGTCCGGTGCCCGGCATGTCATCTTGGTGTACGATAACGGCATCAGCATTGTAGCTGAGCGCTGCTGCGGACACCTTTTCAGCCTCATGACGCACAACTACGGCCACGGTTTGTGGCTCGGTGGCTGCTACGGCATTGAGCACACGCTGGAGAAATGTCTTTCCTGCCAAGCTGTGCAAAACCTTCGGTGTGGCAGACTTCATGCGTGTGCCTTCACCTGCTGCTAATACGACTGCTGCGTTAATGCTCATACGAGCCCTACTCCTCTACTTCGCCGCTTTCGGCAATAGGAATCAAGTCACCGATGGAATCAACCACGTGACTTGGGCGGAATGGATAAGCTTCCACCTGATCCTTGGTGGTGACACCGGTCAAGGTCAAGAAGGTGTGCAAACCAGCTTCCACGCCTGCAATCACATCCGTATCCATACGATCGCCAATCATGGCGGTGGTTGCAGAGTGTGCACCCACGCGGTTCAAAGCGGTACGGAACATAATTGGGTTTGGCTTACCAATGAAGTATGGTTCGCGGCCCGTTGCATTTGTAATCAAGGCTGCAACAGCGCCGGTGGAAGGCAAAATACCCTGATCGCTTGGGCCTGCATTATCTGGATTTGTGCAGATGAAACGCGCTCCGTCCAAAATCAAGCGAATAGCCTTCGTAATAGCTTCGAAGGAGTACGTACGGGTTTCACCCAAAATCACATAATCTGGGTTGCGATCGGAAAGAATGTAGCCAGCTTCATGCAAAGCTGTAGTTAGGCCTGCTTCACCGATAACGTAAGCAGAGCCGTGAGGGATGGTCTGAGAAACAAACTGAGCTGTGGCCAGAGCCGAAGTCCAGATGTACTCTTCAGGGATGTCAATGCCTGACAGCTTCAAACGTGCAGACAAGTCACGTGGAGTGTACATAGGGTTGTTTGTCAAAACCAAGAAACGACGATTGTTGTCGCGCAAGGCTTGGATAAATTCAGGAGCTCCTGGTAAAGCACGTTGTTCGTGAACAAGCACGCCATCCATATCTGTTAGCCATGTATCAATTTTATGCGTTGTCACTTGAGTAACCTTTCTTATAAACGAAAAAGCCGACGCCTCAGCAGATTTTGCTGGACGCCGGCCTCCCCAGCAGCTCCCCCACCTAGATTCGAACTAAGACTAAGGGTTCCAAAGACCCGTGTGCTGCCATTACACCATGGGGGAATATCCACTAAGAAACTGTACCACAGTGTTGAAACTTTAGTAACAACGACATGTCGATGACTTAGCGAAAGCCCTTTAAACTCAAGGTGGTTTAACCGAACTGGAACTGACCTTGATGGTGTGTTGGATAGTTTTCGAAGATGCTTGCCATCGAATTATCTTCGAAGACAGCACGAATACCAGAAGCAAGCAATGGTGCGATGCTCAGTACCGTCAAACCATCCCAGCGCTTTTCCTTAGGCACTGGCACGGTGTCCGTAATGACGACTTCGCGAGCGCCGCAATTCTTCAAACGCTCTACAGCAGGATCAGACAGCACGCCGTGCGTAGCCACGACAGTGACAGACTTTGCGCCAGAATTCAAGATGACCTGGCAAGCGTCCACAATGGTGCCGCCGGTATCAATCAAATCATCGACGAGCACGCAATCCTTACCTTCGACGTCACCGACCACGCGGTTGGCGACAGAGTGATTTGGACGGGTGATATCGCGGGTCTTGTGTACGAAGGACAATGGTGCACCGCCCAAGCGCTGAGCCCACTGCTCTGCCACCTTAATACGGCCAGCATCTGGAGATACAACGGCTACATTAGTCAAGTCTAGGCAGTCACGCACATAATCTACGAGTACTGGCATAGCCTGCAAATGGTCTACCGGGCCATCGAAGAAGCCCTGAGACTGGGCAGCATGCAAATCCACAGACATAATGCGGTCTGCGCCCGCCGTACGCATCAAATCGAAGACCAGACGTGAGGAAATAGGCTCGCGACCCTGATGCTTCTTATCCTGACGGGAGTATGGCATCAATGGGCATACAGCCGTGATGGAGTTTGCGGAAGCACGCTTGAGAGCATCAATCATAATGAGCTGCTCCATAATGTGCTTGTTTGTAGGATCTGTGGCAGTTTGCAACACGAAAACATCTGCACCACGCACAGACTGCGTGTAGCGCACATACATTTCGCCGTTTGCAAAGTCGTACAGAGTAGTTTCGAGAACATCTACACCGAGTTCATTCGCTACATCTAACGCCAGTTTAGGATGAGAACGACCGGTAACTAAAATAAGATTTTTGTCAGGCTTACCTTCGAGGACTGCACTCACAGAAACTCCAACCATTTGACGGATAGCATTGCTTTGATTTAATCGTATCTGTAATTATTGACACAAATTTATTAGGAGTTTTGCAATAACTTTGCGTACAAGCCGTGCTTGCTGATGTATTGCACTACTCCATCAGGGACGAGGTACCACACAGGTTCGCCTGCGTTGGACCGGCGACGGATATCCGTGGAAGAAATAGCCAAGGCTGGAATTTCTAACACATCCACCGCATCTTCCGGCACATCTAGATTACTCTTATCCATGGTATAACCCGGACGCGTGACGCCGACAAAATGCGCCAAATCCCACATCTTATCTGCATCTTTCCATTTCATAATCTCCGCCAAAGCGTCCGCTCCAGTGATAAAGAACAAATCTGCGTGCGGGCGCACGGCACGGATATCGCGCAACGTATCGATGGTATAGGTGATGCCCGGGCGTTCAATATCTACACGCGATACGGTAAATCGTGGATTGGAAGCGGTGGCAATCACGGTCATAAGATAGCGATCTTCCGGATTGGTCACAGCTTTGTGTTGCTTGAAAACCGGGCGGCCCGTGGGCACGAAGATGACCTCGTCGAGGTCATACACCCACGCTACTTCGGAGGCGGCTACCAAGTGGCCATTATGGATAGGGTCAAAAGTGCCACCCATAATGCCAACGCGAGGGCGTTCATGAATGCTACCCTGCTCGGATCTGCGTTTGAGAGACAATCGCGAAGGATCGTTGACGGCAGAAGGCGTTGCTGGGATTTGAGCCATAGTGCGGTCTACGCTAGTGCGGCCCATGCTGGTGAGATCCATACTAGTGCTATCGCTCAGGTCCGCGCCTGCGTTCTGCTCTGGCTGTAAAGATATCTCGTTCATTGATGATCCGTGGAGTTATCTGCTGGAGTGGAGCTTTCTGGAGAACTTTCAGACGCCGTTTCCATACTCTGCTGATCCGTATTTGTCTGGCTCTCCTCCGTCTCCTTTTGCTCATCCAAGCGGGACTGCATTTCTTCTTCCCACTGCTGCTGCACATAACGGCGAATTTCCGCATATGTAGGCAAAAGGAAGCCTGGCTGATATGCCTTCCTCACCTGTGCCACATTTTCGCTGATATGAATTAAGGTATCCGCCATAGTCGCCGTGTCATTATCCAGCTCGGCCTGCCTAAACACGGAAATACGCTTTTCAATTTGCATGACAAAATCGGCAATCGCTTCTGTATTATCCGGCGTCACGACGTCTGCCGCATCCGTTTCCGGCCAACCAAGCAGCACAGCATCCGAATACTCCAGCGCACTGCGTTCTGGCACTTGTGGGATGCCATCTTCGATAGACACGACAAATACGTAGCGCACCGTGCTCAAACGCTCGGCGGCAACGCGCAGCAGTGTGCGAGGCGTTTCTTCCTCGGCGGCAATGAGCTCCTCAAGGGAGGTGGTGGTATTTACTAAGGCCATTAGTCGCGCACCTGTCCTGTGCCATAGCCCACCCAGTGCGTGGTGGTCAGCGCTTGCAATCCCATTGGGCCGCGCGCATGCATTTTCTGAGTTGAAATGCCCAGCTCCGCGCCAAAGCCGAATTGTCCACCATCGGTAAAGCGCGTCGACGCGTTGACCATTAATACAGCACTGTCGACGTTGCGCGTAAATTCCTCGATGGCTGAGTAATTTTCGCTAACGATAGCCTCCGTGTGCTTGGTGGAGTGTGCATTAATATGTGCAGTTGCTTCTTCCAAACTGTCAACCACCCGAATGCCGAGGATATAGTCCAAATATTCGGTATCCCAATCCTCGTCTTCTGCGTGCTCGACCTCAAAACCAGCGCTATGGATAATATCGTATGCACGCTCATCTGCGCGCAGGCGTACATTGAATTCCTTCAGACTTTCAGCCACCAATGGCAAGAAGGCCTGTGCCACAGCCGAGTGGACGATTAGCTTTTCCGCCGTATTGCAGGTGCCCACGCGCTGGGTCTTGGAGTTGATAATAATAGGCAATGCCTTGGTAAAGTCTGCGCTTTCATCGATGTAAATATGCACATTTCCAGCGCCAGTTTCGATGACCGGAACCTTTGCATTGTCCGCAATATACTGAATGAGGCGGGCACTGCCGCGTGGCACGAGCAGGTCGATATAACCACGAGCCTGCATCATCGCCTGTGCACCTTCACGGCCGAAGGCGTCTACAGAACTGACCAAAGCATCATCCACGTTATGGCTCTTCAAAGCTTCCGAAATGACGCGTAACGTGGCTGCATTCGTTTTCTCGGCAGCGTGGCCTCCGCGGATAATGACGGCATTTCCAGACTTTAACGCCAGAGCTACCACATCCACGGTGACGTTTGGTCGAGCTTCATAAATCATACCCACCACGCCCATCGGCACGCGGGACTGGATAAGGCGCATGCCATTATCCATATCGATGCCGCGCACGACTTCACCTACTGGGTCTGGAAGTTCCGCCACCTTGCGCATACCTTCGGCGCTGGAACGCACGCGATCCGCGTTAAAAAGCAAACGATCCAAAAGACCGGCGCTCATACCTTCTGCGCGAGCGGCCTGCATATCCTGAGCATTAGCGTCTTCAATTTCTTGAGCATGAGCTACTAAAGCATCGCTGATTGAAAGCAGTAAAGCATTTTTCTGCTTCGTTGTCATCTTCTCCAGCACACGCTGAGCGGCGCGAGCGGCAAGAGCCTGACTTTGTACGGATTGCATTGTGTCTGTCATGAGTCTCATTGTATGCGACCCGTAGCACATTGTGGGCAGGTTTCACGTTAAAATCAATATAAATCCTGCGACCAGTCTGGCCCAAAGATGTGGTACGCAGACATCTTAATTGACATCACGCCAGTTCATTTGTGAGGCATGCAGATTCTGGCCCGATGAAAGGGAAACCGTGGAACTATTTCACAGCACACGCAGTACAGATATTCAAGTCACCGCAAAACAGGCTATTCGCCAAGGAATTGCAGATGACGGCGGTCTTTTCGTCAGCGATGGTTTAGGTCAGAAGACCATTGATGTGGAGTCGCTTCCCGGCAAGAGCTATCAAGATATCGCATATGAGGTGCTGTCTGCGCTTTTACCGGATTTCACTGAGGAAGAACTGCGCGAGTGCATCACCTCCGCGTACGGTGAAAATTTCAAGGATGAGGCGATTACCCCGCTTCAGCCATTAGGCATGAATCATATCCTTGAGCTTTTCCATGGGCCAACATCTGCTTTTAAGGATGTGGCTTTGCAGATTTTGCCGCGTTTTATGGCGCATACAGCCTCTGCGGGTGCTGATGCGGGCGCGGGTGACTCTGCCGACTCTGCTCAATCTGAAACGGATCGCGTGCTGATTTTGACTGCAACCAGTGGCGATACAGGAAAGGCGGCTTTGGAAGGGTTTGCCGACGTGGACTCTACAGGCATCGTCGTCTTCTACCCTGCCGGTCAGGTCAGCGAAGTGCAACGCTTGCAAATGGTGACACAGCAGGGCTCCAATGTCGGTGTCGTCGCCGTACATGGCAACTTCGATGATGCACAGGGCAATGTGAAGAAGATTTTCGGTGATGCAGACTTGAGCAAGGCTATAGCCGAAGAAAGTCACACGCGTTTATCCAGCGCAAACTCGATTAACGTAGGCCGTCTCGTGCCACAAGTTGTGTATTATTTCACCGCTTATGCTCAGTTGCTCTTCAGCCAAGAAATTAATTTTGGCGATGAGGTCGATTTCATCGTGCCAACAGGCAACTTTGGCGATATCCTCGCAGGATACTATGCCAAGCGTTTGGGCTTACCAGTTGGAAAATTGGTGGTGGCCAGCGATAAGAATAACGTGCTCTACGATTTCCTTACCACAGGCGCGTATGATCGCAATCGTGAATTCTTCACCACCATCTCCCCAAGTATGGATATCCTCATTTCATCCAACTTGGAGCGCATGCTGTATTACTTCAGCGATGGCGATACAGAGCTCATCTCCCGTTTGATGAACGATTTGGCGGCAACCGGTCGCTATGAAGTGCCTGCAGAAATTATGACGAAGATTCGTGCAGTCTTTGACTGCGGCTGGGCTGACGAAGATCAGGTGCGCGCGGCTATCGCCGAATGCTGGGAGGAGAACCAGTATGTGCTCGATCCGCATACCGCCTGCGCTTACCATGTGCTCTCCACCACCGAGGGCACGCCTATGGCTCCTCGTGTGGTGCTTGCGACGGCAAGTCCTTACAAGTTCCCACGCGCTGTGCTGGAGGCATTAGGTAAGGAAGCGCCGGCTAGCGACTTTGCTTGCATGGATGTTTTGCACGAGCTCAGTGGCGTGCCAATTCCACAAAATTTGCGCTCACTCGAGGGGCAAACGGCTCGCTTTGATGCGGAAATCAATGTGGAGGATATGCCTGAATATGTCCGCTCGATGGCTGCGCAGTTTGCACAGTAATCACAGTAAAAACGTCATCGCTGTATAAATACATTTAATCCCTCTGGTCTTGTGAGACTCAGAGGGATTATTTTGCCATGGGCGCTTGAGGAGTGTGCGCTAAAGTGTGCACTCCTCGAGTAACTCTTCAGCGTGTTGCAAGGAGGTCTGCGTTTGTGACCCGGATAGCATACGCGCAATTTCTTCTACGCGCGCGTTCCCACTCACTTCACGGACCGAAGTAGATGCGCTGGTATCCGTTTTTGCTTTTGCCACAACGAATTGTTTGCCTGCCCACGCAGCTACCTGAGGCAAGTGCGTGACCACTATGATTTGTGTGCCCCGTGCTAGTAAAGCTAGGCGTTTGCCCAGTTCTGTAGCAGCCTTACCGCCCACGCCGGCATCGATTTCATCGAAAATCAAGGTAGGTACCGCATCGCCGTCACTATTTGCGTTATTTGTGCTATCTTCATTTGCCTTATCGCTGGGCACAGCAGCATGCTTCTTTTCAAAGGCTACCAATTCTAGCGCAAGCATTAGTCGGCTCAGTTCACCACCGGACGCGCTTTTGCCCAGAGGAAGCCACGGTGAGCCAGGAAACGGCATAAATTCGAAAGCCACCGTATCCATGCCGAAAAGGTCCAGAGTATCTTTTTCGGTCACGCGAATCTGCAGTGCAGAGCCTTCCATGGCCAAAGACTTCAATTCCTCGGTAACCTTCTCCCCCAGCTCTTGGGCCGCGTTCTCCCGTGTGTGCATTAATTTTTGGGCGAGTTTTCGGGCTTCTTCGTAGGCATCCTCCACCTGCTTTTTCAGCTCTTCGATGCGCTCCGGGGAGGCGTCCAAATCTTCCAGATCAAACTGCGCCTTTTCCTTCCACGCCATCACATCTTTCAGCGTAGGTCCCCATCTCTTCGTGAGTTCATCCAGATCATGGATGCGCGCATGAATGGTGTCCAGCTCTTGAGGATTAATCTCCTCATCCTCACCGCGAGCCAAGGAGTACACGATATCTTGGATTTCATCATTGACAGACTCGAGGCGAGACACTAATTCTGCCATCTGCTCGATTCTGTCCACAGAATGTAACTCATGAATGGCTAGAGCCAGCAACTGGCTAACCGATTGGCCTTCACCTTCCGCCGATGAATCTAAAGCTTGAAGCGCTTGAGCTTGCGCACTGGCAATCTCCGCCGCATTTTCGATGTATTGGAGACGAGATTTCAGCTCCTCTTCTTCACCCTCATGCGGATCTACGGCGTCGATGCGCGCAATGGCGTCTTTTAAATAGTCAATCTGCGCCACGGCTTCAGACTGTGCCCCTTGAAGCTGCTCGAGCTTCGTTTTCAAGGTCGTATAGCGCTCAAACGCCGCGGCATACTCGCGATACTCAGCTGCATTGGCCGCAAATCCGTCGAGAAAATCACGCTGCTTGGAGGCACTTGCTATTTTTAATTGCTCAGACTGGCCATGGATAGTGACGAGTTCCGAACTAATCTGCGTCAGTACGGTACGAGGCACACTGTGACCATTGAGAACCGCGCGTGAGCGTCCCGTTTTTGGCACAGTACGATTGATGAAAAGCTGGTCATCTACGCACGCGCTGCCCGCGGATTCAGCCAGGTTTTGGATGGCAGCATTGTTTGACACATCGAAGATAGCCTGCACCCATGCCTGATCAGCATCTACGCCTACGCGGGAAGCTTGGGATTGCGCACCAGAAATGAGCTCAATGGCATTCAGGAGCATGGATTTACCTGCACCCGTTTCACCCGTAATCACATTCATACCCGCGTGTGGCTCAATGCGGGCGTGACGTATAGGTCCTAATGAGCGAATTTCAAGTTCTTCAAGCACTTATTTCCCATAGCCTTTCTTTTCCGAAGCAGTTTCGCGCCATCCACGCACCGGCAGGTCGAATTTTCTGACCAAACGGTCGGTAAATACCGTTCCCGTCAAATGTGCCAATCGTAATATGCTGGAGGACTGGCGTACACGCACGTGTGATCCTCGAGGCACGATGCATTGGCGTCGTCCATCGCAGCAAATCCAACCATCCGTGGCTGAAGATTCCAAAACACGCAAATCAAAAGTTGAGGTAGAGCCGATGACCAGCGGATGTGCAAATAGCGCATGAGCGGCGATAGGTGTTAATTCCAAAGCCTGCACATCCGGCCAAATCACGGGACCGCCGGCAGAAAAAGCATAGGCGGTAGAGCCCGTAGGCGTAGACACCACTACACCATCGCAGCCGAAGGAACTCATCGCCACATTGTCAACGCTAATGCCTAACTCCACCATGCGCGTGCGATCCTCGTGACCCAGCACCATATCATTCAAGGCCCAATCGCAAATAATATCGGAGCTACCTGGCAGATAGAGCTCCACTGCTGCAATCATGCGCTCCTCAATGGTGTAATCGCGTTCTGCGATTTTTTGCATGGCACTGTTGAGCTCAAAACTTTCAAACTCTGCCAAGAAACCCACATGACCTGTGTTGATACCAATAATCGGCACTCGCGTCCCCTTGACGAGTTCTACCGCTCGCAAAATAGTGCCATCGCCACCCAGAACGACTACGATTTCCACGCTGTCATCCACAGGCGCAGCATGCACACCAAATTGTTGAACGTCAGGAATATCATCGCGCAAAGTGACATCAAAACCAAGCTCAGTTAGCTGACGAAGTGCTTGATTGACAGTTGGGTGATCATGTAATGCCGCATGGGTAACAACCACAGCCTTACGCTGATTCGTGGCATCATCGCTCATAGTTACCTCCTCAGACCGAATGCATATGGTCACACTGTCTCTATTCTAGCGAGGAGAGCTCCCAGCCATGCTCTGAGAAAACTATGCGCGAGTTATCCACAATAAGTATTCTTGATTGCCATGCGTGCCCGTAATAGCAGAAGGCGTAACCTCCCGAATAGTGAAGCCCTGGTCTTGCGCACATTGGGTAACCTTATCGATGGCTTCTTGACGGTATGCATCCTGAGTGACGATACCACCCTTGCCCAGCTTGGACCGCCCCACCTCAAATTGCGGCTTAATAAGCAAAACCGCATGAGAATCCGTAGGCATAATCTGCGCCAAAACAGGAATCACATAAGTCAGTGAAATAAAAGATACGTCCGATACCACCAAATCTGGTGCAAATTCAAGATCTGCAGGGTTGACATCGCGAATGTTTACGCCACTAGCATCGATAACCCGTAGATCCTGCTCAATGAGCGGATCCAACTGATCATGTCCCACGTCCAGCGCGATAACTTTCTGAGCACCCTGCTGCAGCAGTACTTGGGTAAAGCCTCCCGTAGATGCGCCCACATCTAGGCAATTTTTACCTTCAGGCGTTGGCAAACCATGCGGGATAAATATTTCTAAGGCTTCCACTAGCTTGATGGCGCCGCGCGATACATACTGACCGCTAGAGCGAATATCTGCATTCACACGAATCTCGTCACTCTCGGATACAGTCAGCGAAGCCTTGGCTTTTTCCGGTGAACCGTTGACAAGTACAGCTCCGGAATCAATCAACTGCTGAGCGCGCGAACGTGTGGGCGCTAAACCGCGACTGACGAGTTCTTTATCTAAACGCTGAGCCATGAACTATTCGTCACCTTTGTGATTGTTTTCATCCAGCTCGGATTGCAAATTTTCCAGCACCTGCGTGTAATGCTCGATTACTGCAGAAAAATCGGCATCCTCACTCAAAGGCTGGGCGCCGTTCTGCTGAGAAAAATCTGCAGAATATTCCGTTTCCTTAGGCTGCATAATGGTCGGCTTATTTTGTGAACTCAGCGCGGAAATCTTCCACGAATTGGGCAGCAAAATGAGGTAGCTGGATATCACCGGCACGGATATTCCCACGATCCACAGCAGCCCAAGCCACGCTGGCCGCTGCACGCAACGCATTCAGACTAGAAATATTGTCTGTCTGCTCAGCTCCATCGACCTCAATACGCAGCTGCGAGCCATCCATCCAGGCGCGCGCATTATCACACGTGGCCTGAGCGTCAGACACCTCCACCTGAGGCTGTGGTGTGGAGAGCCCCAGCAAATCGACGCAAATGTAAGTAGGACGCAAAATCGGTTCTGCGGTAATGATTTGCTGAGCATCCGCCACGCCCGTCAAGACCACTGCACTATCGTAACCGCCACGATTTGCAGCCTCAATATCCGTATCCAAGCGGTCACCCACCGGCAAGCAATTTTCTGTTTCGACCATATGCTCTGTAGGGCTAAACAAATGACGAGCCTGATGATACATGGCGGCTTCAGGCTTTCCGGCAGAATCCAGAGGCTCCTGACCCGTGGTTTTGATGACAGCCAACTGGAGCGCACCCGTGCCGGGCGCAATGCCCTGCTCGCGCGGCAAGGTCAGGTCACGATTCGTGACATAATACTGTGCCCCGTTTTCGATGGCGTAACAGGCTTCAGCCAGCTGAGCCCAGCCAATTTCTGGGTACCACGACTGAATAATGGCATCTGGTTTGTCCGCGGCCTTATCCACCACTGTGAGGCCAACTTTTTCAATCTCATCGCGCAAATGATCTTTGCCGATGACCAGCACGGAAGCCCCCTGAGGTAGCTTTTCTGCCAGCATAACGGAGGACACCATAGCCGAAGTGATGACATCCGTGCCGTGCGCATCCACACCGAAGCTACTGATTTGCTCCGCCACCACGTCTGGGAAACGCGACGGATTATTGGTGGTATAAGCAATGCGCATACCTTGCTCGGCCGCCTGTGCAATGCCGGAAGCAGCATTATCTACAGGATTTGCACCGCGATAAACAACCCCGTCCAGATCCAGTAGTGCAAGTGTGTAGCGTTGTGCTAATGGTGTAGCACTTCCTTTAATCTTTACGGGATACTTCGTCACAGGGATACTCCTCGCTGGTATGCGCATATATAAATTGGTCGTTGTCAATTCTATGCAGCAACAGAATACAGATTAATCTTCAACTTCTTCTGTTGCCGCTTCTTCTGCTGATGAATCGTCGGTTGATGAATCGACTGTGTTTTCTTCTTTTGAACTGTTTTCGGAAGGCTCATCGGTGGAATTCTCTTCAGAATCCTCCTCAGAATTCTCAGCAGAGTCCTCTTCAATATCTTCGCTATCTTCAGAATCTTCGTCTTGTGCTTCGCCACGATACGATGCAAATTCGCTCGGATCGATGCCTAAGCCTTCCAGCATGTCATCGTCAACGAATTCCAAATCGTTGTCCACATAAACGTCTGCCTCATCCAAATCATCGACATCGGCGTATTGTGCCTCCAGACGATCGAGCAAATCGTTCAGTTTTTCCGCTTCTTCGTTGCGGCCGGCGAGTTCGAGGAAGTTCTGCTCTGCTTGCACCGCACGCATGCGATACGCGCCGCCCACACCTTGCGCATGAGCGATGGTGTGTACAACTTCCACAGCCTTATCAAACAAATCAAGATCTGCCAATGCGCCCGCGTATACGAGGAAGAGCTCAGCCTTAGCCTCTCCCCTCAAACGCTTAGCGTCATCGGATAGTGCAATATCCACAGCCTTTTGAGGATTACCCAAGCCACGCTCACAGTCTGCCATGAATGGCAAATAATCACCATACCCATTCATGCGATACGCGGTGCGGAATTCACGCAATGCCAGCTTGTAATTGCCCTGACGGTAAGCCACAAAAGCTAAGGTTTCACGAGAGACATCCACGCGAGAAGCTTGACGCGCTACCCATTGGGCATGCTCCATCGCCAACTGTGGGTCTTCCTCTTCCAAGGCGTAAGCGGCGAGCATGTGCAGGCCGATATTTTCTGCATGCTCCTTGGATAAACCGCGCAAACGCTCTTTTTCATCGGATGACAGCATGGACCATTCGAGGCCCTTTGGCATCTTTGGCTCGCCTGGACGACGGTCTGTATAAGGATTCTGCGATGGGAAGCTTAACGTGCCATCGGAATTCTTGCGTGGACGGTCATAGTTTTGAGAGGACTGACGGCCGTTGTGATTTCCGCGCTGGTTGCTGAAACCGCGAGACCTATCGCCGCGGCCATCTTCGCGACGGAATTCGTTATCTGTGCGCTCATTGTCTGGGCGGGAATTGCGCTCGTAGCGTGGATTGCCGCCTTGTGAACGGTTGTCATTGCGACGGCGTGAACCGTGGAAGTCGCGACGATCCGAACGATCGAAACGGCCATTTCCTTCAAAACGACGACCTTCAGAGCGACGTCCCTCGGAATTACGACCTTCGCTGCGGTCAAAACGACGCTCTTCGCCATCCTCACGACGACGATCAGAATTGAATTTTCCAGCACCGCTCCTCTTGCGGAAGCCACCGCCATTGCGGTTACCGCCCGACTTGCCATTGCGAGAGAATCCGCGTCCGGAGCCATTTGAGGAACCGCGTCGGTTTCCACCGAATCCGCCGCCGCTCTTGCCATTACGTCCGCCGGAGCGACGATTAGATTGATTTTCTGCCATACCTTATTTTGCCTCCACAGCACCAAGTGCTTTTTTGCCTCGACGAACGAGAGCGAAACGATTGAAAAGGAAATCTTCGCTGCTGAGCACAGCTTCAGCGTCCTCTACGCGCTGATTGTTGACGTATACGCCGCCACCATTAATGGTTTTGCGAGCCTCAGAAATCGATTTGAAAAGTCCGGAAGCGACTCCCGCTTCCACTACGCGCATGCCAACCTGACCTACTGCGAAGACTTTTTCACCATTATCACCGTCAATTTTAACGCCTTCTAGCGCTGCTTCCAAAGTCTGCTCGTCCAAGCTGGACAATTCGCCACGACCAAACAAGGCAGCCGATGCGTCGATGGCACCCTGAGCAGCCTGATCGCCATGGACAAAGCTGGTTACTTCCCAGGCAAGCACACGCTGTGCCTCACGCGCACCCGGATTCGTATTTACTTCCTGCTCCAGACGTTCAATTTCCGTCTTAGGCAAGAAGGTGAAGAACTTCAAAAGCTTAATAACTTCGCTATCTGGCTGATTGAACCAGAACTGGTAGAACTTGTATGGGCTAAACATGCTAGCATCCAGCCATATGGCACCGCCCTCAGACTTACCAAACTTCTTACCCTGAGAATCCGTGATAATTGGACTGGTCAGCACATGCACCGAAGCGCCACGCACCTTGCGAATCAAGTCCAGACCGGATGTGAGGTTGCCCCACTGGTCTGCACCACCCGTTTGCAAGGTTACACCATATTCGTCGTACAAATGCAAGAAGTCATTGCCCTGAAGAACTTGGTAGCTAAATTCGGTAAACGAAATACCTTCTTCAGAATTCAAGCGACGTGCCACCGTATCCTTGGCAAGCATGGTACCCAAGCGGAAATTCTTACCTACATCGCGCAAGAAATCGATGACATTCATCTGTGCAGTCCAATCGTAATTGGATACAAAACGCACAGGGTTTTCACCCTCGGTCACGAGGAAACGGGAAATCTGGCTGCGCAGACGGTCTGTCCATTCCGCCACGATTTCCTTAGAATTCAAGACACGCTCGCCGCTTTGACGCGGATCGCCAATCAAACCGGTAGCGCCACCCACCAAAGCGATTGGGTGGTGTCCCGCTTCCTGCAAATGGCGCAGCATCAAAACTTGAACAAGATTTCCAATATGGATAGAAGCAGCCGTTGGATCAAAACCGCAATAATAAGTGATTGGTTCTCCGTTAAGCGCCAGTGCGAGTTGTTCGCGATCTGTGGACTGATTAATCAGACCACGCCATTCAAGTTCTTCAAGGAGCGTATCAAAGCCAGCTTCCTTGTAGTTCCTAACTTGAGCCATGGGAAAACTATCCTCCAAATCAGTAGTTTTGATGTAAAAACGCTGTTTTATTGTTAAAATCGGCGTAAATCCGTATCCTTTAGTTTCCCATGTGAGCACGACTTTATGCCCGTCGAAAACGTGGAATTCTTTGCTCTGGAGCGGTGCTTTGTATACCAGTCATCTCTGGGCATATCGCGGGCTTTATATCGAAAAACAAAATGCGTAGCGTGGGTGACACACTACGCATTTTATCTCTATCACATTTGTGGTGAAATGAAACCCTTGGGTTCATTCCCGCATTTGCTCTGAGTAGCAGGCACCCTTCCGCAAATCTGTGTGCTCGCGGTTTTTCTTCTATTGCACATACTTCATCCCCTATAGCAATCACGCGTGCCTGAACGGTTATGCACCTATTCAATGTGTACGAGAAAGCATAGCGTGAGCTTCGAGGGGCAGCATATCGCGAGCGCGCCTATTGTGTCGGAACGAATCTGCTCAGAACTCTCAATGATGCTATTTCTGGAATTTTGAAGTTTTCTCTTCGCTCGTCAGGATGTTACCATAGGCGATTTTTGCATTGACAATTATGTCATCGCTACCCTCTTCGGCAGCAATCAGCGCACAGTGACGTAAAGCATCCATGCATTCTTCGTATTCGCCTTCGATAACGGTTTCGAAAGGCGTCACCTGAGCATTTGGGAAACGATCTTGAAGATAGTAGATGACACGATCAATATCTGGAATGTAATCAGATACCTTCATCGGCAATACTTGAATAGCAATACTACAATTATTCATATTTTTCCTTCCGCTGGCATTATCCAGATCAAGTACGGTCGAAGCAAATGCTTCCTCTCAGCTATATGAGCTCCCGCCGTGTTTTAGTATACCTTGAGGTGCGCACTGTGCGTTTCGCATGCAATTGTGGGTTATGCGCCTTCCCTCATCGGTTTCCTCACCGCACAAATGCAAAAAAGACCTTCGCAGAGCAGATACGCAAATCCGTGCGAAGGTCTTATATAAAGGGAAAATCCTTTGGAGTTTCTTTTGTTTAGAAACTTCCTGGAGCCTTATAGGCGCTTGCATCGCTCGTAGACTGAGCAAATGTGTCCAACTGCGCTACTAACTGGACGGCTTTTTCAATCTGCTCTACGACGCGCACGTAAGCGGTGCCTCCCTTTCCCAGGCGTGAATTGACACTACCCTGCGTGGACAGCACTTCACGGACCTGTGGCGCTACATCAGCATTGAGGAATTCCTTGAAAATGGAGATGTAGTCCTCATCTGTTAAATCCCACAATTCCTGACCGCGCTGCTCGGCTATGCGTACGCATTCGCCGGACAGCTCATGCGCATGGCGGAATGGTACTTTTTGCTTGACAAGCCATTCAGCGATATCTGTAGCCAAAGCGAATCCTGTTGGCGCTTCCTCTTCCATGCGCTGATAGTCAAAGACCATGGTGCGCACCATGCCGGTGAATGCGGGAAGCAGAACGAGGAGTGTATCTACTTGATCGAAAACTGCCTCTTTATCCTCCTGTAAGTCACGCGCATAGGCCGTTGGTAGGCCCTTTAAGGTAGCCAATAATCCGGTCAAATCACCAATCAGACGTCCAGACTTTCCACGTGCTAGCTCAGCAATATCTGGATTCTTTTTCTGCGGCATAATCGAGGAGCCCGTGGAGTATGCATCATCGAGACGTACGAATGCAAATTCTTGAGAATTCCAAATGATTATTTCTTCGGACAAGCGCGAAATATCCACACCCAGCATGGCGGCGACGAAAGAGAATTCCGCAACGAGATCTCGAGAAGACGTACCATCGATGGAATTTTCGGTAACATCGCTAAAACCGAGTTCCACAGCCACTGCCTGTGGGTCAAGACCCAGCGTATTGCCAGCGAGTGCGCCGGAGCCATATGGAGAGGCGTCAATACGCTTATCCCAATCGATGAATCGTTCCACGTCGCGCAGCAGAGGCCATGCGTGAGCCATGAGTTGATGGGCAACCAACACAGGCTGAGCATGCTGCATATGCGTACGACCTGGCATGACCGCCTTATCTGCAGTACGGGCCTGCTCAATTAACGCGTTGACAAGATCGAGCACTTCACGACTGATAAAACGGGCCTGACGACGCAGCCACATGCGGATCAGAGTAGCAATCTGATCGTTTCGTGAACGTCCTGCACGCAGCTTTCCACCCAATTCATCACCGGCGATGGCGAGCAAACCACGCTCGAGCGCCGTTGCTTCATCCTCGTCGCTCTCCTGCGGCACGAAAGCGCCGGAGTCTACTTGGCGCTGCAATTCGTCCAAGGCGTTTTCCATGGATTCGAGCTCGTCTGCGCTCAGATGACCTGCACGGCCCAGAGCTCTGGCATGAGCTCGTGAACCGGCGATGTCATCATCTGCAAGACGCCAATCGAATTGGGTTGATTTGCTTAACCGCGCTAAGGCTTGCGAAGGACCTGACGTAAAGCGGCCACCCCACAAAGCGATGCCGTCATTGCTTTTTTCGCTGGATGCGTCTTGCATAATTGCTCCTTATCCGTGAATCGTAGTAATTATTCTACGGTGCTGGCTGGCACTTCTACAGCATTGCCGAACTTAACGTCACGCGCGGCTGCCACGCGGGTTGGCAAGCCGTAAATTTCGATGAAGCCGACGGATGCGTTCTGGTCGAAGGTGTCACCGGATTCGTAGGTGGCAAGGTTGAAGTCGTAGAGGGAGGAGTCGGAACGACGGCCTACTACTACGGCACGTCCACCATGGAGTACCATGCGAATTTCACCAGACACATATGTTTGCGTGTCATCGATGAAGGCATTCAAAGACTTGACAGCTGGTGAGAACCACTGAGCATCGTAGACGAGCTCTGCCCAGCGCTTATCGATATCACGCTTGATGCGGTGCTGCTCGCGCTCGAGACAGAAGTTTTCAAGTTCCTGATGAGCCGTAATCAAGGCGATAGCACCTGGAGCTTCATACAGTTCGCGAGACTTGATACCTACAAGGCGGTCCTCAATCAAGTCAATACGTCCGATACCCTGAGCACCTGCGCGACGGTTCATTTCTTCGATAGCCTGCAATGGGGTGACATCGCGGCCGTCGATCTTTACTGGCACACCCTGCTTGAATTCGATGGTTACTTCGTCTGCTACTGGTGGGAAGGCTGGATCATCCGTGTAGGAGTACACATCCTTGGTTGGTGCATTCCATGGGTCTTCCAAATAACCTGTTTCGATAGCTCGACCCCATACGTTCTGGTCGATGGAATATGGGCTCTTCTCGGTCTGTTCGATAGGCAAATTGTGGTCTTTTGCGTACTGGATTTCCACATCACGTGTCAAAGACAAATCGCGAATTGGGCTAATTGCAGACAGGGTTGGATCGATGGACTGGATGGACACCTCAAAACGCACCTGATCATTACCCTTACCCGTGCAGCCGTGAGCAATGGTGTCTGCATCAAACTGGTGCGCAGCACGTACCAAATGCTTAGTAATCAGCGGGCGTGAAATTGCAGATACCAATGGATACACACCCTCGTAGAGAGCGTTGGCCTTCAAAGCGCGCATGCAGTATTCATCGGCAAACTCGTCGCGCGCGTCGACGATATATGATTCCACAGCGCCACACGCTAAAGCACGCTCACGAATAGTTTCCAAGCGTTCGCCACCTTGACCTACATCGAGGGAAACAGCGACGACGTCCTTTCCTGTGCGATCCTTCAAATATGGAATTGCTACGGAAGTATCCAAACCTCCGGAGTAAGCAAGAACAATTCTTTTCTGCTCTGACATGGCTAACCTTTCTTGTTGTACGCCATCAAAAATTGATACGTAAAGTAATCTGTATTTATTGTATGAAAAGCTCTTCCGCTTTCGGGTTTAGCGCGCGTCCGAGGCGATGGCTACAAGCCATTGCAACTTTTCCTGTGCGGCTTGATTGTCGGTAGTAATCATCATGACGGTATCATCGCCTGCGATAGTGCCCGCCACATTCTCTAAGGGCTGCTTATCGATAGCGCTGGCGACATATTGCGCCGCCCCTGGCGGTGTGTGGATAACGACCAAATTCTGAGCAGCCACCACCTCGGTGATAAGACCGTTGATGACCTTGGCCAGCTGCTGCTCCAGCTTTTGGTTGATTCTTTCGGCTATAGTTTCATCGACAATGCTGGAATTAACCGCACTAAAAGGAGTTTCCTCAGTGAGGGCATAGGCAAAAACTCCGGACGGCGTGCGTACCTTACTGGCATGCAAATCATCCAAGTCTCGGCTCAGTGTAGCCTGAGTGACTTGGATGCCTTCTTTCGCAAGCAGGTCGACAAGTTGTTGCTGGGACTCGATGATATTGTGCGAAATTAAGCGTTCCACTATGCGTAAACGTGCAGTACGCGTAGTGGGAATTGCTGCATTCATCATGAATTACTAACCTATTTCTTTCATGCACCATTTTAGAATGAGTCATCCTAAAATGATGCAAATGTTGCTCGAGTTGAGCCGTGGATCCTAAAGTGAAACTCCACCCAGAAGGCTGTCATCATCACGCTGCTGGGCAATGAGCCACGTGAGCAATGCCTTTTGAGCGTGCAAACGGTTTTCTGCCTCATCCCAGACCACGGATTGCGGACCATCGATGACACTAGCTGTGACTTCCTTACCGCGATAGGCAGGCAAGCAGTGCTGGAAGAGCGCGTCTGTCTTGGCAGCAGCCATAAGCTCATCATTCACCTGATAGGACACGAAAGGCTTGGAACGCAACGCATATTCTGCTTCTTCTCCCATAGATACCCATGTATCGGTAAAGACACAGTCTGCGTCTTGTACGGCCTCGAACGGGTCGGTGGTTACCGTTATGGAGCCCCCAGTTTCTGCGGCAATTTTTTGTGCGTCACGCACAATGTCTTCGCGCGGCAAGAATCCTTGTGGGCCAGCGACGCGCACATGCATACCAGCAACGGCACCGCCGAGTAGATACGAGTGAGACATATTGTTTGCCGCATCTCCCAAATAGGCAATGGTTTGACCTGGAAGAGCATCCACGCCACCGCGATGCTGCGCAATCGTCATCAGATCGGCCAGCACTTGGCAAGGATGAAAATCATCTGTCAAGGCGTTAACCACGGGAACTGTGGCGTATTGTGCCATCTGCTCTACGCGGTCTTGACCAAATGTGCGCCAGACGATAGCAGAGGTCATGCGCGTCAATACGCGAGCCGTATCTGCCACCGGCTCACCGCGACCGAGCTGAGAGCCATCCTTATCAATAATCAAAGGATATCCACCCAACTCTGCCACGCCCGTAGCAAAGCTTGAGCGTGTACGCGTGCTTGGCTTATCGAAAAGCACTGCTACGGATTGTGGCCCCTCAAAAGGACGGGATAAATAACGGTTTTCTTGGAAAGCCAGTCCTAATTTTAGGATGAGCTTTTGCTCGTCGTGGTTAATATCATCATCGCGAAGCATGTGACGTAGTGTGCCTGCCATATTTTCCCCTTGTGTTCTTTCTTCTCGTATATTTTTCGTCGACGCTCGTGCGGACATGTCTTTAATCATTAGGTAAATCCGTGGGAAGCTGCGCTAAGATTGCGCAACCTTCCTCGATTTGTGCTGCTGTAATGTTCAGCGGAGGTGCCATACGCAAGGCATTTGGTGCCACTGCATTGACGATTAAGCCATGTTCCAAGGCCCAAGCCGCAGCTGCATGTGCACACGGATGAGAAAGCTCTACAGCGTTAAGCAAACCGGCCCCACGTACGGAAACAAAGAGTTCATTGGAGGATTGCGACAGAAGCGCCCTGAGCTGCTCGCCACGTTGGCGCGCATTGTCTATGAGCTTTTCCTCTTCGATGATCTTCATAGTGGCGAGTCCGGCTGCAGTCGCCAAAGGATTGCCTGCAAAAGTAGAGCCGTGAGAGCCCGGTGTAAAGAGTGCGGATACCTCAGCGCCGAAGCTGATCAGGCCTCCCATAGGGAAACCTCCTGCCACGCCTTTCGCAAAGCTAATGGCATCCGGTATGATTCCACCACTGAGATGCTCATCTTGGAAGGCGAACCAGTGACCCGTTCTCCCCATACCCGTTTGGACCTCATCGATGACCAGTAAGGCGTTATGCGCATCACATAACGCGCGTACCTTGCGGGCAAAATCTGCTCCGATAGGCAAAACACCCGCCTCACCTTGGATGAGCTCCATAATGACGCCGGCTACAGGTCCCGAGGCGAAAGCCTCTTCCATCGCTTGCGCATCTCCCGATTCCACGAATTCGATATGTGGCAGCAAGGGATTAAACGGCTCGCGGATATTTGGCTTCCATGTCACGCTCAAAGCCCCGAGTGTACGTCCATGAAAACTGTGTGTCAGAGCAATGATTTTTGCGTCTTTTTCTATACCACGGTGGCGTGCGTGCAACTTGAGCAGCTTCAAAGCTGCCTCGTTGCCTTCTGTGCCTGAATTTCCAAAGTACACATGAGAGCCCTGTGGAGCGCCAGCTTTTTCAATCAGTGCAGTCGCGAGCTCAATCTGTGGCACGGTGGCGAAATAATTCGAGGTGTGAGCAATTTTCGCAGCCTGCTGCGCTACTGCTTGCGCCCACTGAGGATGTGCGTATCCGACGGAGTTCACGGCTATGCCTGCGAGAAAATCGAGATACTTCTTACCATCGATATCCCATACGTATGAGCCTTCGCCATGATCGAGCACAAGCAATGGTGTGCCAAACACATTCATATGGTGCTCAGCATAGGATTCCAAAAGCTGAGGAGTGGATAATGTCTCAGTCATGCTGCTGCCTCATTTCTAAGCCTTTACCGTTGACAATCATGGTGCCAATGCCGGCTGTAGTAAATATTTCGTTTAAAATATAATGCTTTTTGCGTCCATCAATAATGTGTGCTTGTGACACACCTCCATCGAGAGCACGGATGCACGCTTCCATTTTTGGCCGCATGCCGCTTTCCAAATCTGGAAGTAAATCTCGCAGGGTTTCTACCCCTATTTGCCCTACGAGGGAATCTTTATCCGGCCAGTGGGAGTATAGGCCTTCTACATCGGTGAGAATGATGAGTTTTCGAGCTCCCAAAGCAGTGGCCAAGGCGGCGGCTGCCGTGTCTGCATTCACATTCAACACTTGGGTGGGATCTTCTTCATCCGGCGCCACCGAAGACACCACGGGGATCCGTCCAGATGCGATGAGATCTTCTACCGCACTTGCATCCACGCTGACCACATCTCCCACCAAGCCCACATCAATTTTGTGTCCATCGACCACGGGCATACGCTGCGTGGCAGAAAAGAGTCCTCCATCCTCACCGGACAGGCCTACGGCAAATGGTCCATAAGAGTTGATTTCTCCAACGAGTTCTCGTGAAACCTTGCCTGTCAGCACCATGCGCACCACATCCATTGTTTCTTGATTTGTGACGCGCAAACCGCCCTTAAACTCCGATTTAATGCCCAAATTTTCCAGCATTTCACTGATTTGAGGACCGCCCCCATGGACGACTACTGGGTGAAGACCTACTTGGCGCAGAAAAACCATGTCTTCTGCAAATGCGGCGCGAAGTTCGTCGCTGACCATAGCGTTGCCACCATATTTCACGACAACGAGTGATCCAGCAAATTCTTGTAGCCAAGGCATCATCTCGAGAAGTACTTCAGATTTTTGAGCATCTGTCAAATCTTGATGCACATCGAGCTGATGAAAATAGTCGCTACTCTTGTCTTGAACTTCTTGCATGATGCCTACGATTCATAATCTGCGTTAATATGCACATAATCCAGCGTTAAATCATCCGTCCATACGGTTGCTTGCTCGTGTGAACCGGTGCCGAGGTCGATATCGATATGAACCTCTCTTTCGGCCATGGATACGAGCTCTCGGCTTTGGCCAGGTTTGCCGCCATCACATACTCGTATACCATTGATATCCACACTTACATTATCCGGATGGAATTCTGCCACAGACGCTGGAACAGTGCCTAAGGAAGAAACCACACGACCCCAGTTTGGATCATTACCATAAATTGCACATTTCAGGAGGTTCGACGCTGCCACGGCACGAGCACAAGCCAGCGCCCCCTCATAATCCTGTGCTCCCGTTACGCGTATGCGAATGTCGTGAGAGGAGCCTTCTCCGTCGCCGATGATTTGGCGGGCGAGGCGTGCACAGGCCTGAGCGATAACGCCCTCAAACTCCTGCTCATCCGCTTCTACTCCACTAGCACCCGAAGCGAGTAATAACACCGTGTCATTCGTAGACATGCATCCATCCACATCGATGCAGTCGAAGCTTTGGGAAGTCGCCTTTTTCAAGGCTGTCTGAGCCAATTCTGGACTGACGACAGCATCTGTAGTAATCACGCTGATCATGGTGGCAAGCTGAGGAGCAATCATGCCGGAGCCCTTCACCATCCCGCCAACCTTGAAACCCGTCGCTTGAATTTCGACAGTCTTCGGTTTGGTGTCCGTGGTCATTATAGCTTCCGCCGCATTGTGCCCCGCCTGCTCATCCTGAGCTAATTCGGCTGCAGCCTTTTCGATGCCCTGAAAAACAGCCTCTAAAGGCAGTAACTCGCCAATAAGACCCGTCGACGCCACCAACACAGAATCTTCAGCGACGCCCAATTTCTCAGCAGCGAACTGTGCGGTTTTTTCGCTCTGCTGGAGACCTTCTGCTCCCGTGCATGCATTTGCACCTCCAGAATTGATGACAATGGCACGCGCATGGCCCGTGGAGACAATTTTCCTCGAATACTGTACTGGAGCAGCCGCAAAACGATTCGAAGTGAAAACACCTGCCGCCACATCTAAGGGGCCGTTGTTGACCACCAGTGCGAGGTCTTTCTTCCCCTCGATTGCTGAAATACCTCCACGCACACCGGCGGTGGAAAATCCTTGAGCAAAAACTACGCTCATGGTGCTACTCCAATCGTTGTAAGCCCGGCATCTTCAGGAAGACCCAAGGCGATATTCAAAGATTCAATGGCTTGACCGGCCGTGCCTCGATTGAGATTATCGATAGCACAGAAAGCATATAATAGGCCCGCATTGCGGTCTACAGCGACCTGAAGCTGAGCACTATTTGACCCCACAACATCTGCGGTAGCAGGAATCATACCCTGTGGAAGCAGATGTATGAAGGACTGATTCTTATACACCTGCTCGTATACCTGACGAATATCATCATCGCTCAATGCCCAACCTTGATCGGATAAAGGTGCACTGACTGTGGCGAAAATACCACGGGACATAGGTGCCAGCACTGGCGTAAAACCGAGACTGAATTCCGATGCGTGATCTACCGACACGCCTGCGGCATGCGTAAAATTCTGCTTAATCTCAGGAATATGCCTATGCTTGCCACCCACAGCATATGCAGTAGCGGAGCCCAGCGCTTGCGCCGCCAGCAGGTTGATGCGCCCCAGATTCTTACCAGCTCCCGAATATCCTACGACGAGGTTGGCAGTAATGTTCGTGTCCACTAATCCTGCGCTAATAGCCGGCTGGAAAGCCAATGTCGTCGCTGTCACATTGCACCCAGGGCCCGCAATGCGCGTAGCCCCGATCAGATTGTTTCGCTGGAATGTGAGTTTCGTATCAGAACTGATATGCGCATCTATAGCAGAAGTGAGGAGCTCCGGCATGCCATATACCCATGGCTCGTAGAAATCTCCACCATAAAAGGCATCCCAGTCTGCTGCGCTTTCCAGTCTGTGATCTGCGCCCAAATCCACGATAACCTGGACATCGGAGAGTTGCTCAGCGATTTTTCCGGATGCACCGTGCGGCAAAGCAAGAATTACCACATCGTGACCATTCAAATGCTCAGGAGTGGTGTCTTGCACCACAAGTTCAGAAAGCTGTGGAATATGCGGCGCATACTCGCCGAATTTATGTCCCACAGAAGAGCGCCCTGCTACCGTAGTCACGCGAAAATAAGGGTGCGTTGCAAGGATGCGCACCGCTTCGCCTCCCGCATATCCCGTAGCTCCTACCACGGCTACGCTCAGGATTGGATGAGTTTCATCACTTTGCATAATCACACCTACTTATTCATGTTTATGTATAATTATGCATATATGACTCGACAGACGTCATCTCCATGTCACATGATGAACACGTTAAATTCACGGTATTTCAAGCAAAAGAAAAGCTGACGTTCGACACGCCAGCTTTTTCAACACTGTGCATATTCACCATATGCTCAGAAATAATTTATGCAGCCTGAGGAAGATTTGCCTGCAACCAATCCAGCACATTCTTCAAAAACTCTGCTTCTGTCATGCCCGCATACACAAGATACGCATAAAGGGCAATTTGAAGAACGCACAAAACGATGGCAATAATCGCCAACGTGCGACCCTTCATATGCAAAGCCTTCGTTCTTCTCAAAGACAAAAATGCGAGGAATAAGGAGAGCAACGTGGTCTGGGCGAAGAAAGCCCCGATAAAGGCAATGATGGCATAAAAATCCCACCGATTGTACATCGGATTCTTCTTGGGATCATTTGGATCAAAGTCGAAGACCTCAAACGGGTCTTTAACCGGATTTCCGTTGCTGTCGTAAAAACGTGGTCCCGATGCAAATGGATTGGTAGAATTCGCATTGCCCTGAGCGCCGTTTTGAGTAGCATTCCCATCAGTTTGCGTTGGAGTACCCGAAATGGTCACAGACTGTGCAGGATTTTGCTGTGCGCGCTTCGACCTGGGTGGCTGCTCTATGGCCTCTGCAATTTCCGGCTTGCCATAAACATAAGGATCCCAATGAGGAAAATCGGATGCAAGACGGCCATAAGTGGGTTGCTGAGGTGCATCATCTCGATTCTTGCTAGGATGTGCTGCCTGCTCGTTTACTTGTGAATTCTCATCTGTCATAGGACTATCCCCTTCCCTTACTTATGCGCGCAGCACGGCTCCTACAGCCTGTGCAGCATCGATAATGTGGGCACGAATTTCATCGGTATCCTCCGCACTCAGTGTGCGGTCTGGTGCACGGAAACTTACAGAATAAGCCAAAGACTTCTTATCGCTACCAATGCTTCTATCCTTGAACACATCGAAGAGTTCGATGGATTCAAGCATCTCACCGGCTGCCTTCTCGATGACGTCGCTCATGCGAGCCGCAGTCATGGAATTATCCACGATGAATGCAAAGTCTTGGTGTACTGGTGGATATGTGGATACTGGTTTGGCCTGAAGTGGCTGGTATTCTACAAGATCAAATACGCGATCTAAGTCCATTTCAAAGGCAGCACTATGCGCGGGCAGGCCGAGCTCTTCATTCACACGTGGATGAATTTCGCCCACCTTTCCTACAACTTCGTCGCCAACCATAATCTGCGCAAAACGACCCGGATGCCACGTAGGCTCCACGTCTTCACCGGTGATCTGATGCAAGCTGAAGTGTGCTGCGAGACGTTCGGAAATGCGTGTCACCGCTTCTACAGCATCTGTCCAATCAGCTGTACGCTTTTCACCCATCCAACCCGTTTCTTGCACTTGACCCGTGAAAATAGCAGCTACGTGCAGAGGCTGATGAGGCAATCCGGCATCCAAGGCAGCCAACTGTTCGTCTGTAGGACGCACACCGCCGGGCAATGCAGGAATAGCAGGAGCCTGAGGATCCCACTCAAAAACGTGCCCAATTTCGTACGAGCTGGACTGCAAATTGCCGCGGCGAATATTGCGCTGTACGGTACGCATCAAGGTCAGCATAATTTCACGGCGCAAATATGGGCGGTCGCCTGCCAGCGGATTTTCCAACTCTACGCTCACAGGCAGAACCTGCTGCTCACCAATGGCAAAATCATGGAAATCCGCCTCGCCCACAAATGGATAGCTTATGGTTTCTGTCAAGCCGTACTCCGCCAAAGTATCTGCTACCTGGCGACGACGCAGCTGTGAATCTGTAAGACCTGAGGTGCTCGATGCTGGTACGGCAGGCACCGTTACTGCAATCTGGTCATAGCCTACGAGGCGTGCCACTTCCTCCACCAAATCGCATGGTTCGGAAATGTCTGGGCGCCACGATGGTGCGGTGACATGGAAAATACCGTTGTTTTGGTCTTCTACCGTGCAGCCGATGTCTTCAAGAATTTCACGAATGCGCTCTTCGCTCGTCTCCAGCCCTGTGAGACGCTGAACTTCAGACGTTGGGAATTCCACTGCGGCTGGATCTTGTGTGCGGTTGATATCTGTAGGCTTTTCGCTCACCTGACCGCCGCACAACTGTGTCAACAGCTCAATGGCTTCCGTTGCAGCAGCAGCCTGGAGCTGAGTATCTACGCCACGCTCGAAACGACGACTGGCTTCCGATGGAATCTTATGGCGACGTGCAGAGCGCGCAATCGAAATCTGGTCGAAGTGTGCGGACTCAATCAGAATATTCTTCGTATCGGCCGTGACTTCACCATAAAGTCCACCCATCACGCCTGCCAAGCCCAGAATACGTGAGCCTTGCTTGCCTTCTGGCGAATCTGTAATAAGCAAATCCTCGTCTACCAGCTCGTGCTCTTTGCCATCGAGCGTGGTGAGCGTTTCGCCGTTGCGTGCTCGGCGAATGACGATTGGCTGCTCAATCTTGTCCAAATCATAGGCATGCAAAGGCTGTCCCACATCGAGCATGACGTAATTTGTCACATCCACTGCTGCGGAAATTGGACGCATGCCGGCGCGCAGCAAACGCTGGCGCATCTGATGAGAGGAACTGGCCATGGCATCCACATCCGTGATGGTCTGCGCGTAGTAACGGTCACACCCCAAAACGCCGTGAATTGGGTTATTATCGTCGATAATAACCTGCACATCGCCAGCTTCACTGGCCTCATACTGTGCAGCTTTGGCTGCATATGTGCTGACCACATCCGTGAATTGTGCACCTGTAGAATGATGGAATTCGCGCGCAACACCACGATAGGAGAAGGCATAACCGCGGTCTGGTGTGATGTTAATTTCCAAAGTGGATTCGTGTAAGCCCAGCAATTCCATAGCATCCTGACCTGGAACCAAAGCTTCGTACTGCTCTGGGCTCAGGCCGTAATGGCGCAGCAAGATAATGCCATTATGGTCGGAACCCAAGCCTAGTTCGCGCTCGGAGGCACACATGCCGTCTGAAATATGACCATAGGTCTTACGTGGCTCGATTTTGAAATCGCCCGGAAGCACTGCGCCCGGCAGGGTGACGACTACCTTTTCGCCGGCTTTGATATTTGGCGCACCACAAATGATGCCACGTGGCACCTTGTTGCCATCCTCATCGAGGACATTGTGCTCACCCACATCGATATGGCACCAGTTGATAATTTTGCCATTTTTCTGTGGTTCTGGTGTGAGGTCGACGACATAACCCACCACGATAGGGCCGGTGACTTGAGAGGTGTGAATTTCTTCCTCTTCCAAGCCCACTTTGACCAAATCCGCAGCAAGCTGCTCGTAAGTTTCTTCAGCAGGTACAGCTACGTGGTCGCGCAACCAATTCATATCAATTAATGGCATTCTTACTCTCCCATCGCAAACTGCTGGCTGAATCGCACATCGCCTTCAACCAAATCATGCATATCGTTAATATCGTGGCGCAGAAGCAAGGTACGCTCCATGCCCACACCAAAGGCGAATCCCGAGTAGACATCTGGATCGATACCCGCAGAGCGCAAAACATTCGGGTTGACCATACCGCAGCCACCCCACTCAATCCAACCTGGACCGCCCTTCTTATCTGGGAACCACAAATCCATTTCCGCACTTGGTTCCGTAAATGGGAAGTAGCTTGGGCGCAAACGCGTCTTCGCTTCAGGTCCAAACATGGCCACGGCGAGCTTGTCCAAAACGCCCTTCAAATCAGCCATGGTCAAGCCCTTATCCACGGCCAAAGCTTCGCACTGGTGGAATACAGGCGTGTGCGTGGTATCCAGCTCATCCGTTCTAAACACGCGACCCGGGCAGGCAATATACAGTGGCACCCCGCGAGACAGCAAGGAGCGCGCTTGTACCGGAGAGGTGTGCGTGCGCATAACCATGTTGGATCCCACAAATCCGGCGGAATCCTTTGCCTGATTGCCCTTAATATAGAAGGTATCTTGCATTTGACGAGCAGGATGGTCCGGACCGAAGTTGAGAGCATCGAAGTCGTGCCACTCGGTTTCTACTTCTGGTCCTTCAGCAATCTGCCAGCCCATAGATACAAAGAAGTCCTCGACATCTTCAAGCAGCTTTGGAAGAGGATGGCGTGCGCCAATAGGGTTGCGGCGCACGGGCTGAGTCATATCCACCGTTTCAGCTGCCAAAGCAATTTTCTCAAGATGTGCTTTAATAGCTTCTTCACGGGCGGCAAAGGCACGACCAAAATCTGCACGCAGCTTGCCGACGATTTTACCGGCTTCCTTCTTGTGTTCAGCCGCAAGAGCGCCAATTGCTTTGCTGGCATGAGCGAGCACAGAGCTTCCGCCTGCGTACTCGTTGCGTAACGCGCGCAAATCTTCAATCGTCTCAATAGTCTTGAGCTTTTCGATGCCTTGTGCCACTGTCTCTTGCACATGCTGGGCATCGAACTGAATGTCATCAGTCAATTTGCTTACCTTCCCCTAAGAACAAGTCTGTATGCCATTTTTCCTTTTGGCTTAGACTTTAAGATATTACCTAATTGTGGGAGTACAACTACCTCGTTATCTCACTTCTTCTTCCATTACTCCAAATGTATGCCCATGCCTATTTCACCTGCGCTTTGTCCGAGTAAAAAGTGAAGCACAGAGACAAGGTCTACACGATTGCCGTTATGCTCAACGATATGCTCAACCAGAAATTTTCTGCGAAATAGATGCGCATGTCGCTTAATGCACGCGCATGGCGAAGGTGTAGAGCATAATGGATGCACTCATAGCTACATTTAAGGACTCTGCTTTGCCGTAAAGAGGAATAACAGCAGCCTGATCACAACGGTCCACCGTAGTACTGTTTAATCCTCGTGCCTCGTTGCCAAATAAAATGGTATGAGCCTTGCTAAAGTCTAAGTTATCTACGACGTGATTCCACGCAGATACGGGTGTTTTCTCCGTCCCGTACACATCTGCGGCAGTGACGATGGTGTTATTTTCTCGAGCCCAGTCGAAGAATTCTGCTTGGCTCATTTTCACGGTAGGAATATGGAATAGGGATCCTGCTGTGGAGCGTACCACCTTCGGATTGGTAATATCTACGCATTCATCAACAAGAATGACAGCCGCACAACCCGAGGCATCCGCTGCACGGATAATCGTGCCGGCATTGCCCGGATCACGCAATTCCCAGAAGGCCGCACTTAGCGCACCCGGATGGAGGGAAATGTTGTGCGCAGAAAACTGCACGGATTCACTGCGCACAACGGCAAGAATTCCTTGACAATCCTTGCTCATAGCGTCCATAACCGCGCGGCTTGCGGCATGGACGTAAATGTCCTGATGGATAGCGTCATCCACTAATGCACCTAGCACCGAAGACTGCGCAAAATCTTGAACGACATAGATATCGCGAATAAATTCGCTGGCATAATGCAAAGCTTCTCGCACGGACTGCGGCCCTTCGGCTAAGAAGAGCCCGGTTTTCTTTCTCGCCTTGTGTGAGGCCAGTTCAGCAACAGAACGAACGCGAGAGGCTTTTACATTATCCATAACATCGCGATGCAGGGGCATGAATAAACCGCTTTCTATATCAGATTCCCAAAGAGATTTAACGTTCCTCCATAATACGCTACAAGGAGCGATATAACAGGGATGAGAATGCTAATAACGAAAGCTAGCGTGTCCGTAGTCCCCATCGTGGAGATGCGAACGTTGGTACGCTTATGATCCGAGCCAAAACCTCTTGCTTGCATAACAAGTGACAGCGTCGTAGAACGACGAATGGCTAAGACCAGCAAGCTCAAGGCGTCATTCGACCATTTACGCCACCAAGACTGTGGACGCAGGCCGCGAATGGTGCGCGCTTGATGAATGGATTCCAAATCGACTTTCAGCAACGGTAACAAGCGGAAACCTGCTAGTGCCGCATAGACGAAACGATCCGATAGTTTCAACTTTTGTACAAAGGCGTCCGCCAAATCCGTAGGATCCATGCGCATAACGAGAGCGATGGCCGGCACGCCCATAGCAAGGACACGCAAAGCGGTAGCCAGCGCCAAAGTCCAGTCATGCTGTGCGTTGTAAATCATGACCGTTACAAAGGATCCGGCAGCACCAATCATGATAGGCCACGTGTACTTCGCCAGTGTGATGGGCTTGAAACCAAGCATAAATGCCAGCACGAGTTCAGCCATTAACGCCACACTGGAGGACACGATATCCAAGGATGCAATAAGTGGCAAACCAATGAAAATGCCGGCAAATAAACGCGTCATAGGATTCAGCGCAGCCACGAATCGTGACTCGCTTTCTACGCGCACATCCTTCGCGGCATTTTCTGCAGGCTTGGCTTCTATTACCAGTTCACGCGCACCCAAACACCGAATGAAGGCGCGATCATGCGTCACCATAATGATGCAGGTGCCACTATCGCGTAGCTGCGCAAACATGGTGAGAAGGCTGCGCCACGTGCGTGGATCTTGACCGTAGGTTGGTTCGTCCACAATCAAAATACTCGGTTTTGATTCAATGGCACACGCCACTGTAAGTCTGCGCTTCTGACCGCCCGATAGCGAGTATGGATTCTGATTTTTTTGTTCAGCCAGATCGTAGTACTCCAGACGCTGCTGCGCCAGATCACGCAGTTGAGCATCCTCCATATGAGCATGACTGATGCGCAACGCACTGGCCATCTCATCTATGACCGTGCTCGTCACAAATTGATGCTCCGGATTTTGGAATACGTACTGGATGCGCTGAGCCAGCTCCTGGCTACTCCACTCGGAAGGCAATGCACTGGCAGCCTCCGCGCGCACCACATCGCTTACCTTCATCTCACCGCTTATCAGTGGAAGTAAGCCCGCGAGCGTCAAGGATAGTGTGGTCTTCCCCGCGCCATTTACGCCGGTCAACGCGGTAATGGTACCCAGCCTAAATTCTGCGGAAAAGGGATGAGAAATCTTCTCGCCCTCATAACCGAAACACAAATTTTCTGCGGTCAGGGCCACCTCTCCTGCAGGATGCTGTGGCGCATAATCGAGTGCCTCATTTTCCGCATAGGCCTGCTGCGCATCGTCATGGAGCACTATATGACGGGTAATAATAGGTAGCCACACATCGGCATTATGGTCCACGATGATGAGCGTTGCGCCCGTTTCCTCTGCTGCGTCGGAAATGGACTGCACAACTCTTTCGATGCCCTCCGGATCGAGATTTGCGGTGGGCTCATCACAGACGATGACGTCTGGCTGCATGGTCATCAGGCTAGCGACGGTGAGGCGTTGCACTTGCCCACCCGAAAGGCGCTGCGCTAAACGGTTTGGCTCGATGCCGTGCTCACGGTCAATATCCACGGTTTCCAAGGCATCCTGTGCACGCGCAATAATTTCCTCCCGCGGCACGCCCAGATTTTCTGCACCAAAAGTTGCATTATCGAAAACGCGGGCAAAAATAATTTGGCTATCCGGGTCTTGCATAATAAGCCCGACACGACCGCGCGACTGTAATGCCGGCACACCATCAATCGTAATGCTGCCCTGCATAAGTCCGCCGTCCTCGGCATCACCCAGAATCCCCGCAATGCCATGCAGCAAGGTACTTTTGCCCCAGCCGGAGCGACCAGTGAGCAAAACCTTCTCACCAGCCGTCACGGAAAGGTTCATATCGTGTACAGCCCAATTTTCATTGAGCGGGTAACGATAGGACCAATGTGTGATTTCTACTTGTGATCCCACTTAAGCATTCGCCTTATCGTTCGCCTTATTTGCTGCTGTGCGGATATCGCGACCGGATTCAAAGTGATCCAAAGCACCGGTACGCGCAATACCGATATATAGCCACCAGGTGAAGACGCCCGCAACGACTGCTCCAGAAATTATGGTGGTAATCAAATTAATGCCACCGTAAGGACCATTCCAATCGATGGCCTGCAAATTCGTAAAGAATGTGTATGCCCAGCAAGCCACGCCGGAAACCGCGCCGGAAATGACGGTAATCCACATGTTCCATACCTTGTACATCACGACGGCAAAGACGATTTCCGCTGCTACACCTTGTGCCAAACCTGTCAGGAAAGTGGCGCTTCCACCCCAAGAATTACCCAGCAATGACTCAATAATAGCTGCTACAACCTCTGCATAAATAGCGGCACCGGGCTTGCGCACAATAATCAAGGCCAAAGTCGCTGCGAAAAGCCAGAAACCGTTAATAAGACCCAAAAGTCCCGGCACGATGGCGTCCAAGAAGGACAATGGTCCATAGGCCACGGCGAAAAGCCAATAAATAAGAGAGCTTGCTACAGCGATAACGCTTGCCACTGTGATATCTACAACGCGCCATTTCAGGCTACGTGTGGCTGGAGCAGAAACTGAAACAGTTGAAGAAGAGTTCATAAGTGCCTCCTATGATCTGATGGTCATCAGTACATCCCCGTGATGTACGTGAGGCACGGGTTGAATGACGTCCGTGCGCCGGCATTACCCGGTATACGTTCAATCGGTCAGGATTTATAAAAATCCGTATCTCAGCTCTACTCACTCTTCTGCGCGAGCACAGCACCCGTGTCATATGCTGAGTATACAAACTGGTGTGAATATCGCACATGATATTCACACCAGCGTTTTGTTTTTGTCCGTTTTATTTGGGTCCAGACCTGCGACGCGCGCGAATTCCATACACATTCTTAAGACTTAATGCACAGTTTCGCACATGCCAAGTTTCGAACCTGCCAACCGCGCGCAATGCCAGCAACTGCTACATTACGGTAACTACTGAGTCTACTTTGCTTGCTGAGCCAAAGACTGAAGCATCAAGGCCTCTGCAATGACATTGTTCTTCAATGCAGACAAACTGATGGACTCGTTTGGCGAATGGGCATTGGCCTTTGGATCTTCCGGACCGGTGACCAAAACCTGAGCAGATGGGAAAATGCGCTGCAACTCAGGAATGAATGGAATAGATCCGCCCTCACCCTTATTAATCGGCTGCGTTTCAAAGGCATCTGCCATAGCTTTTTCGGCAACGTGTACAGCCGTAGAGTCGGGATCCATGGCCCAGCCTTGGCCGTTCTCACCCAACGTGACTTTCACCTCTGCGCCAAATGGTGCATGTGCTACGAGGAAGTCTGCAAGTGCCTTCTGCGCCTCAGCAGGATTCTGATGAGGCGACGTGCGTAAGGACAGACGGAAACGTGCACTGTCCGCAATCACATTAAAGGAGCCTTCGACCGGGTGTGCATCGAAACCGATAACGCTGACGCTTGGCTTAGTCCACAAACGGGAAGCCAGCGATCCTGTACCAGCAAAGGAGTAGCTCTCCACCACCGCCGCATCGCGGCGTACAGTGGCCTCATCCATATCGCGCTGCAAACCGCCAATTGGCTCTTCACTATCCACGCCTTCAACGGCCAAGTCGCCATTTTCGTCGTACATGGATGCGATCAGCAGGGCTGACAAGGTGTTGGCATCCAAAATTGGACCGCCGAACTGACCAGAGTGCACAGGATGTCCCAACACGCGAACTTCCACATCCATATCGGTATTACCGCGCAAGGAGGTAGTCAAGCTTGGAGTTGTATCGGACCAGTTACCGGAATCTGCCACAATAATAATGTCGGATTCGAACTCATCCTTGTGCTTCTCGATAAAAGGAATAAAGCTTGGAGAGCCCATTTCCTCTTCACCCTCGATGAAGATACGAATATTGACGCCCAAATCTTCCCCCAACGCGTGCAAAGCACCGGAATGAATAGCAATGCCGCCACCATCATCCGCAGCGCCACGACCGTACAGACGATCATCCTTTACCGTGGCCGTGAATGCTGGAGTTTCCCACTGGCTCTCATCCGGCACCGGCTGCACATCATGGTGCGCATAAAGCAAAACGGTGGGAGCCTGTGGATCGACAATCTTAGAACCGATAACCTCCCATGCACCGGCGCTTCCATCTGGATTCGTGGACTGCACCACACGCGCATCCACGCCTTGCGCACGCATCTCTTCTGCCACGAACTGAGCCGACGCCTTCATATGATCGCCCGTAATGCCCTTAGCAGAGACGGCACCTAAAGCAATTTTCTGCGACAGGACATCGACGACGCGATTCCAATCGGACTCTACTCGAGAACGAATCTCCTCAACTGATAGCTGGACCATGAGCTCCCTTCCTCATTCCTGCGGTAATACGTATTAATTATGACTTTAATGCAGAGAGTCGATACTTTTACATAACCTTAAAGAATGAAGTGGAACCCATTTAATCGTTCAGAGAAGTCTGACCAGTCATCAGATAGCACGGAAGAAACACGCGAAGGCGCTTCTGTGGGCAAAGGTCGCCCAACCCCCAAGCGCCGTGACGCAGAAAATGCACGTTTAACCCCTTTGGCTCCTAAGGATCGCAAGGCTCAGCGCAAGGCTGAAACAGCCCGCCGACGCGAGCGCGAAAATACAGAGTATGAGGCCATGCGCAGTGGCGATTTGCGCAAGATGCCTCGCAGTGAGCAGCTCCCTTGGCGCGTCTACATCCGCGATTATGTGGATGCACGGCATAATTTAGGCGAGTATTTCATGATTGTCGTGGTCGTATTGCTCTTGGTGGCAGTGGCCGCTAGCTACTTGGCTCCACGTCTTTCTCTTTACATCCTCGTGGGCATGTATGTCTATCTGTTTGCCATTATTATCGACAGTTGGATTATGTGGCGCGGTTTAAAGAAGAAGCTGATTGAGAAATTCGGGGAACGTTCTGTGGCTCGCGGTATGCGCTCGGGTTATTACGCGTGGAGTCGTGCCATGCAGGTGCGTCGCTGGCGTTTGCCAAAGCCACGTACAAGCAAGCATGGCGAATGGCCAAAGTAAGCCATACATCGTACGCAAGTAAAGAACAAACAATTAAACCCGCAATATGAAGAAGTATTGCGGGTTTTTGTGTATATATGTGTACGCAGAAGACATCTCTATAATTCTGTCTTCAAATAATGTAAACAATTATTAATTCTGTGTGTGGGATATTTATTCCCATTTCACTGCTTTGCGCTCTGCGCTAGCCAACCGCATTTTCATGGGCTGAGCACGTAAAATTGAGGTATGACTTTTGATTATGATGTGATTGTTATCGGCTCTGGTCCTGGCGGATATGCCACAGCTTTGCGCGCAAGCGATTTAGGACTCAATACCGCTGTCATCGAGATGCGTGACGTCGTGGGCGGCACCTGCTTGAACCGTGGTTGCATACCAACAAAAGCCTATCTCACCGCGGCGCATACACTGCACGATGCGCACCGCGCGAGTGTGTGGGGCTTGGATGTTTCGGTGAATGCCATAGACATGCCAAAGCTCAAGGAAGCAAAGGATAAAACGGTTTCAGGCGTGGTAAAAGGCCTGTCCCAGCTGCTGAAGGCGCGTACAGTGGATGTGATCCATGGTGAGGGCAGTCTTGTAGAAGCTCACAAGGTCAAGGTCACCGATGGGGACACCACACGAGAGCTCACTGCAGAGCATATTGTGCTCGCCACGGGTTCTCACGCTACCCCACTTCCCCAGCTAGCATTCTTCTCAGGTACCCAGGATGAAGTGCGCGATGCCATTGCCGCCCGGAAAGTTCCCGTACTGTCCTCGGATGAGGCTCTGGATATCGACACGTATCCGGAGAACGTCGTTATTGTGGGCGCAGGTGCTATTGCCTTAGAATTCGCCACTTTCTGGAATGCGCTCGGTACGAAGGTGACGGTTTTGCTTCGTAAAGACGTGCCTTTGTCTCGTTGGGATGCGCATGTCAGCTCCACAGTGATGCGCACGATGAAGCGCAATGGCGTGAATTTTGAAACGCACAGCTCTATTATTTCCGCAGCCGAGGGAGAAGTGACGTACAGTGTTACCAATCCAAAGAATGGGGAGGTTACCGAAAAATCCATTCCTGCTGATTTCGTGCTCGCCGCTATTGGGCGTTCTCCTCATACGACTGCACCGTGGTTTGAAACATCCGGTGTGGAGCTCAATAATCGCGGATTCGTGGTCACCGATGCTTATGGCCGCACTAATTTGGACAATGTGTGGGCTGTGGGTGATATTACCGATGGTCATTTACTGGCCCATGAGGCTTTTGAACAGGCCTTGACTGTTTCGCAAACCATAGCTGGGAAGCCTGCAAAACCAGTCGACCCTATGACCATTCCGCAGGTGGTATACGGCATGATTGATGCCGTGTCTATCGGATACACCACCAAGGCAGCCGAGGACGCAGGTTTCGAGGGCGTAGAAGAAACAGTGGTGCCACAGCTGTCCAATCCTCGCGTGGCTATGCTGGGCTCGAATGGTACGACGGTTGTCGTTTCCGCGCTGGCTCGCAAGGATGAGGGAAAATCTGACGAAAAGTCTGAGGAAGGCGAGGCTAAGCGTCTGGTCATCGGCGTGCACATGGCTGGCCCACAGGCCTCGGAAATCGCGGGGGCGGCCCGTGAAATTATCCAAAATCGCATTCCACTCAGCGATGCTGCTCAGGCATTATTTGCTCACCCTACCTTGAGCGAAACCTTGGGTGAAAGCCTACTCAAGGCAGATGGTCGACCACTGAATGTGCGCTAAATAACCGCATACCGCACCGTGCTAGCAGATTCCTTTGGAGGGATGTGCTAGCACTTTTGTGTCCTGATTAAAATAGCACTCTCAAACAAATAAACTGTGTGAAAGCAAGCACAAAAGTGCCTTTTTCGTCTCGATACAGTATGATGGCTAAAAGATTTGGGACGTATATGACGTCACTGTTTTCCACGGAGGAGAAATAGTCAAGCTATGGCAGAAGAAACAAAGCCAAGGCGCAATAATATGTTGCGTCAAATGAAGCAACTGTATGATTTTACCCGTCAAGATGATCCTCAGGTAACGTGGTGGCTGATCGGCGCTTTTGTCGTACCTTTTGTGCTGATTATTCTGCTGGCTTTGCCATTTAACATCGGCTGGTTTACGTGGATTATGGTCGTCATCCTCGCCTTCATGGTGGGCCTGCTGGCCGCCACCTTCGTGCTCTCTCGCCGCAGCGAAACCGTGGGGTATCGCCGTATCCAAGGTAATCCTGGCGCTGCGGGTGCTGTGTTGCAATCCCTAAGCAAGCGCGTGTATACCTTCTCCGAGCAGCCAGTATGGGTGGATCCTCGCACGAAAGACATGATTTGGCGCGGCACCAGCTTGTATGGTGTGTACTTGGTATCCGAGGGACCTACCAAGCGCGTGGCTAAGGCTATCGAGGCAGAGAAAGCGAAGATTCGTCGCGTTACTCAGGGCTCTGAAATCCGCATTATCACGATTAACACAGGCGATGAAGAAGGTCAGGTGCCTTTGACAAAGCTGAGCCGTGAAATGCGTAAGCGTTACAAGCACCCACTGACTAGTGATGAGTTGAATCATTTGAATGGTCGTTTGCGCACGCTGGAGCGTATGGGCGGCATCGGTATGCCTGCAGGCATCGATCCGCGCGCAGCTCAGCATCAAAGCCGTCGTGCTATGCGCGGTCGTTAAAGTCTTTAAAATCGTTAATAAGGCTGTAACTACTTTTCGTCGGTGATTGTTTGTGCAATCACCGACTTTTTTATACTCGCACACAGCATGCAAAGGCGGCACTGCCCTACCCTGTTCTATAAAATATTTAAGAATTAATGAAGAAGCTTGTTACATAGTTGTAACCTAAACGTTCTTTTTAGGTAATGCCCTCCTTTAGAATAGATAAGTATTCAAACCAATGAATATTTCAGCACAAAGAAGGTATGGTCTTATGGCTCTTTCTACAAAGGAAGATGTAGAAGCTCTCATCAACACCGAGGGCATCGAATACGTTTCAGTACGATTCACGGATTTAATCGGCGTACAGCAGCACTTTAATGTGCCAGTTGACGAATTCTTGGATAACGCATTTACAGATGGCCTGCCTTTTGATGGCTCCTCTGTGCAGGGATTCCAGGCAATTAACGAATCTGATATGAAGCTAATCCCGGATGTATCCACCGCTTATGTAGATCCTTTCCGCAAGCATAAGACCTTGAATGTGGCATTCTCTATCGTGGATCCAATTACCGATGAGGCTTATTCTCGCGATCCTCGCCAGGTGGCCGCTAAGGCGGAGGCGTATTTGAAGTCCACTGGCATTGCTGATACGGCTTCTTTCGCACCAGAAGCTGAGTTCTTCGTCTTTGATAAGGTACGTTTCGAAAACTCCATGCGCACCTCTTTCTATGAGGTAGATTCGGATGAGGCGGGCTGGAATTCTGGCGCTCAAACAAATCTGGATGGCACACCAAACATTGGTTTCAAGAATCAACCAAAGCGTGGCTACTTCCCAGTGCCACCTCTGGATCAGTCCGCAGATTTGCGCGACGAGATGGTGTACAACCTGCAGAAGGTAGGTTTGACACTGGAGCGTTCTCACCACGAAGTAGGTGGCGCAGGTCAGCAGGAAATTAACTACCGTTACAACACCTTGATGCACGCGGGTGATGACTTGATGAAGTTCAAGTACGTGGTACACAACACCGCCGCTCAGATGGGCAAGGCTGCAACCTTTATGCCAAAACCAATTGCAGACGACAACGGTACGGGTATGCACTGCCATCAGTCCTTGTGGAAGGATGGTAAGCCATTGTTCTACGATGAGAACGGTTATGGCGGTTTGTCCGATTTGGCACGCTGGTACATCGGCGGTTTGATCAAGCACGCTGATGCTGTTTTGGCTTTCACCAACCCATCTCTGAACTCTTACAAGCGCTTGGTTCCAGGCTATGAGGCTCCAATCAACTTGGTGTACTCGGCTCGCAACCGCTCTGCAGCTATCCGCATTCCTCTGGCAGGTACATCTCCTGCAGCAAAGCGCATCGAGTTCCGCGCTCCAGATCCAAGCTCCAACCCATTCTTGGCCTTCTCCGCTCAGCTCATGGCTGGTTTGGACGGTATTTTGAACCGCATCGAGCCACCTGCGCCAGTGGATAAGGATTTGTACGAGCTTCCTCCAGAAGAGATGGTGGGCATTAAGACCGTGCCTGCTTCCCTCGATGAAGCTTTGAAGGCTTTGGAAGAAGATCATGACTTCCTCACCGCGGGCAACGTCTTCACGGAAGATTTGATCGAAACATGGATCGATTTGAAGAAGCAGGAAATCGATGCTGCTCGCTTGCAGCCAACGCCTTTGGAGTATCAGCTGTACTTCCATATTTAAGTCTGAAATTCTAGACATAAGTAAGCCTTCTGTGGTCAAACATTGTTCCACAGAAGGCTTTCTTTTATAATGGAGACTGATATGGCTAAGAAAATTCGCACATTTATTATTCTTCTGCTTGCTCTAGTTGCAGTTGCCGCAGGCGGGTATTTTGCAATTACCACACTGTTCCCAGATATTTTCAGTAAAAACACGGGTCAGCAGATCAGCAAAACGACACAGCTACTCAAAGCCGATAAATCCAATGTGATTACCAAAGAACTGCATGTCAACCATGATGATATGGATCTGTACGGCACTTTTGTAGCACCTTCAAATTATGAATCCTTACAGCTACCCTTAGTTATCCTGTCTCCGGGTTTAAACATGAATTCCGATGTCTTGAATCCTGTGGCTCAGCAGGTAGCAACGCAGGGGTACATGGTGTATTCCTTCGATTTTTATGGCGGTTCGACGACCACGCGCAGTGGCGATACCGACATGATGAATATGACTCTGGATACGGAAAAGGCGGATTTGAATGCCGTGCTCAGTTACTGGAGGTCTCAGTCGTTTGTGGATACGAATCATGTGTATTTGGGCGGCGTTAGTCATGGTGGCTTGATTAGTTCACTGGTGGCGGCGGAGCGACCAGCGGATGTGAAGGCTATGGTTTTGTTGGCACCTGCCTTTAATGTGCCTGATGTGGTCAGAAGTGATATGGAGCAGCTGGGATACACGGATGCTGAGCAATTACCGGATATTGTTAGCTACCAAGGGCAAAGTGTCAGCAAAGCATATATCGCCTCTGCGTTAAATACCGATGTATCTGCGGCCCAACGGGCATACTCCGGCAATGTGCTGATTATTCACGGCACTGCGGATGATATGGTGCCGGTAAGTTATAGCGAAGCAGCGGCGCAAACCTTCCCTCATGCGGAGCTTATGTCCGTCGAAGGTGCTGGGCATGAAGTCAGTGAAATTGCGGCGATGTCTGTATTGCTGAAAATTCAGCAGTTTATGAGTGCGAACTAGGCAGGCACACGCCTGTTTTCTATGCCAATAGGCTTTTCTTTGCAGAATGTGAGCGAAGAAAAGCCTTTTCCATTTCTGGCCCCCACCATCTCGCGTATCCTGCGCGCGTGGGATGAATGCTATCCATCATGTACAAAGACTTGTCCGCATCCGTGGCCGCATTCAATGTTTTATTGTGCCATAAATCGATTATCGTTACATCGGTACGCTGTTGTGCCAAGCCACGGGCAGCTTCGACCATACGATCGTATGCTTCGCTGTCAAATCGTGTGGAAGTGTACACATACACCGGCACAGCCCATTCTTGAGCTATATAATCCAGGATAAGTGCGAGCGCGTGAGTTGTTTCTTCTGGCGAAAAACCCTGATGCGCATCATTCGTGGATAATTGCACGAGGAAAAGATCTGGCTGATCCGTGCTGTGAGAATGCTGCTGGAGACGATGAAGATAAGATTGTGGATCTTTGCTTGCTATGCAGGTACCGTTCACGGCATCCTTCGTCAGACTCCACCCGAATCGTTGAGCGAGGTACTCTCCTACCGCCTGACCACCCGAGGCATAACCCCAGGTCACCGAAGAACCGAGCGCGAAAAGTCGACAACCCTTGTGCACTGCAGTTTCTGGAGTCTTGAGTGGTGCGACATGCGCCATGTCGTAAACTGTAGCGTTTCCTGGATGCTCTTGCCACCCTGCGATATAATCTGCCATCGTATTACTCAGCTGTGCTGCTTGGCGCTGTAGTGTGTGGTTTTGCGGACATGAGTGCGTGCACGATAGAACTAAAGGTGCGCGCAAGCTCAGAATCCGCAAGTTTCCCATCTGCATCCAGCACGGCTGGCCTGCCGGCCTCGGCAACCTCACGTATAGGCGGTTCCAAAGGTATGTGCGCCATCAAAGGCACATCATGACCAAGCTTTTCGTGAAGCTGCTCAGAGAGCTGGTCCGCCACACGCTGGCCTCCGCCCTCGCCAAAAATGCGCAGTCTTTCGCCCGCATGGTCGTACCACGACATGTTTTCTACCACACCAGCCACATCCATAGGCACTTGCAGGGCGACCAACCCAGCGCGCACAGCGATGTCTGATGCCGACGGTTGAGGCGTGGTGACAACGATGAGTTCCGCATTTGGCAAAGCCTGCGCCACAGAAATCGCCATATCTCCCGTGCCCGGAGCCATATCGATGAGCAGCACATCCGGCTCTCCCCACCACACATCGGAGAGGAACTGCTCGAGAGAACGCTGCAAGCGCGGACCACGCCACAAAATGGCCTTATCGGAGCCCGCAAACATGCCAATCGACATGAGCTTAGTACCCCAAGCTTCCACAGGCATGAGCATGCCATTGAGATTTGTAGGAGACTGTGATGCGCCCATGAGTTTTGGCATAGAAAAACCATAAATATCCGCATCGATGACGGCCGTATCGTAACCTTCAGCCGCAAACGTTGCCGCCAAATTTGCCGTCACGCTGGATTTGCCCACGCCGCCCTTGCCGGAAGCTACGGCAAAAATGCGCGTTTTTACGCCGGGCTTGTGGAACGGGTTTTCACGACGCTCTGCCTTGAGCTGCGCCACGAGGCCCCCCAGTTTCTTCTCATCCATCGACCCCACGGCCAGCTCTAATTCCAGCGTGGCATCCGGGTATGTGGACACGGCCTGTTCGATACGCTCACGAATCACCTGGGACAGCGGACACTGCGGCACCGTCAGTTCGATATCGATATGAACGAGAAATGTGTCGTCGTGCAGATTTTCAACTTTTACGCCCGTCACCATGCCTAATTGAGTAATAGATTTACCCAATTCTGGATCAATAACACCTGTTAATCGAGCATAAATATCGCGAGCTATGCGTTCTTCCGTCATTCCTCAATCTGTCCCGTGTCTAAAAGCTGCGCAAACTGGTCTGCATTAATCATCGCGATGCCCAGGCTTTCCGCCTTCGTCACCTTCGAAGCTCCCGGCTCATTGCCAACTACAACGTAGGACGTCTTGCCACTTACCGATCCGGAGGCCTTGCCACCATGCGCAACAATGGTTTCTTTGATGCTTTCGCGAGTGTAGCCCTCCAAGGAACCCGTCACCACAATGGTTAAGCCTGCCAATGTCTGATCGAGCTGTTCCTTCTCCTGCGTGCGCATACCAACGCCCGCGTCCATCCACGCCTGCAAAATCCTGCCTCGCCAATCGGCAGTATTGCCCAGCTGCGACATCCACGAATATACGGAATCGGCTAGGGTTTCACCCACGCCTTCAATGTTTACCAGTTCTTCTCTCGACACTCCAGCAAAAGATGGCAAAGAAGGATAATGCTCCGCTAAATTGCGCGCATTCGGACCGCCTATGTGACGAATCGACAAGGCCACTAGTACCCTCCACATATCCACTTCAGAGGCATGACTGAGCTGATCGAGAATAGCCAAGGTGGCGCGAGCCGGTTCAGCTTCTTGGCCTTTTTTAGGTGCATTGTAGAAAATTGGCACCTGATGCCACACGCCGGATCCGCCAATCGTTTTGCGCTGAGTACGCTTTTTGCCCGTGTCTGGATCGGTATACCGCGTAATGCGCACTACCGGTATTTCACGCCATACGCGCACAGCGCGCAGTTTTTCTGCCGTCAAAGAGAAAATATCTGCGAGGCTTTGCACGACCGGCGTTTGCTCTGGCGGAAGAGTCAGACCTTCGGGTGGCACATATGCGTCCAATTCCTCATCTTCTACGAGCTCGATTTTAGATAATTCCGGGGCATAAATATCCACCGTAGCAGGTCTATCCAATTCTGGATTTGCCAAAGCCGCAGCAATCTGATCACCCAAAAAATCGATGTCAAAGGCCTCACGCCCTGCCAATTTAATAATGCGCTGTGTCAGCTGAGCAGGGCAGGATTCGGCATTTGGGCAGCGGATATCCTTATCCCCCTCTTTTTCTGGCGCAATAGGCGTGCCACAGCTTGGGCACACCGTCGGCATGACAAAGTCATGCAACTGGTCGTCGCGCCCCTTCCGGGCGGAGAGCACAGGTCCCACAATTTCCGGAATTACATCTCCCGCCTTGCGCACCACCACGATATCGCCAATTTTGACACCTTTGAATTCCACCTCGGACGGATTATGCAAGGTGGCACGAGAAATGGTAGAACCTGCCACACGCACGGGTTTTAACTGCGCCACAGGGGTTACACGTCCCGTACGCCCCACTTGAACCGTAATATCGAGCAGCTCCGTATTGACCTCTTCTGGCGGGTATTTGTAGGCAATTGCCCAACGCGGTGCTCTCGACGTGGCACCCAGCTGCTCTTGCAACCTACGCTCATCCACCTTGACCACGATGCCATCCAAGGCATGCTCAATATCGTAGCGATGCTCCTCGTAATAATCGATCATGTCCGTAATTTCGCGGAAAGAACGCACAAGTCGATTGTGAGAAGACACAGGAATATTCCACGTGGTATACAGCTCGTAAGCCTCATCTTGGCTCTCCACCGTGGCATGATGTGTGGAATTCTCCGGCCATTGCAAAATGCCTAAACCATGCGCATAAAAACACAGTCTGCGGCGCGCAGTTATAGCCGGATCCTTTTGGCGCAAAGAGCCGGCTGCGGCATTGCGAGGATTTGCAAACAGCGGACGCCCATGGCGCTCATTTTCGCGATTGAGCTCTTCAAAATCGTCGAAACGCATAAAAACTTCGCCGCGAATTTCCACCATTTCAGGAATATCCTCAGCATCGCCCCCCAGATTTTGTGGAATATTGGAAATCGTGCGCACATTGGCGGTGATATCCTCACCTACCACGCCATCGCCGCGCGTCAATCCCTGCTCGAGCACGCCATGGCGGTAAATAAGATTGAGCGCAAGACCATCGATTTTTACCTCGCAGGTCATCGGCAATTCCTCGTGAGACGCCAGTTCTAGCTGTTTTTTAACGCCTTCATACCAGCTTTCCAACTGACCAATGCTAAACACATCGTCCAAACTGAACATGCGCGAAGGATGCTGCACCGAGGCGAAGTCCTGTGAAAAATTCCCGCCCACACGATGGGTTGGACTTTGCTCCGTATCCAAGAAGGGGAACTGGACCTCCAACCGTTTGAGGAATTCCATGCGCGCATCATAGGCAGCGTCAGAGGACTGTGGTGCATCGTTGATATAGTAGGCAATTTGATCGGATTCTACCCATGCCGCCACCTTTGCCCAGGCCCGCGCCGCATCTTCGGCGGCAAGCTCTGCTACATCGGCAGCATTTAGGGACAGTGCGCTGGCATCGGTGTATTCGAGCGCATCCCACCACGGCAGTTCACGCACACTCGGCGCGCTGTCGGTAGCCCTCGAAATTTCCTCCGCAGAGGAGTTATCGGTATCGAAGTTAAAACTATCTTGAATATTAGGCATTGAGCGACCTCAAGAATTGGAGTTCAACGATATTGTCAAAATCAGTAGAGTCTTCAAACATAGACTGCTCGGCAGATTTAATGCGTGCAGCCGCCGCAGCTAAGGTGCGGCCTGCCACGAATTGGTTGTTATCCACGACAAGGGGTGCGCTCACATTCATCGACACGGCCGCCGGCGTAAAAGGCCAGAAATCAATGTCGAAATAGGTCAAAGCATCGGTTGCCTCATCGAAGGTGGACGGCAAATCGATGTCCTGCGAACGCGCTCTATCCCACAGCTCCTCCAGCTCGTAGCGGGCGTGTGGGATGGTCTGCTCCCCGATGCGAATGCTCATAATGTAGCAGGCTGCTGCAATTTCGAAATTATCTTGCATCCAGGCGGCAAAAGCCATGCGATAGTATGCAAATGCAGCATCATCCTTGTCCAAAGCCACACGCAAAGCATTGCTCGCGGCCGCAAAGGAGGATTCCCAATCTTGACTCTCGGCCAACATAACGGCCAGCAAAATATGTGGCAACGGATATGCCGGCGCATAAGAGACGGCCGTGTTCAGATGACGCATGGCAGCCTCACGCTGCCCCAAATGGGAGTAAACCTCCGCCATTTCCATATGCGTTTGGAAGAGGTTGTCCGGCACGAGCACCACTTTCTCCTCTGAAGACGCAAAGAGCTGGTTATACACCACGCGTTCGGCGTAGGAATTGAAGTAGCGAGGCACACGCCCGGAGGCTTTGAAAACGCTGTCGAGGTTTTCTAAGCGTTCCTCAATCATGGACAGCGCCTCTTGTGGATTGCCCGAGACAAAGGTCTCGCGCGATTTATTGCGCGCCTCCTCCAGTTCTTGCGCCAGCGTAAAGCGAGCGCGGTCTATCGGCATACCGTCGATGACGTTGCGGATATAGGTATCCTTGTAATTGTTGAGCTCGGGATCATTGAGATTATCGATGTACGCCGCGATTTTCTGCGCACGTTCAGGCACGCTCAACTCTTCGGCCGTGGCGAGGTACGAAATATCTTCCTGCGCCCTTTCCAGCACATCGGAGCGTTGAATGGACAAATCACGCGCTTGTGTGCTCTTTAGCGTAGATGCGGTGATTCCGCTGAAAGTGGCGTGCGAACTTTCCGGCTCATCTAGGGCAGCCTCTGGTGTGAAGTATGCATCGCGCAAATCCATGCTCGTCTGTAGTGGATGCAAAATACCCTCAGCATCTGCATCAATCGCATTGCCTTGGAAGGCTGTGTAGAAGGAGTATGGATCTTCCAACCCTTGTTTTTTCAGTAATTCCAGGAATTTCTGGCGTTCAAAAATCACGGCTGCCACGGTGTTGTTGAGCGCTGTACGTCGGATGAGTTCCAAAGGATCCGATCCAGGTCCCGACATGACGCTGACACGCGGCTGCGCACCGGAAGCCGATGCAGGATCAAAATCTGCCTCACTATCCTCGCGTGTGACCTCATCAAATAAGGCGTTCACTTCCTCATCCGTAGGCTGTGCATTATACGAATGGAATGCGTCCAGCTGGTCTTGACTGAAATTCGCAGACTTCATGATATCCATAAAGGTATCATTGTCGTTGGTAGCTTCACCGGAGTTGTTTGTACCGCGCGGGCTCCTCGCCTGTGAAACTGGGGATTGCGCAGCAGCAGATGGCGCGGAATCACTGCCCTGCTCGCCGTCGAAGGACGGAGCAGACGGAGCAGTAAGGCTCTCCTCAGCGCCGGTACCAGTGGAGGTTTTGCGTTCATCAGCTGCCGAGGACACTACAGAGGAGCTATCCATACCCATTTTGTCTAAGGCTCGCATGAGCAAGGCATACATCGTAGGATCGCGTTCTTCGATATCCTGCGAACCATCTAAATTATCGATGCGCACGGCAACCTCACGGATATTGTCGCTGGCGCCAAAGGCCAAAGCGGCGAGAATAATACCCACACGCAGATTGTAGCGTGCGCTCATTTGGGCGCGTTCTGTCGAAGAAATATCCACCCATTCGCTCTTGTGCGTATCGAAACGTCGCAGCGGCATAACAGTGGATGCCGTGCTCGTAAAGTCGATGACGGTAGCGCCCGAATGTTGCACATCGGCGCGAAAATCGATATCGCTACGCAATGGCAAACGCAAATGCGTAATGAGCTTTGCTAATGCACGGCGGTACACCCATTGACTGTGTGGGGCGCCGTGATTCTTATCCACCTCGTCCGAAGAATCATAAGGGAAGGTGTTTTTCGCCACCTGGTATGCGGTTTCACGTGCCGCTTTAACCATAGGATACACGGCATTTACGTGCGTAATATTGTCTAAGCTCAGCGGCCCCGCCGAGTGTGCATGTGCGCGCCTTGCCTGCGCATAAAATTGTCCCAACCAGTGCGATGAGAAAGAGGTTTCCTGTGTGGCATCCTCACCCATGCTGGGATAGCGTAACGCAGGGATAGAGTCTGGATCATCTACCCCATTCGTGTCCAGGGTACTCAGCGCGTCGAAAGCCGGATTTTCCAGCAATTCATCGCTTAACCGGGCCACGTCTGCCAGCGTGATGGCATCTTCGGTAGGTGTGAAATCGTAATGATAATTATTTTCGATGACGCTACTCATAGCACTAAAGCGGTTTAAATTCGTTTCAATGCGCATGGTTTTCAACGCGGAATCAAAATCCACACCATTTCGAGAATGCAAATAATACAAATGCGACTTCGGATTGGTCATCAATTCAAGATTTTCCTGACCATGGCGTGCTTCCAGCTGTGGCGTGCGTTCCATAGCTCCCGTTTCACGCATCGTATTGATGAAATACTCTTCCAGACCCGAAATTTTCAGCCCTGCCTTGCGTGCCTTTTCGATGTCGTCCACGCTCGTACGTATAGCACTTAACGGTGCCTGGTTGCGCACACGACGGTAAATATTGGAGGTGCCAAATCCGATGACATTCACGGTATCCATAGCCAGCGTGGGTTGCGCGTAAATGGCAAAGTACGCCAGAGTCATAGCGGTACGGTACTCCACATTGGCCGTTTCACTCTTACTCAGGCTGGGAGAACGCAACTGCTCGAAAGTGTAGCGATGATTGGACTCCATCCATGAAGACAGCCACCTGAGCTGACCATCTTCACTGCGTGCCACCACGGCTCCGTGTTGTACGGGTAGTAAGGAAGAATTCTTCTGATCAAGCGTTTGGCGCAAAAAACGATACGCATATACTTCGCCTTGCCCTTCGCTGGCCAGCTGCACGCGCGGCTCGCTACCCGATACATCGGCATCATAACGTCCCGTTTCATACACATGCGCGTGATCATCAATGACCGCCACGGGTACAAAATTTTTTTTCGTCAAGAAGATGCCTAAAGCGGTACGATGCTTGGGCATGTGAAGTGGATCATGCAACCAACCCACCGTGAAGTGGCGCTGGCCTATACGAAGATTTTTAACCGCCGAACGCGCAGAAAGAAAGCCCACATTGACCTGTGTGCGGGCCCAAGGAAATATTTCTGTTACTTCTGACAACGTTGGAGAATCTTCATGCGGCATGCTCATATTGTCCCAAACCTCTCTGACATGCACAAATACCTCACGCTTTGAGAATAATGCAGAATAATTGATGAAAGATGTATGTCTGGCTTTTTCTCTGCGCTTCATCTTATGCTTAGTCTTGTGTCCAATCGTATAGGAAGTTACATTTCTACCCACCGCAACGCAGCGTTTTTCGCAGTAAGTACTGCGATTATTATCCTGACTTTAGAACTGGCCGTTTTTAATCTGGGCACATGGATGTCGCCGTCTGGCGCTTCTGCGGTTTCCTGTGAGGTGGCGACCAGCTGCTCGGCCACGCTCAGTCATGCGCAATGGGGAACGGGAGACTCCGTCACGGACACAGGCACGGATACTGACACGGACACAGCGAGCGCGACCGAAACGAGCAGCACAAACACCGAAGCCAGCACAGACAGCACCGACCGTTCTAATTCCCTCCTCTACATCCAAGATTTTGACGCCACACTGAGCATCCCCGTTTCGCTGGACACTCCTATCACCACCCTGAGTTTCGACCCTAGCAACGCTGAGGTGAAATCCTTTAGCACACCTATTACCATTGGTTCCCAGCAGATTACCCTGTACAGCGACCGTAGCACGTTTGTGTTTTTAGATGCCGATGCTCAGGCCGATATTGCGAAAAATAACGCAATCGTCATCCACTTTGTCAGCGGTGAATACACACGAAACCCCACTGAAGACCCGGTTCAAGCCACCTCGAATCTTCGCCAGATTACGCTGAACGCGCGTAAACCTTTTCATATCAGCGTGGCGCGCATGCTTGCGCTACTCGCTCTTGCCGCTTTTATCTGGCTTTTCCGCCCACGCTCTGCGCTATATCGCATCGCATTAGACACCCAATCGCACAGACAGCGGCTGGTCTTCTGGCTGGCGTGTGTGCTTCCCCTCGTGCTCGTAGGTATAGTCGCCATCTATTTCGGTGGCCTCTTTGCTGCGAATGATACATGGGCTCAGGATCATAACTACATTTATAGTTATCGGCATTATATTTTGGCTTCGCAGGCCTTGCTCGAAGGCCACCCGTGGCTGGATTTACCGGTGGATCCCTCCTTCGATGCGCTGAGTAACCCGTACGACCCGCAACTGCGCAATACGATTTTGAATCAGAGCGCGCAAATTTACTGGGATTATGCCTTTTATCAGCATCACTGGTATTCCTATTTTGGCATTTTGCCTAGCATTGTACTGTATTTACCTTTCCACGCGCTCACGGGCAGCTGGCCTTCAGTATTTGCAAGCGTCATCGTATTTTTGATTCCTGCGATGATTCTCGTCATGGCGTCGATTATCCGTTTTATTGCACGCTACTTCCCGCAGACCAGCATCGGGCACACGATTCTTGTGCTGATTTCGGCTTTTGTGGGCATGAATTTTATTTCGCTTTTGCTCGTGTCTAATCTGTACACCTTGGCTTTTTCCAGTGCTTTATGCGTTGCCTTCTTAGGTGTATTTATATGGCTGGGTGTCCGACCGGAAAAGCCGGCACTCAGCAATTACCTGCGTATGGGCGTAGGTTCTTTCTTTATCGCGTTAACCACTTCGTGTAGGCCTACCTTTGCATTTACGGCTATTTTAGTGGCGCCTGTTTTCTTTGAATTTGTGTGGGAAAAGCCGCTCAAGCAGCTCAGCCGTGCTCTGAGTGCCGCAGTAGTGCCCGCCATTCTTGGCGTGCTTCCCGCCTTATGGTACAACTGGTGGCGTTTCGGATCAGCGCTCAATTTCGGCTCGGGTTACCAAATAACAGTAGCCGATATGCGCAATTTGAGGGTGACCACTCTGTCCACGCTCCAGGGTGTGGGCGCGTATTTGTTTCAACCTTTTGATTTCACCGCACAACCACCCTTTATCCAGTCTCCGTTTATCAGCACCTCCACGTGGATTCATAGGGAGACCATCATCAGCGGATTCTTTATTTTCGCCCCCCTCATAGCGCTGGGCATACTGAGCGTGCTACTGCCGCAGGTACGTAAACGACTTCATCCACAATTTATCTGGCTGTACAGTCTTGCGGGCGTAATTTTCGGCGTTCTGCTGTGCATTCTGGTGACGCGCAGTGGCGGTATCGTATGGCGTTATTTTGTGGATTTCACCTGGGCCTTTGTGTTTGCGGCCATTGCGCCGGCGTTAAGTGCGTTGGCTGTTGTGCGCGAAAAGGGCGGCACACGGGCACGGCAGAGTTCGCGATATCACCTTGTTTTGTGGGTCGTCGTGGCATTGACCGTGTATGAAATGCTCGTTTTTGCAGCCTCGATTTTTGTGCCCAACCGATTTGCAGCACTCAGCCAGTATAACCCAAGCCTTTACGCGAGCTTTGTTCAGGCATTAACGATTATGTAGTAAATACTCAGAATTCAGCTTCCGATGTCTTGTTTTCCGTGGTGCTCACTGTTGTTTCACTCTCAGACGTAGTGCCCTCGCTCACCGCGGCATCGACTGCGCCCTCTTCTATTTTTTCACTGCCACCATTGATTTCGTCGTCATCTTTGTCCCGCTCCAGCCAGGAGCAATGCTTTTCTATCGCCATATGCGTATGCGCCCACACCGTGGTAATAATAACGCTTAAACACACGCCAATAACGGTGCCCAATAAACGGAAAAGCGCGTACACAATGCGGTCTTCACCAAATTGCACGAGCATGACCAGCGCCAGCGAAATCATGGTAATTTTCCAAGAGGCCGAAGGCAGCTGGAAGGCATAGAATAACGCTCCAATAATCAAAATGGCACTAAAAGCGAGCAAGACAAAAACATAGGGGTTATTTCCCCAAAAATCGTCCAACCACACGACAAAAAGCCCAAACAGACCGCCAAACATGGTGCCCACAAGTCTGCGAAGTCCCGCTTTGCGTGCCGCCTTGCGATCAATCTGCGTGCACACCACAATGGCCGTTGCCATGGAGGTGGTTAAATAATGTGTGGCGAAAAGAGAAACCACAGCCACGATGGCAATGCCGATTGCTACTTCGACTTCCAAGGTAGTCAAATGTGGCTTATCAATGCGCTGGGTCACCTTTCCGGTCACTTTGTTCACCTGAGTGTGCGCACGATCCCACATATTTTTGAGGCTCATAATTTTTCTATTTCATTCTCCAAAATGCGAATTACTTGTATAACCATTGTCCTGAAAATTTCCGGTTCTGGCAATAAGGACACCGCCATGTAACCGCTAGATTCGAAGTCGAAAAAGTACCCCGGCGCACTTTGAGCATGAATTTTGTCCAGCAATTCCAAGCCGACAGCGTCATCCTCCAAGCTGGAAGGTAGACGGAGTAACACATTAAAACCCCCTTCTGCCCGCAGCACAGACACATAGCCCTTTGTCTGGCGCGTATCCGAGGTGTAAGTCTTGAGCCACGCTAGATTTTCGCACGTTCTGCGCCGGATGCGCGCCGTTTGCGCGTCTGCATGATGCAGCAGCTCGGGAATTTCTTTTTCGATGAGCGAGGACATAGGCAAAAAATCATCGGCAATCATATCCAAACGATTACACGCCTCACGCACCTCATCTACTGGGCCGCTGATATACACCCATCCGACCTTCACATCAGCCGCAGCCAGCATCTTCGAAAAACCATCGAGAGCAAAGGTGAGCACACGCTTCTCCCCCGCGAGGCGCGCCCGCGAATCGAAGGCATCCAAGGCGAAATCGTAAAAAACTTCATCCGCGATAATGGCCACCTCATAATGCGCGCATAAGTCCAGTATCCGTTCACGCTCTTCGGCTTTGACATAGGAAGCCGTCGGATTATTTGGATTGATGAGCACCAGCGCTTTAATAGGATGCTCCGCACCCGGGTAATTATGTTTTTCCAACTGCTGGGCGATGCTGACGTAATCGATAATCCACGAACCGTCATAACGCACACGATAAGGCACGGATTGCACCCCCGTTAAGGCACAGATGGATTCAATCAACGGATAGCCCGGCTGAGGATATAGAATCCGATCGCCATAATCGCACAGCAGCATACTCAACCACGCGTATGCCTGCGAGGTGGAGTTGAGCAAATACAGGTGCTCAGCATCCATCTCTATGCCGTAACGGCCACTGAGGTATGAGGACAGAATGCGACGCGTTTCCACGCCGCCGCGCGGATGTGCGCTGTAAATATAATCAGCCCCATGCACGCTCAGTCCAAAATGTGTGGGGTTTGAATCATTGAGATTGAAAAGCTGAACACCCTGTGCTTTCAGCTCTTGAGAGCGTAAAGACAGGGCGTTAAGTGAGGTATCTCCGGTACGATGCGAAAATTGCACGTGACCTCGGTTTACTCTTGCTGCGTGGAGGCGTAGTATGCAGCACCTACGATGCCAGCATCGTTGAGCAATTGAGCAGGAACGAGCGGTGTATTAATTTCGATGAACTCAAAGAACTTATCGCTCTTCTTCGAAACGCCTCCGCCCACAACGAATACAGCTGGGCTGAAGTACTTTTCAAGCAATCCGTAGTACTTGGTCAGGCGCTTGCCCCACTTTTTCCAGGACAATTCTTCATTGGAGCGTGCGGAGTCCGCCGCATACTTTTCAGCATCCATACCATCGAGCTCGATATGACCCAGCTCTGTATTTGGTACCAATACGCCATCCATAATCAAAGCGGTACCGATGCCCGTGCCCAAGGTAGTAGCGATGACAAGACCAGGGATGCCCTTCGCTGCACCGTACTCCGCTTCACCGAGGCCAGCAGCATCTGCATCGTTGACAACGTGCACGGTGCGGCCTGTGTGTTCGCTTAAGAAGGAATTTAATTCGATACCCACCCAAGACTGATCCAAATTTGCGATGAATTCTACGGGGGTTTCAGGCTTTACAGGTGCAGGGAAGGCGATGCCAATAGGCGTGCCGTCAGCCACATCAAAGTGGTCCAAGATCTGCTTTACGACTTCTGCTACAGCTTCAGGTGTGGATTTTTCTGGTGTTGCAATACGCAAACGTTCCTCAGCGAACTTGCCATTCACCAAATCAACTGGTGCTCCCTTAATGCCAGAACCACCAATATCAATTCCGAAGGCTTGAGCTGTTTCAATCATTGGCACCTCCAAAGTGCGTGAAAGATTAAACCGACTTTCTCCGTGATTTATTATAATGCAAGTATGAGCCATACGCATTCACAAGTAATTGATGCGATTAATGTCCGCATTTCCAATCGCATCTTTAGTCCGGACCTCATCGAAGAGGGCATTCACAGCCAGCTGATGCAAAATATCGATGCTATGAGCCTTCTTTCAGGCGTTCGTTTTTCCTTCCTTGAAAACCATCCTGAACTGTTTGATCGCATCCGAAAAGAAAACGGCGACTTTGAAGGGGCTGCCCATGTGATTCTGCTCAGCGGTGAGCCACACAATCTGGAGCTACTAGAAAAGGCCGGTTTTTATGCCGAACGCCTCATCTTGACAGCCACTTTAATGGGTCTGGCCACCAGCTGGGTGGATAAGAGTATCGACTTAGAGCGTGCTTGCGCCCTTGCCCGCATACCGAAAAACGAAGTGCCCTATGCAGCGCTCGTTGTGGGGTATTTTAAGGATCAGCAGCACGTTTTGGAGCTGTCTTATGAAGCCCGCGCGCAGTTGCAACGAACGCATCGCGGTGGTCAAAATCTTCAAGCATTGGGCGGCGTCACACCGGAGAGTCCATCGTGGTATATCAGCGCTATTACTGCCGTATCCAAGGCACCTTTCCCTGCATACAAGCAGCCTATTCGCTTCCTCCTCAGCGATGATGAGCGTTCTATGCGCGCCTTTATCGACCCAGATTTTTCTTTGGGAGAAACCCGCGATCATCTCATCCTCGGCATCGATAAGTTACACGCTCATATAGGCGCTCAAAGCGACGAAACTGCACCGGTCAATGGCGAATGGACTTGGGGTAACGGCGGAATCTACGAAATCCGTTAAAGCTACGCGCCCTGTGATTCCTACGAGCGGTGAATATCAGACGATCGTCTGCACATTCGCCGCTTTTTGATGTAGCTCACACCAAGAATTGCTATGCGCGTCTGCCCAAATGAACGTGGATGTGTTAGGGTAATTATCGTAAGTTTCAGGGCGAGGCGAAAATCCTCGACTGGCGGTAACAGCCCGCGACCCGCACAAGCGGTTGATTTGGTGGAAATCCAAGGCCAACGGTTATAGTCCGGATGGAAGAAACAGGAGAAGAGTATGTCGGAGCATACCCACAATACAACAACAGAAAATACAGATAATTACTGGACCAGCCAACGCATTGCCATTTATGCGCTTTTCAGCACCTTGGCCATCGTCCTGAGTTTTATTCAAATCCCACTGATGCCTGCAGCACCTTTTTTGAAATATGATCCCAGCGGTATCGTTGTGCTACTGGCTGGTTTTGCTTATGGACCTTTGGCCGCAGTTATCGTGGGTGTACTGAGCAGCCTCCCTCATATTTTTACGGATCCTATCGGCGGTCTGATTCTGGTGGCCTGTACTTTAGCGTTCAGTCTGCCTTCTGCGTGGATTTATTCAAAAAAGCGCACGCGTCAAGGTGCGTTGATTTCCATGGTTACCGGCAGTGTCAGCTTTGTGTTCACTGCTATTGTGCTGAATCTTCTCATTACGCCGTTCTACACGGGCACGGATTTTGGTACGGTACTGGCTATGGTTATCCCGATATTGCTGCCTTTTAATATTATTAAGGCTGTCCTCCATAGCGTGGTGACCACCTTCTGTTACAAGCCAATGAATGGATTGCTCAAATCCTATATCGCTTCGCAAAAATCTAATCGCCGAGTGTAGTTTCTCACGCTGCCTTTCCTTATTCCCTACAATCTCATTACCTAAAATTCTGAAATTTTGAGCATATTTCTGCAGAAAAGATGTCAGCATGGTGGATACAAATCCGGCTATCGAACTTCACTCTGTACGTTTTTCGTATGATGCGCAATTGCCCGACGCGGTGCATCACCTCAATCTGAGCATTCCTCAAGGTCAATGGCTCACAATTGTGGGTTCTAATGGCAGTGGGAAAACGACGCTGTCTAAGATGTTGGCGGCAATTAGCGCGCCGAGCTCGGGGAGCCTGAGAATTTTAGGTCATACTTTGTATGACGATGTGAGCGGTGTCAGCCGTGCGCACTTTGTGGCGGCGCGACGCCAGGTGGCGTATGTAACGCAAAATCCGGAGGATCAGATTGTGGGCTCTACGGTCAAGGATGATGTGGCTTTTGAACCCGAAAATCTGGGCTTTGCGCCAGAGCAGACCGCACAAGCGGTGTATGACGCCTTAGGGCATACGGGCATGCTGGGCGTGAAGGATTGCGATCCGTACAATTTATCCGGCGGTCAGCAGCAGCGCGTGGCCTTTCCTCCGCCTTGGCTGCACATCCGCGCATTCTTATTTTGGATGAACCTTTTGCTTTTGTGGACTCCCGCGCACGTTCGGCTATCCTCACGAGTCTGGACAAAGCGCATAAAAGCGGCGTGACGATTATTGTGATTTCCCACCACCCTACTCTGGTTCAGCATGGGCAACGCGTGGTTGAAATGAAAGCGGGCGCAATTGCGCGAGACCTGTCTACTAAAGACTTTTTAGCTCAGACCTCTCTGTCAGAAAATACCGTTTTCCCCACTCAAGCAGCCATTGAAGGCTTGGGCATTCCCGTATCCTCACTGGCACCCTCTACGCTTGCATCGGAGCTGGTCCTCGATGCCCAGCATATCTCCTACCACTATGCGGATGGTCCCACGGTTATCGAGAATGAAAGTATCAGCGTAGCTCGGGGCGAGTTCATCGCACTGACGGGTGCAAACGGATCCGGCAAAAGCACACTCCTCAATCTTTTATCACAGGCGGTAAAACCCACGCAAGGCGAAGTGCATCTGAACGCGCAGCAATTAGGATTTGCGTTACAAAAAACCGAAAATCAACTCTTTGCTGCCACCGTGCGAGAAGATATCGCATTTGGGCCGCGCAATCTGGGTTTAACGCAGAAGGAAGTCCAAGAACGCGTTGCACAAACCGCTGAATTTCTCGGTATTTCTGCGCTACTGGACCGTTCCGTGTGGAATCTGTCGGGCGGTCAGCAACGTCTCGCCGCATTTGCAGGCGTGCTGGCGATGAAGCCGGATGTACTCATCGTGGACGAGCCGACGGCCGGGCTGGATACTCAGGCCAGCGAAAAAATCCTTCATATTCTGGCTTCGCTACATCGCTCCGGCATGACCATTATCATGGTGACGCATTCCCTCGAGCATATCCAGCGTCTGGCCACGCGCGCTATCGTGCTGACGGGAACACACGGATTTGCCCGCGAGGAATTTGAAGCCAAGGAACACACAAATACAGTGCGTGATGTGCAGGATCTGCATACGCAGGAGAGGCGTGCTCCCCTTTCGCGTTTTGACCCGCGTGTGCTCACCTGTGTAACGATGGTGACGGCTTTATCTTCCTTTGCATTGCACACACCAATTCAACTGGCGGGCGGTGTGCTTGCAACGCTGGCCTTCGTGCTCATGGCCCGTATCCGCCCGGTTCAACTAGTGCGCGCCTTGCATGGTTTTTGGATTTTCATCACCCTTATTGCGGTCTTCAATATGTTTTTTGTGCACAGCGGTACACAAATTGTGCGCTGGGGTTTTATCCGCATTACGGATGAGGGGGTGTGGGCCTCAATTATTTACGGCACACGATTTGCTCTGCTCGCCACCATCATCACCTCGATGCTTCACATTTTGCCACCCAACCGCATCACGGATGCTGTGGAAAGCCTGTGCGCTCCGCTGAAAAAGCGTGGCTTGCCCGTACATGAGCTGGCATTGACGACGTCCTTATCTTTGCGCTTTTTGCCTATACTGACTCGGGATTTTAAAACATTGGTCATGGCGCAGGAGTTACGCGGAGGGACGATGACGCACGGTTCGATGTCCGCACGCTTGAGATCCCTCCAAGCCTTGATTATTCCTTCTTTTGCCAATGCTCTGCGGCATGCCGATAAGCTTAGCATCGCCCTCGATGTGCGCGGTTTTGATAAATCGGCTGACCGCGTGCCGTGGCGTGTTATGCGTGTGACCTGGCGAGATTATGTGCTCATCGCCGCCTGTGTGGCATATATTGCGCTTATTATTGCCCTCAATATCCTCGGCTGGTAAGAAATAAACAGCAAAACGCACAAAGGGAGGAAAGCCCACTTAGGCTTTCCTCCCTTTATCTCTTTAGAGCTTAGTCTGCTTTATTCTGCAGGATTTTCCGTAGCTTCTGCAGTTTCCTCGCGTGGCGCTTCGGATGGAGAATCTTCATTCGAAACCGCGACTGCATCGGCCTCGTCAGAAGCAGACTCATCGGATTCTGGCTCAGCCTGTGCAAAAGGCTTGGCGCTGAAAGTAAACTCACCCAAAATGCCTTCACCTTCGGAATCCACCAAAATCTGCTCGTTATCACGCAACTCTCCGAGCAAAATCTTCTCGGAAATCGCATCCTCGATATCACGCTGGATCACTCGACGCAACGGACGTGCACCCAGAAGTGGATCGAAGCCCTTCTGGGCCAAGAGATCCTTCGCCTGATCGGTCAATTCCACAGCCATATGGCGTTCGAACAGACGATCATTCAAGCGCGCAATATCCAAATCCACGATTTGGCGTACTTCCGGCTCTGTCAGCTGCTGGAAGACGATAATGTCATCCAAACGGTTGAGGAATTCTGGGCGGAACTGGCTCTTAAGCTCGGTAGACACCTGATCTTTCATACGCTGGTACGACGTCTGCGTATTGCCACCAATATTGAAACCGGTATTTGCAGTCTGAGCAATCTTGCTCGTACCCAAATTCGTGGTCAAAATAATGATGGTGTTCTTGAAGTCCACCTTGCGGCCCTGACCATCGGTTAAATGACCATCATCCAATACCTGCAACAGCGTATTGAAGATGTCTGGATGAGCCTTTTCGATTTCATCGAACAGTACGACGGAGAATGGCTTACGACGTACCTTCTCAGTCAACTCGCCACCCTCATCGTAGCCCACGTATCCTGGAGGAGCACCGAAGAGACGAGAGGCGGCATACTTTTCACCGAATTCCGACATATCGATACGAATCAACGCATCATCGTCATCGAAGAGGAATTGTGCCAAGCTCTTGGCCAATTCGGTCTTACCTACACCGGTTGGCCCCGCGAAGATAAAGGAACCAGACGGACGTTTTGGATCCTTCAAGCCCACGCGCGCACGACGGATAGAACGTGCCAGCGCAGAAACAGCCTCATCCTGTCCAATAATGCGCTTATGGAGTTCAGACTCCATGGACAGCAACTTCTTGGACTCTTCCTGAGTCAACTTGAAGACTGGGATGCCAGTGGTCGAAGAAATCACCTGTGCGATAACTTCCTCATCTACCACCATGGACACGTCGGACTCACCTTCACGCCACGCCTTTTCACGCTCGGAACGCTTCGTTTCCAACGTTTCCTGTTCGTCGCGCAAAGAAGCAGCCTTCTCGAAGTCTTGCTGAGCAATGGCCTCATCCTTTTGCTGCTTGAGCTTAGCAATGCGATTTTCCATATCCTTCAGCTCCGGTGGAGCGGTCAGACGACGAATACGCAAGCGAGCACCGGCTTCATCGATTAAATCGATGGCCTTATCTGGCAGATGACGATCCTGGATGTAGCGTGCAGAAAGTTCCGCAGCTGCTTGCAAAGCCTTATCCGTAATGGTGACACGATGATGATCTTCGTAATTCTTACGCAGACCCTTCAAAATCTCGATGGTATCCGCAATGCTTGGCTCATTGACCTGAATTGGCTGGAAACGACGCTCCAGCGCCGCATCCTTCTCGATGTACTTGCGATACTCATCGGTAGTCGTGGCGCCAATGGTCTGGAGCTCGCCACGGGCCAGCATAGGTTTGAGCATGTCGGAAGCGCCCATAGCACCATCTGCAGCGCCAGCACCGACGATAGTATGAATTTCATCGATGAAGAGCACTACGTCACCGCGCGTCTGGATTTCCTTCAGCACCTTCTTTAAGCGCTCTTCGAAATCACCGCGGTAACGCGAACCTGCAATCATCGAACCCAAATCCAAGGAGTAAATTTGCTTATCGCGCAAGGTTTCTGGCACATCGCCGGCTACGACCTTTTGCGCCAAACCTTCGACAACAGCCGTTTTACCTACGCCCGGTTCACCAATCAAGACAGGGTTATTCTTGGTGCGACGGCTCAACACCACCATAACGCGCTGGATTTCCGAGCTACGTCCGATGACTGGGTCGAGCTTGCCTTCACGTGCCTGCTGAGTGAGATTGCGACCGAACTGGTCCAGCAATGCAGAACCGGTCTGGCTCTGCTTGTTTGCTACACTTCCAGAATTTGCCAATTCGCCATTGGCATCAGACTCATGCGTATCGCGAATAGCATCGATCACGGATGTGCGCAAATCACTCAAATCCACGTTCATCTTGACGAGTACCTGAGTACCCACGCCTTCGCCTTCATGGATCAAACCCAGCAAAATATGCTCGGTGCCAATGTAGCTGTGGCCTAATTGAAGAGCTTCGCGCAAGGACAATTCCAGAACTTGCTTAGCATGAGGCGTAAATGGAATGTGACCGGATGGAGCGGCACTTCCCTTGCCAATCATTTCCTCAACTTGCGCCTTGGTTGCTTCAAACTCCACGCCCTTGGATTCCAACGCTTTTGCAGCAACGCCTTCGCCCTCGCGGATTAAACCCAGCAGAAGGTGTTCGGTGCCAATGTAATTGTGTTGGAGAGAGCGCGCTTCCTCCTGAGCAAGGACGATGACTCGCCTAGCCCTATCGGTAAAACGTTCAAACATAAAAATCCTCCAATAATTTTCCTAGGTATGATTTTACAGATGTTTTTGAAATCCTGCCCGAATTTCATCGATTTCCAGCCCAGAGCCAAAAAAAACTTGAGTGAGTTTGACGCAAGTTCTGTTATTTTAGTGGCAAAATGCAATGCGTAGCAGTCCACAATCTAAGGGAGTACACTGAAGAAAAGGAGGAAAAAATGACAAAATTAGCTGAAAATATGCCACTTCCTCTGACTGCGCACGAAGATTCTCCTCAGCACAGTGTTTTAGAGGAACTGGGTGAACTCGCCGTCGGCGTGGATGGTACACCTGAATCCTTTGCTGCCCTTCAGTGGGCCATGCAGGAATCTGCAATCACACATCAAAAAGTGCATGCAATTTATGGTTGGACGCAGTCGTGGGATACGGGCGCGCAACCCATAAGCGAGGCCGACTGGGACCATGCGCGCAAAATCATCAATCATCAGCTCAGCGCGTGGGCGCAGACAGCTTCTGAAAGTTTAGGCTTCGACGTTTCGGAACTAAAACTCACTTCTATGCATTCGGCAGGTACGACTGCGCTACTCAACATCGGCGAAAATGCGCATCAGATTGTGGTGGGCAGGCGCTCCATGGGTGCCGTAGCAAGATGGTTCCTAGGCTCGTCCAGCCAAACACTGATTAACGAAGCCCAAACCCCCGTCACCATTGTGCGTATGCCTGAGTCTGCTCCACGCGTGGTCAACAGTGCGGACGCTTCTTTTGCTGTGGATACGTCAGCTCCGGTGGTCGTAGGTGTGGATGGTTCTGTGCACAGTCTTCGGGCCTTGAATTTTGCCCTCGAGGCTGGCGCCATTGAGCACCGAGACGTTCATGTCATCTTGTGCTGGCAAACCAAGACCCTAGGCGAATTTATGGAGAAATCCCGCTCTATTCCTTCGCTTCACGAAGGAGAAATCATTGCGCAGGATGTACTCAGCCGACTCCTCGATCAGGCGCATAAGCCTGCCGGCGTCTCTATCATCGCAACGCCGATGTACGCCACCGCTACAAAGGGGCTGCTGAGCGTAGCACCTCAGGCACATCGCGTAATCGTAGGATCTCGCGGCTTAGGCAAGTTTGAGCAGCAGGTTCTCGGCTCTGTGAGCAAGAAATTGCTCGAAAAATGTCCTACGACAGTCACCGTTGTGCATTAAGTGGCACTCATACAATGGTGGGATGATGTTGATATTCTTCGTCATCCCACCATTGCGTTATCGTTCAGAAGGTTGCACTACTCTTGAGTTTCTGGGGTTTCCTTGTCTTCAGTATCTGTGTCTGAATCCTCCAGAGATTCCGATGATTCGACCTTCTCTGCGACTTCTGCCTCCGAATGATTTTGAGGAGTACCTGACGCAGATGGAGCTACTGAATCTTCTTCTGAATCATCTGTGCTCTCGCTGCTGAGGTTGTCTTGCCTTAGGTCAATAGAAGTTTGTTCAGCCGTAATTTCCTGTGAAGTTGTGTCTTCTGAAGACCTTTCCTCGTCAGTCGCTTCTTTTGAAGAAGTTTCTTTATGAGATGCCCCGTCACCAGCAGCATCTTCGGCCTCATCATCTTCTAACGTGGCATAATCGCCATCCTGTTCGCTAGATTTTTCCGCTGCAGACGCTGGATTATCCTGATGATCCGGCGCATTCGAGGAATCTGCCGTATCTGCGGTATCGATAGAATCCTCAGCATTCTGCGAATCCTCCGATTCTTCCGAAGAATCGGTCAAATCTTCAGGATCTTCTACGTCTTCAAGGATATCCGCAATTCGGCGCTCTTCAGCCGTTGGTTTTGGATTGCGTGGCTTGGTGATGAGGATAATATCATCGTCATCATTTACCGTTGGGTCTGGCTGTACCCACATGGTTGAAGGAGTTGGCGGCTCGATATCCGAATGCTCTCCGCAACCGTGATCCATAGACACCACGCGACCGTCGTCCTGACTCCACTTATTGGCGCACACACCGAACATAGTGCCCAACTCACCCTGCAGTTGTACAAAGAAGCCGCAGGTTTGGCATGTTTTACCTGAAGCTACACGCGTAGACAAGGATTTTGGACCGTGAGGCCCCGAATACCAGCGATCCGCCGCCTGTGCGCGACCAACAGGTGACAATACGCGCGAACGCGCTAATTCAAATTCTTCAACGATGTCTTGGAATTCTTCCTTTTCAGAGGTTTGAGTTGCTTCTGTTTGTCCTGCAGCAGCATCGGTTTTACGGAATTTCTGAGCATCCTCTGCCGTCTGCCCCTCTGTGCCCGTATCGCTGTCCTCGTTGTCGCTCTTATCGTCATTCTGAGACTGATGGCGAGCCTGGGCAACATTATCCTCATCAGACTTCTCAGAGGCTTCGTCTGCCGCGATCTGTACGCCGGGTTCCAAACGTTCATCGTCTTCAGGCGTGCCCAAAACATCTGTTGGGGAAATATCAGACGGCTCCAGCCTGTCCTTCCAAGGAATCCATTCCGGTGCTAAAAGCGCTTGAGAGGTTGGAATGAGCGAAGACTCGTTAACTGTCCACTTGTGCGCATCGATATCGTGATACATCGTCACCGACCATTGCCAGCCCTCGTATCCCTTGATCTGCGAATCGAAGCGGAAGTCTGCGAGATGCTCCCCAACCTCCAGCGCTACTACGAAATCTCCAATATGCTGAACATCGTCAGCAATATCAGCTAATGCTTGACGAGCTTGGACAATGGTGGATTCCTCCACCTCCATAGGTGTCCATTCACTATTGTGCTGCGATGTTTCAGTCATATATCTCTCTCTTTGAGAAAGTGCAGTTTAATCCTGCACGTCAAAATTGTCCGCCACGGCGCGAAGCACATGGGCTAGTTTCTGGGCGTCTGCACCTTGAGGATAACGTCCCCGACGCAAAGCATTCCCAGCAGAATCCAGCAGCTTAATGACATCTTCTACAATTGCTGCCATATCTTCTGCCTTTGGACGCGTAGCTTTCACCACAGACATGGCTGGTCCAACGACCTGAATATCCATAGCCTGAGGCCCTTTTCGGCCTTCGATGCGAGAGAACTCTACACGTGTACCTTTGCGTAAGGTCGTTGCTCCAGCAGGTAAAGCCATTGCTGGGACGAATACATCTTCGCCATCATCGCTGCTGATAAAACCGAATTTCTTATCAGCATCGAACCAACGCACTTTTCCACTTGGCATTTTCTTCCTTTACGTTACTCTATACAACTTTAACTATAACGGTCTTATATTGTAACGCAAAGCAGCATTTATTTCTCTGGTGAAGTGTTCTTCTTCGAGTTGAGCGAAATTTCGATCTGCGTGGTTGTCATATCATCGGAGGCATTACGCTTGCGCTTTCCAAAGATAGCAGGCGCCGTTTTCTTCTCCCGCAAGTGCTCTTCTGCCGGGTCCACCGTTCTAAAGAGCATGGTCTGAGAAATAGGAATCACAACCGTAAAGGTCAAACCTCCGTCCGGCGTTGGCGTAGCGCAAATAATGCCATGATGCGCATTGATAACCGACTGCGCAATGGACATACCTAGTCCTGTGCCACCCTTTTCACGTGCACGCGAAGGGTCAGCCGTGTAGAAGCGTTCAAATATGCGCTGGCGTGATTCCTCATCCATACCCGGACCGTGATCGATGATGCGAATAATGACGAATTCCAAACTGTCATTGCGCTGAGAATTCTGCGAAACCATGTCGAGGAATCGATACAGACTTTCGGAGGTGGATGGTGCATTTTCGAAGTCGCGAGGATCTACGCTGGCATGCACCACGCTGGCGCCGACTTCCACCGGCGAATTATGCGGTGTGTAGCGATGAATATTGCCAATAATATTTGTCACCACTTGACGCAAACGCACCGGATCGCCACCCGCATCGATTTCTGGAATCTGCCCGGGCACAAAGACGAGCGGATCCGAATTTTCCGATAATTCTTCCCCGGTCACCGACTGCAAAATTGAGCCCGCATTCATGCTCAGACGTCCCAGACGAATTTCTCGTTCTGGATCCAAGGCGTGCAAATCCTCGGCGGAATCCTCCAGCAGGGTTTTGACATGAATGGTTTGTGCCAAATCAATGCCGCGACCCTCATCCAAACGGGCAAGGCTCAGCAAATCCTCGACCAGGGCGGACATGCGAGAACTAGATTTATCGATATGCTCAATCACCATATCCGCGCTTTCCACAGGATCTGTATACGGCGATTTTCTTTGCATTTTATACAGTTCCGTGCTGCCATGAATGACGGCTAGCGGTGTGCGCAACTCGTGTGAAGCATCGGAAACAAAGCGTTTCATCTGATTTGTAATTTCTTCTTGCTTCTTAAAGCTGCGTTCAATGCGCGAAAGCATGGTATTCAAAGACGCTGAAAGAGAACCAATTTCAGTATTGGGTGGCGCGGTTTGCACACGCTGAGACAGGTCGCCAGCGGCAATTTTCGCCGCAGTTTTCTCCATATATTTCAGCGGACGCAACGAACGCCGAATAGCGATAAAGGCCAGCAATCCTGCACTGATAACGATGGCCGTAGCTGCCCAAACAAAATACATGGTCAGGGCCTGCGTGGTGTCGTTGACATCAAACAAGGATAAGGCAATGTATACCACGTACTGCGTGCCTGTGGAACGATTCATATATTGCATGGCTATGACGCGCCACGGCGTATAGGCCATTTTCGAGGTGCGTTCATTGAGCGTTATATTATCCGCGGTTGTTACTGTGGCTGCCACGGTAGTCGGCGTATTATAAGGAAAACTTAAGGCTGTGCCCTCTTCCGGCAAAGTAGGAATAGACTCGATGCCATCGTGCGCAATCGGCACCAGTGGCGTGCTCAAAATATCGTTATTGCTATCGCGAATCTGAACAAAATAATCTGCAGGACCCAGATTTTGATTGCCCGTCGTAGAGTACGGCATCGGGCGCTGATTTTGGTCTGAAGAATTGCTATTTTGTGCACCATTTGCCACATTGCCTATAAGGTTTCCTAAGGTTGTAGAACCGGACAAGCCTTGACTACTAGGGGCTTGATCCACCTTATTTTCGGATTGCAATAAATCGATATTGTTGATAACCAACGTCGCCTGACGCATCAGCTGCGTATCGGTTTTCTGCAACAATGCAGAGGATACGAGCTGACGTGAAGCGAAAACGAGTACAGAGCTAGCCAATACAAGCACGATTAAAACCAACGCAACCAAGCGAGATGCCAGTGGAATTGCGCTGAGTTTATACTTGAGGTGGCGAAGGAAGCTCGGCTTTTCAGCGGTGTTTGCCATGCCTGAAACCTGTTCTTAATTAATCGCGAGGCTCTCGAATCATATAGCCTACGCCACGCTTGGTGAGAATAATAGGGACCACTTTTGCTTCTTCCCCATTGTCATCGATATAGGTCACGCCATCGATTTTCTTACGCAAGTAGGAAATATAGGATTCCACGATGGCTGCATCCCCACCCCAGTCGTACTGCCATACATGATCGAGAATTTGCGCCTTGCTGAGCACGCGCCCCTCGTTATCCATAAGATAGCGCAGAAGTTTGTACTCGGTTGGGCTCAGGTCAATCAATTCACCATGGCGGGTGACGTCGTGAGAGTCCTCGTTAATTTCCAAATCGGCTACGCGAATAATAGGATCGTCCTCTACCTGATCGCGTGTGCGGCGCAAAATCGCCCGAATGCGTGCCACAACCTCTTCCAAGCTAAATGGCTTGGTCACATAGTCATCTCCACCTACGGTCAGTCCCATGACCTTATCTTGAGTGTCGTCACGAGCCGTTAAGAAAAGCACAGGAGCTTCAATACCTTCTTGGCGTATGCGGCTTGTTACTGTAAAACCGTCGATATCCGGCATCATAACGTCCATAATGATGAGATCCGGGTTGGTGTCAATAATCACATCAATTGCCTCAGTACCGTTAGAGGCTGTCACCACATCAAAGCCGGAAAAGCGCAAAGACGCCGATAACAATTCGCGGATGGAAGGTTCATCATCCACAACTACTAAACGTGCTTCTTGAGTATTTGCCATAGGTATAAGAATGCCAGATGAGGCTGAGAATTACCTGAAAGAAATCTATGGGTTTTGTGTTGAGTTATTCACATCTGCCAACAAGACCGGATTCGCTCAAGAAAACCTGCAATGCACCATTACACTCAGAACTACCTTCTTTCCTCAACCCTCTTACATACCAAGAGAAAGGACTTTCTATGCCTCAATATCACGTAGATTCTGAGCAAATTCAGCAGGCGGGCATGGCTGTCAACGCCTCCGTAGACGAAATCCGCACGGCAGTCACAACCATGTATGCACATCTCACACAGCTTCAAGGCAGCTGGCACGGTTCCGCGGCGAGTCAATTCGATGTAGTGATTGAGCAATGGCGTGCTGCACAAAACCACATCGAGCAGAGTTTGCAGTCTATCCAACTGGCCCTCACCCAAGCGGCGCAGGTGTATGCGGATGCTGAAACGCAGGCAAGTCAGCTTTTTGCGCAGTAGTGCGCAGTACGATGCACAGTAGTGTGCACAACATATCTCATCGGCGCACAGGATACTTTGCCGTTTCCTCTTGCAGACATCTGTAATGGTTCAGCAAAAGCACATCCAATAGCACACCGTCCACATACAATTCGGGGTTCTTACCGTAAAGGCAAGAACCCCGAACATTACAACCTTTGTACTTCTTTCGCTTAACGAGTAGTCAAACGAGAGAAAGGTTTGTTTTTAGTAACCCATGTCTGGAGTTGCTGGTGCCGCTGGAGCTGGTTCTGGCTTGTTTGCCACAACAGCTTCGGTCGTCAAGAACAATCCAGCAATAGATGCTGCATTCTGCAGAGCAGAACGGGTTACCTTCACAGGATCGGTAACGCCAGCAGACATCAAATCTTCGTATTCGCCACTAGCAGCGTTCAAACCATGGCCAGCAGGCAAGGAACGTACCTTGTCGATGACTACGTCGCCGGACAGGCCTGCGTTGGATGCAATCTGCTTGATTGGAGCTTCTACGGCACGGAAGACAATGCTTGCACCGGTTGCTTCATCGCCGTCCAGCTTGACGGAACCTTCCACAGCTGCAGCAGCCTGGATAAGAGCAACGCCACCACCAGGTACGAGACCTTCTTCGATAGCTGCCTTTGCATTGCGTACAGCATCTTCAATGCGATGCTTGCGTTCCTTGGCCTCAACTTCGGTAGCTGCGCCCACCTTGATGACGGCTACACCACCAGCGAGCTTAGCCAAGCGCTCCTGCAACTTTTCGCGATCGTAATCGGAATCCGTTGCTTCGATTTCCTGACGAATCTGAGCCACGCGTGCTGCTACTTCGTCTGCAGAACCTGCGCCAGAAACGATAGTGGTTTCATCCTTAGAAACGATGACCTTTGCAGCGTGACCAAGCACCGTTTCATCGATAGAATCAAGCTTCAAGCCTACCTCTTCGGAAACAACCTGAGCACCGGTCAAAATAGCCATATCCTGAAGCATGGCCTTACGACGGTCACCGAAGCCTGGAGCCTTCACCGCTACTGTATTGAAGGTGCCGCGAATCTTGTTCAGCACGAGTGTTGGCAATGCTTCGCCATCCACATCTTCTGCGATGATGAGCAATGGCTTGCCGGACTTCATCACGAGCTCTGCTACGTGCACGATATCCTGCTGGGAAGAAACCTTACCCGAGGTCAAAAGAATGTATGGATCTTCGAGTACGGCAGTCTGATCATCAGGATTGGTGACGAAGTATGGAGAAATGTAGCCCTTGTCGAAGCGCATACCCTCAGTGAACTCCAAGTCCAGACCGAACTTGTTGTTGTCTTCTACAGTAACAACGCCGTCCTGGCCGACCTTGTCCAAAGCTTCTGCGATGCGCTCGCCTACCTCAGGATCTGCTGCGGAGATTGTTGCGGTAGCAGCAATCTGATCCTTGGTTTCTACATCCTTAGCGGACTCCAGCAAAGACTTAACGATGGCGTCTGCAGCCTTTTCGATACCACGGCGAAGAGCAATTGGGTTAGAACCGGCGGTAACGTTCTTCAAACCTTCGTGTACAAGAGCCTGAGCAAGTACCGTTGCTGTGGTGGTACCGTCACCAGCCACGTCATCGGTTTTCTTAGCAACTTCCTTTACCAGCTCTGCACCGATGCGCTCGTATGGGTCTTCGAGATCGATTTCCTTAGCAATGGAAACACCATCATTGGTAATTGTTGGAGCACCGTAGGTCTTATCGAGTACGACGTTGCGTCCCTTTGGTCCCAAAGTAACCTTTACAGTGTCTGCAAGCTGATCCAAACCAGCAAGCATGCCCTGGCGAGCTTCATCATCATAAGCAATAATCTTTGCCATGAGTATCCTTTCGAAACTAGAGTTCCAAATTTCAAAACCTGAGTCTATTGGACTCAACTTTTGATGTCTAAAATATAGATTAGCACCCACTAGCGCGAAAATGCTAATTAAACTTCCGGTGTTTTGCCTTCAGCCTAAGAATGCTCAGGCCGGAATACGCACGAATACAGCGATACTGCCGACACTTACCTACCCAAAGCATTCAAAAATTCATGCGCTATACGCCTTTAATTGAGCAAAACTACAGCAATCTGACCTTGGCTGAGACTGGATACCTGCTGAACTGCGCTAATGCCCAACTGGTTGGCGATATCTTGTGCAGTTGCCTGATCTTCCGTATTGACGTACCACACCGTGTTTACAGAAGGCAAATTGGAACTACCTGCATTGGTTGGCGTAACGCTCGTATATCCATTGTTGGTCAAGGTAGCAGCCTCCTGAGCTGCATAACCGGTGATACCTGACGCATTGAAGACATACACAGATGCAGACTTATCTACCTGAGTCTGCTGTGTCTCTTCTGAGGTGGAATTATCCGAATTCTGAGTATCTGTGGAAGAGATGCTCGTATCGGAAGAGCTATCCGTCGGTGAAGAGGTCGAGCTATCCGTGGAGGAAGAGGACGAAGATGAACTGTCGCTGGAGCTAGAGTCCTTCGAGGTAGTATCTGTGGAGCTACTACTGGTCGACGCGGTTGGGAAGAGATTTAAACCATTTGGACCCAGCCAGCCATTTGACCAAGTAAGGAAGCCTAAAGCACAAGCGCCAGCAAGTACGATTGCAATAATAAAAGGCATGAGACGAGACATCACGGTTTTGCGACCCCGATGTGCGCCACCATTTTGTCCCGTGAACATATCGAATTCATCACGTGGATATTCATTTTTGCTGCGTGCCATTACTTCTCCTTATTATTACTGTGCTCTATTCTACGAAAGACCCTGCACGAGAGGAGCCTGCAGCGCTCAGAGCATCACCTAAGCTGCACACAATGCACGCATTTGAGCACAGTACTAAGCATCCAGTCATCTGTCACCGTTTTTCCAGCCTTGAATTAGCATGGATGTATGCACAATCATTTACCACCATTGTCTGAAATTATGGATCCGTCATGGGCGCAGGCACTATCCGCCGTAGAGCCACAAATTCATGCCATGGGCGACTTTTTGCGTGCCGAGCATGCGCACGGCTTTCGCACACTACCGCCTGCTCCTCAAATTTTGCGCGCGTTTACTTACCCCTTGAATTCTGTCAAAGTGCTGATTGTGGGTCAAGATCCGTACCCAACGGTGGGTCATGCCGTGGGTTTGAGTTTTTCGGTGGCACCGGACGTACATCCCATCCCCAAGAGTCTGATCAATATATATAAGGAGCTCGTGGACGATTTAGGTGTGCCCGAGCCGAGCAATGGGGATTTAACGCCGTGGGCAGACCAGGGCGTTATGCTTCTCAATCGATCGTTAACCGTACGTGCTGGCCATGCGAATTCGCATCAGGACAAGGGGTGGGAGGCCATCACTCAGGCTGCCATTGTAGCGCTCAATAATCGCACAGATACGGCCGGAAATCCACTACCCTTAGTAGCAATTTTATGGGGCAATAATGCGCGCAGCCTGAAACCCCTGCTCACGCATGCCACCATTATCGAGTCTGCTCATCCTAGTCCTTTGTCAGCATATCGGGGATTTTTCGGATCGAAGCCTTTTTCGCGGGCAAATCAGGCTTTAGAGGACCAAGGCGCCACGCCTATTAACTGGAGATTACCTTAAAATTCTGCACACATAATGTGCAGATTACTCTGCAATAAGCGCAATAACTCGTACTGGGAAACAATTTCCCTTAAGGTAAAAGTATGTCGATTTTTTCAAATACTCCTGAAAACAGCTCTGGCACACCTCTGAGCAATGCTCCTTTAGGTGGTGCATCTGTGAGCAATCCAGCTATGAATATGATGCCTCCTGCTGCACCTCCAGTAGCTAGGCCGGAAAATCCACAGCGTGCTATGCAACTTGCGCAGCGCATGCGTGATCGATTCGCTCAAGGCTTGGTAGGCCAAGATGAACTGCGCGAGTCCTTGATTCTGACGCTGATTGCGGGAGGACATATCCTCATCGAATCCGTGCCGGGATTGGCAAAGACCACCGCTGCACGATTGCTGGCTTCCTGTGTTTCTGGCACATTCAAGCGCGTTCAGTGCACGCCTGATTTGATGCCTGCAGATTTGGTGGGTACTCAGGTCTTTGATTTTGCCACGCAAAAGATGATTACACAGATTGGTCCAGTGCATGCCAATATCGTCTTGCTGGACGAAATTAACCGTTCGAGCGCAAAAACTCAGTCTGCTATGCTCGAAGCGATGGCCGAAGGCGCTACCACTATTGGCGGCGAGCGCATTGCCTTGCCTCAGCCTTTCATGGTGATTGCAACCCAAAACCCTGTCGAGGAGGAAGGTACCTATAATCTTCCTGAAGCGCAAATGGATCGCTTCATGATGAAAACCGTTATGACTTATCCAACGGCTGCTCAGGAAATTTCTATGCTGTCTATGCTCAGCAATCAGCCGAGCGATACGGTGCAGTTTGAGCACAATGAGGCTCAGTCTATTTCCTTAAGCGATGTGAAGTATTTGCGTTCTGCAGCTCGTAGCGTTCATGTCAGCGAAGAAGTGAAGAAGTACGTGGTAGATATTGTGGCTACCACGCGTGGCATGGGTAGCAAGCCTATTAAGGGTCTGTCTTCTCTGGTGCGTTTGGGCGCTTCCCCACGTGCCTCCATTAGTTTGATTCGCGTGGCTCAGGCACAAGCACTGATTAATGGTCGCGATTATGTCATTCCGGAAGACGTGAAGTCTCATGCTCGCAATGTGCTACGTCACCGCATTTTGATGACCTTTGAGGCTTTGGCCGATGGCATTACCTCAGATCAGGTCATCGATACTGTTACGTCTACGGTTCCTGTTCCTTAAAAGTCCGCGCGTTTTTGCTGCTTGCGTTGGCGGTACTCTCTATGCAGCTGTGAAGCGCAGGCGACAAATACCGCAGTAGCGGGCCGAACAAACAGCAGCTAGTGCAGCAGCATATACAGTCAACACAGACATGTCTCTTGTCGTCCACGTCTATTCGAGGAAATGATTTTTTGTGGCATCTTATGAATCCACTGATACTATTCGGCGTAAAATCGAGACGCTTGGTTCTCAATTAAGCCTGCCTATAGTGCGCAAAGCCATGGGACTTGTAGAGGGTGAACACCCGAGCAAGCGTCGTGGTTCGGGTTACGAATTTTTAGATTTACGCCCCTACGTCATCGGCGATGAGTCCCGCTCTATCGATTGGAAGGCGAGCGCGCGCGCAGGTCAGCCTATTGTGGCGTCAAAAGAGCATTCCGCCACCAGTAATGTGTGGATGCTTATCGATTCTGGACGTCAGCTCACGGGTAGTACGCCGTCGGGCGAGCGTCAAATCGACGTATCGATGAATGCTTTGCGTCTTTTTGCCATGCTGTCTTTGAAGCGTGGTGATAATGTCAACTTTGTGGTGGGCGATGCGCATTCGATTACACGCATGCCGTTTTCTGGCGGTTATCGCGAGTGTGATGCGTTGCTCGATCGTATCACGCAACGACACATGCCATATGACAGCGATTGGCAATCTTTACTGGAATACGCAGTGCAGATTCGCGATAAGTTTTCGCTGATTATCCTGGTAACGAATGATAATTCCTGGACAAAAGAAGCCCTAGAAACCTTGGGCGTGCTGACGCAAACGCATCCGATAGTGGTGGTTAATATTTCTTCGGTCAATCCTTTTGATCTTTCGCCGCGTTTTACCGAAGTGCGAGAAGGCTTCAGCAATCGTCGTGTACCTGCTTTTATGCGCAATGAGATTATCCGTGATGAGGTTGCGGCTTCTCGCCAGTTGACAATTGACCAGTTGCATCATCGTTTAAGTGTGAAGGGTGCTACCCTGTTTACTTCGGATTCGAGCGTGTCTATGTTTAATGAATTTATTCATCGCATTTCATTAGCTCATAATTCTTCAACCTTCGGATTAGGCTTTGCATCGCCCGCTTCCCGTGCGTCTTCTGGCATGGCACCCGTTGCTCAGGCTTAAGGATATATTCGTGACTTTCATGATTTCTACGACAACCTTAGCTGGTACTTTCAGCTATACCCCCTCTGCTGCTTTTAGTAGCACCGCTCTTTTTATCGGTCTTGGCGTGGCCCTACTTTTTGCCGTAGGGTGCATTATCGCAAGCGTCATCGCATATTTGCCGAAAAAAGCGAAAAGTGCGACGAGACTTCAACCCGTGGACTCCGTAGCCGCGTACAAGAAACGCGTCACCCACGTGGAAGATGCGTATACAGCTGGCGACATGACCAAGCAAGCAGCTTTTCACGAGTTGGCAGCTATTGCCCGACAGTTCGCATCCTCGCGTATGGGAAAGAATATGACCAGTCATACTTTGGCGGATTTGACCAATGCGCCTCACACTTCTCATACCTCGCGTCAGGGCTTTAGCCTGTTGCGCTCTACAATTGAGGGCTTATATCCTCCAGAGTTCGCATATGAAGCCACACATGCTCAAAGCTCACAGGTAACCGTTATTCAGGCATGCCGTTGGGTTATGGTTCTTATTGAAAGGTGGGATGACTAAAATTGTCGTATTTTAATGTCCTTATTCCTACCCATTTTCAGTGGCCTTTGGCGGCTCTTATCCTGTTTATCGTGGTAGCAGCAGCATTTTTTGGCTTTTATATTTATCTGCAGATAAAGAAAAAACACGAAGAATCTGCGCTGCGCACACCTGAGGAAAAGAACGCTGAGGATGCTTCGGCTGAGTCAGCACCGTCTGCGCCTTCCTCTGCTTCAACGCCTTCGTCTGCTTCATCTCTTTCCTCGAAGAAAACGTCCGTTGCTACGGTGTTTCATATTGAATCGGATTATCAGACGGATACAGCTGCACGTTTTCTGAAAACCTACAAAAGGCTCAGCACGGTGGCCGTAGCCGCGTTGGCCGTTGCTTTGACTGCAGGCATAGCACTGGTAGGGCGTCCTTCCAGGATTGATCCGCAAAATTCGAGCAGTTCCTCGCGCGATATCATTTTGTGTCTAGACGTATCCGGCTCTGCTTTAGCCTACGATCGCCAAATTATCGCCGCATACTCTGAATTGACACAGAATTTGCATGGTGAGCGCATTGGACTAAGTATTTTTAATTCCACATCCAAAACGATTTTCCCTCTGACAGATGATTACAGCGTCATCAATAATCAGCTCAATTACGCTTATACTCTGCTCAGCCGTGTGCAGACGCAGGAATCCATTGATGCGATGAGCGATGAGGAATATCAAGAGATTAATGACTGGCTAGAAGGCACACAAAATGTGGAAAATTCCACGTCCTTAATTGGCGATGGCTTGATGTCCTGCGCGATGATGCTGCCGCAGTTGGAAAGTTCGGCAGCTCGTCAAGCTCGCAGCGCCTCCGTTATTTTGGCTACAGATAACGTGCCGTCGGGAAAGCAAACCTTTACCTTGGACGAGGCCTTAGATGCGGCACAAAATGCCGATATTAATGTGGATGGGCTGTACGTCGGCTCGGATGAAACCAGCAATTCTGAAACGGCCGTGGCTATGAAAAATTCCATCGAAAGCCATGGCGGTGTGTATGTGGATTTGAATTCTAACGATACCGTGGAGGATATTACGCGCGATATCCAATCGACGCGCTCCAGTACGGAACAACATGAGGATTCCAGCAATATGATAGATGCGCCTGCGCTCATCGTGGCCCTTGCCATACTTGTTTTCGTGATATTTATCGCAGCAGCGGGAAGGATTCGTCGATAATATGAGTTTTGTCCCTGTTTTTGGCTGGATTATCAGCAGTGTCGTGGTATTGCTTGTGCTCGGTGCTATGGCGTGGCATACGGTGGTATTTCTGCGCACGCGTGCAAACTCGGATATGACAGTGTGGATGTTGTCTCGCCGCTGGGCGTTGGCCGTCTTGCTGTGCATTATACTGCTGGGCCCGAGCACTCTAGCCCGTTCTACCACGCGTGCCGTAAATGCGACGGATGTATTTGTGGCGGTGGATGTGACGGGATCCATGGCGGTGGAGGATGCAAATTATGGATCCAGCGATACGGTAACGCGCATTAAGGCTGCACGCGATGCCGTGTACGATATCACCGAAAAATATCCGGATGCACAGTTTTCCGCCATCAGTTTCGGCGCCACGGCTGCTGTGACACTACCGCTGACACCGGATGCGCATGCGATGGAAAGTTGGGCGGATGGTTTGACCACCGAACCGACGAATGTGTCATCAGGCTCCAGCTTGGATACACCACTCAATACGCTGACAACGGCGTTAAAGGCCGCTCAGGATGCGCATCCAAATGACACGATTGTGCTGTACGTGATAACCGATGGTGAGCAAACCAGCGGTGAGGCGGCGAAAAGTTTCTCCGTGCTCCGCCCCTATATCAGTGATGCCGTCGTCATCGGCGTCGGCTCGGAAGAAGGCGGGAAAATTCCTTATACCTCTACGGGTGTGAGTGCTTCTTCCACCGCAGAGACCTCCGATGCACAGTCCTGGGTGCAAGATCCAGACACACAGACAGATGGTATTTCGCAAATGAACGAGTCGAATTTAAAGAAGATTGCGGACCAATTATCCGGACAATATGTGCACGTGGATGCGACGAAAACCGTGGCGAATGCGGTGACAGTGGACGCGTCGAAGGATTATCGCATGACGACTACGTGGCGTACTATATCGCGCGATGTGTCTCTGATTTGGCCGTTTAGCATCCTCTTCGCGCTCCTCGCCGTATGGGAAATATCCGCATGGATACTGCAATCGCGCAAGCTCTACACATTGTGATACCGGTCAGGATGATACTATGAATGCTCTTGAACAAAAATTGAGTACACATACGCGCTCCCCTCGAGACTCCGACCTGCATAGGGGTTCCTTAACGCTGCGTATTGTACTAATCGTGGCGGCGGTTTTCGGCACGCTCATCGGCTTATATTTATCAATGAATCTGATTGTGGCGCAAATGTATAATTCCGCCACTACTCAGCTCAATAATTCCATCGCTGAATACTCTCAAACGGATCCGGATTTGCAGGCTTTAGCGGATCAGCAAATTGCAACCGATCAGCAATTTGCGGATGTGACGTCCGTCAGCTGGATGCTGGTGCCGAGTTTAAGTAGCTCTGCGCAGCATAATAAGGAGGTTTCTGCGGCATTAACGCAGCAGATTCAAGATGATTTGAATCAGACTTCATCCCAATCTGCGAGCGCGAGTGCTTCCTCCTCCTCGTCCTCGGATTCTTCATCCTCGTCATCCTCCTCCAACTCGGACGAGTCGAGTGTAGATTCCGATACGCAGGAGCGCATGCAAACCTTGCTGGACAATAACACGAATGTGGAGAATAATTACGAGGCGCAAGCTCCGAAAACCACGACAAAGAAACCATGGTAAAGGGTTTTTGGATGGTGTGAAAGAATAAGGCTCTGGTGCGTATGCGCTGGAGCCTTTTTTGGCGTGTTATCCACATTCGTTCACAGGCTCGGAAAAATTGGTGAGCAGCGTGGATGCCTTGGCACAATCGTCCTATGACGATACGAGAAACACCCTCATCTATGCCTGTGCTGGCGCAGGACTTTGCAGCTCCTCCCCTCGTGGAACTCAATGATCTGCTTCCCCGCAGCCGGTCGAATCCGCCGAATCCACAGACTACTCAGGAGTTTGAGCAGGAGCGCCTACGCGCGGTCATGGATACTTCCGTGGGCATCCACACTTCAGGTGCGTGCTACTGCGCCGAAAGTGAAGGGATCGTAGCCCGCACAGCCGTGAGCGCTTGCCAATTGGCTTATCATGCTACGTTAGATTTATCTCTGCTCCTATCACGCGTCCTGAGTCTGCACTGGGAGGGCCACGCCGGGGAGCTTTTTCGTACGCAGTGTGCGCAGTTGCAGGCACAGCTGGAGCAGGAACGGGAACGTATAGACTCAGAAAAGCTACGATTCGTATGAGCACATCTGCTTTTACCAGTGCACGCATTCTCGGAGGGAAAACTTCCATTGATGATCCTGAGGAATTCTATGCGCTCATGTCTCAGGGGTTGACCTATGCGGATGCGCTTCAGCAATCTGCTTCTGCGCTACTAACCACGTCCACATATGCCAGCGATCAGCTATCCGTCGTGGCGGCATGCCCGCAAGCCACACAAGCACACCACTTTCCCTATGTGCAACGCATCCAGCACATAGCTGACGCCTGTAGTGCGCATCGCAATGCCGTGCTGCTGTGTGCGCAGCAGATGTATGAGATTGCAGACCGCGTCATCCGTAGTCTCAATTTGTACTCTGCCGCAGAAAAGGAGTCCGAGCAAGCGCTCCTCACGTTGATAGAAATGTATGCGGCTCACCATCCCGCATTGGCCGGCACCTCTATGGTGCTGTGGGGTTTGGCAGCAGAAACTCAGTCTGCACACCCTTCGCTGGCGGGGGCGCTTTCGCATCATTCCGCTGCACAGCAAAGCGTTATCCGTGGCATAGCTCGTGGAGTTGCGCCGCATGGCTCGGTATCTTCCTTTGCTGATACATACTCCGCTCATGCGCACGGTGTCGGAAATCTCTATCAAGGAAATACTCTGTCCGTGCAGGAGATAGCGGTAGCGCGGCCCTTACCTGCTGTGACAAACATACGTGACAGCTTGAGGAATTTGGACACGCTGACCGCAGGCCAAACCGGAAATAGCTACGGCACTGTAGCCATTCAGCGGTACACGCAGGCCGATGGCTCGCACGCGTGGGTTGTGACCATTCCCGGCACGGACGGGCAACCTGACTCTCCCTTTGGATGGCCACAAAATCTCAATCTGATGGCCGGCGAAGCCCGCAACCGTGCCCTCGCTGATAGCCAAACAGCCGTGGTGCAAGCCATGACCCTGGCGGGAATTCAGCCGGAGGAATCCGTCACCTTGGTGGGACACTCCCAAGGAGGCATTATTGCCGCTTCTCTGGCTAGCGATCCGCAACTTGCCTATACGATTTCCCACGTTATTACTGCAGGCTCACCTATTGCGAATCATCCTATCGATACCACCCGCACGTGGGTGACGAGTGTAGAAACAGACCGAGAAATCGTCTCTGATCTCGATGGTCAGGACAATCCGCAAAGCCCCCACTGGCTGACTATTAGAGGGTATATCAGTCAAGACGGCTTAGGCTCGCAAGATCTCCCTGTACAGAAGACACACGCCCACACGCCGGTATCTGGCACAGACGCGAGTGCCCCTACGGAGCTCTCCCATGGCATGAATTATCATCTTGCCACATTCGATAACGCCCAAAATCTGCACAGCGATGCCCTCGATGAGCACAATAAACATTTTGCGCAATTAAACGCGGGCACTCTGGATACGAATCTGTATTTCCAATGCAGATTACAGCGGTAAGACCCGGGATTGACAATATCTGTGTGAAAAATACTGCACCGTTATATTTGCACCTTGCCATAGTATAGGAGTATGAATTTGACTGATATTACCCCTCATATTGCATTAAGCCCTCTGGATGGCCGCTATCAGGCTGCCACTGCTCCACTTGTGGAATTCTTAAGCGAACCAGCCTTAAACCGCGCTCGCATTCATGTGGAAGTCGAATGGATGATTGAGCTGGCAAATGGCAACGGCGGAAGCTCTGTCATTCCTGGAGTAGAACCATTTACGCAGGAAGAAATCGATTATTTGCGTGCAATCGAAAACGATTTTGGCGCTGAAGGCATCGCGGAATTGGCTGAGATTGAAGCTGTGACTCATCACGATGTGAAGGCGGTGGAATACTATATCGACCGTCGTCTCGACAAAGCCGCTGACGTGCTGGGAGAAACTCAGCTGACACGCTTAAAGCCATTGGTTCATTTTGCCTGCACCAGTGAGGATATTAACAATCTCTCTTACGCCCTGTGCGTCAAGGGTGCTGTGGAAAATGTCTGGCTCCCGGCTGCGACCAAGCTCATCGATCAGTTGACGACTTTTGCGGAAAAGTACAGCGCGCTTCCTCTGCTCAGCCTTACTCACGGACAGCCAGCCACACCTACCACCTTGGGTAAGGAAATGGCCGTATGGGTATATCGTCTGACTCGCCAAATTCATGCTCTTGAGGCTCAGGAATACTTAGGAAAGATTAACGGCGCTACCGGCACCTTTGGCGCGCATATGGCAGCTTTGCCACAGGTCGATTGGACGAGCTTGTCTCACCGCTTCGTTTCTCAGCGTTTGGGATTGACATGGAATCCGCTGACCACACAGATTGAAAACCACGATTGGCAGGCGGAGCTCTACTCCACTATGAGCCACTTCAATCGCATCGCTCACAATCTTGCTCAAGATGTGTGGATGTATATTTCTCGTGGCGTTTTCGCGCAGGTACCTGTTAAAGGCGCTACTGGTTCTTCCACCATGCCGCACAAGGTGAACCCTATTCGCTTCGAAAATGCTGAAGCAAATCTCGAGCTGTCCTGCGCATTGCTGGATTCCTTAAGCGCAACCCTCGTTGAGTCTCGTTGGCAGCGCGATTTAACCGATTCCACCACGCAGCGCAATATCGGTGTGGCCTTTGGCTACAGCATGCTCGCGTTGTACAACTTGTCGGGTGGCTTGGACTCCATCCATCCAAACGAGACTGTTATCGCCTCTGAGCTGGACAATAATTGGGAAGTATTGGGTGAGCCAATTCAAACGGCTATGCGTGCGCAAGCATTGAAGGGCATCGAAGGCATGGATAATCCTTACGAGCGTGTAAAGGAGCTCATGCGCGGCCATTCCATCAATGCTAAGGATGTGGAAAAATTCATCGGCACCATTAATTTCGATGAGGAAACAGCCGCTCGCCTTGCAGCCTTGACCCCATCGACCTACACCGGCGTCGCAGATAAGCTCGTAGATTTCATTCATCAGTAAACACATCTACGACACACAACATGTCTGAGGCAGTGGAAAATCAGCCACTGCCTCTTTTCCACAGAATCGAGAGGTGGAGGGATTGAGCACATTACCCGTTGATCCAGCATCTGAAGACAATTCGACTCAGAATCAGCCGTCTGCTGAGAATATGCACAACGCTGCTAAAAACCGGTCGAACTTTCAGGCCGGCTCATCCGCTGAATCCTCTTACGCTGTCTCTGCCTCTGCTATCGCTGAAGACCCGAATTCGATCAACACCGCTGAGCCTCCTGTAGTGATTTCCGATGCGCAGCCTCAGCGTGCTCATGATTTTTCGGATTTGGCGGGAGCCGTGCTTACGCTCATCATTGCGGTTGTACTGACTTTAATCTCTTTATATTTGCGCGGCGTAACACGCGGCGTGGAAGCGGATGCCCATACAGTAGGCAATGTACTCAACGACTGGCTTTTTGCCCTTCCTCTGACTTTTCTCCAGCAGGCAACCATGGTAGTTATCACCTTTAGCGTGGTTATCCAGCTGCTGATGCGGCGCGAATGGGCACAAACCGTCATTTCCATACTGGGATTTATGGGCGGCATAGCCATAGCCATCATCGTCTCGCAGATTATTACGAGCACACATTATGCGCCCTTGGTCGATGCTCTGAGTTCCCCCAGCACCGTGCAGTTCCTACTGCCGGAGCTTTTTAGTGGTTTAGCTGCATTTCTCACTTGTGCTGGCCCCAAACGCCTGCGCTCTACGCTGGTGTGGAGCTGGAATATTTTGCTTGTCGTGGCCGCTATTCTTATCATGGTCTCCGCAAACTCCTTTGTGGGTATGACCGTTTCTCTGCTTTTGGGCCGCACGATTGGTCTGATTATGCGGTATCTGTTCGGATCCCCGAACGTGGGCATGTGGGCAGAAGATATCGTGCAATCTGCAAAATCCGTGGGCTTAGAGCCGGCAAGCATTGTGTACTCCGGCAATACCACCGCACGGTTAAGCCATTTCAGCGTAGACGATGATTTAGCCTTAAATTCTCGCCGCTATCTGCTCACCACCCGTTCTGGCGAACACTTCACCGTACGTGTGGCAGATTCTCAACGTCATAGCGAGAACTATCTGCGCCAGCTGTGGCAAACCGTCCAGCTTTCTGGTCTTTCCTTGCGCAGAGATCGCTCGGTGGTAGATATTACGCACCATCACATGCTTATGCTGCTGGCCGTACGTGATGCAGGCTTGGATGCGGTGGCACCCTTTGCGGCTGCGAACAATAACGACTCGGCTGTGCTCTTTATCCGCGAAAATACGACGATTACGCCGGCGCAGCTCGATAGCATTACACCGCAGGATGCGGCTCAGGTTTTGCGCTCCTTAGAAAAGGCGCATCTGCGCGGCATCACACATCGCAATATTTCTGCCCATTGCTTAGCACGCAATGCACAGGGTGAACTCATAGTGTGTGGGTGGGAAAATGGCGATATAGCCAGCAGCTCCTCTCATATTGCGGCGGACCGCGTTCAAATGCTGACCTTGCTCAGTGCACTGCTCGGCATGCCTATCGCCGTGAAAGCTGCACAAGAGGTATGGGATACGGATACCCTCTTTAGCATCGCACCCTATGTCCAAAATGTGCTCATCCCCGCCAGCGTCAAGGATCTCGAGGGGTGGGATAAGAATCTGACCAAGGATCTGCGCACAGCGTTAGTAGCGGCCAGCGAGCAGGAAGACACGGATGACGTGGAGTTAGTCACGCTATCTCGCTTTAACCTGCGCTCCTTTATCTCCGCTTTCCTCGTGGTTATAGCCTTATCCGTGATTTTGACACAGCTCAATCCGCGCACCGTTATCCACAGTGTCAGCACCGCAAATCCACTCTTTGCGCTGCTGAGTCTGCTGGCGGGCTGTGCGTCCTGGATAGGCTCCGCATTGATTTTGGGCACGTATATGGATAAAGATAAGCGCAACTATGTGGGCATTTTCGTCTCACAAATCGCCCAGAGTTTTGCCTCCGTCAGCATGCCTGCGGGCATCGGTCCCGCCTTTGTGAATTTACGATTCCTGCGCAAAACCGGCCATAAAAACACGGCTGCTACAGCTGCTATGAGTGCGGTGGTGGCTGTGCAATTTGTGGTTACCTTCCTCGTCATGGTGGTGCTCGGACTCTTTACGGGCAATAACGGTATCAGCGGTTTACTTCCCACCGGTACATTAGCCATCGTTTTGGGTATGCTCATTCTGCTTATTGCCTTGAGCATGCTGATTACGCCTGTACGCGCATTGATTATGAACAAGCTCGTCCCCATGATAAAGAATTTTGCTCGACAGCTCATTTTGCTGCTCACGCAGCCGGGAAAATTGGCAGTAGCTTCAGCCGGGGCCATTATCCAGTCCTTAATGCTCAGTCTGAGCTTTTGGGCGGCGCTTCGCGCTTTCAACATGCCAGCGGGCTATATCGAAACGAGCTTTATCTTCTTGGTCGCCAATACGATTGGATCCGCCGCCCCTACACCAGGTGGCTTGGGCGGCGTGGAAACCTCCTTGACAGTAGCCTTTAGCGGTGTGGGCATTCCATCGGCTGTAGCATTGTCCGCGACTTTGCTTTATAGAGTGATGACGTATTGGATTCGCATTCCTATGGGTGCGGTGGCTATGAGTTGGATGAGTAAAAAGAATTTAATCTAACGCGAGAATTGCGCAAACATAGTGTGTGCGCTCGCGTAGTATCCGTGTCTCCCCACTCCTGAGAAAAATTGTCATTTTCATAGAGATTTTGCTATGATTCGCCTTGATTTTTTGGCTTAATCTCACGTTTTCAGCCATTATTCGACGTAAAACTACACAGATTTATCACATTTCTGGACTTTTACCCGAATTCTCGAACTTTTTTTGGATTTTTGGCTATTTTGAGCGGATTTCGGGCGGTTCATCGAGTATTATCGAGAGTGTGAAATTAGGGTTTTACTTTATGTAGAATCCTCCTACAAGAAGGATGTTTATACTATGGCATACAACAAGTCTGACCTCGTAGCAAAGATTGCACAGAAGACCAACCTCACCAAGGTACAGGCAGAGGCTGCTGTGAATGCATTCCAGGAAGTTCTCGCAGAGTCCCTTCAGTCTGGCGAAGGTTTGCGTCTTACTGGTGTTCTCTCCGCAACTCGCGTAACCCGCGCAGCTCGCACTGGCCGCAACCCTCGCACAGGTGAAACCATCGAGATTCCTGCAGGTTATGGCGTAAAGCTTTCTGCTGGTTCTTTGTTGAAGAAGGCTGCTCAGGAGAACTAGTCTCTACGACGTCACTTAATAAAAAAGCTCCCGCTAGGGAGCTTTTTTATTAGCTTTTACACTAGGGGAAGCAGCGGATTGTCCCGACCATTTCCAGAGATTGTGCGCATAACACACTGATAATCCGCAGTTTCTTGTGTGCCAAAAGGATCGAGAAGTTGTGCTGAAACAGCTTGAGTTTCTCCCGAAGGATACACAGATATGCTGGTCCAATCCGCCGCCCAATGCGCCCGTGAGGCCTGGGCTGCACGCACAAATGCAGATCTGAGCTCGGCACGCGTTCCGCGCGGAGGCTGACTCATAGCCGCCCGCACCTTAGCTGTACTAAAGAGGCGCCTGAGCAGTCCGCGAGACTCCAGATTTTGCACCACTGCATCATGCGCAATATCATGATAGGCAAAATCTAATTGTCTGAGCTTTGACGCTTCAGCACCTCGCGACTGAAGCCGAGAAATCAGCTGATACTTCGCCGCCCAATCCACCCAAGAACTCAAAGCCGTAAAATCGTGGTTCTCTAAGTTGTCGAGACATTCTTCCCACAAGGTGAGGCATGCCTGAGCATCTGTGAGGACATCTGGCTCTAAATCCTGAGCATGCTGGCGCACGAAGTCCCGCGCAGCCGCACAGTATGAGCGCTGAATATCCAAGGCGGTATACGACTCGCCGGAGTGCACAGCAATAGTATAGGTAAAATCTAAATCTCGAGAAATCGCCTTCATATGGTCAGATACGTTGTCCATGGACATGCGTGCCAAACCGTAGTCCTCGCCGCGTGACTGTGCCTCAATCATGCACAGCACGAGATGCGCCGTCATCATTTTCATCCAGCTGGCCGTCTGGGAACGGTTCGAATCTCCCACGATGACGTGTAAACGGCGGTACACGCGTGAGTCTGCATGGGGTTCGTCGCGCGTGTTGATCATAGGTCGTGAACGCGTTGTCGCCGAAGAAATCGTATCATCCAAGAAGTCGCTGCGCTGCGCAATCTGAAATTGTCCCTCGCGTATCACGCCCGCGCCCGCAAAAATTTGACGCGTAGCCAAAAAAGGAATGAAGCAATCCTGTAATGCGGTAATGCTGACACTGCGACGAACGAGATAATTCTCATGACAGCCAAAGGAGTGCCCTTGGGAATCCGTGTTGTTCTTGTACACGTGCACGCGCAGTGTTTCGTTATTTTCACGCGAGACGAGATTTTTTTGCGCATAACTGGCCAGCGAGGCCATATACGACTCTCCCGCTGCATCCAGTAACACCGCCTCACGTACTGTGCGAGCTTCGGCCGTGGCATACTCCGGATGTGCACCTACATCGAGGTAAACGCGCGAACCATTATCGCAGTACGTGTTTGTGGATCGGTAGCGCGACACCACGGGTTCAAACATCACATTGGCCACATGGCTGGCATCTAATGCCTGCCGATCGTCAGATGCACGATGCGCGTGTGTCACGCTGACACCGTACTCCGTTTCGATGCCGAAAATGCGTTCAAAAGAATTATCGGATACTACGGCCGACTCGCGAGAATCGCCTGCCGGCAAGGAATTGCTGGAATCTCTCAGCTGCGGCACTACTGGCCACCTTTTTGCACGAAACTGCTGACATATTCTTCCGCATTTTCTTCCAGCGTAGATTCGATATCGTCAAGCACAGAATCCATATCCGCAACCGCATCCAGCAGTTGCGTATCCTCGGAAACCTGCTGACTCTCCACTGCCTGCTGCTGAGCGAAAAAGTCACTGGTGTACTGCTGCCCTGTCTGAGCGGAGCCTTGATTATTGTTTGGCATATTATCCTTGTAGATAAATAAGCCGCATGACAGACGAACTTCGCACTTCATGCGGCCCTAGATGAAAAACCGTATATGAAAAAATGAATGTACTCTTACTCGGCGTGGTCCGTATGGATATCCTCTTGCAAATACTGCCCTAGCTCATCCATAATGACGCCATTAGAAGCCACCACATCATTGGTGTGATACCAACTAATTTCCGAGCCATCCCACTGGCGCAGGCGGCCCTGAGCCTCCCACACCACTACCGTAGCCGCAGATACGGCTGGAATATCCCAGGAATGCAAGGATGGTTCAAAATACGCATCGTACGTACCATCAGCAACCTTGCACAAGTCAAGGGAGGTAGGACCCACACGCTTGATATCTGAAGGTAAACCCGCCAAAGCGGATACGGTGTACAAGGCGCGCTTGGACTCGCTAGCAAAGTAGGACATGCCAAAGCTGACCACAGAATTTTTCAGCGTGGACTTTGTCGTAGGCATGATGGCCTCACGCTTATCCCCAATCGCAGAACGGCGGATGCGAATAGCCCCATAACCACGTGCCGCCACATAGGTGACGTTCAAGGCTGGCGCATGCACTACGCCCATAACCGGCGTGGCCTGCCCCTGCTCATCAATGGAGAAGATCGACACTGTAATCGTCCATTCCGGCATATTACGCATATAATTCAAAGAACCATCAATGCGGCCAATGCACCAGTAGTAAGCACCGGGCGTGCGCTGTGAGCCTACTTCCTCCCAGAATCCGTCCAGAGGATTGATTTCCGTGATTTTCTCACGCAAATATCGCACCACATTGTCATCCACATCTGATGTGTACTTTTCCTTATCAAGCCTCTCGGTTTCCTCGGAATCGATTGCTACTGCATGAGGGGTCAGCTGATCCTGCGCCGCATGCTGTCCAGCATCCTGAGCGACTCGTGCTACTTGCATAGCGAGCTGTTGCAAGTCCATATTTCCTCCCTACCTATGCGTGTCCTGATTTTTGAGCCAATCTAATACTTCTTTAATACTAGGTTGAACCGTAAACGTGCGCGAGTAGTCTTCCTGCGTGTGTTGAGAAGGATTATCAATCGAAATAATCACCGCTTTATCCTCTGCTTGCTCGCGCAGAGCAATCAAATCCCACGACACAGAAACGACGTAAGGTGCATAATTTTTCAGCACAAAGCCCCGCATAAATGCACGCGTATCCTGTGGCGGATGGGCGGCGGCGTGGGCGATGTCCTCTGGACTTATCAGATGCTGCGAGCGTGCGGAGACTTTCTGCCACAGCGATGAGTCCTCTAAACGCGCCCAGGAAATATCCATAGCTTGCAGCATAGGATGCGCCCAGTCGGTGTTTTTTCTGCGCCGCATACTCTCCATAATCTGCCATTTGAGGAACCATTCCACGCGCTGTGCCGGCTCGGTCAATGTCAAACGTGCGGTCTCATCCGCTGTTGCAATGCACGCTACGTCTTGTAAAGCCTGATTCCACAGACGAATTATTTCACGCGTATCCTCATCCGGCCAGAGCGGCTCACCTTGACTATCGGTGCCATACACCTGTGCCGCCACCTCGTACACCCAGGTCTTTAGACGAAGCTGTAGCTGGAAAGCAGACAAAGGCTCTCCCGCGCGCATGTCTTGCCTTTCTTTGAGGCTCAGATCATGCGAAACACGATGCAAAGCATCGACAGGATTGCTCAGGTGGATGGCAGCTAAGAAACGCTGATAGTCCAGCCCCCGCTCGCAGGACTGCTCCAGTGCCCAGAAAATTAAGCTGGTGGTGCCATATTTTAAAAGTTCTGGCATATCCATACGATTTGCATCGCCCACAATGACATGGAAACGCCGGAATTCATCCGTAGAATGCGATTCATCGCGTGTATTGACGATGGGACGGTCGAAGGTGGTTTGTAAACCTATTTTTGTGTGAACGTAATCGGCCCGCTGACTGAGCTGAAATCCTGGAATTTCGCTTTTTTTCCCCAGTCCTACGCGCCCCGAGCCGGTGTAAATTTGCCGCGTAATGGCGTGCGTCATAAACAGCCCTGCGAGATCGTCAAAGGGCACACTGCGCTTCACCTGATAATTTTCATGACTGCCCCAGCTGGCTCCTTTGCCGTCCACATTATTGCGGTACAGCGTGAGAGTGCGGCCCGTATGCTGCTCGAATTGTGTCACCGCTGTCTGCATCAAGAGATCACCGGCGCGGTTGTACAGTAAGGCTTGGCGCGGCGTCGTCACTTCAGGCGCAGAATATTCGGGATGCGCATGATCCACATAAACGCGCGCGCCATTGGGTTGCGGCGCATTTGTAGCGCGAAGTTCCTCGCGATCCGTCAGCAAATCTGAGGACACGTGAGCACGCGGCATGTGGTAGCCCCGCGCATCATGCACGGGATCTTCGCTGCCGTAATCCCAGCGCACATGGCTGAGTTCCGGCTGCATATGACGAAAAGCTTCTACCACATCGAAAGAGAGGCTGACATGATTTTCGTACTGTCCGCCTTTGCTAGAAATGCCATATTCGGTTTCAGAGCCGATTATCCTGCGTACGCTCATGCTCTGCGCTCCGTATCTGCATGCTGCGCATCCGCTAGGTCAGCCGCATCTTCCATCGCGGTTGTGCCTTCCATTGCGACAGAGCGAATTCTTTGCCCGGATAAGTCCAGCATCAACGCCCAGCCTTGCACAGCCGTATGCGCGCAGGTATTGTACATATCCATAAATTCATCTTGAATGGCGGACTGAATAATGTCCTGATTGAGGAGCACGATGTGCTGCTCGTCTGCCGCGCCCATGCCCGCATGTGTTTCCAAGGACTGTTTTAATGCGGCCATTTTTGCACGGTCTGCAATGTTTTTCAGCCTAGCTCCGGAAATGAGATCGCGCATACGGATGGTAACATTTCCACTCTCCGAGTGCAGTTGCGCAATCACGCGATTGTCACTGTAGATATCCGATACCAGCACGTCGATAAGCTGCTCCATATCGGACTCCTGAACCATAGCATCATCCATGTAATGCAACAAAATATCGTGTGCCTGCTGAGCATCCGGCGCTCCGATATATATTTTGATATCCAAACGCCCTGGCCTGAGCACGGCTGGATCAATCATATCGAGACGATTTGAAGCCCCGATGACGATGACGTTCTTCAAATCTTCCAAGCCGTCCAATTCCGACAAAAATTGCGGCACTACGGTTGTTTCTACATCCGAAGACACACCCGAACCACGCGTGCGCAGTAAGGAATCCATTTCGTCGATAAAAATCACCACCGGCTTATTATCCGAAGCGATTTCGCGCGCACGAGAAAACACCATGCGAATCATGCGCTCCGCTTCACCCACGAATTTGCTGAGCACTTCCGGACCTTTGATAGACAGGAAAGCGCCCTGCTCATCGACGGCTAACGCATGCGCCAGCGCCTTGGCGAGCAAAGTCTTGCCATTGCCCGGAGGACCATAAAGCAAAATGCCCTTCGCGCCCTGCAAACCATAGAACGCATACAAATCCCGGTGTGTAAATGGCAGTTGCACCGCATCGCGGATCTGGTGAATTTGCTCGTCCAATCCGCCGATGTCCTCAAAACTGACATCCGGATACTCTTCTAAGAGTAATTCTTGGGCTTCATGAGATTCCAAAATATCGATGGCATACTCTGCGCTATCGTCCAAGAGCACGGTGTCATCTGTTTGAAGGGAGACATCCAAGGTGCGATGTGCACGGCGCACGATGAATTGGTTGCCGCTCGCATCGCGCACAAGCAGACGTGACGCAGGCAGCATCTGCGCAACGCTGACTACCTTGCCAATGGAGCTGAATCCATCCGCGCGCACTACCCGCATATTTTCATCAATGAGTACAGTCTGTCCGGCGCGCAATTGCATAGGATTGACGGCAGGTGTGGCAGCCACAATCATATGGCGATGATTGAGGATAACTTCTAGCGTGAGCTGACGCAAACCCTCGACGGTTTTATCCGAGTCAATTTTGACAAAAATCGCACGATTGAGCGGAGGATTGCTCAAAGCTCTCATTTTTTCGCGCGCCTCGTGAAGTTGATCTGTGGCCTTGCGCAATGCTTGGGCTAATGAATGATTGCGCTGGCGAAGCTGATCCATCTGCATCTGCACGTCATCGGTTGACATAGTTCCTCCTTAGATATTTAAAGGCTACCTCACTGCGACCTAGAATGCTATGACATCCCTTGTAGGTGAACTCTTTCGCAGGATTTCGCTCTTTCACGCTAGTATCGAAGCATGGTCAAGCGCATAATCGTCATGGATATTGACTCCACGTTAATTGAAGAAGAAGTTATCGATGAATTGGGAGCCGCCTGCGGTTTCGGTGAAGAAATCGCCGCTATCACCTCCGACGCTATGAATGGACGCATGGATTTTACGCAGGCTCTTCATGAACGCGTAGGCTTGCTGAAGGGCTTGCCTACTACGATTTTTGATGAGGTATTTCGTCGTCTGCATGTGACGAAAGGTGCGCGCACGCTCATTGACACGGCTCATGCACGTGGATGGAAGGTGGGCGTCGTCTCCGGCGGTTTCCATGAGGTGGCAGATAAGCTCGTGGCCGAGCTAGGCATCGATTACTGTTATGCACACGCCCTCGGCACTACCCTTGATACCGAGGGGCGCAGCGTATTGGACGGCACACTCAGCTCCGAAGTGGTGACGAAGTGGAGCAAAAAAGCCCAGCTGGAGGCGTGGGCGGCGGCCGAGAGTGTGGAATTGCAGCACACGGTAGCCATCGGCGATGGTGCGAATGATATTCCTATGATTCAAACCGCGGGCATTGGGATTGCCTTTTGCGCGAAAGAGGTCACGCGCAAGGCAGCACCTTTCCATATTGACGAAAGAAACCTGGCCTTGGCTTTGGATATTATCGACGCCCAGTAAACAGGACTCCACAGCGCAACAAAAATCCTCGAGGTCTCAAAGGCCCGAGGATTTTTATGCCGCGCCATTTTATAGCGCTTTACGGAGCACCGAGATAAACATTTGATCCGTATCATGTATATGCTCAAAGAGTTGCATATCCTGTGGCTGACCATTTTCTAGGGCTTCTGGCACGGGAATACGCGCATTGAGCTGCGTCATTATGCTCGGTACATCGAGACGTTCCACGCTCATGTGGCTACTGCTCATCGCGGCCAGCGCGTCATCGACAATGTCGCGCGTTTCTGCAAGGACGGGCGAGCAGGTGACGTAGGCAACGATGCCGCCTGGTTTGACGGCGTGTAAGGCGCTCACCAACAAGTTTTTCTGCAGCTCCACCAACTCCTCGATGGTATCCTGCTCTTTGCGCCACCGCGCTTCTGGACGTCTGCGCAAGGCGCCCAAGCCAGAGCACGGCGCATCCACAAGGATACGGTCATATTTTTCTGGCTGCGTGTGGCCGAATTGCGTACCATCCATACCGTAAATCTCCGCAACCGTACCTTCGGGAATGGCTTTGAGATTGTCCCGGACAAGCTCGCGGCGATGCTCATGCGGCTCGTTCGCGCTGATGCGGGCTCCGGATTGCGCTGCGTAACTGGCCAGCAACGCCGTCTTTCCACCAGGGCCAGCGCACATATCCAACCATTCTTCGGTAAAGTTGCCGTCTTTATGTTTGTGCTGAATCGGCGCCAGAGCCAGCATCAGCGCCGCTATCTGGCTGCCTTCATCCTCTACACCCACAGTGCCTGCACGCACCGCACTGAGCTTATGCGGATTGACACCCCGCACGCGCAAGGCATAGGGCGATAATTCACCACGCACAGCCGTACCGCCCAAGCCTTCCACCTGGTCATACACTTCGTCCATCTCTGCCAAGCCCGGACGCACACATAAGGTAACCGCCGGCGCCGCGTTATCGGCGGCGAGTAACGCGTTGATAGGATCTCCACTTTCACTACTCCACGCATAATGTGCAGACTGCCAGGCGCTGATAAATTCGCGAATAATCCATTGTGGATGGGAGAAACGCACGGATTTTCGGGCGATGTCCAAATCTTCGGCATGTTCGAATTGCGCTGGCTGCATCCTAGAGGTGATATTCACCTCCCACTGGTGGCGATCCACCGCCACTATTTTGCGCATCAGCGCATTGACAAAGCCACTGGTTTGCGCGCCTACCTTCTTGCGTGCCAGATTCACGGTTTCATTGACACTGGCATGTGCCGCTCCGCCCATAAAAAGCCATTGGTACGCCCCTAAGCGCAGAATATTCACCAGTTTGGTATTGACTGTTTTCAGAGGCTTCTTATGTGCCGCCTCGATAACGGCATCTAAGAATAATCTCCATCTCAACGTGCCGTACACAGCATCGGTGACGAAGCTTTTATCCTGCGCACTCAAGCCGCTCTCTTTGAGAGTGTGCGGTAGCAAAAGATTGGCATAACCATCGTTCGTCTCCAGTTTGCTGAGCACTTCGTATGCCACCGTTCGTGCGTTTTTCGGCGTGCGTGTGCCCTTCCCCAGCGCTTTCTTGGCTTTTTTCTGTGGACCTCGCGCATGCGCGGTGTGAGAATTATGCACAGTAAGCACCTTCCTCAAGACGCGCTCCGCGTGCCCAGTCTGCCGCTCGCATCTGCTTTTTTCCTTGTGCTTTCACTTCAAGCAGTTCCAGTGCATCGGTGGCGGTACCCACCCAGACGTGCTTTTTATTGGCAAATAACTGCCCCGGCTTTAGATCTGGAATTTCAGACTGCGTGTCGATGCGCGCCTCGCTGATATGCAGCGTAAGGGGCTCATTGTCGCCATTGTGAAGCTCCGTCCATGCGCCGGGCTGTGGCGTGCACGCGCGAATTTGACGATCCACCGCGAAGGCCGGCACATCGAAACGCATACGCGCATCTTGTGGATGAATTTTCTCAGCATGTTCGAATTGCCCTGCTTCCTGCTCGCGCGGCGTAATCGCGCCGCTGATAAGACCCTGCAGAGCCGAGCACAGGAGCAGTGAGCCATCTTGAGCCAAGCGTTCCAGCAATTGTCCAGAGTTCTCATGCTCACCGATATCTACGGTCAACTGTGCCAAAATGGGGCCATCGTCCAACCCCGGACCAATGCGAAATACGCTCGCACCCGTGACGGTATCTCCGGCCCAAATGGCACGCTGTACGGGAGCCGCGCCCCGCCACAAAGGTAGCAAGGAAAAGTGCAAGTTGTACCAGCCACCAGGAATCGCGTCCAGGGCTTCTTGCTTGAGCAAATTGCCATATGCCACGACGGCAGCCATATCAGGCTGCAGCGAGTCTACGGCTTCGAAAAACTCTGCGGAGGTAGGCTTGGCTTCGATGACTGGCAAACCAAGCTCTTCAGCGGCTTGCTTCACCGGGCTTGGCGTCAGCTTTCGCCCTCTGCCTTGAGGCGCATCTGGCCGCGTCAGCACGCCTACGACCTCGATATCCCCACCCGCATGAACTAATGCATACAAGGATTCTACAGCTATCTGTGGTGTGCCTGCAAAAAGAATTCGAGTCATATCCCCTCCTACAGTAAGTTTTTCGGATTGATGTGAAAGTGTAATTCGGGCGCATTGCGTTGGGCACTGTGGCGCGCCTGAGCCTTGTGCAAGGATGCCACCAGTTGTGGCAGCTGCGCTCTATCCACTCGCAGCACACATTGCACCCGTTGATATAAGCCATCCATATAGTACTGCCGCATCGTAACAGGCGCCGCTTTGGGCACCGGTCCCAAAATTGCTGGAAGCGGCCCCATGACGCTCTGAATTGCAGGCATCCCTTGGAAATCCTCATTCACGGCTGCGATGACCTTATCCACGCTGTCCTTTTCACCCCAGACTAAGGCGGCAGATACGACGGGCGGCAGGCCTGTTTCCTGAGCATCGAGAACTTCACGATGTGTCAACACGCGGCCGTCATTCAGCGTTAAGGCCGAAGCCACCACCGCGTCCGCTTCACCAAGAATAAGCACCTGTCCCCCCTGACTTGCGGGCACACACAGAGCGGCGGCCTCGGACCATTGCATCCCCGTATCGATGCGCTGATCCAAAGCAGAGCCATACAAGCTCGTCCACGCATCCACTATGGCGACGCACTGATATCCCTTCAAATCCCCCGTATTTTTATCGCGAATGACGGGCTCGGCACCCGGAGTAGCAATAACGAGCGCAGGCCTGTCTGGAATTTCTTCTACCACTCCTCGAGCCTGATGCACGGTAGAAATCACAATCGACACGCCCGGAATGAGCGTGGCAAGTTCTTGAGCCGTGCCTTCGGTGCCAATGTGGAGCAAGCGCATGCTCGCATTGCCGCAGTAGCGGCAGGACCATTGCGCAGCCACTGTGCCACACCATTGGCAGATGGCACGCCCATTCGACGCCTGCCCACCCGGCATCAAAGGCCCCAAGCAGCGCCTGCACTGTGCCACTTTTCTGCACGAGGAGCAACACAATACCGCCGCTTGTGATCGGGCGGGTATAGATAAGAGTACGGGCCCTTTCTCCGCTGCCTTGCGCATGACACGAACCGCGACCGAGGGCACACGAGCGCCGATAGCCGGATCGGCAAGGCGTTCCAATTCTTGACGATTGAGATGCCGAATCCACGCAGAGCGCTGTGAGACCACCGCATTTAAGCCGTGCACTTCGATGACTGACTGCGGATGATTCTCCACCTGCCACTGATTTTCTCGGCTGCGCACATATCCCGCACTGATGACCACCGCATTGCTGCGCTCGGCTCGGATTCTCAGCACATCGGTGACATTCGGATACGGCGTAAAACCATCCCAATTTTGATACACGGCATCATGGAAGGAAATAAAAACCGCATTATCCGCCACGGGCGCATACATGGCTGCACGTGTACCGATGACACAGCCCACCAGTCCCTGTGAAACCGCCAGAAAGGCGCGATACCGGTCGGCCGCTGGCAAGGAGGCGTTGAGCACCGCAAAATTGCCTCGCCACATGCCCAGCTGCGGATGCGGTGCAAACTCGCGGAATCCAGCCTGCACCAAAGCCTGGGATACATGGGTGACATGGCGCATATCTGGCAGCACCACCACTACTTGCCGGTTCTTTGCTCGCGCCAAAGCCACCGCCCACACGATATCGCGCTGCCACTGCCCCACACCAGCTAGCGTATCCCAGACAATATGCGAAGCCTGGCTGAAGGTGCTGAGTGCTCGCGCAACCTCGGGTATACCCCGGTACAGTGCTGCGAGTTTTTGCTGCTCCTCTGCCGCAAAATCTTGAGTGGCTGGAGAAAGAACGTCAATACTGCGTTCCGAGCGCCGTGCCAAATCGATTTCTTTCTCCACCCGAGCGACACGTGGAGGCACAGCCAAGCGCACAATATTTGCCGCACTGCCCCCAAAAAAATGCGCAATCTGCTCAATATCTGCCCGCATGCGTTCGCTCAGCTGTTCGTACGTACCCAGCACACGTTCGAGGTACTTCAATGACGAGCGCGTCGAAGCGCTTTTTTCTACGCGCTGCCAAATAATGCCCGAGCAGCGTTTATGCCCAAAACGCGCCCGAATCAACATGCCCGGCTGGGCAACTTCCGCCAATTTTTCGGGCACAATATAGTCAAATAATTGCCCTAAATGTGGCGTTTGCACATCCAAAACGACGCGTGCAATAGGCAATTCGTGAGCAGGAGTATGCGCCGGATCAGCTGTCTGTGTTGCTGCCGTACGCTTTTTCGCAGGCTTTCGAGGCGCTAAACCCTCCAACGCAGGTTGGAGAGGCGCCTGAGCGGATGCGTTTGCATCTGTGCTCGCATCCCCTGCATTCCCACCATGTAAGTCTGGCACGTTATCTGCCGCTAATTCTCTAGTTCGCGCTCATGCATGACGTCGTCTACCGCCTGCTGGAGTTCGCTGACACGGTCCGTATTTTCCCAACTAAATTCCGAACGACCGAAATGACCATACGCTGCCGTGCGCGAGTAAATAGGAGAAAGCAAACCCAGCTGATCGATAATCGCCGCTGGACGCAAATCAAATACACGCTTGACGGCCTCTTCGATAATGCTACGATCCACTTTTTGAGTGCCGAAAGTATTGACATAAACAGAAACGGGATCTGCCACACCGATGGCATATGCCACCTGAACCTCCACGCGATGGGCCAAACCCGCAGCCACGATATTTTTTGCCACCCAGCGCGCCGCATAAGCTGCGGAACGATCCACCTTGCTAGGATCCTTACCCGAGAAGGCACCGCCACCGTGATGGCCCGAGCCACCGTAGGTATCCACGATAATCTTGCGACCAGTCAGCCCTGCGTCCGCTGCTGGACCGCCCATGACGAAGGAACCCGTCGGATTGACCATCAGCTTGTATGCATCATGTTTCACTCGGTCACCACACCATTCGTTGAGCACCGGCTCGACCACGTGCTGGCGTACCTGCTCACGAATCCACTCCTGCGTTACCTCTGGATCGTGCTGTGTAGAGACGACCACGGTTTCCACGAATAACGGCCGCTCCTCGCTGTCATACGCCACGGTTACCTGCGTTTTACCATCCGGGCGCAAATGCGGCACGAGATTGTTGCGACGCACCTGTGCCAAGCGAAAAGCCAACTTGTGTGCCAGCATGATAGGCAGAGGCATCAACGCATCCGTCTCATCGCTGGCATAGCCAAACATGAGTCCTTGATCGCCTGCGCCTTGAAGCTCGTAGCGTTGCTCGGCATCGTGTAGCTTGCCCAAGCCCGCCGCCTTGGCGCGCACCTGCGTGCTGACGCCTTGATTGATTTCTGGCGACTGCTCGATGAGGGATTCCATAATGCCCACCGTGGAAGCATCCAGACCAATATGAGAATCCGTGTATCCAATACGCTCGATAACACCGCGTGCAACAGCGGACACATTGACATGCGCCGTCGAAGATACTTCACCGAAAATCACAAATTGCCCAGCCGTAGCGCAGGTCTCTACAGCCACATGAGAATGAGGATCAGCTGCTAAATACGCGTCCAAAATGGCGTCAGAAATCTGATCGCACACCTTATCTGGATGGCCTTCTGTGACGGATTCGGAAGTAAAAAGATGGATATCATGCTGAGCTGTCGTCACTGTTCATGCCCCTTAATAGTAAACAGTTGTGATATTTCAAGTATAAACGGCGAAAATAAAACCCGCGCCAGCCGCTCTTGTGGCGCTGAACGCGGGTCGTGAAGTATCAAGCATAGGCCGTGCCTCTTGTGGTCGAAGGACGCATGCCTCACCAGACAAGCACGTGCTATGAAGCCAAATTACTCGTCTTCACCCAAAGTTTCTTCAAGCAAGCCTTCATTAATCTCACGGAAAGCGATAGACAATGGCTTTTCTTGATTCTGATACTCCACCAATGGACCAACATTTTGCAACAAGCCCTCGTTGAGCTGTGTAAAGTAAGAGTTAATCTGGCGAGCGCGGCGAGCTGCAAACATTGCCAATGCATACTTAGAATCTGCATGCTCCATGAGCTCATCTAATGGAGGATTTACAAGTCCCTGTGGTTCAGGGTTAGTTCCCAGTGCCATTTTTCTCCCATACGTAATGTGGTATTTAATCTTTATAAGTGTACCCTCACCTCGGTATAAATTCCAGTTTTCTCACAGTAAAACACACACATATCCACGTGGTACATCAGCTTCACCGCAATCGTAAACTTTCCACGTTGTGAGCCTAAAACCTTCTGAGACTGTGAGCAGGATTACTATTCGTATTATGAAGATGAGATCCGCTACAGTTATGAATGGCCGAATGTTCGCCGGAGCACGAGCTCTGTATCGTGCAGCTGGCGTGGATGAAAAAGATTTCGGCAAACCTATTATTGCAATCGCCAATTCCTTCTCGGAATTTGTCCCAGGTCACGTGCACCTCAATAAAGTTGGACGCCTCGTTTCTCAAGCAATTAAAGAGGCAGGCGGCATTCCGCGTGAGTTCAACACCATCGCGGTCGATGACGGCATCGCGATGGGTCACACAGGTATGTTGTATTCGCTGCCTAGCCGCGACATCATCGCCGACGCGGTGGAGTATTCCGTGAATGCTCATTGTGCCGATGCGCTGATTTGTATTTCCAATTGTGACAAGATTAGTCCGGGCATGCTGATGGCTGCGTTGCGTTTGAATATTCCGACAATTTTCGTCTCCGGTGGCCCTATGGAGGCTGGTACCACGACCCTATCCGATGGCACCACGAAGAGCACGGATTTGATTGATGTCATGTATGCGTCAGCGGATGACAATGTCTCTGACGAGGATTTGCTCGAATACGAGCGCACTGCCTGCCCAACCTGTGGTTCTTGTGCCGGTATGTTTACCGCAAATTCCATGAACTGCTTGATGGAGGCTCTGGGACTTGCACTTCCAGGCAATGGCACTACGCTTGCGGACCACGCTGCGCGTACGGCTTTGTTTGAGAAGGCGGGCAAGAAAATCGTGGAGTTGGCTCATCGTTATTATGACGAGGATGACGAGTCCGTTCTGCCACGCTCCATCGTCACCAAGCATGCATTTGAAAATGCTATGACTATGGATGTGGCTATGGGTGGTTCGACCAACACCGTTTTGCACATTCTGGCCGCTGCGCAAAGCGCCGATGTGGACTTTACCTTGGAAGACATCGAGCGCATTTCGCACACCGTGCCGTGTATCTGCAAGGCCAGCCCATCGGGTCCGTGGGAGATTTCTGATGTGCACCGTGCGGGTGGCATTACGCGCATTTTGGGCGAGCTCGACCGCGGTGGTAAGTTGCATCGCGATGTGCATTCCGTGGATTATCCAACATTGGAAGCCAAGCTCAACGATTGGGATATTCGCCGTCAAACGGTCATCGATGAGGCCTTAGACCTCTTTACTGCAGCACCAAGTGGTGTGCGCACACACGAAGGTATGAGCCAGAACGCACGCTTCGACTCCTTGGATACCGATTTCATCAATGGCGCCGTCCACGATATTGAGCATCCATCCGTTACCGAAGGTGGTTTGGCTGTGTTGCGTGGAAATATCGCACCGGATGGCTGCGTTGTAAAGACAGCGGGCGTCGATCCGTCGATTTGGAAGTTTACCGGTGAAGCACTGGTAGTGGAATCCCAAGAGCAGGCCGTGGAGGTCATTTTGAATGACACGCTCAAGCCAGGCCAGGCTCTTATCATCCGCTACGAGGGTCCTAAGGGCGGTCCTGGCATGCAGGAAATGCTCTACCCTACCTCATTCGTCAAGGGAAAGGGCATCGGCAAGCAAGTGGCTTTGCTCACCGATGGCCGCTATTCCGGAGGTTCCTCCGGTCTGTCTATCGGTCATATTGCGCCTGAAGCTGCTGCTAGTGGTCCTATTGCCTTGGTGGAAAATGGCGACAAGATTGTGATCGACATCCCGAACCGTACCATTAATGTGGATGTAGATGATGAAACGCTTGCGAAGCGCCGTGAAGCTATTGAGAACGGCTACGGCTTCCGCCCTCATCGCGACCGCAAGGTGTCCTTGGCATTGAAGGCTTACGCGGCTTTTGCGCGCTCAGCGGATAAGGGCGCTACGCGCGATCCTGAGCTCATCAATAAGCTGGCGCATCAGGCAGATTAAAAGCCCTCCACGAAGAGCGCAACCGGTGGTGGATATTCACGTGTCCGCCACCGGTTGCTCGTTTATACACGCCTTATTTGCGCGTATACCTTAACTCGACGATATCGCCCGTAGTCACGGTATCCGTGAGCTGTAGCGCATGCTCCGTTGTCAGATGTTTAAATAAGCGTATACCCTCGCCTAAGATTTTGGGAATAACAGATATATAGAATTCATCAATCAGATCCGCTTCCAAGGCTTGCTGCACAATTTCTGTACCACCACAGACCCAGATATCTTTCCCCTCGACACGTCTGAGCTGGTCAACGATCTGCTTCACCGAAGCATCTGTAAAAATAATGTTATCCGTGCTCCCTTGCTGGCGATGCGTGAACACATAGCTCTGGCAGTCCTCATACATCCACTGGTTTGAAGATAACTCCGTCACGAGCTGATAATACGTCGTCCATCCTAAGAGCACTGTGTCGATGTCTTTCATAAAATCGTCGTATGTGCCTTCTCTGTCCACGCTGTCATCATACTCGTGCAAGAAATCTATGCCGCCGTTTGCATCCGCGATATAACCATCCCAACTCATGGCTATGTAGAGTTTGACCTTGCGCATATTTTCTCCCTTGTGCACACCTTTGAAATATCACATCGAGAACAGAGAAAATGCTGGCAGAAGTAGGCTTTCCCCTGCCAGCATTTGGAAATATTTCTACGATAACTTTAATTATTTGCGCTTCAGCACGCCTTGCTTAGCGGATTCGAACGCTGCGATAACCTGATCGCACCACTGGTCGAATTCAGGATCCAACTTCTGACATTCGGGATGAGACAGGACATACTCCACTGTACGTTTGACTCCATCTGCAAAACGAATTTGAGCATGGAATGCAGGCACGAATTTTTTAATCTTGGCATTATCAAAAATCACCGTATACGCTTTGTCTCCGAGCAGTTCGCCTTCGAAGTCATATCCATATGGCTTGCCCAGCTCGGCCAGATGTTCAGAGCTGACATGATACGGCTTGAGTTCTACGCCGAGCGCATCTGCTACGGCTTGGAAAATTTGATTCCAGGTCAAAGATTCATCGCTTGTAATCTGGAAGACCTCGCCGATAGCTTCTGGATTTCCCAGCAGTCCTACGTAGCCGATGGCGAAATCGCGACTATCCGTCATGGTCCACAAGGTGGTGCCATCGCCCTGGATCAACACCGGCTTGCCCTTGAGCATGCGATCGAGCACTTGATAACTGCCCTGATGACCGTTCAAGCCCAAAGGCACGGAACGCTCGCAATAAGTATGGCTTGGTCTGACGATGGTCACGGGGAATCCATCCTCGCGGTATCTGTCCATCAAGTATTTTTCGCATTCAATTTTATTGCGCGAATACTGCCAGTAAGGATTAAGCAACGGTGTTTCTTCGTTGATAATAGGCGACTTCACCGGCTTTTCGTAAGCGGAAGCGGAGCTGATATACACATACTGATGCGTACGCTTGTGGAAGATTTCAAAATCGCGTTCCACCTGTGATTTTTCATAGCCAATGAATTCACACACAGCATCAAAAATCACACCCGGCGCCGTATCTTCCAAAGCCTCCTCGATAGCCGAAATTTCGCCATTCATATCCGCCGTGATATACACGGGCGCATCTCCCAATACATCCGAGTAACCCGTGCGATTGAGCACGTAGAGCTCGTTTCCCTCGGCTATGAGTTTTCCCGAAATCGCCGTACTAATCGTGCCTGTACCACCGATCATCAGAATTTTCATATGTGCCCCTTTGCTTGGTTGTGACGCAGCTGAGTAATTCTCCTGCTTCAGTCATCGTGTGAGCCGGCTAAAACTCTGCAGATGTCTAGCCTTCCACACAATATTGTACCGCTGAGAGGAGCTGCGAGCGCCGCTCAGGCAGGTGTTTTCAGCACATACCAAAAGGCTCCCACCCTGCCAGAGAAGAAAGAAAGAAGCAGGAAATGGGAGCCTGTGGCGTAGAGATGTCAGTTTTAGTGCAAAAATGCCTCACGGATCTGGGTGACAGTGCCATATGATGACTGAGCACCATACCCACAGGCCGCGTATGCAGAAACATATGAAGCCATACGCGCGCTTTCGGTGAGGCTAAAACCGCTGGCAAGCCCTGCGAGAACAGTGCCCATGTACGAATCACCAGCACCCGTGGTATCCACAGGCGTAATGCGCACAGCCTGAACGCGCTCGATAGTCTCGTCATCTATCACGCAAGAACCAAGCGCACCCAAGGTGATAATTACACGGTTAAAGCCCATATCACGCAGCTTAAGGCGCATGCTTTCCCAGTCGGCTGTTTCCCAGTCCACTGCATCCGCATCAATACCGATAATTTGGGCAATTTCATGTTCGTTTGCAAGGAGAATGTCTACATTCTCTACAAGTTCAGTTGGTAAATTCGCCATAAATGGGGAATTATTCAGCAAAACTGGCATTCCTGCTTCATGTGCGATGCGAGCCGCTTCGATGACTGCATCCATAGGCGATTCTAGGCACAGGCCCAAAACGCTGTAGGATGTGAGTTGATCGGCGTTCTTACGCACATACTCCGGAGTAACTTTGTGATTCGATCCTGCAGAATACACAATGGTATTTTCACCATTGTCCTGCGCCACAGTAATCACTGTGGTACCAGATGGACCTTCTACATGCTCGATGAATTCCACATGAACGCCAGCCTCACGCAGCTTCGATTCGAGGAATTCCGCATTGTAATCCGACCCCAGGGCACCAAAAAGTGCTACCTGAGCCCCCAACTTTGCAGCCGTTGCCGCTTGGTTGGAAGACTTTCCACCGGGCAAAATCTCAAGGGCACCACCCTCCAGCGTCTCTCCCGGGAGAGGCAGCCTGTGGGTGCGTACGGTATAGTCAGCATTCATTGATCCCATCACGGCCACGCGGCCGTTTAGCTGAGTTAACGAATCAAGCACTGTATTGTTTGTCATAGTCACTTCGCTTTACATCGCGTACATTGTGTATGTACAGGTTTGAATAAATTATTTCGGATACTCGAAGCAGGATTTATGAAGCAGGAAATTAGCCAATGCGCTGAATTGCGTCTTTGACCAAATCCCAGAACTTGTCAAAATCAAGTTTTGTAGCAACCTGAGTATGGCATTCTTCTTCAGAAGGTTCAGGACCGCGGAAATCTGCTACTGTCATTCCCAAGGTCAGGGTGCCGTTGAGCTCAATATCTACTGGGCAACGACGGGTTTGTACGATAGAAGAATCGATCAGATAAGCAATGGTGCATGGGTCATGCACAGGTGGATCTACGAAATCTTCGTTCTTGCTGTAGGCAAAGCGGAAGAAGTCCATAAGTCCGGAGACGAACTGAGCCAAATCTGTGTCCAAAGCTTCAATTTCACGCTGAACCTGAGGCGTGCACAATGCCTGATGAGTCAGGTCCAAACCAACCATTGTTACTTTCCAAGGCTCATTAAACACGATGTGTGCTGCTTCTGGGTCCACCATAATATTGAACTCTGCCACTGCGCTCCAGTTACCTACATTGTAACCACCGCCCATGAGCACGACTTCCTTCACGCGCTCGACGATGCGTGGCTCCAAGCGTGCAGCCAAAGCGATATTTGTCAATGGGCCGGTTGGTACGAGCGTAACAGTGCCTGGCTCCTCGCGCATAATGGTGTCAATGATAAACTGCACCGCACCTTCGGTTTCCAATGGGCGTGAAGGTTCTGGCAACTCTACGCCATCCAAGCCTGTTTCACCGTGAATAGTTGCAGCCACCTGAGCAGGGCGCAGAATTGGTCGGCTGGCACCACGGTACACAGGCACATCCGTAGCATGTGCCTTTTCCAGTACGGCACGCGCATTGTACGTCACCTTGTCAATGCTCTGATTGCCGCCTACGGTTGTCACGCCGAGCAAATCGATATTTGGATTTCCTACAGCAAGCAAAATTGCGACGGCATCATCATGTCCTGGATCACAATCGAGAATAATTTTCTTGGACATCGAAGTCTCCCTTGAATTCGGATTTTCCGCATTTCTTTTCGGTATGTCAGAAATAATGCCTAATGCTGAGATAAAAATTCAAATTCAGAATCTTTGAATTTTTAGTCTTGGTTAAGCGTTTAACCAACATACTATAAATTTATCAATTCTCGAAATGTAAAGCAAACTAAGCGTGTCGTCAAACGAGGAAGAAAATCTATGCTTCGATCGTAGAAACCGTAGACCGCTCGATTAATTGAGGCTCGAGCAATGTAATGCGCTCTTGCGAAACAAGCTGCGTAGCGCGATACGCCTTCATCATAGCAAAACCGCGTTGGGCTAAATCCGCCACATTTTGACGCATTGAGGTGATATCAAAATCTAAGCCAAATGCAGGCATCACGTCATCATAGCCGATGATAGAAATATCTTCGGGGATACGAATGCCGCGCTCTCGCGCTCTTCTAGAAAAACCGATAGCAATGAGATCATTACCACAGAAAACGGCGGTAACACCCGCATCGATGAGGTCGTCAGCGTGCTTGCTGCCCTCCGAAACGCTAAAACCACTGCTGACAAGACATGCTGGCTCGATGGTGATACCTCGCTGGTTCAAGCCCTCTACAAAACCCTCAAAACGCTCGGTATTATTGCGTGAATCTTTATTTGCCGGTTCTACTGGACCGATATATCCAAAACGCTGATGCCCCTTGCTGACCAGATATTCTGCAGCCATCCGTCCACCCATCCGATGGTCATATGCCAAGGCTGCCCAGTTATTTTTTCCGTGTTCTTTGCTGGATTCTGCGCTGGACGCCGCCATCGCACCCTGCCCAGTTTCCGCATGTGACGGCGTGAGATCTGGAATGCGGTCTATAAAGATGACTGGGAAATCAAGATTTGACAGGAACTGGCGTAGTTTTTCATTGCGCGCAGATGTGCCCTTTGCCGGCACCATAAAGAGTCCGTCAATGCCCAACTGCACCATGCGCCGCAAAGCAGATTCCTGCTCTTTCACATCTTCACCAGAATCCACCACCAGCAAGGAATAGCCGTTTTTCTTGCATTCCTCTTCCAAATGCTTGGCCAGCGAAACGAAGAAGAGATTTTCGATATCCGGAATAATTAAAGCCAGCAGACTCGATGAATGCGTCGCCAAGTTTCGTGCAGATTGGTTTGGCACATAGTTTAAATCGCGCGCGATGGCACGAATGTGATCGCGTGTCTCTTCGGTAAAACGGTTTGGCTTATTGTTGAGCACCAGCGATACGGCCGTCGAGGATACGCCGGCTATACGTGCAATATCTTTCAGTGTTGCGCGCTTTGCCCTCTTGATTGCCATATGTATCCCCCTACATCGTTGTCAATATTAGAGGGTATCACGTTTAACCACACTGTACGATTAGACAGTGTCGAGCACGTGTAAATCCGGATGAATTTTCCTTATTTCTATGGCGTACCTCCACAGTATATCCTTTTAGAGCGCTAGACCTTTCTTCACTGAATTGTATAACACCTACAAAATCCCACTTGGAACTTTCCGCTACCTCATGCTTGTGATGAGTGCTTGTGCGGCGCCGGTAAACTTTTCATCACAAAGCAGGCGTAAGCCACACTGATTACAATGAGGATGCCTGCTGTCAACGCCCGCATCCCTACACTCACACCGGATTGAGCCGCAAAACCATCCGAGATATTAATCAGCTGATGCGTCACAATGCAGGGCACTAAGCTACCGCTGCGATAGAAAATCGTCACAAAGAGGAAGCCCAGCGCTACAGCCAAACAGATTTGCATCACTGTGCTCATCACATCCAAACCACTACCATTGAAGAGGTTGATGATATGTCCCAAGGCGAAAGTCAGACTGGAGACAATGATGGCCGTGCGCACATTGTTCTTGGCTATGGCCTTAAAGAGAAATCCACGGAAAATGAGCTCCTCCAAAAAAACCGATGCACAGCATGGAGACCATACTGGACACCATTCCCGCCCAAGAATACCGTATTTCCAAGCCATTCCACAGGTTGCCGCTGGCTATCACAATCAGAGGAATATACCACAGGAAGCGTCGAGCTCCAAAGGTAGATGAAGTCAGCCCAAAGCGTTGCGTCAGCCTATGCCGAATCAGAAATACCAGCGCAATGCCTGTCAGCACAAGACCTACAATGGCATTGGCAAGATATTCTACGCCTAGCGATGCGTTCACATCAAACGCAAGCGATTCCGCTACACAGTACACAATGATCCATACCAGCGCGAAATGCAATTCGTTTTTGTCATATAACTTTTTCAACATGATGTCTCCTCTCGCTGCGCCCGTGTTGCACCTGTGAAGGCCTTCACGAGCTGAGCTTTTATCTCATCTTCTTCGAATGGGAAAGCGTTATTGGCTACTAAGCTTGCATACCCGTGCACGAAAAAGAACACGATGGTAAAAACAGACTTTGACTGCTGCGGACTCAGTCCCGTGACTCTTTGTACAGACTGCATCAGTGCAGAAAACGCTGGCGTATCCACGACATCAAAGATATTCGTGTCAGTATGGTAATCCGACTGAAACAGAAAACGGAACAACTGCGGCTCTTCGTGAGCGAAGCGGATATACTGTAGGCCGATCTGTGCGAGCGTGCTACCAGCACCTTCCACAGCGCCTTCGACGTCCATAATGTAACGCGTATGGAAAGTATCCGTATACGCGAAGGTTGCTTTTTTCAGCTCCTCCATCGTAGGAAACTGGTACATCACCGGCTGGGTGGAACAATGCAATTTTTCTGCTACGCGCCGCACATTTACGCTATCCACCCCCAGCTGTCGAATTATCTCGAAAGCCGCGTGAATAACCATATCTCGCGAAACTTTAGACCTAGGTGGCACCGCTTTCACCTCACTGTGATAACAGGTGTTATATAACATTAATTATATATCTTCGCAGCGTATTTCCCTATTTCTCTGCACTGTTGAGTCCTGCCTGCAGCGTTATCTGCTGGGTGGATATTATGTCTGCGCTCATCTCAAGCCCAGACGGCTCAATGGTCCGCCTTGAATCTTGGACAGAATGTCCATCGCGTTTTTCCTGCACTTATCGGGCAATTTGCCGATTCCATCCGAGTAAAATTGTGGGCATATTCCTCAACTTTTTATGATGAATGTACTGCACAACTTTTCTCCGAAAAGGACATTCATTTCAGAATTCCTTGGAGAAAACACAAAGAAGTGACAGGGAGGAGAACTCACATGAGAGTAAGCTTTCAGCAAGTCGATGCGCAAACCGAACCCATTGCTCTCGTTATGGCGCATGAAAGAACGGCGCAGGTTAACGAGGCCATAGCGGCGATTGAAGCCATCGAAATCTCCGATAATTCCCCTCATGCTCCCCTAGACATGATTTCCGGCAACTTTAACGGCCAGAACTCTGTCATTCCTGTGGCTCATATCGCTTACTTTTATGCTCAGGATAAGCATGTATATGCGCGATATAACAAGCAGGATTGGCAAGTGGTTTTGACCTTAAAAAGCTTGGATGCTGGGCTCAATTCTCAGCAATTCGTCCGGGTCAGCAATTCAGCTATTGTCAATATGCAGGCTTTAGTCCGTTTCGACTTCACCTTGGCCGGTCATTGCATTGCTCTTCTACGCGATGGGTCGAAGGTGAAGGTTTCTGAACGTTTTATCGGAGTTATTAAATCTCGTCTCATTTCTCGAGCATAGTGGTGCTCAATCGCAGTAAGGAATTCATTATGGACAAGCGGATAGTAAACACCATTAAATATACACTTTTAGGAGCTGTTGTCGGCGTTTTCGTGGGCTGGTGCTTCGTCATTGTATTCAATCTGGTCTACGGTTCGACGGGATTATTTTACCCTAGTCGCCCTGAATGGGTAGCGCAATTCCCTTCTGTCACCATTGCATTCATCGTCAGCACGTTGCTGTGGATGCTTATGGGCATCGTGTGTGCGCTCGCAAGCTACTGGCTTTTTGATGCAGATCCGTGGAATATGGGCCTGACCGCCACTACTTTCTGGCATTTCCTCATAATCATGCTGACTATGACGGGCGTGTCATTTGCCGCAGGTTGGTATCCGATTTCATGGGCCAGTTTAGGCATATTCTTCGTCCAATTTGCCATACTGTATCTCATTATTTGGTTCAGCATGTTTATGTATTATCGTTCCCAAATTCAAGAGCTCAATCAGCAGCTAAAAAAATAATGCAGGGCTTATGAAAATTGCGGAGGACTGCTCATCCTCCGCAATTTTTATAACCTTACACGTCGTTTTACTTACCCATAGCGGTTTCAAAAACACCCCACAGCTCTGCGGCTGCACGATCTACCTCATCATTGACGATGACCACATCAAACTCATTTTGCAGATCGAGTTCGTGGCGAGCCGTTTGCAATCTGCGCTGCTGCTGCTCCGGAGTTTCCGTACCTCGACCCTGCAATCTCGACTCCAACTCGTCAAAGCTTGGTGGAGCCAGGAAAACAAAAATAGGATTCAAACCCAGCTCGGCTGCGCGCGCCTTGACCTTATGCACACCCTGCACATCAATTTCCAGCATGGACGGATCACCCGCCTGTAAATGCTCCAGCACAGGAGCCACCGGCGTTCCGTAATAATCCATGCCATGCACTATAGCCGTTTCCAAAAATTCGCCGCGTTCTTTTTTCGCGAGAAATTCTTCGGTGGTTAAAAAGAAATAATTTTTCCCATCCACCTCACCGGGACGTGGCTGGCGCGTGGTCGCAGAAACACTCAGCCAGATTTCAGGGTGATCCTCAAACAGCTTGGATTCTACGGTACCCTTACCCACAGCGGTTGGCCCCGCTAAGACGACAAGACGATTGGTGTTTTCTTTCATAGCAGACCACTTTACTCGAGGCTCTCGAATGTGGATCCCCCCCCCACGAAAAAGCACAAGGCAGGTGCCCGAGCATGGTATTGCCTGAGCACCCGCCTTTGACGATCTTGAGCGTGAAACTATGCTTGCTTATCCATTTCGTGGAGACGCTCCGCATGCTCCTGGATGGAAGCCACTTCATAGTCTGCATTTTTCACAGCCTGGATGGCAATCAATGCAGCCATAAACTCCGTTACCGTCGTGAACTGTGGCAAATCCGCCGCAATAGCTGCGGCTCGAATGGAGTAACCATCGGAACGTGAGCTACGGGAGCTTGGCGTATTGAGGATAAGATCAATCTGACCTTCCTCAATCAAGTCCACCACGTTCTTGCCGGTGCTGCCCTTGACTGGAATCTGCTTCATATCGCCCGTTTCCGCATCCTGAGTCAGCTTGTCCACGATTTGCACATCCATGCCGTAGCGGCGCAGTACAGAAGCAGTACCCTCGGTAGCCAGCAAGGAGAAGCCCAGCTCCAGCAAACGCGCAGCCATCAAAGGCAACTGACGCTTATCCGTGTCATTGACGGAGATAAAGACATTGCCTCCGGTCGGCAGGCCCGTTTCATAAGCCGCGATTTGGCTCTTTGCAAAAGCATGTGGGAAGTCCCGGTCAAAGCCCATCACCTCACCCGTGGAACGCATTTCTGGTCCGAGGATGACGTCCACCGTCTTACCTGCATCCGTGCGGAAGCGCTTAAATGGCAAAACTGCTTCCTTCACAGCCACCGGCTGACCAGGGCGAATATCGCCACCATCGCCTTCAGGCAGCAACAATCCCAGCTTGCGGGAATCAGCAATGCTCTCGCCTGCCATAATGCGCGCTGCAGCCTTGGCCAAAGCGGTTCCCGTAGCCTTAGACGCAAATGGCACGGTGCGCGAAGCACGTGGATTTGCCTCGATGACATACAAGGTGTTGCTCATAAAGGCGAACTGCACATTGATAAGTCCCTGCACACCTACACCCTCTGCAATAGCCAAGGTAGCCTTGCGCAAACGCTGAATCTGCGAGTCAGACAAGGTATTTGGAGGCAGTACGCAGGCCGCATCACCCGAATGCACACCGGCTTCCTCGATATGCTCCATAATGCCGCCGATATACAGCTCCTTGCCGTCATACAAAGCATCTACGTCTACTTCGATAGCGTCAGAGAGGAACTTATCAATCAACAGTGGCGAAGGCAGACGTCCGGATACCACACGATCGGCCTGAGCCTGACGCAAAGCACGGTCTACGTATTCCTTCAGTTGGCTGTCTTCAAAGACGATTTCCATACCCCGTCCACCCAAGACATAGGAAGGACGTACCAGTACCGGATAACCGATGGAATGAGCGGCCGCCAAAGCCTCATCATAGGACAGTGCGGTGCCGTAGCGTGGAGCGTTCAAGCCTTCACGATCCAGTACCTCGCCGAAAAGTTCACGATTTTCTGCCAAGTCGATGGATTCTGGCGTTGTACCCAAAATTGGCACACCCGCTGCCTTCAAACGTGCTGCCAAGGACAATGGCGTCTGACCACCCAGCTGGACAATAACGCCTTTAACAGGACCCTGCTTCAATTCAGCCTGATAAATTTCCAGCACATCCTCAAAGGTTAATGGCTCGAAGTACAGACGATCAGAAATATCGTAATCGGTAGAGACGGTTTCCGGATTACAGTTCACCATAATGGTGTCGTAATCCTTACCGAGCTCCTGCACGGCGTGCACGCAAGTGTAATCAAACTCGATACCTTGACCGATGCGATTTGGACCTGAGCCGAGGATAATTACCGCCTCGCGCTCACGCTTCTTCAGCTCCGTTTCGTCCGCATAAGTGGAATAGTAATAAGGGGTTACTGCGTCGAATTCCGCCGCGCAGGTATCGACGGTCTTGTACACCGGACGAATGCCGTAATTCTTACGCAACTCGCGGATGACATCCTCACCACGATCACCCAGGCCACGCAAGTGTGAAATCTGGACGTCCGACAAACCGGACTTCTTAGCCAGACGTAGCAGGTCTGGGCTCAAGGCCTCGGCTGCTTTCACCTTCATAGCTGTTTCATTGATACGCATAAATTGATCGATAAACCATGGATCAATCTTCGTGGCCTCAAAGATCTGCTCGAGGCTAGCGCCACCCCAAATAGCACGCATCACTTGTAGATAGCGATGCTCAGTTGGCACCTTCATAGCAGCCAAAAGATCCGCCACTTCTTGTGCGTTTGGCACGTCTCCGTCCCAGTTAAAGCCTGCATTGCGCTTATCAATGGAACGCATGGCTTTGCCCAAGGATTCTTGGAAATTACCTGCCAAAGCCATGGCTTCACCCACGGACTTCATGGAGGTGGTCAACGTGTCATCTGCACCTGGGAATTTCTCGAAAGCAAAGCGCGGAATCTTCGTTACTACATAATCGATGGTTGGCTCGAAGCTGGCAGGCGTCGTCTGCGTAATGTCATTTTGAATTTCATCCAAGGTGTAGCCCAAAGCAAGCTTTGCCGCAATCTTGGCAATAGGGTAACCCGTAGCCTTCGAAGCCAAAGCAGAGGAACGCGATACGCGAGGGTTCATTTCGATGACAACGATGCGCCCGTTGCGAGGATTGACAGCAAACTGAATATTGCAACCACCGGTATCCACACCTACACCGCGAATAATAGCGATGCCGATATCGCGTAGCTTCTGGTATTCGCGATCCGTCAGGGTAAAGACCGGAGCCACGGTAATGGAATCGCCCGTATGCACACCCACAGGATCCACATTTTCAATTGGGCAGACGACGACTACATTATCGTTGCGGTCGCGCATTAACTCGAGTTCGTACTCTTTCCACCCTTCAAGGCCTTCTTCAATCAAAACCTCGTGCGTTGGTGAGTAATGCAAACCTGCGCCTGCAATGCGGTGGAGATCCTCGATATTGCGCGCAATACCGGAACCCAAACCACCCATGGTAAAGCTTGGACGTACCACGACTGGATAGCCCAGCTCATTGTTGACAATGTCTTCGACCTCTTGCATGGAATGTGCAATAAAGGAGCGAGCGGAATCACCACCTGCCTCTGCTACCACCTGCTTGAAGAGTTCACGGTCCTCACCGCGATCGATAGCTTCCAAGGAAGCGCCGATGAGCTCCACATTGTACTTGTCTAAAATCCCCGCATTGCCCAATGCAATAGCCGCATTCAAGGCAGTCTGTCCACCCAAGGTTGGCAGCAAAGCATCTGGGCGTTCTTTCGCAATAATGCGCTCCAAAATAGGTACGGATAGGGGCTCAATGTACGTGGCATCGGCCATTTCTGGATCGGTCATAATGGTTGCAGGATTCGAATTCACCAAGATAACGCGAACGCCTTCTTCACGAAGCACGCGACAAGCCTGAGTACCGGAGTAATCAAATTCGGCAGCTTGTCCAATCACAATAGGTCCGGAACCGATAACCATAACGGATGTGATGTCTGTGCGCTTAGGCATGGATTTTCCCTTCTATTGTGTCTGAGTCTAGTTCTGTGATGGATTCGAAGACTGCTGAGACTTCATGAGGTCTACAAAGCGATCGAAAAGATAAGCTGCATCGTGAGGACCGGCTGCTGCCTCTGGGTGATACTGTACGGAGAATGCTGGGATATCCAAGCATTGCAAGCCTTCCACCACGTTATCGTTCAAATCCACGTGGCTGACCTGTACGCGCCCGAAGTGCCCCTCGCCAAATGGGCTAGGCACTGCATCGCCCAGCGGAGCATCCACCGCAAAGCCGTGATTATGTGCGGTCACTTCTACCTTGCCGGTAGTGAGATCTTGTACTGGCTGGTTGACGCCGCGATGACCAAACTTGAGCTTGTAGGTACCAAATCCCAGGGCACGGCCAAGGAGCTGATTTCCAAAGCAAATGCCAAAGAACGGAATTTTGGCATCCAACACCTTGCGCAACTGCTCTACCTCAAAATCAGCGGTGGACGGATCGCCAGGACCATTGGAGAAGAAGACGCCATCTGGATTCAACGCCTGAATATCCTCGAAAGTGGCGGTCGATGGCAAAACATGCACTTCACAGCCGCGCTCCGCCATACGATATGGGCTCATAGCTTTCACACCCAAGTCCACGGATACGACGGTGTACAGCGGCTGCTGGCCTTCGAACGCGCCCTGAGGATTCACCACATAAGCTTTGTCGGTGGACACCTCTTCGGAGAGATTTGCCCCGCTCATTAATGGCGAATTCTTTACAATATCCAGCAAATCCTCGATGCGCTTGAGGCGACCCTCCTCATCCACCAAAGCAGAACCGGAGAAAATACCTGCACGCATCACGCCTGCAGAGCGCAAATGACGCACGAGCTTACGCGTATCAATATCCGCAATGCCCACGATGGAGTTGGACTTGAGATCATCGTCCAGGCTACGCTGTGCTCTCCAATTAGAAACTTGGGTAGCAGGATCACGCACTACGTATCCTGCTACCCAAATCTGCTGAGATTCTAAATCCTCGTCATTGACACCGGTATTGCCAATATGCGGGAATGTTTGAACGACAATCTGACGATCATAGGATGGATCGGTTAATGTCTCCTGGTAACCGGTCATAGCCGTGGAGAAAACAATTTCCCCGGTCGTTACCCCTTCGGCACCATAAGGAGCGCCAACATAAACGTTTCCATCTTCCAGCACCAATAAGGCATTGTGGACGGAATAGATATCTGGACTAATTACTGCCGAATCTTGAGGATTCACACATGCCTCCTGAGCTGTGGGTCGGTCTTAATTGTCTTGCGAAAGAGACGATGTATCCGCCGCAGTATCAGCATTATCTGAATCCGCGGAGGAAAGCGCATCGCCAAAATCTGTAATGGAAATATCGTCGAAGTTTTGAGCCTCATCTGCTGATACAGAAGCAGACTCCACATCTTCGACCTCATCTTGTGTGTCGTTGTGGCTGGAATCAGCATCGTGTGCAGCGTCTTCCTCTGCCTGAACTGCACGCTGATTTTGCCATTCAATTTCTTCTTGACGAATATCCTGAGCCTTCTTCTCAATAGTGCTCAATACACCGAAAAGAAAATCAGGAGTTTCATCGCCTGCATAAGTTTTTGCAAGCGCGATAGCTTCATTAATTGCTACACCCGCAGGAATTTCCTCGTTATAGACAATTTCCCACGTAGCCATGCGTGCTAAATTGCGATCAATTGCAGGCATGCGCTTTACTTCCCAAGACGTAGATGCTTCAGAAAGTGCCTTATCAATGGTGCGGCGATGGTGTGCTACACCTTGCACAATTTCAATTGCATACGTGGGAAGGGGTGTTTGTGCACCTGGATACACGATGCGCGCGTCTAAGAGGTCTGTAAATTCCTGACCTCTGACGTCAGCTTCAAACAGTGTATTCAGTGCGCGCTTTCGAGCGGTGGAACGTGCCATATTAAAATGTGGTCCTTAATGTCCCGCTATCTCTTAATTTTCGCGTCCGAGGTAGTCGCCTGTGCGCGTATCTACCTTCAAACGTTCGCCTTCATTGATGAACAATGGTACCTGGATTTCTGCACCCGTTTCCATGGTGGCAGGCTTCGTACCAGCAGAAGAACGGTTGCCCTGCAAACCTGGTTCTGTGTGAGCCACGGTCAAAATCACGGCTGCAGGCAGTTCTACAGACAATGGGTTTCCATCGTGGAAGGACACGATGCAGTCTGTGCCTTCGAGCAAGAACTTCTCAGAGTCACCAATCAAGGACTCTGGAATGTACACCTGATCATAGGTGGTCATATCCATGAATACGAAGTTGTCGCCATCGCGGTAAGAGTACTGCAAGGTACGATTATCTACGGTTTCGAAGTCCATCTTCATACCCGCATTGAAGGTCTTATCTACAATCTTGCCGGTGAGAACTTCCTTAATCTTGGTGCGCACGAACGCTGGGCCCTTGCCTGGCTTTACGTGCTGGAATTCGATAACGCTCCACAATTTACCATCGAGATTGATTACAGAACCGTTCTTAATATCATTTGAAGTTTGTGCCACTAAAATCACCTATTCATGCCGTTTTTATCAACGAAAAATCTTAAATCTTTCCTATTATGCCACACACCCTTTACCGCCTCTAGAGCCGTGTTGCGCAGGGTGTGATTTGCAAATTTTCACTCTCCATACACCTGTGATTACAAAATCTTCACAAATAAATTGGGGTGAAAATATACGGTGTTATTACTGCAATTCCACAGGTTCTGCATAGTACACCAGGGCCAGACTTATGCACAGGAGAAACTTTTTCTTTGGGCTCCCACCCATCCATGTTAAACTTATATGTTGTGTATTTGTGTGCATAGACCTCCCGGTGCTATCTCACGAATACCTTAGACCGCAAGTTGGTAGAGAAGAGTAAAATATCTATCAAGCCCAAGGACAACTAAGGGGAAACGTTTTGAGTACAGGAAAGCACCGAATTAGTTCTGCTGCTGCACCAGTAACACCTTTTAATACACAAAGCTCTTTTGTTAAGGCAAGTCGTTTATTTTCGCGTCACATGAAGAGTGTGAAGATTGGCACTCTTGCAGTATCGTCTTTGCTCATCGTGGCATTTGCGGGTTCAACCGCACCTACTTTTGCAAACGCAAACGGTAGCAACGCTGCTACCACTATTAGCGTTTCACGTGATTCCGAACGTACCGCGCTGACACAGGAAACGGCCACTGTGGATTATGTGCAGGGCTCTGAGTGGAGCCTGAACTCCGACAGCTCTGCTGTAACCGTGAAGTATGAAATGACTGATGAGCAGAACAGTGCTCGTGAGTCTTTGATTTCGGCGTATAACAACGCACAGTCGACGTACGGATCCAATGGTTCTGCTTCGAGCTCCACACTGGAGGCTTTGAGCAATGCGATGAATACCGCTTCTGAGCATTTGGCAGATACCTCTACTTCTGTGGATACATACAATGCCGATATCAGTGCTTTGCAGGATGCTGCTTCGAAGGTTAAGTCCAGCGCAGCTGCCGCTACAGCCGCAGCCAGCACCTCCAGCTCGACTTCTTCCTCCAGCTCTTCTAGCTCCAGCACTGTAACCGTGTCTGGCTCCGGATCCGGTTCTGAGTTGGCGAGCTATGCGGTGGGCTTCGTAGGTTCCCCATACTTGTGGGGTGGATCCACACCATCGGGTTGGGACTGCTCTGGATTCTTGCAGTATGTGTACGCTCAGTTTGGCGTCTCCCTGCCTCGCACCTCTGGCGCACAGGCTACCGTGGGTACGGCCGTTGCTTCACTTTCGGAAGCGCAGCCGGGAGATATCATCGCTAACGGTATCCACGCCGCTATTTATATTGGCAACGGTAAGGTTGTGAATGCTCTGGCTCCGGGCTTGGGCACTCAGGTTACGTCGTTGGCTTCCTTCGGTGGCAATAGTTACTCTATTCGCCGCGTGTTGAGCTAAGATTTTTGACGCATATGCATAAGGGCTTGTTGTTGATACAACAAGCCCTTATGCATATCTAGAGTGTCATATTTCGAGTTTTGTGTACGGGGAATTACACGTTCACTATTTTCTCCACTACACCCACTGCAATGTGGGCCGCTACCCGAGCAGAAATATTGAGATCCACTTGGCGCTGATCGAGATCCTCATAGGCCTCACCACAATCATTGGACAGCGCGCGAATCACGAGATGGTCAATCCCATTTTTCATGCATACATGGGATACCGCTGCTCCTTCCATCTCCTCTGCATCGGCATGGTCCTCTGTAATGATGCGTGTCAGCGTTTCATAGTCCGTGCTAAAGAGATTGCTGGTGGCTACGGTGCCCACGGTAAATCTGTGTGCCGCAAGGTCTTCTGTATGCGCATCGAGTTCTTGCGGCACCGCGCGAATCGTCTGCTCGGAATCCACGGAAGGATACATTTTTTCTGCGGCCTGTGGTGTGCTGGCATTATTTTCTACCGCTGTCATGCCGTGGTTCTGCACAAATTCTTGCGCGAATTGGACCAGCCGAGGCGTGGAGCCGAAAACCTCTTGATACGGCGGATCTTCAGCGATAATCTGCGTATCCGTTTCTTCGTATACCAGCTTTTGCGCGAGTACCACATCGGCAAAACCCAAGCGCGCATTGAGATTTCCTGCAATGCCTGTGAAAATCAGAGCTTCAGGTGTGCTGGCCAGAAAGCGCGCCACAGTAATCAGTGTCTGTGTAGCAGCGGCTATATTTGTGGTGCCCATGCCTCCATAAGCACTAAAAATATGTACATCGCCCGCTACATGATGCATTATGTTAAGACCGCCTTCGCGCACTACAGAGCCAGGAAATCTTTCCTGAATGAGTGCAATCTCGCGGGGTAAAGCGCTCAGTATCGCAATAGTTTTCATGTGGCTAGTGTATCAGGCGACCGTGCACCTCCCCTCTGTCTGTAGCTGTCCATATCCATTCAAACCAGCTAAGGGCAAGCGGGTCTGCAATCGAAGACTTTTGTGTACAATGGCTGTGAGATATAAAGGATTTCCAGATGTCACATGTCATGTTTTCTTCTGTTGTGCGCGCGATTTCGCAGGCAAGCAATCGCAGCTTGGCGGGCTCTCGTATTTTTATGCACGCCGATTTTGCCACGATTCCGCCGACACATTTTCTCCAGGCCGCACAGGTCTGGGGTATGCGCATCCTGACCGATCCGAAAGATGCAGCATCGTGTACTATTCACCTGCATAACACGTATGCCACGGTGGATGGTGAGAAAATCGAGTATGCGCAGGCACTGAAAAAATCTGTGTCTCGTCTCAGCGCTCGAGATCAGCTGGAACGCGCGTATCAGGCCATGCCCGTAGTGCGACAAATTACGGATGAACTCATCGCTGCTCGCACACTTCAAGGCGAGCGCATAGCCATCAGCTTAATTATCGAACCTAAAACCGCTATTCTCGCCTTGGAGCTCCAGCGCGCGGGCGCTCAAGTGGGTATTTTTGCCACGGCTGCCGAAGTGCATCAGCCCGTAGCAGATGAATTAAAGGCTCGCGGCATTCTCGTATACGCGGATGCTCAGTGGAATGCTCAGCAAGAGCAGAAGGCGGCTTTACAGCTGCTGGACGAGGTGAAGCCGACAATCATTATTGACGACGGCGCAAGTTTTGCACGCCTAGCCAGTGTGGAGCGTCCCAATCTTGTGCGCCAGCTCAAGGGTGTGGCAGAGGAAACGACCTCGGGTATCCGCGCTTTCCAGGCGATGCAGGATGCAGGAGCTTTGACCTATCCGGTTATTGCTTCAAACGATTCGGAGCTGAAAACCGGTTTCGACAATGTGCACGGTACGGGTGAAAGCTGCGTCACCACGTTATTGCATGTTTTAGGTGATGATTATGCACAACACTGCGCTCAGATGGCGGTTATCGGTTATGGCCCGGTGGGACGCGGATTTGCCCAGCGTATGAGAAGTCTCGGCGCACAGGTCGTCATCGTCGAACAGAGTGCGACGGCGGCGTTGAAGGCTCAATACGAAGGCTTTGAAGTCATGCCTCTGGCCCAAGCAGCTCGAACGAGTGATTGCCTCATTAGCGCCACCGGCGTGTATCACACAATAGACTTAGAAACCTTGCAATCGCTGGAGGATAACACCGTCTTGGGCGTTATTGGCGGCATTTCTCAGGAAATTGCTTTGGATGATTTAACGCAGATTACGGGTCAAAAAATTGAAACAGCCGTGGATATGACGCAGCTGGATTTAGGAAATGGTAAGCATGCACGCTTGATTGCTAGCGGTGATGGCATGAATTACACCATCAGCGGTGGAAATCCTATCGAAATTATGGATATGAGTTTTGCTGTTCAGCTCAATGCCGTGCGCATGCTGGCTCAAGATTATGAGCATTTACCGCATGAGATTGTGCGTATGGACCATACAATTGATGAAAGAATTGCGCGTAGCGCGCTTATTGCTCGCTCAACCACCATTGATGAGCCGCGCACGATGGTCAGCGACTGGACGCAAACGCGCTTTCATACCGCTCAGTAGATATCGGAAGGTCGTGTATATGACGATAAGAGAAGTGGACGATAGCCCGGTGGTTATCTACTCAGCACGCCTTGTGCTTCCCGTCACCGCACCTGCCCTTCCTAATGGTGCGGTTGCCGTGTATGACGGCAAAGTGGTCCATGTAGGCACACGATCGTGGGTGCTTGACATTGTCAAAGAAGGCCCTCTCGGCCACAAGCAGATTGTGGAGCATCATTTTAACGGTGTGCTCATGCCGGGCCTGGTCAATGCCCACACGCATTTACAGTACACGGGCATGGCCAGTGTAGGGGAAGGCCATTACTCGAGTTTCCAGGAATGGAGTGATGCTTTCGACGCTATCTACGATGATGACAGTATCGAAAAACCGTGGAGAGACTGGGCACATCAGGGTGCCCGCCAATTGGTAGAAAATGGCACTACTGCGGCCGCCGATATTGTCACCGATTTGGAAGCGGCAGGAGCTCTCCATTCTCAAGGTTTGCATGGCATTACGTATTGGGAAGTCATGGGCTGGGAAAATGAAAAGTGGAAGAGCTTAGGGCCAGAATGGCTTCGCGACCAGTTGATACAGGCCTCTGAGCAGGAAGTGACGAAACTTGGCATCAGCCCGCATGCACCCTACTCGTTGGAATCCGCTCCTTTTTTGGATCTACCCGATATCGCCCGCGGTATGGGTATGCGCCTGCACATTCACCTCGGGGAAACGCCGAGTGAATCAGCCTTAGACGGGCACGAGGCCGCACAAGACTTGTACTCCCCTGTGGCGCGCTCTTGGAGATCGCATCACTGGGATAGCTACCCTCAGCTCAAATCTTCCGGTGCGAATGCTTCGTCCATTCAATTTGTCGATCAATTGGGCAGCTTGGGGCCGGATATCCACATCGCCCATGGTGTGTATGCCAACGCAGAAGATCGCCGCATTTTACGCCAGCGCGGTGTGGGCGTGGCTTTGTGCCCGCGCAGTAATCGCATTACCTGTACTCAAAAGGATGCGCCTGTGGCCGATTATCTCAACGAAGGTAATCTCGTCTCCGTGGGCACGGATTCCCTGTCCTCCAGCCCAAGCCTAGATGTGCTCGACGATGTATCCGTGCTCTATGATTTGGCGCGCGTTCAAGGATATACGCGCAAGGATCTGAGCCATCGCCTCATTCGCATGATGACTCTCGGCGGCGCGGAAGTTATGGGCCTGAATGTGGGCGCTGAACGTATTGGACAAATCAATGCCGGTGCGGTGGCTGATCTTGCATTCTTGGATATTCCTGTGGATTTGAGCTCTGACAGCGCGTATGAACACACGCTCGAACGCATTGTGCGCCACGGGTCCGGTACGAATCGCGCCACCGTTATTTCTGGGAAAATTGTCTATAACGATCATATTTTTGAAGAAAACAACACATCTGAAGAAACACAGCACCAGAGTTAAATAACCTAAGGAGCACAGTATGCGTGATCTCAACCCGAAAACTGCCGTGCATGCGGATAAAATTCCGCCTTTAAGCACCTTTGCCCAAAGTACTATAGAAGCCTTGGATTTAGCTGCACATCCTGAAGGCGGATGGTATAAGCGGACTTGGCAAAGCCCCCTAGAATATGCGGACACGAGCCGTCCCCTCGCTTCACTTATTTATTTCCTGCTACCGGAAGGCGATTACAGCGACTGGCATCTCGTCGATGCGGATGAGCTGTGGCTCTGGCATGGGCCCGGCGCGGTGGAAATCGAAGTCTGCGATGAAGATCCACGCAGTCTCGATGCCGCTACATACGCTAAGCATTCCACGCGCAGTACGCTAAAAATCGATGCAGAACACCCAAAGGATACTTGTGCTCAGTTTCTCGTCAAAGCCGGTCAGTGGCAGCGTACACTGCCTGGAACCTCCGATGCCCTCGTCTCGTGCGTAGTCAGCCCGGGCTTTACGTTTGAAGGTTTCACGGTTATCGACGCTGACTAAAATCAGCACAAACGAAATCAGCGCAGCTTATACAAACGCAGTCTAAACAGCGCAGTCTAAACACTCCCATAAAAAATGTGGGGGAAGTTTTTCGCTTCCCCCACATCGTGAGTGAGATGAAAAAGTTGAAACAGTTTTCAGAAGTTATGCCCAGACTTCTTTAGCCAGACGCAAGACGGCCCATGCCATAGGCCAGCCTGCATAGAAGGCTGCGTGCGTCGCAATTGCTGCAATTTCTTCTTGCGTAATGCCATTTTGCTTTGCAAATTCCAAATGATGACGCAAAGAGTCATCGGCCAATCCACGACCCATGAACACACTAATGACAATCGTGCTCCGCGTTTTCATATCCAAGGTTTCATCAGCCCATACCTGTCCAAAAAGGACATCATCATTCAGCTCAGCGAATTGTGGTGCAAACTCACCAAGCTGATTTCGACCAGCTGTCTGCTTGATATCGCGCATATTTCCTCCTTTAAGAAATCGCTTACAGTTTTTGAAAAGTCTCTTCGTCTTCCAACGAGCTTAGCCTTGTTGCTTAGCCTTGCTGTCTAGTCTTCCAAAGCCTCGTATGCCGCCTCATCCACCGGCTCATACCACTCGGTTTGACCAGACGTGATAGCAATATGTGCGAACCAGCTATGCTTACCCGCTCCATGCCAATGCTTGACGCCTTTGCGTACCACGTATACATCGCCCGGCTTCATATGCACGGCCTCCTTGCCCGCTTCCTGTACCCAGCCTTCTCCTGCAGTGCACAGCAAAACCTGATAGCCGGTGGTATGCGCATGCCAGTGATTGATGCAGCCCGGTTCGAAGCTGACCTGGGACATACCCCAATCGATATTGTCTTCCGGAGCTACCAGACCTTTGAGATACGAATTACCCGTGAAATACTGGGCATAGGCTTCATTCAATGCGCCAAAACCAAAATCACTATTTTTTACTTCATTTTCATAATTTTTTTCCGTCATATTTTCAGTTTAAAACCGTAAAAAATCGAAGAATAGTCAAACTATCCACTAGATGAAAAATGGTCAGAAAATGTACTAGGGTTTTCGATACGATAAAAAGGCAGATTTTACTTTTGAGAGAAAAATTGGGAGCCGTGCATGTTTAATTCCAAAAATTTCGGACGCACCATCCTCGCAGGTGTTACAGCTGCTCTGCTTGCTTTTACAGCAGCTTGTGGCGCAACGACGTCGAGCAGTGGTTCTGAAACCGTTACGGATGGCAAGCTCACTATTGCCACCGGCGAACCCGCATACACCCCATGGGTTTTAAACAATGACCCTGAATCTGGAGAAGGCTACGAAGCTGCAGTGGCGTACGCCGTAGCAGAGGCCATGGGTTATTCGAAGGATGATGTCGTGTGGACACGTTCTACCTTCGACTCCGCCATTGCTCCAGGCGCTAAGGACTGGGATATGAATATCCAGCAGTTCTCCATTACCAACGAGCGCAAGCAAGCAGTGGACTTCTCCCCTAGCTACTACAACACGACTCAGGCCATGATTGTCAAGTCCGACAATCAGTTTGCCAATGCCACATCGTTGGCAGACTTGAAGGATGCCGTTGTCGGCTCCATGACCGGCACCACCTCTTACCAGCAGGCTAAGGATAAGATTAAGGACGACATCAAGCTGTACAACAATAATGATGATGCCGTAGCCGCTCTGTCCTCTGGCCAAATTGACGTACTCGTGGTGGATACCCCAACTGCGGTGAACATGGTGGACTCCGGTCAGGCTGGCGAGAATGGAAAGGTCCTCGGACAGATTGCCGATTCTGAAGACAGCGAAGGCATGGGCATCGTACTGCCAAAGGGCTCTCAGCTCACGGAAAAGGTGACCACAGCCGTCAATACCTTGAAGGAGAACGGCACCTTGAAGGAACTTCAGGATAAGTGGTTATCTGCATATACCACTTTGACTGTTTTGAGCTAAGCGCACAGAAGCGGCATGGCATAAGGCTATGCCGCTTTTTGTTTTTTACCAATAATTATAAAATTTTGTCTATAATGTAGTACCTTGCGTTGGAAAATCCAGCCTTTTCGAAGCAAGAATTCGCATAATTCTCTCCGTACCCGGCAGACTTATGCACCTCGCCTTTCTCCTTTACTAAGGAAGAACCTCAACTTTATACGCACTCAAACAAAAGAGAATTTCATGGCAACCTTTGACCCCTCCTCCGTGAGCGCAGTTGAACGTGACCGCGAAAAATATCGCCGGTCTGAAAGCATAAAATCCGTTATTACGAGTATTGTCAGCGCCATCGTACTCGTCGCCGTCATCGCCACGGCCTTAAATAATTCCCCGGGCTGGCAACAAGTCAAGTTCACTTTCTTTAACTGGAACTACTTCGTACAGTCCATTCCAACCGTAGCTGAAGGTCTTCTGCTCAACATCCAAGTGCTGTTTTTCGCCGTCATTGGCGTGGCCATTTTTGGCACGCTGCTGGCTCTTTTGCGTACCAGCCGTAGCGCCGTCATGCTGCCGTTGAGGTGGATAGCCACTTTCTACACCACGATTATGCGCGGTATTCCGATGCTTGTGGTGCTGTATTTGATCGGTTTTGGTGTGCCAGGCCTTGTGACCTATCGCATCTCCCCAACCCTGCTGGGTACAGTGGCTATCGTCATGAGTTACTCGGCTTATATAGCGGAGGTTTTGCGCGCCGGTTTTAACGATGTGCACCCTTCTCAGCGTGCAGCCGCGCGTTCGTTAGGCCTGACGAATTTACAAACTATCCGTATGGTGGTTATTCCTCAAGCCTTGAGGAAGGTGGCGCCTGCTTTGATGAATGATTTTATTTCTATGCAAAAGGATGTGGGCTTGATCTCCACTTTGGGTGCTGTCGATGCCATTCGTTCCGCCCAAATTATGCAGGCGAGCACCTATAACTTCACACCATATATCACCGCTTCCGTAGCATTTATCTGCATGAGCGTGCCGTTTATCCTCCTCAATGACTGGTACACCGCACGTCTGCGCAAGCGCGAGCTCAATGGAGGCACAGTATGATGAACGCTTCAGAAAACACTAAAGCTGTATTACGTCTCGATAATGTCACCAAGGCCTATGGGAGCAATCTTATCCTCGACCATTTGAGCTTTGACGTGCACGAGCATGAGGTTGTGGCGCTGCTCGGGCCTTCCGGTTCAGGAAAATCCACGCTGATGAAGTGTGTGAATCTGCTGGAACGCGTCAACGATGGCCAAATTTTTCTGGGCGATACGGATATTACCAACCCTCGTGTCAATGAAAATGCTATCCGCTCGCGCATTGGCGTAGTTTTCCAGCAGTTTAATCTTTTCCCTCACATGTCGGTAATGGATAACATCATCTTGGCATCCACGCATGTATTGAAAAAGAGCAAGAAGGACAGCGTGGATAAGGCTATGGCTCTGCTGGAGCGCATCGGCATGGCGGACAAGGCTCAATCCTTCCCCGACCGACTATCTGGCGGTCAGCAGCAGCGCGTGGCTATTGTACGTGCGTTAATGACCGATCCAGAATTGCTGTTATTGGACGAAATTACTTCGGCTCTGGACCCTATGCTGGTGGGCGAAGTGCTGGAAATGGTCATGGAGCTTAAAGAGCAGGGCACGACTATTTTGATGGCCACGCACGAAATGAGCTTCGCACATAAGGCTGCCGATCGCATCGTTTTGCTGCGCAACGGCCACATCATCGAAAATGGTACGCCTCGAGAGGTTATGGATGAGTCGAAGAATCCACAAACGCAGGAATTCTTTAGTTACTTCCGAAATCTCTAAACTCGGGATTTAACACCCAAAACGTGGTAAGCAATGTGCCCAACCGATGCTCTCGGTTGGGCACATGTATCTTCTTCCCAGATTCAGCACACGTTATTTCATCTGGCGTCCAGCACACCATACATGCTGCACTGTCCAGCTTGCATCCAGCAGATTGAAATCGGCTGCATAACCGGCACTAAGCAGGCCTAATGGATACTTCGTGACCTCGTTAGGTTGGTCAAAGCCGAAAGCTTTTGCGGGCGTTAAGGTGGCAGCCTCAACCGCATCCACGGCAGAAATGCCTAAGATTTCTACGGAGCGCTGTACGGCTTTTTCGAGCACCAAGGTCGACCCCGCAATAGCACCGTTGGAGACCAAACGTGCATGTCCATCTTCAACATTCACATCCAGCGCGCCTAGCAAATAATGACCGTCCGCGCAGTCCGTAGCACTCATAGCATCGGTGACAAAGGCGATACGATGTGGCGCAAAACCAAAGCCCATTTTAACCATGGCATTATGCACGTGGAAGCCATCATTGATGAACTCAATAACGACGCGTGAGTCCTCTACCGCGGCTGGAATAGGACCCGGATTGCGATGATGCAAACCGTTCATAGCGTTAAACATATGCGTCATAATGCGCGCGCCCGCTGCAAATCCCTTGCCCGCCATCTCATAATCCGCATCGCAGTGTCCTACAGCAGGCACCACACCGGCCTGAGCAAACTGACGGATAGCTTGCAGGCCATGTGGCAGCTCCGGTGCGATTGTAATCTGTCGCAAGGTCCCCTGTGCCGCATCCAACAACTGCTCCACCACATCAGCAGTTGGATCCTTTAGACACTCCGGATCATGAGCACCCTTACGCGACAGGGCGAGGAATGGGCCTTCGAGATGGATGCCCAAAATATCCGGACGCGATGGCATAAGATCGCGTACGGTTTTGATATTTGTGCACATGGTATCGAGAGGATTGGTAATCAAGCTGAGCACTTGTCGCGTCGTACCATGAGACATATGCCCAGCACGCGCCATTTCTATACCATCGACGCCATCATCAAACGCACTTCCCCATGCGCCATGCGCATGGATATCTACAAATCCCGGCGTAATCATGGCGCCCTGCGCATCGATTTTCTGCGCATCCTCAATATGCGCATGGCCAACGGCTGCCTCGAATTCCTCCTCGTTGGTACCCGTAGCAAGGATGCTTTCACCATCCGTTACCAGCCAGAAATGCTCGAGGATACCGTTCGCATCCACCTTTTTTGCATTGAAAATTGCCACCGCTTGAGCAGGCTGCGCTAGCTTGCTGCTCATATCGCGGGCTGTATTCATTCTTTGTTCATCCATAATATGCTTCTTTGCAAATTAACACTGATCTGTAACTGCGCACGTACACGTTTTATTGTACGTCGCACAGGGCTAAATTGACTGCCACTGTGGCTTTTGTGCGTAAACGAATTCGTAATAATCCTTATGCGTCAACTTCGAAGCCGCCGCCTGATCTACGATAATCGTCGCATGTGGGTGCAGTTGCAACGCTGAAGCAGGGCACATCGCGCTGACTGGACCTTCAACAGTGGCCTGCACCGCATCTGCTTTGCCCTCACCAAAGGCCAGCAAAACCAAGTGGCGAGCGCGCAAAATAGTGCCAATGCCTTGTGTAATACAGTGTGTAGGCACGAGATCGAGATTATTGTCGAAGAATCGAGCATTATCTTGACGCGTTTGCTCCGTTAAGGTCTTCAGACGGGTACCGGAAGCGAGTGAAGAGCCCGGCTCGTTAAAGCCCACATGACCATCCGTACCAATGCCCAAAATCTGCACATCTATGCCGCCGGCCTCGGCGATGGCCTTATCATAAGCAGGTCCTGCCGCTAGGATTTTGCTGGCAGCGTCTGGATCGTTGAGCCCCATGCCGTTGAGACTATCGCCGGGCACATGGACACGCTCAGGATGTAAGCCCAAAGGCTCCACGACGGTGCGATTGATGGTGCTGCGGTAAGATTCTGGATGCTCTAACGGCAATCCAATATACTCGTCCAATGCAAAACCGCGTACCTGGGAGACATCGATGTGCTCATCGGCTACCAATTGTGCGAGCTCGTTATATGCAGCCAGCGGGCTGGATCCCGTGGCGAGTCCGAGCACAGCATCTGGCCGTGACTGGATGAGGTCGGCGACGCGACGGGCATAGAGGAGTCCGGCTTCTTTTTCATTGTTGACAATAATTACTTCTGCCATGTGTTTTTCCTATTTCCTTGATTTGTTGTTATTTTCACGCCGTGAACTCAAAGCCCTGGTGTAGCGTTCCAAGCACCACAGTGTGCGAAAAAATTAATGTGTTGATTTCTTTACTTCTCGTACAGCGCCGCTCCTACTGCTCCAATTGGCTGGTCGCTAGGTGCGAGCACCAGCCTCTGGTCGAGCTGAAGAGAGGTGATAAACGAAGAATTTTGTGCCCGCTTGCCCAATTCATTTTTAATCTCTTTGAGGAGCACATCGCCTGTTTTTGCCATGCCGCCACCGATAATGATGTTTTGAGGATCGATGGTTACCGCAATAATATCCACGGTATCGGCGATGGCTCCAATAATCGTGTGCAAGGTTTCGCGAGCTTCTAGATATCGGGAAGAATTCATATCATGAGCGTGACGAATAACGGCTGGCATTGCTGGTGAATCGTATGGCCACAGTCGCACCGCTGCTCCTCCGCTTCCGGCGGTTTCCAAACATCCCGACTGCCCGCAGGCACAATTCCAATGATGTTTTTCGATAGGCACGTGCCCAATTTCTCCTACCACGCCACTGTAACCGGTATCCAGTTTTCCATCTCTAAGCACACCGGCCGCCAGCCCTGTGCCGAGGTTGAGGAAAACCGTGGTATTGTGCGTCGTTTTTGATTGCTGCGTGTCAGTCTGTGCCTCAGACAGTGCACCGGAGTCGACATTTTCAGCGCAGTCCAGCACCGCCGCTGCCCCTATGGCCGCAGCATTGACATCATTGACGACCGAGGTAGGAATGCCTGTCAACTCCTCTATGGAAGAGCCCAAAGCTACTTTATCCACCTTGAGGTTCGCAATATTTTCGACCACGCCTGTATCAGAATCCACCTTGCCCGGGGTGCCAATGCCGATGGAGCGGATGTTTTTGATATCCAAGCCTTCGGTGAGCTTATGCACAATCTGATGAATCCGCTCAATCAAAGCCTGTGCACCCTGAGGAGCCGGAAGTTCATACTGTTTGAGGATGTGTACGCCATTGTGTTTTGCCAACGCAACGCCGGCAATTTTCGTGCCTCCGACATCAATGCCAAGCGCGATATCGCTCGGAATTTCACGTCTTTGTGAATCCACAGCATTCATGGAATTTCCCTTTCTCTTCCACCTTTCAATACTGCTCGGCTGCAGTATCTAAATCTTCTTGAGTGACGATTTGCCTAATTTTAGGTACCAGTTTGCGGATAACCATGACGGCTTGCCCACGCAAGGCCAAATCTTCGCCTTGTACGCAACGACGAATAGGAGGGATTTTCCTCCACTCTGTGTCAATCATGGAGTGGAGTTCCTCACGCATCGAACCTAGGAAGGCCGCGCCCACAATATCAGCGGGACCATAGACGCAAATATCGTGCAAATCGAGCAGGCCCACAGCCATAGAGAGAACGCGTCCCAGCACTTGCCCCGATTGGGACAGAATCTGCGTGCGTGTCAACGGCGATTCCGCGATTAAATGGCGGATGCGCTCTGGGGACACCAGCGCTTCTAAACAGCCCTTTTTACCACATTCGCATTCTGGACCATCCGGGTCGACGACCACATGACCAATTTCTCCTGTGGTAAAGCTGTCCCCATGCACGATGCGATCGTTTATGCACAGGCTTGCACCCACGCCGCGTTTGAGCGAAATCAGCATAGAATTTTCGGAGCTCTCACCGAGGAATCGTTCTGCCACTAATGCAGAATTGGTTACATTGCCCACCACCGTAGGCAGACCAACGGCAGCTTCAATTTCCTCTTGCAAATTGACATTATCCCAACCCAGAAAAACGGATTTAATCACATGCCCCTTGGTGTCAATAATGCCAGGCAGTGTAATGCCCACGCCCAGTGCTTCTTGAATGCCAGGTTTAATTAAGGCCGCCAAACGGTGACATACCTCGATGACATCGGATCGATCCAAAACATCCTCCGGATGCTTCGGCAGCTCGACCCTTTCCACCACATGTCCGCTGAGATCGACTAAAACGCCTTTGATGAGATAAGCCTCGGATAAATCCACAGAAATCACGCGCCAATAGGTATCGTCTACCGCCAGCAAGGTGGACCTTTTGCCACGACCAGATCGTTGATCCATGCCAATTTCGCGCACTATGCGAGAATTCATCATCTCGCTGGTCACATCGCTCATGGCCATACGCGACAGGCCGAGTTCTTTGCCCAGCTCAACGCGTGAAACCGTCTCCCGCTCAAAGAGGAGATTAAACACGGCCATTATATTGTGGGATCTGATATCCGCTGGCGTACTCTTCATCGTCGTCATTCTGCGCAGCCTTTTCTCTACAAGGGACACTTATCTGTCATATTAATCTGTGACCGCATATAGTTTCCACGTCTGTCGGTGAAGACAGGTCGTGCAGGCATGCTCTCTAAAGTCGCCGGAGTGTGTGCGACTATCGCAAAACGTATGCCCACCATTGTCATCCTTCGTCCTTACACCGTCCTTATCGCGTGCACTAGATTGAACTAGCGTCGCAATGTATAGCGTGTATAGCTGCGAGTTACCAGTGTTATCAGAGTTACTAGGGTTAGCACTGCATCGTGTATACACATTCAGCACTTCTGCTCATATGCATGTGTATGAATCGAATGTAGCATTAAAAATTAATTTTGTCTACTTACCTTACAATTAAATAGATTAATCGACAATTTACGTCTACTATGCTCCATAGCAACACCTTTTAAAACACACAGTTTTGGCGCATTTATGGGATTTCCATCCATATATTCAAATAAAATTATCCTGCAAAACTTTATCGTAAATAGCTATGCTATAATAATTTCATGGCTACTCCATTTATTATGCGTGACCTCGTCAATGATGACTCGTCACTGCGCGTGAGCGATTACGCAGCGCATGTTTTGCAATGGACTCCCCGCTCTCAGGCCGCAAGACTTCACGGGGAATTCGATAATCCATCCGTTATCTGGCAACCTTCTTCTATCTATTTAGCCGAAAACACCGCAATCCGTGGAGGCATTCCTGTTATCTTCCCGTGGTTTTCCAATGGGTATATACACGGTGCAGATGCCCAACTTCAACCCAAGCATGGGCTGGGTCGCGTCAATTACTGGACATACTCGAGCAGTAGCGATGCACATCATCTGCAGTACACGCTTTCCAGCGCAGATATAGCACAGGATTACCCTTCTACGTTTGGGCAGTTCCATGCACAGTACGATATTTACTTCGACGAGGATTTACGTCTTGAGTTGAGTGTTTTCAACGATAACGACACGGCTGTAGATTTTGAAATGGCACTGCACACATATTTTCATGTTTCCCATGTGCGCGATATCGGCATTAATGGCCTCGAAGGCGCCACTTACACGGATGCAACAGATAATTTCGCAGTACACACGCAAGACGAGCGCTCATTACGCATTGCTGGCGAAGTCGATCGCATCTACGACAGCATCAAGGATATCGTCATTGTAGACCCATCCTTTAAACGCTCCATACACATATCCACACACGGCACAACGAATACCGTCGTATGGAACCCTTCCGTGTCTGGTGATGCCATACCAGATATGCAACCAGGTGAATGGACCCAATTCGTCTGCGTAGAAGCTAGTGCCTGTAAAGAAGGTGCTCTTTCGATTCCTCCTCATGCGAATCATACGATTTCGCAGAGGATTTCAACGAGCTTCTGATTTTTAAAGCGTATTATATCCCCTCTCCGTTCGGCACACGCCTTGCGTGTGCCGAACTTTTTCTCTGTTTGAAACCTAAACCGCCACAATTGCAAAGACACATAACGTATTTATGATTTTTCAAATATTTTTATAGAGTGTTAGAAATGGCTTATTCTTGCGGTTTATACGTAATACAGAAAGAAGAAATTGTCTGGGATTTCTAAGTTTTTTCTATTTATGTCAATAGTCTTTACATTTAGGAGGTATACTGAACTTATTGTGATAACTTCATCACAGTTTGAATCTCAAAGGGGAGGTTTTTATGTCTAGTTCCCAGACCGTATCCTCCGAGAAGGTGAAGAAGGCTGAACGTTATGCCACTACCTTGGCATTGATTGTTACCCTTGGTCCACTTTTCTACGGATTTGAAGGCATGGTACTCAATGGAGCCATTAGCGCTGTCGGTAGTGAATTCCATCTTGGTGCTCTTGCTAAAGGTATTGCAGGATCTGCGGGTATTATCGGTGGTTTAATCGGTTCCGTCATTGCCGGACGCCTATCCGATCACATTGGTCGTCGTGGCGTTTTGTTGTGGGTAGGCCCACTGCTCATGTTTGAAGCTATTTTCGGTGCATTATGCCCATACTTGGGTGGATATCCATTCCTTCTTCTGTGCCGTGTGGTTGGAGGTATCGGTTTTGGTGCCGCGACAACCGTTGCTCCAGGTTATGTAGCGGAAATTTCACCAGCTCGTATTCGCGGGCGTCTGATTTCCTTTAGGCAGCTGGCCATTATCTTAGGTTTGCTCTTTGCTGCTGTGGCAAATATGGGTGCGCGTCAGATTGCGGGATCCTCTACTGCAGAAGTCTTTATGGGCGTGAAGGCATGGCAGGTTATGTTCCTGTGCTTGATCATCCCAGCATTGGTCTACATGATTTTGATGCCATTTATCCCAGAGTCTCCACGTTATTTGATTTCTAAGGGTGAGGATAAGAAGGCTGCGGAAATCTTGGCACGTCTGACGCCTGCAGAAGATATCGATGCCGAGGTGACTACTATTAAGAGCACTCTGGGTGGCACAACGAAGATGCTGGGCATCGTCGAAGTGCTGAAGTCCAAGTGGCGCACGCTGGTGCTTGTGGGCATGGCTCTTGCAGCCTTCCAGCAATTAACCGGTACCAATGGTATCTTCTTCTATTCGAATACATTGTTCGAAGCTGTGGGCATGCCAGAATCCACCGCTTTCCAGCAGACCTTGATTTTAACCGCCTTCAAGATTGTCGGCGTCACGGCCGGAATTCTTTTGGTCGATCGCGTGGGTCGCAAGCGTATGCTCATGTACGGCGGCACCTTAATGTTCATCGCCTTGGGCACCGTCGCTACCGTTTTCACCGTGGCACCAATGGGACCTAACGGCCCAGACATCAGCAATAGCCCAGTGCTCGGCTTCTTCGCCGTTGCCGCTCTGTGCTGCTTCTTGCTCGGATTTACCTCATCGTGGGGCCCTATCTTCTCCGTCATGATGGGCGAGATGTTCCCTAATAATATCCGCGGAAGCGCTATGTCTTTGGCTTCAGGCTCTGACTTCTTCTTCAACTTCCTTATCGTGCTCCTCTTCCCTTACTTGGTCGAATGGTCACCTGCCTTCACCTACTGGATGTACTGCGCATTCGGCGTGCTTGCGGTGATTTTCGCCTGGAAGTATCTCGAGGAGACAAAGGGTAAGACCTTGGAAGATATGGGCAAGTAATTCGCTCGGTTAGCAATTTTTACAATTATTCAAGGAGAAAAAATGGCAGAGAATGAACGTATAGTTCCACAAAATGTGCGAAATATCATTACGTTTATGACCGATCAACATCGTCTCGATACCTTAGGCTGCTGGGGAAATACCCACGCACAAACGCCTAATATCGACTCACTAGCTCAGGAAGGATGCCGCTTTACCAAGGGCTTCACGCCATCGGCAATTTGTACACCTGCTCGAGCATCCATGCTTACGGGCCAGTTGCCGTTTAAGCATCAGACACTGGCAAATCCAGAATGGAATATCGCTTATTCCACGGCCATTCCTGAAACGGATTGGACCTATACGCAGGAACTGCGCGATCACGGCTATAACGTGGGCATGGTGGGCAAGTACCACTGCGGCGCAAACCTGCCAGATAAGTTCGGATGCGATGATGACACCTTCTGGGGCGCAGAAAATCCTGTAGCCAACGAGCAGTATGTGGCTTGGTTGGAAGAAAACAATCTTCCGCCGGTGAAGGCTCATGATTTCTGGCGCGGTAAGCTGCCAGGCAACCGTGACGGCCATATTTTGGCAGCTCGTTTGGATCAGCCAGAAGAGGCAACCTTTGAACGGTTTATCGCCGATCGTACGATTGCACGTCTGCGTCAGTATGCGGAGGATTACAAGACCAGTGGCAAGCCATTTAGCTTGGATGTCCACTTCTTTGGTCCTCATCTTCCATACTTCTTGCCGGATGAGTGGTTCGATCTCATCGATCCAAACGATGTGGAATTGCCAAAGAGCTTTGACGACACCTTGCTGGATAAGCCAAAAGTTCAGCAAAACTACGCCGTCTATTGGTCCACCTCCTCCTTCAATGCAGAGGAGTGGAAGAAGCTCATTGCCGTGTACTGGGGCTATGTGGCCATGATTGACTTCGAAATCGGCCGCATCCTCGATGTCGTACGTGAGCTGGGATTGATGGATGACACCGCCATGTTCTTCACCTCAGACCACGGTGAATTTACGGGTTCCCACCGCCTTAACGACAAGGGCCCTGCTATGTACGACGATATCTACCGCATCCCTTATATCGTGCGCATTCCAGGCCTTACCCATGGCACAACCAATGAGAACTATGTCTCACTGATTGATGTTACAGCCACGATTTTGGATATTGCTGGATTGGATACCACGCTGGTGGAAGATGGCCGTTCTGTCATCCCATTGGCCGCAGGTCAGGACGTGGACGATTGGCGTAAGAATATCGTCTGCGAATTCCACGGTTTGCACTTCCCTATCCAACAGCGCATGCTGCGCACAGATGATTACAAGTTAGTCGTTTCACACGAATCGATTAACGAGCTCTATGATCTCAAGCGCGATCCATTCGAGCTCAATAATCTCTACACCGTGCCGCTGTATGACAATGTCCGCCGCGAAATGGCTTCCGAGCTGTACAACCAGCTGAACGAACGCGGAGACAGCTCCTTCGCCAAGTGGATGGCCGCTATGACCGACTTCGACATAGCTCTCCAAAACACAGCCCGCTCCGATTGGGACGAGGTTGCTGACTAAGGCATAGTCAGATTGCTCGATGATGGGTTAGAAATGCTCACGCACGTTTGAGCATTTCTAACCTTTCTCCATAATGAATTTTCCCACCACGCTTAATGCTGAATACTTCACACTTCACTCAGGATTGCAGGACATCATGACACAGATTAATGAAATGAATTCCTCCATGCCAGCAGGGCCACTGACCGCAGGTCCTCTGACGAATCGACGCCAGCTGCCTTTTTCCGTCGTAGCAAAACCGACCGGCGCCGCATGCAATCTTGACTGCCAATACTGCTTCTTCCTCTCCAAAGAGCTGCTCTATAGTGCCCACAAGCAAACTATGACCGAGGATACACTGGAAAAATATGTGGCCGAGTATCTGGCCGCAAGTCCTGATGGCGAGGTTACTATGCTGTGGCAAGGCGGAGAACCTACCTTGCGCGGCTTAGACTTTTTTAGAACGTTGATTCGTCTCTGCGATCAATACAAACGCCCCCAGCAAACCGTCAAGCACGCCATCCAGACCAATGGCACACTTATCAACGAAGAATGGGCACAATTCCTCAAAGACAATCATTTCCTCGTGGGTATCTCCATCGATGGGCCTGAGAAATATCACGATTATTACCGCCTCAACCGCGCCGGCCGCGGCACGCACGCCATGGTGATTCGTGGATGGAATTATTTACGTGCTGCAGGCGTCGATACCAATATTTTGTGCACCATCCACCACGCCAATGAAAATCATGGCCGTGAAGTATATACATATTTTAGGGATGAACTTGGAGCAGATTTCATCCAATTTATCCCTATCGTAGAGCGCGTCAATCCTCGCGATCTGGAACGTATCGAAAATTCCGGATGGCGCAAAACCTCCAAAGACGGTGTGGGTCTTCTATACAAGCAAACCGGCGATGCCGTTACCTCGCGCTCTACCAAACCGGCACAGTACGGCCAATTTCTGAACGATGTCTTCGATGAATGGGTCCAACACGATGTAGGCAAAGTCTATGTGCAAGATTTTGACGCAGCACTAGGCGCTTTATTTAACCAATACTCCGTGTGCTATCACGCGCCCGAATGCGGCACTAATATGGCATTGGAATTTAACGGCGATGTCTATGCTTGCGATCATTGGGTCGAGCCGGATTGGTATGTGGGCAACATCGAAAAATCCTCCTTCTACGATTTGGCACATACGGATGTGATGCGTCAGTTTGGCAAGAAAAAGCATGAGCAACTACCAGAACTCTGCCGATCTTGCCCATTTAGGCGCATGTGCAATGGTGGTTGCCCGAAGGATCGTTTTGTAGTGCACAAGGATGGAAGCACACCACAGAATTATTTGTGCCCAGGATATAAGAAGTTTTATGGGCATATTCGCCCAGACATCGTCGCCATGGCACGTTTACTGCGCGCAGGCCGGGCTCCAGCGGAGATTATGGATCCTCAAATTCGCAGCGCTTATCGTTTGCAAGAGCGGACGAGGACGAGTCTTGCGCGTTGATGTTTGTAATTCTTTTGATACCAACATTAGATAGAAACTTGATTAGAGGTTGATTTATGACGTATTCCCTCCTCATTGCTTTATGTATAGGCCTTCTCGTCGGCATGGTTGTGGGTGCTTTGGGCGCCGGCGGTGGCATATTATCCGTGCCGGTTTTGGTGTATTTGCTGGGCTTAGAGCCGCATGCCGCAGCGGCTGGCTCCCTGGTGATAGTGGGACTGACGGCGCTTATTTCGCTGATTCCGCGCTCACAAGAAGGCCATGTGCGCTGGAAGGATGGCTTTATCTTTGGCCTTCTATCTTTTGTGGGTACGTATGTGGGCTCCAAGCTTTCCGGTATTTTGCCCGGATCCGTGCTCATGACGCTGTTTTCCCTGCTTCTCATCGTCGTAGGCATTACGATGATTCGCAAAGCCCAGAAGGAACGCAAGCGCGAATTGCGCCTTGCCACGCTTTCGGGCACTCAAGAGACTGTTGTTATCGAAGAAACCAGTGGTTCTTCGGATACACACGCACAGTCGTCCTCAAAAAGTCATAACCTCATTAAGCTCATCGCCTGCGCTACCGCCACCGGTTTTTTGACCGGATTCTTTGGTGTGGGCGGCGGCTTTGCAGTCGTTCCTATGCTCGTGCTGGCCATGAGCTTTACCATGAAGGAAGCTTCCTCCACCTCTCTTCTGGTTATGCTCATGGCTTCAGCCGTGGGTTTAATTTCTCGACTCGGCTCGGATATCAGTGTGGATTGGACCATTGTCATCAGCTTCGCGATTGCATCCATGTTGGGCGGTCTCATCGGCGCGCCGCTTTCTCGCAGATTTAAAGACAGCACCCTAACCACAGCATTTGGTTATTTGCTTCTTTTCGTAGCACTTGCCAATGGCATTTCCCTCATATAATTCATTGGCAATAAAAAAGGCTGGGCAGCTTTAATAACTGCTCAGCCTTTTGTTTTATCCGATTTACTTATCCACGTCTGGCTTTGGTACCAAGAAGGAAGCTCCCAAAGCAAGAATAACGAGTACCAAACCGGTGACAACCGCAGCTACGTAGCCGGCGGAAACGGAGCTGGACTGCGTAAACATGCTCAAAGCAGCGTACAAAGCCACGTAGCTCAAACCGGCACCCAAGTTGAAGGCACCCGAATTCAATCCCGGCAAGTAACCCGGATTATCAGCTGGGGACAGCACAATGCTCAAACCGTTCAACATAATATTCACGGTGCCTGCATAGCTGAAACCGAGAACTATAGATACGAGTACCAGTCCCCAAATCGATGGATGTGCAGCCACATACACCGCAAAGAGCATACCCAAGGTCGATACGGCTAAGCCGGCGCGCAATACCTTGAGGTATCCGAAGCGCGCTGCAAGCACACCCGCAATTGGACCGAATGCCAAACCAATCAACGCGTATGGCGTCAAGGTAGCAAAGGACACAACGCTTGCACTCAAGCCTGTACCATACGTTGGATCCTGAGCAACGGCTGGTACGATGCCGTTCATGACGGCGAAGATGCCCGTCATTGTCAGTGTGGTGCTGAGCAACAAGCCCCAGGTACGACGCTGCTTCAGATATACGGTGGATACCATTGGTGCAGCGGAACGCTTTTCCACCATCCAGAATGCCACGAAGCAGACCACAGATACAATCAGCAGAATGACAGTCAGGCCCCAGTTAGCAGCGGCAAGCTTTTGCATTTCGTTGATAGCGGTGATGAGCGTACCCATAGCCACAACCAAGAGGAAGGCGCCCAGCCAATCCATAGCTGGCGTTTCCTCCGCCGTGCTTTCCTCAGCAAAGAGATAAACAAGAACAATTGCAAGACCCGCAATGATTGCCATGGCTACGAACACTGAGCGGAAGCCCCAAGTTCCTGCGAGGAAACCACCGAAGATAGCATCCACACCCGCAATGCCACCGTTCACAGAGGTGAGGATAGCCATCAGCTTTGTATAGCGCTTTTCTTCCGTCACAGCTTGGTGCAACATAATCAAGCACATAGAAACGATTGGACCAGCCGTACCCTGCAAAATACGGCCAATCATCAAAATGGCCACATTAGGAGCAAGTGCAGAAACAATGCATCCCAATGTCGTAATAACCAACATTCCTACGAGAACTTTTTTACGACCAATTAAATCCGCCAGTCGAGGCAGGAACAACGAGAACAATGCTGCTGCAGTGAAGAAGACGGTTTGAGTCAAACCGATTTGAGCAGATGTCGTATTGAGTTCGTGCTCCATGGTCGTCAACGCTGGAGAGAGCATGGAGGCGTTCAACTGGAAAGCAAAAATAGCCACCAAAAGAGCAGCCATCAAAGAAACAATGGACTTTCCAGTTGTGTCGAGAGTCTTATTTTCTTTCCGTTCACTCACAATAGGCTCCTTAAAACAGTGAGTTTGAGGGAAAGCTTGGGTTTGCACCAGCGTGGAGCGAGCATCGCCTGCGATACCTCTTCACTGCGCATTCTTGGGAAACCTACTTTTCCACTTTGAAATTAATGTCGTCTCAAGAATATACCGTGAATTGGTTAAACGCAAAACCAAAGGAAATATAAGCCTTCTCAGAGACTAAAACTTTGGCGAATTTTCAAGGAAAATCGTGAGACTGCGCGGATGGCTTCGGCGTGTCGCTTGAGTCTTCTTCTTGCGCATAAAAAAACTCGTCTTGAGGCAACGTCCTACCGCCTCAAGACGAGTTCATCATCTGTGCTTTACTCCACTCAGCGTGCCAGTGTTCGTGTCTTTTCTACATCCGCATGCATCTGCTCGATAAGTTCTTCTGCGGAAGTGAAAGTCAGCATTGGCCGCAGATAATGCGTGAACTCTACGCGCACCGGAACGTCGTACAAATCTACATCTGCATCCACACAGTACGCCTCCACTGTGCGCTCGGTTTTATCGAAGGTAGTGCTTACGCCTACGGAAATTGCAGCTGTGTAACGCTCATGCGTGTTGAGATTTTCCAGATAGCCGGCATATACGCCATCGACCGGCACAAATCCTTGAATATCTACACAGTTGGCCGTAGGAAAACCAAGCTCTCGCCCACGCTGATCGCCGTGTGTTACACGCGCATCGATAGAATGCGGTCTACCGAGAATATGCGTAGCTTCTTGCACACACCCGCGCGCCAGCAAGAAACGCACCATGGAGGAACTGTATTCACGCGTAGCCACACCTTGATGCTTTTTACTCCAGGCTCTGAGCTCTGCCTTAGTCATACTTTTCAGCGGATTTTCCGGCTCCCCTAGTGTCTGCGGTACCACGTACTGAACCGCGCGTGGTAAATAAATGCCGCCTGGACCAAAATCGTCCACTACTTCAAGTTCGAATACACCGGTGGCTGCAGACAGTTTTTCTATGGACTGCACATTGCCTTCTCGCCCCTTGCCCATGGTGGCATCAGAGCCCAAGACCAGCGTCCTCATGCCCAGCTTGCCCACTAATTGTCCCAGGAAGAAAATATAGGTGCGAGCTGCAAATTCGAGCGTGTAATGCACGACGAGCGCGTAGTCAAAACCCGCCTTTTCGATGAATTCGAGGCGGTGGTCCACACTCATCAATGCCTCGGCATCTGCATAATCTTCAGCCTTCTCCAGCTGTGCACCCTCATGATTTTTCGCATACGTGTGCACCACACTCGGACGAGGCGTAAAAGTAATGGCTACGCTCGGTACGTCATGCTGATGCGCCAGTTCAACGGCGCGCGAAAGCACCGCCTGATGGCCCTTGTGCACCCCGTCGAAAGTGCCAATCGTCACGACTGCACGCTTATCCTCGCTCAGCGTTGGCCAGTCCACTACACCTTGCTCATTAGGGTCGAGTCGAATTATGTCCATGATTCTCCTATGCTTCTTGAACAAGATTAGCTAATTGTGTCGATGTAATAAACACTGTAGAGGGTTTGACGAGATTCTTCTTCCAGGGCTCAATTAACGCCATCAAGTGACCGTTATACAGCGCCGCCTGCTGCTGAGTAATGTGCATGCGAATCGGACGACCGAAGCTGATGTCTACCGCCTGCTCGGCGCTCAATTCACACCAGGGTAAGGTGTGCTGAGCCGCCCATGCAGGGGAAATAATATGCTCCTCTAGCCGTTGAGCATCTTGGAATTCTTGCGGAAAGACCACCTTACGGCGCGTCACCTCTTCGCCGTGTTTATTGGTAAAGCTACGCGTTTGCGTACTACACGAGAGCGTGCGCGCATCGCCTACGTCAAACTCCCCCACCTGCACGCGCCTCAGCATAATAAGAGAACCACCAACACCCAGATTATGTCCTAAATCACGACCGAGGGCGCGAATATAGGTGCCCGCAGAGCAGCGTACAGAAGCGTCGACTTCGATGAGACCATCCGCTCGCCTGCGCATATCGGTTAAGCAGAAGTCGTCGATCGTAATTTTCTGGGCCTTCAGCTCCACCTCTTGCCCGCTACGTGCTAAGTCATACGCCCGCTTGCCCGCAATTTTCTTAGCAGAAAAACTGCTCGGCACCTGATCGATGTCGCCCAAAAAATGTGCCGATATTTCTTGTTCAATTCTGTGTCGATCCAGCCCGACTAATGCCGCTGTAACGGCATCTTGCTCGTGCGCATCCCAAGGAATGATATCTCCATCCGCATCGTCTGTGGTCGTACGCTGGCCGAGGAGAATAGTGGTGTGGTAAGTTTTTCGCGAGCCCACGATAGCATTGAGCAAACGTGTAGCGGAGCCAAAACCGATTACCAACACCCCTGTGGCCATGGGATCCAACGTACCCGCATGCCCGACCTTTGAGGTATGGAGCAACGAGCGACAAGCCGCTACCACGTCATGACTTGTCACACCCTGAGGCTTATCAACGACTATTACTCCGCTTTTTTCCACTGCTTTATCCTTGAGCGTTTATCCTGAGCGCTGGTTTGTAAGCTGCGATTAATGGTCGCGCTGCTCTGTATGAGATGCGTCTGAGCCCTCCGCTTCTTCGGCATCCTCTGATTCATCTGCATCGTCCGCAAAATCGTCTGCGAGGACGTCATCATCGATGATGATATTCATTTCGAAATCATCATCGTCATCCTCTTCGAGATCCTCATCATCAAAATCATCGAAAGACACACTCATACCAGAAGTCTGGGTATCATCCCATGCCTCTGCATCCTCGGAGCTTTCGATTTCTTCATCCTTATGCTTATAAGGATCTGCCTCACCTGCATACTGCGCATTTTCGCGTAACTTTGCAAGCTCTTCGTCACGTTTACGCGCGACGACGAGCACATCATCCACCTCTGCCGCTTCGCCTTGAAGCTTATCAAAAACGAAAATGAGCTGTGGTGTTAATCGCAAACCTGCAGTGCGGCCCACACGTGTACGCAAATGACCGGTGGCCTGACGCAAGGCCTGAGCAGCACGCTTTTTCTGTCCGTCTTCTTTGCCTTCTGGAGCGTAAATTGTCCAAAAAACGCGAGCTTGCTGCATATCATTGGTGACACGCACTTCTGTAATGGTTACATTACGCAAACGTGGATCGTGGATATCTTTTTCCAAAGAATTTGCAATGACACGTTGAATGAGTCCGGCAATGCGGACTGCACGAGGATTTGTTCCTGCCATTTTTATCCTTCATTCGTATTTTCTTGTGCAAAGGGCAGCCGAGGTTTTTCGGCTGCCCTAGCACATGCAGTTAAATTATGGAGCTGCGAAGGTCGAAATTAGCTGCGAGCAATCTCTCGCATTTCGAAGGTTTCAATAATATCGCCCACCTGGATATCGTTGAAGTTGCCCAGATTGATACCTGCCTCGTATCCTTCGGTAACCTCGGTGACGTCATCCTTAAAGCGACGCAGAGTAGAAATCTCCAGATCATTGAAGGTGACCACGCCGTTACGCATAATGCGAGCCTTGGTGCCGCGCTTCACAGTACCGTCATCGACCTTAACACCCGCAATATTACCGAACTTAGAGGAGCGGAAGATCTCGCGAATCTCGGAATGCGAGGTGACAACTTCCTCATACTCAGGCTTGAGCATACCCTTCAGAGATGCTTCAATTTCCTCGATAGCCTTGTAAATGACGGAGTAGTAACGTACATCCACGCCCTCACGCTCAGCCAATTCACCCACCTGGCGAGATGGACGCACATTGAAGCCGATGATGACAGCCTTATCAACGGTTGCGAGGTTGACATCGTTCTGGGTAATAGCACCCACGCCGCGATGAATAACCTGAATGCCTACTTCGTCGCTGACTTCAATCTTCATCAAGGACTCTTCCAGAGCTTCTACAGAACCAGAAGAATCACCCTTGATAATGACGTTAAGCATATCCACTTCGGACTTAGCGAACTGTTCCTTAAGGTTTTCAAGGGAAACAACCTTGTGACGGCGAGCCAGCTGAGCTGCGCGCTCGGATGCTTCACGCTTCTCCGCAATCTGGCGTGCGGTACGATCATCCGACGCTACCAAGAAGAGGTCACCAGCCGTTGGCACCGAGGTCAAGCCGAGCACAGCTACTGGTCGAGAAGGTGTAGCCTCCTGGAGGTTATTTCCATTCTCATCCAGCAAAGCACGCACGCGTCCATAGGACTTACCAGCCACAATGGAATCACCCACATGCAAGGTACCTTGCTGCACAAGCACGGTAGCCACTGCACCGCGGCCCTTATCCAAACGCGCTTCTACGGTGGCACCGCGCGCATCGGTATCTGGATCGGCACGCAAATCCAAAGTTGCGTCTGCGGTCAACAGCACAGCTTCCAGCAACTTGTCGATATTGGTACCCTGCTTTGCAGAAATATCCACAAACATGGTGTCTCCACCATACTCTTCTGGGACCAAGCCGAATTCGGTCAGCTGACCACGCACCTTGTCTGGGTTAGCACCCTCAACATCAATCTTGTTGACGGCAACAACCACCGGCACATGCGCTGCCTGAGCGTGGTTAATAGCTTCCACGGTCTGAGGCATTACACCATCATCCGCAGCTACAACCAAAATGGCTACGTCGGTCAGCTCGGCACCACGAGCACGCATAGCGGTAAACGCTTCGTGACCTGGGGTATCCAAGAAGGTGATACGGCGATCGATATCATTCAAGGTGACGTGAATCTGGTAAGCACCAATGCGCTGAGTAATGCCACCGGCCTCAGACTTAATCACATTTGTCTGGCGAATGGTATCCAGCAAACGTGTCTTACCGTGATCAACGTGACCCATCACTGTGACCACTGGTGGACGTGGAACCAGCTTGCTTTCATCTACTTCAGCATCCAAATCGATGTCGAACTGCTGAAGCAAAGCGCGATCTTCTTCTTCGGCAGAAACAATCTTGATATTCCAGCCGATTTCTTCACCCAAGACGGCAAAGGTTTCCGCATCCAAAGACTGAGTGGCCGTAGCCATTTCGCCCAGATGGAAAAGCACGGTAACCAAGCTAGCTGCGCTTACATTAATCTTTTCACCAAGGTCCGAAAGTGTGGCACCCTGTGGAAGCTGCACGACCTGTCCGTTACCGGATGGGATGCGTACGCCACCGATAACTGGTGCTTTCAGCTCTTCGAATTCCTGGCGCTTGTTGCGCAATGCGGCTTTACGAGACTTGGATGACTTTGCACCCTGACGTCCGAAAGCGCCTGCTGCTCCGCCGCGTCCTCCGCGACCACCGCGAGATGGACCATTGGATGGGGCTGGGCCGTTATTCATGCCTGAGGAGAAACGATTTCCGCGTGGTGCACCATTATTTCCGGAGTGCATAGGTGCGGAGCCCTGGCGATTTGAACGCCTAGAAGCATTGCCACCCGCATTAGCACCGCGGTTGCCGCCACCCTGTCCTGGACGTGGAGCACCGGAACGAGGTGCACTTGGGCGTGGCGCGCCAGAGCGTGCGCCACGACGCTCATTTGAACGATGGTTGTCTTGACCGCGTCCCTGACGAGAACGCCTGTCATTGTTGCCACCTTGACCGCTGTCCGCATGTGCGCCCGGACGTGCCATTGGATGTGGGCGTGGAATATCACCTGGAGTTGGCGTGGAACCACGGCGTGGTCGGCTCATAAATGGATTATTACCTGGGCGTGGAGTGCCGTTGGCGCGGCTACGTGGTTTTGGAATACCCGGCGTTGCCGACTGTGCGGCAGCGGCAGGAGCAGAATTACCTTCTGTCGCTGGAGCTGGCTTTGCAGCCGGTGCTTGAGCATGCGATGCTGCAGGAGTAGCAGCACGATTCTCTTTCTTTGCAGGCTTTGGCTGTGCCTTCTGAGCTGCTGCCCGCTGACCCGCCATAGCGGCCTTGTTTGCAGCTGGATTTACGGAAGACATAGCTGCACGAGCCACGGCCGCGCGTGGAGAAGGAGCAGCGGACTTTTCTTTCTCATCGCCGCTTCCTGCATGCTGTGCTTGTGCGGAAGTACGTGCAGGCTTTTTAGCCCCTGCTGGCTTTGGGCTTTTCTGTGAGCCTTGTGCAGAAGCAGAATCCTTCTGCTGATTTTGTGAAGTATTAAATTCTGCGGTGAGTTTACGCACTACGGGCGCCTCAACCGTAGAGGATGCCGACTTAACAAATTCTCCCATATCCTTCAATTTTGCAAGGACGGTTTTGCTGTCAACACCCAATTGTTTTGCAAGTTCGTATACGCGTGCTTTAGGCACAATTTCTCCTTTACTAGCGCCGCGTTTGAACTGCTCGCAGCGCTTATTTGAGTGTGGTTAACGTATCCTGTCTCATCGTAACGTGACCATGATCGTATTACCTCGTCTCAAAAGCAGTGATTTCCAATTCACACCTCTACATATCATACTGAAAGAGGTGGATGAAGATCACTGCTCTTAGCGTGTATTAATTGGTTAATTTCAACGGTTTTCTGGAGCCTACTGCTCAGACTCAGCTTCCTGAGAAACTTCGCTTTTTGCTGCCTGAGATTCCACGGATTCGATACCGATCTTCCAACCGGTCAGCTTCGCAGCCAGACGCGCATTCTGTCCTTCTTTGCCGATAGCCAAGGAAAGCTGGTCTTCCTTGATAAGAGCGATAGCGGTCTGGTTCTTTTCGCTGACCACATGTACTTCTGTGGCATGCGCCGGCGACAGAGCAGCAGCAATGAATTTCGCCGGATCATTAGACCAATCGACGATATCAATTTTCTCCTCGCCCAAATTTTCCATGACGGCACGCACGCGGTTTCCGCTCGGTCCAATTAAGGAACCCTTTGGATTAATGCCTGGCGTATTGGCGCGCACGGCAATTTTCGTACGAGCGCCTGCTTCGCGGGCGATGGACATGATGGACACGGCCCCGGATGTCAGTTCTGGCACTTCGCGTTCAAACAGTCGACGAACGAGTTCTGGGTGAGAACGCGAAACGATAATTTCTGGTCCCTTCAAACCTCGTGCCACATTCACTACATACACACGGATGCGCTCACCGTGACGATATACCTCACCTGGCACCTGCTCACGGCGTGGGAGAATAGCTTCTACGTCACCCACGGCCACATGGATATTTTGTGGGTCACGAGAATTCTGCTGGATAATGCCGTTGATAATATGACCCTTTTGCCCCGAGAAGGCTCCAAAAATCTTGTCATCGGCAGCTTTGCGGAACAAACCGCTAATCACCTGTGCTGCTGTAGCTGCTGCTACACGGCCAAAATCATGAGGTGTGTCATCATATGGCTCGCCCAGTTCAGGACGTGGATATGGATTGTCCTCTGTAGGCTCTACAGGAATTTCATCCTGAGCCCAAATAGTAAAAGATCCCGCACGCTCGTCGAGCTCTACACGAGCATGTTTTGCGGCATGAGGAGTTTTAGAATACGCCAATTTAAGCGCTTGCGCCAAAGCTTCGTCTAAGGTTTCCGCTTCAATTCCCTGCTCTGCTGCGATGCGATGTAACTGCGACAAATCAAGATCCATAGTGGAGACCTCCTATATGAAATTATAAATTACGCATGCTTATGCATGCCTTTCTGAGTGAACTATAATTCTAGCGAAAAAGATAGACTTTGTATATTTTTCCCCACAGCTGATAGGCTAAAGCTATGTCGCAGTTTTCGAGTTTTCATGCATTATGCGTTTTAGAGGATAAATCTCTGGCACAGTCGCCTTCTCTATCCCCTCTACCTCGCGTTGTAACCAAAAATTCTGCTCGAATCTCCGCTTCCCTGTGCGCGGTCGCGCTGGGTTTTTCCACCTTCTGTCTGCCAGCAGCTCAGGCAGCCTCCACTTACTCGCAGTGCGATAGTGCGTATTTCACAGCAAAAACGGTGGCCGCTTCTGCTCAGCTTGTCAATAATTCCGCTTTTACACGACCAACAGCTCGCTTCGTTGCCGATAACTGGCTGAACGTAGCACTCTCCTGCCCTTCCCGCTTTAGCGAAGGCATCATCCGCAGCGCACTGGCGCTACATAATTCCTCTTTGCCTAGCGGCGAAGATTCGCTCCAGATTGTCGACAATCTCGCTCAAATCACACATTCCTTTGAAACAGCGGATGCTTTCCCGATGAGTTCTGATGCCTTGCAAGCCTTAGCAAAAAGTGAAGATACGATAAGGTTTGCCTACGAGGTGCTTGCCACGCGCGACTACACGCAGTCCGATCTGGTCGATCGTGCGCAATACGCCGCCCAGTCCAGCGAGGCCTTCTCCACAGGAGCGCGTAAGGCCACTTCCGGGGATTTTGTGGACTCACGTTCGCGGATTTACGATGCGTCCGAAATAATCCGTTATTCCGGTACCAATCAGGCAGTGGGCATTGCCATGCCCCTATCCGCTTCTCTTGAATTAGACGCAGCTTTGGCTGAGCTTCAAGCTATTCAATCAGATGCGCAATTCCAAACGGATTATCATCAAAGCTCCTTAAACACGTCTAACGCAGGCAACGAGGAGACTAACTCTACAGATGACGCGCAATCGGATGCGCTAGTCACCTATACCGCTTTGCTCATCCGCGAGCACCTATTGCGCGCGCTCTCCCTTGGAGCGCCAGGCGACATGAGCCTGTATATGCACTAAATAACGAGATAATAGCTTTCAACGTTTCCGCTGCACTACATTTCCACCGTATTTCTTTTCCCCAGCGTTCTCTTTGCAGAGCACTTCATGAACAACTCGTTTCGAGTGAGCGCATAATTGGGCACACACGAAGACCGTAGCACGCTCTCTACCGTCCAAAAACCAAGCATTGCATAGCAAAAGGCTCTGAGGAAATCCTCAGAGCCTTAAACAGTCTTACCGTTATCGGTAGAAACTAAGCGTTTACTACGCTGTGTTTACTACACAGTGTTTACAACGCTAGGTTTACTACTCGATGATCTTGGTGATACGACCGGAACCTACGGTGCGGCCACCTTCACGAACTGCGAAGGTCAAGCCCTCTTCCATAGCGATTGGCTGGATGAGCTCAACGCCGAAGGTTGCGTGATCGCCAGGCTGTACCATCTCAACGCCTTCTGGCAAGGTGATAACGCCAGTTACGTCGGTAGTACGGAGGTAGAACTGTGGACGGTAGTTGGAGAAGAATGGCGAGTGACGGCCACCTTCATCCTTAGTCAATACGTATACCTCAGCCTCGAACTTGGTGTGAGGAGTGATGGAACCTGGTGCAGCAACAACCTGACCACGCTCTACATCTTCACGACCGATACCACGGAGAAGAAGACCAGTGTTGTCACCAGCTTCTGCTTCGTCCATCTGCTTGTGGAAGGTTTCGATGGAGGTTACGGTGGTGGAAGTGGTTGGACGAAGACCAACGATTTCCACTGGGGAGTTGATAGCAAGGCGACCGCGCTCTACACGACCGGTTACTACGGTACCACGACCGGAAATGGTGAATACGTCCTCGATTGGCATCAAGAATGGCTTGTCGAGATCGTGAACTGGAGTTGGGATGTACTCATCAACAGCGTTCATGAGGTCGCGTACAGTCTGAGCCCACTTCTCGTGATCTGGTGCATCATCGTGAAGAGCACCGTAAGCGGAAGTACGGATTACTGGGCAGTCGCGATCGAAGCCGTTCTCTTCGAGCAAATCGCGAACTTCTTCTTCAACGAGCTCGATGAGTTCTTCATCTTCAACCATATCGCACTTGTTCAAAGCTACGAGAAGCTTTGGCACACCAACCTGCTTTGCAAGCAATACGTGCTCGCGAGTCTGAGCCATAGGACCATCGGTAGCAGCTACTACGAGGATAGCGCCATCCATCTGAGCAGCACCGGTAATCATGTTCTTCACATAATCAGCGTGGCCTGGTGCATCTACGTGTGCATAGTGACGCTTTTCGGTTTCATACTCGATGTGAGCGATGTTGATGGTAATACCGCGTTCCTTCTCTTCAGGAGCGGAATCGATCTGATCGAAGTCATATGCAGGGTTCAGATCTGGGTACATCTCATGCAGAGTCTTGGAGATTGCTGCAGTGAGGGTGGTCTTACCGTGATCAACGTGACCAATGGTACCAATGTTAACGTGAGGCTTAGTACGTTCGAACTTTGCCTTTGCCATGTTGTGTCCTCCTGGACGTCTCTAGAGTTTCGTCTTATGCCTTGTAGACACAAGACACTCGTTAAATTTTACTACTTCTTGGGGTCAACTGCCACCGCGTGTTAAACCTAGAATTAATCATAAGTTTAGGAACGCCACGGGACGTTGAGCCCTTAGACTGGTCGGCGCAAACCCACAAGATTCACGCCAACCAACAGAAGCCCAGATAAGCGATTACTCGCCGCGCTGTGCCTTGATAATTTCTTCTGCTACGCTCCTTGGAACTTCAGCATAAGAATCCATGGTCATGGAGTACACTGCACGACCCTGGGTACGGGAGCGAAGATCACCAATGTAGCCGAACATTTCAGCCAATGGCACCTTAGCCTTGATAACCTTCACGCCTGTAGCGTCTTCCATAGACTGGATAGCACCACGACGGGAGTTGATGTCACCCATAACGTCACCCATGTACTCTTCTGGAGTACGTACTTCTACAGCCATAATTGGCTCGAGAATTACTGGGTTAGCCTTAGGAGCAGCTTCCTTGAATGCCATGGAACCTGCAATCTTGAAGGCCATTTCAGACGAATCAACGTCGTGAACCTGACCATCGGTGACGGTTGCCTTCACACCCACAACTGGGAATCCAGCAAGCACACCGGACTGCATAGCTTCCTGTACACCAGCATCAATAGAAGGAATGAATTCCTTGGTGATGTGTCCACCAGTAACCTGGTTTTCGAATGCGTAGGTTTCGCCGGAAGTGGTGTCGAGTGGCTCGAAGTTCATCAAAACCTTTGCGAACTGACCAGAACCACCGGTCTGCTTCTTGTGCGTGTATTCCTGATTCATTACAGGCTTCTTGATGGTCTCGCGGTAGGAAACCTGTGGGTTACCTACGTTGCACTCTACGTGGAATTCACGGCGCATACGATCGATCAAGATGTCGAGCTGAAGCTCACCCATACCTGCAATAAGAGTCTGACCAGACTCTTCGTCTGTGGTGACCTGGAAGGTAGGATCTTCGTCAGACAAACGCTGCAAAGCGATACCCATCTTTTCCTGATCAGCCTTGGTCTTTGGCTCTACTGCAACCTGGATTACAGGTTCTGGGAAGCTCATGGATTCGAGAACTACTGGGTTCTTTTCATCGCACAAGGTGTCACCCGTGGTGATGTTCTTCAAACCCACGAATGCGTAGATGTTACCAGCGGATGCGTGCTCTACAGGATTTTCCTTATCTGCATGCATCTGGAAGAGCTTACCTACGCGCTCCTTCTTACCCTTGTTTGCATTGAGGATGGTGTCACCCTGAGCTACGGAACCAGAGTAAACGCGCACGTAAACAAGCTTTCCGTAGAATGGGTGTGCAGCAATCTTGAATGCCAAAGCGGAGAATGGCTCATCCTCGGATGGATGACGATCGATCTCGATGCTTTCATCAGAAGGATCGGTACCCTTAATTGCTGGGATGTCGCTTGGAGCTGGGAGGAAGTCAATAACTGCATCGAGCATTGGCTGTACACCCTTATCCTTGAATGCAGAACCGCAGTACACTGGGTAAGCTTCAGAAGCGATAGTGAGCTTACGAACAGCTGTACGAATTTCAGCTTCTGTAATCTCCTCACCTTCGAAGAACTTGTTCATCAAGTCTTCATCGGTTTCTGCCACAGTTTCAAGGAGCTGCTGACGATAGTCTTCAGCCTTATCCTTCAAGTCTGCTGGAATCTCAGTGGTCTTGTAAGTCGTACCCTTATCAGCATCGTCATCCCATACGTATGCAACCATGCGTACGAGATCGATAACGCCCATAAATTCGTTTTCAGAACCGATTGGGATCTGCATAACGATTGGCTTTGCACCGAGCTTTTCCTTAATGGTGTCTACAGAGTAGTAGAAGTTTGCACCGAGCTTATCCATCTTGTTGATGAAGCAGATGCGTGGAACGTTGTACTTATCTGCCTGACGCCATACGGTTTCAGACTGTGGTTCCACACCTTCCTTACCATCGAAAACAGCTACAGCACCGTCGAGTACACGCAGGGAGCGCTCTACTTCAGCAGTAAAGTCCACGTGGCCTGGGGTATCGATGATGTTGATCTGGAATCGATCTTCTGGATCGTGAGACTGGCGGTGCCAGAATGCGGTGGTAGCAGCGGAGGTAATGGTAATACCACGTTCCTTCTCCTGCTCCATCCAGTCCATAGTGGAAGCGCCATCGTGGGTTTCACCGATCTTGTAGTTTACACCGGTGTAGAAGAGGATACGCTCAGTTGTGGTCGTCTTACCTGCATCAATGTGAGCCATGATACCGATATTACGGACATGTGTGAGATCCTTAAGCACATCTTGTGCCATTTTTTACCTATCTTTCCTCGAGTGGGACCGAGATTACCAACGATAGTGAGCAAAGGCCTTGTTAGCCTCAGCCATCTTGTGGGTGTCTTCACGGCGCTTTACAGAAGCACCGAGACCATTTGCTGCATCGAGAATCTCATTAGCGAGGCGCTCAGACATGGTCTTTTCACGACGCTGACGAGAGAAATCGGTGAGCCAGCGCAAAGACAGAGTGTTTGCGCGTGCTGGCTTTACTTCAACTGGAACCTGGTAGGTAGCACCACCGACACGGCGGGAACGTACTTCGAGGCTTGGGCGAATGTTGTCCAAAGCGCGCTTCAGTACTGCTACTGGTTCCTGTTCTGTCTTATCCTTAACGATATCAAGAGCAGAGTAAACGATATCTTCTGCAATTGCCTTCTTACCGTCGAGGAGGATTTTGTTGATGAGTTGAGCTACGACTGTCGAACCGTAAATTGGATCTGGCAGGAGCTGGTGCTTTTTTGCTGGTCCTTTACGTGACATATTACTTAGCCTTCTTTGCGCCGTAGAGGGAACGACCCTGCTTGCGGTCCTTTACACCCTGAGTATCGAGAGCACCGCGAACGATGTGGTAACGAACACCAGGAAGATCCTTTACACGACCACCGCGAACGAGCACGATAGAGTGCTCCTGCAAGTTGTGGCCTTCGCCTGGGATGTAGGCGGTTACTTCAACACCAGAAGAGAGGCGTACACGTGCGACCTTACGCAATGCAGAGTTTGGCTTCTTTGGAGTTGTGGTATAAACACGAGTGCACACACCGCGACGCAGTGGGCTACCCTTCAATGCCAAAGTCTTGGACTTCTTTGGCTTTGGTTGACGTCCTTTACGGACCAGCTGTTCAATTGTAGGCAACTGTTTTCTCCGATTCTTGTTTACAAATTAGTGCGACCGCTTCACTGCGAGCACGTTCAAGAACCCAGAGTTTGCCTCTGAAAATCTCAACAGCCACAGTCCACCGGCCCGATGGCCCATCATCTCAAGCTTCTCATTACTGGAAACCGTCATCGATTTTGGGATATCCCGCTGCCGTACACCTTTACATAGGCATACCAGCGGCACACACGAATTTCGAGTATACCAGATGGCGCGACGCAAAACAAGATTTTACTTACTGCCCGCGTTTCATTTTTTCGGCCGTAACTTTCAGTATGGATAAGAGATCAGAGATTATGAAGGTGCACGCCGACCGTTCTCAGGCCTGCATTCGCCTTATGTAAAAGCTTCGGACCAACGATATTTATTATAACGTGAGCGCCACCTCTCACGCTGGAAGCGATATTATTTCGCCAGAATCGAACTCGCGCCTATCCATCCTCATCTTTGCTAGATTTCGAGAGCGCTGATATCCACGAAAACTCTAGTGTCCATCCAACCGGCAACAGTTTGACGATAAGTCCGAAGAACCTATCGTCAAACGTATCACCCAATCCCATGAAGCGATGTATTTGGAGGGAAAATTCAATGTAATCGCTTCTGTGAGTGTGACAACTTCTAGTTTACCGATGTAAATTTTTGACCGTATCACTCAAAAGTGTGATTTTCTGAGGCAAATCTTTATACTCTCTCGATACGGCACGAGCACCTCAGTTTTTCCGCTTGAGCGCTATACTGTGAGAGCTAAATTATGTGAATGCCTTACAGACCTAATCAGGTAACGTATGCTACTAGAGGTACATGTGATGACACACAATGACGTTAAACATAATTAACCATAATGAGGAGTCTTCATGACGCAGGTTTTGCTCAATGCGGCAGCATTTGTATTCATTATTATCATTGGACGATTCCTCGAGTACCGTCATATTACTCCGGCAAACGCGAGCGAAAGTCTCAGAAAAATTCTGATGAATGTCACTTTGCCGGCAGCTATTATCTTTAATTTCACCCAAACCACCCTATCGTCAGGATTAATGATGCTCAGTCTGGCTGCGCTGGGCTTGCTGGCAAATGTGGTGATGGTCATTGTGGGCATGGTGATGACCCGCAAGAAGGCTGCAGGCACCAAGGCCTTATATATGCTCTGTTTGCCTTCGCAGAACATCGGAGCCTTTAGCATTCCCTTTGTGCAGTCTTTTCTGCCACCGCTCGGCACAGTGACTGCATGCATGTTTGACGTGGGAAATTCGATAGCTTGCACGGGCGGCACCTACGCTTTTACTTCGGAGTATATTTCTGAAAAAGCTGGGGGCATCAATTACAAAGCTTTTGCCAAACGCTTACTGACGAGCACACCACTGATGACGTATATTGTCATGTTTGTCATCACCAGCGTGGGCATCACATTACCCGATTTTGCAGTCAGCCTTATCCATCCTTTGGCGCTGGCCAATCCCAGCATTGCCATGCTGATGATCGGCATGATGATTCGTGTGGAATTCAAGCGTGAGTATGTGACAGATATCGTAAAAATTCTTGGCCTGCGCCATCTCTTGTCGATTGTTTTGGCTCTGCTGTGCTATTTTCTTTTGCCTTTTGACCTGATTGTGCGTCAGAGTTTGGTCATTGTCGCCTTCGCACCACTGAGCATCTTGGCACCCGCCTACACGGCATTATGTGGTGGAGATAGTGGAAAAGCGAGCGCGATTAACAGCCTGTCGATTATTTTCAGTGTTATGGAAATTACGGCTCTGCTTGTTGTAATGGGCTTGAATTAAAAGTACGCAAGGATTTAAAAGGAACGCAATAAAAGGAAAACCGGAAGAGCGCGGAGAAAAAAGAAAAGTTCCTTGTGGCCGAAACCTCAAGGAACTTGAACTGGGGTGGCTGACGAGACTTGAACTCGCGACCTCCTGAACCACAATCAGGTGCTACTACCGACTGAGCTACAGCCACCACGCTTGCACGGATTTTGTGCAACGTATGAGAGTGTACACTATGCTCTGGAACGACACGGCGATGAGCTGAAAAAAAATTTGAATTATCGCATGGATAACACTTTTAAGACCTCTGTTATGCCTTTTCACTTGCGTTTTTCGCGTTTATTGCCTCTTGAGCCATGCGCAGAAACGCCTGCACAGAGCTGGAAATGCTGTAGTGTGCCTGCGTGTGGAGTGCATATCGTCTGCCCCACTGCTTGCGTTCGTCTGCGTGTTCAATCCACCAGTCGATTTTTCGCGCCAAAGTTCTGGCGTCTCCCACGGGAAACAGAGACTCTTCCACGAGAGCAAAATCTCCTGCCGCACTTAACTCTGAGGAAGCGATAATCGGCACCACGCCCACGGCCATGGCTTCGATAACGGATATGCCTTCGATATCTGCTTGAGAAGCATGTACGAGAAGATGTGCTTTTTTCAAGAAATTCGGCATCAGTTCGTGTGGTATAAAGCCGATGAAGAACTTTCCCCACCCTAGTCTCATCATGGCGTAGAGGCGCAGGCGCTTTTCTAACGGTCCCGATCCTGCGAGGCGCAGCTCAATATCATCCTTGTATTTGCTCAGGGAAATGGCTCGAATTAACGTGTGTTGAGCCTTTTCGGAACTCAGACGACCCGAGGATGCGACGACTATTTTGCCTTTATGCAATGGCGGTTCAGACTCGCGCATGGTAAACGCCTCATCGTCGTATCCGTTGGAAAAAACGTGTAGATGCTGCGTAAAACCATTGATGAGTAATAAGCGTTCCTCCATGTGCGTAGGCACATGAATATGTTCGATATCCTCGTAGAAGCCCTTCCACATCCAACGGTAGATATGGTGGATAATATGCGCAATTGCGCCCAGAAAAGGCGCATTGGCCACGATATTTTCCGGTTGCACGTGGAAACCGGCGGTGACGGGGATATTATGCGCTTTGCAATATTTCAGCGCAGCCCGACCGAAAGAAAAAGGCATATAAATATGGACGAGATCCACATCCGCGAAGGCAGTTTTAAATAATTCCGTATCCGCATGCGCAAAGGCTAGCTGATGTGGCTTCGCAAAATGTGTGACCACAGGAATGTACTGCTCGCGTGCACGATAGCGCTTATCCGGTGCATCCACACCCACTAGTCGCACCTCGTGGCCGAGACGTTCAAGCTCGTGAGCGAACTGGGCTGCGGAATTTGATGTACCGTTTCCGCCCTTACCTAATGTATCTACTACTAGTGCAATCCTCAGCCTTCTCATACAGGTAATACTACGTGTCCGTTAGTACCGCGCACGTGACACAATAAAAATTATGAATTCTCAGGCTCGTCATGATTTCACTTCTCGTCCACTTGGATCTCCCTACAGCGCAGATAAATCTGCTGTAACGCGCATTATGTTGCTGGGTTCTGGAGAACTCGGTAAGGAAATTGCGCTGGAAGCAATGCGTTTAGGTGCGTATGTGATTGCAGTAGATTCGTATGAACACGCGCCGGCGCAGCATATTGCCCACGAAAGTTATGCCATTGATATGAGCAATGCACAGACCTTGGGAAAGCTCATCGCAGAGGTGCAACCCGACATTATTGTGCCCGAGGTGGAGGCCATTGCCACCTCTGAATTGAGCGTGGCAAAAAGCGCAGGCATCCAAGTCGTGCCTAGCGTATCTATTGCACAGATTTGCATGAATCGCGAGGCTTTGCGCATCACTGCTGCGGAAAAATGCAACGTGCCTACCACACCATATGCTTTTGCACAGTCCGAGTCGGAATTGTTGGAAGGTGCACGCACGGTAGGTTTTCCGTGCGTGATTAAGCCTATTTTATCCTCCTCGGGTCACGGTCAGTCCATTGCACGCTCGCAAGAAGATATCGCGCGCTCGTGGGAAATTGCGCAAGAAGGTCGCCGCACAGCATCTGATGGTACGGTATCGCGCGTCATTGTGGAGGCTTTTGCACCGCTGGACTATGAGCTGACCATTCTCACGGTTTCCTCCAGTGCTGGCGTAGTAACGTGTGCACCTATCGGTCATGTACAGCAAGATGGCGATTATAGGCAGTCGTGGCAGCCAGCCCACGTGCCATCGGAGGTGCTTGACAAGGCGCAGCATATTGCACGCACCGTGGTGGAGCAACTGGTCCAGGACGCTCAGGCAGCGGGTGAAAAGGGTTGGGGCGTTTTCGGAGTGGAAATTTTCGTGCTCCGTGACGGTTCAGTGCTTTTCAACGAGGTTTCTCCTCGCCCGCATGACACGGGTATGGTGACGATGATTTCGCAAAACCTCAGCGAGTTTGCTTTACACGCGCGCGCAATTCTCGGCATTCCTGTGACCCCAGAATCCGTAGCATTGCGTAATACTTCTACCGTGAGCGCCAGCCGCGCAGTCGTTGTAGAAGGCGAAGGTGAAGCGATTTTCACCGGTGTAGACAAAGCTTTGGCTCACCCGCATACGGATGTGCGCATTTTCGGTAAGCCACGCGTGCATGGGCACCGGCGCATGGCCGTTTTGCTCGCCAATGCCACTACCGAAGCGGAGGCTAGGCAAACCACCCAGCAGATGCTGGACGATGTCACCATCACAATTCACTAAGCCCTGCACCTTGCACGGTTAAAATACACTCCATCCGCACCTAAAATAAGCGCCACTCGGAAGGCTTCTGTATCTATGTCTTTGTAGTTGGCACTTGTTACTCTAAATACGTTATCAGCGCACCGCTATTGCATTTCGCAGGAAAGGCCATCCATGGAAAAGCGCGAAAAACTCTATGAAGGCAAGGCAAAAAAACTTTACGCTACAGACAATCCAGACGTACTCTGGGTTGAGTATATGAATCAAGCCACTGCTGGCAATGGCGCAAAGAAGGAACAAATTGAGGGTAAAGGTCGTTTAAATAACAGAATTACTTCCGTTATTTTTAACGAATTGCTCTACCGTGGCATTTCGAGCCACTTCATCAAGCAGATTAGCGAAACCGAGCAGTTGAACCGTCATTTGACCATGTTCCCGCTGGAAATTATCGCGCGTAATATCGCAGCTGGCTCCTTCGCCAAGCGTTATGGCATTGAGGAAGGCACCGTACTGAGCCGTCCGGTTGTAGAATTCTGCTTGAAGGACGATGCTTTGGGAGATCCTTTCATCAACTCTGATGATGCAATTGCTCTGGGCATTGCTACCCCTGATCAGCTGGATATCATCCGCGCCAAGGCCCGAGAGGTCAACCACGCACTGACGGCCATGTTTGCAGATATTAACGTTACGCTGGTCGATTTCAAGATTGAAATGGGCGTCACCTCCGATGGCACAATTTTGCTGGCTGACGAAGTCACACCTGATACCTGCCGTTTGTGGGACTCTCGGAAGACCGAAGCCGGACACATCGAGCGTCTGGACAAGGATATCTTCCGCAAGGATTTGGGGAGCATTATTCCAGCATACGAAGAAATCCTCGCACGCTTGGAAGAATTGAACGCTTCTCATAACCTCCATAACTAGTACTTCATGCCGGTGTTTTTACGCCGGCATATCTTTTTTCTGAACATTTTTCTGAACAAAACTCATAGAAACACCATTCTGCGCGGGCTCAAAGCTCGAGACTTCTCGGCGTGAGAGCGTACAGAACTGCACATCACAATTAACTCCCCTAGCCAACCTCGATAAAGGACTGACATGGTTTATCGCGTTCTTGTGGAAAAGAAGCCTGGTTTTGACGTTCACGCTCATCAGTTGTTGAAGGAGCTCTCCGAAATTGTGGGCGTATCCACACTCGAAAATCTGCGTATTTTCAATCGTTATGATGTAGAGGGTCTAGACTCGGAACTTTTTGAGCAAACGATTTCCACCGTTTTCAGCGAGCCACAGTCTGATGTCACGTACACAGACATTCCTGCCGAGGTGATGGACGAGGCCTACGCGGTGTTTGCAGTGGAATTCTTGCCTGGTCAGTTCGATCAGCGTGCGGCTTCTGCGAGCGAATGTATCCAGCTCATCAGTCAGGGTGAGCGTCCGCAGGTGCGTTCTTCTGTGGTATACGCCTTGTATGGCACGCAGCTCAGCGATGCCGATGTGGCGCAGGTACGCAAATACGTTATCAATCCCGTGGAATCCCGCGAGGCATCCTTAGCTAAACCAGATACCTTGCAGGTAACCATTCCAGAGCCAGAACCGGTAGAAATTATCGAGGGCTTCCGTGAGCTAACTCAGGAGCAGTTATCCGATTTTATCGCCGAGCGCGGTTTGGCTATGGATTTGGCTGATATTGTCTTCTGCCAGGATTATTTTGCGCACGAAGAGCAGCGCGATCCAAGTATTACGGAAATTCGCGTCATCGATACCTATTGGTCCGATCACTGCCGCCACACGACTTTTAATACAGAGCTAGAAAATATCGAGATTGACGATGCCACTGTTCGCGCAGCATTCCACAAGTATCTGGAGCTGCGTGAGGAATTAGGGCGCAGCGCGAAGCCCGTGTCTTTGATGGATATGGGTACCATTGGCGGCCGCTATCTCAAGGCGAAGGGCATCCTCAAGAATCTCGATGAGTCCGAGGAAATCAACGCCTGCACGGTAAAGGTCACCGTGGATGTGGATGGTGAAGACCAGGATTGGCTCTTCCTCTTTAAGAATGAAACCCATAATCATCCTACGGAAATCGAACCGTTTGGTGGCGCGGCTACCTGCATTGGTGGCGCCATCCGCGATCCGCTGTCCGGTCGTTCTTATGTGTATCAGGCTATGCGCGTCACGGGCGCCAGCGATCCACGCGTGCCGGTATCCGAAACTTTGGAAGGCAAGCTGCCTCAGCGCAAGATTGTGACCACGGCTGCAGCCGGTTACTCCTCCTACGGAAACCAGATTGGTTTGGCCACAGGTCAGGTGAACGAATTGTATCACCCAGGTTACGTGGCAAAGCGCATGGAGATTGGCGCCGTGGTGGGTGCTGCTCCTCAGGCTAATGTGCGCCGTGAGGTGCCTGCTGCGGGCGATGTGGTCGTGCTTTTGGGCGGTCGCACGGGTCGCGATGGTATTGGTGGTGCTACCGGCTCTTCGAAGTCTCACAATGTCGAATCCATTGAAAAGGACGGCGCAGAAGTTCAGAAGGGTAATGCGCCGGTAGAGCGTAAACTCCAGCGCCTCTTTAGGCGCAACGATGCGTGCACGCTGATTAAGCGTTGCAACGATTTCGGCGCAGGCGGCGTTTCCGTGGCTATTGGCGAGCTGGCCGACGGCGTGAACGTAGATCTCAACCGCGTGCCTAAGAAGTACGAAGGTTTGGATGGTACCGAGCTGGCTATTTCGGAAAGCCAGGAACGCATGGCTGTGGTGCTCGATGCTCAAGATGTGGATGAATTCTTGGGATACGCCGTAGAAGAAAATCTCGAGGCAGTGCCGGTCGCTGAAGTTACCGAAGTGGCACGCATGGTGATGCGTTGGAACGGCGATACCATCGTGGATCTGAGCCGCGAATTCCTCGCTTCTAATGGTGCTTCTAAGCATCAAAATGTGCATGTGGAATCTGCCCAAGCTGTATCTGCTCCATGGGCTGTAGCGGAAGACACATCGTTAGCCGAACGTCTGCGCACGGTAGTTAGCGATATCAACGTGGCCAGCAATAAGGGCCTGTCCGAACGCTTTGACTCCACCATCGGTGCTTCTACGGTTTTGATGCCATTTGGCGGCGCAACACAGCTCACACCGTCCAGCGCAATGGTGGCAAAGTTCCCGGTAGATGGCGAGACGACCACCGCTTCTGCCATGGCGTGGGGCTTTAATCCATTCATTATGGAGAAGAATCAGTTTACGGGTGCGTACTTGTCCGTGGTGGAATCCGTGGCAAAGTTGCTCGCGGCAGGATTCAGCCGTAGCAAGGCGTACTTAAGCTTCCAGGAATACTTCGAAAAGTTGCGTAATGAGCCAGAACGTTGGGGTAAGCCAACCTCTGCAGTTTTGGGTGCTTTAATGGCCCAGCTGGACTTGGGCGTGGCAGCCATCGGCGGAAAAGACTCCATGAGCGGTAGCTTTGAAGATCTGGATGTGCCTCCAACGCTGGTCAGCTTTGCTGTCTCCACCGGTCATGTAGATAACGCAACGTCCCCAGAATTCAAGCGCGCAGGACATAAGCTGGTCCGCATTACGCCGCGTTATCAGGCTGACGGTATCACACCGGAACCAGAAAGCCTTATCGCTGTCTTTAACCAGATTGAAAAGCTCGTGCTGGATAAGGCTGCGCGTGCTATCTCCACACCGGGTTATAGCGCCAGTATGGGTTCGCTCTTCTTGATGAGCCTAGGAAATCGCATTGGCCTGCGTTTTGCGCAGGATGTAGATTTCAAGGAGCTCTTTACCTATGCATACGGCAGCTTTATCGTGGAGCTGGGCACAGGATTCCAGGTAGAAAGCACAGAGCAATTTAACGTCTCACTGCTGGGTGAAACCATCGAAGACTTCCGCTTTATCACGGCTGAGGAAGAGATAGACCTCGCTCAGCTTCAAGAGGCTTGGGAGTCGGGCATGGAGTCCGTATTCCCTTACCGTTCCAGCGCAGAAGACAAGCGCGTAGCCGTACAGCAGATTAGCTATGAAGGCGTTTCTGCTGCTGCCAGTGCTACGCAGAAGACCGTAAAAATCGCAAAGCCTCGCGTCATTATCCCTGTATTCCCGGGCAATAATTGCGAGTATGACACACTGCGCGCCTTTAATCGTGCTGGCGCTCAGGCGGAAACATTGATTATCAATAATCTCTCCCCTGCTGCCGTGGCAGAAAGCACGCATCAGTTGGCTGAATCCATTCGCAATTCTCAGATTGTCATGATTCCAGGCGGTTTCTCCGGTGGTGACGAGCCAGATGGTTCTGCAAAGTTCATCACAGCCTTCTTCCGCTCACCAGAGGTGACGGAAGCTGTGCGTGATTTACTCAACAACCGCGATGGCCTTATGCTCGGCATCTGCAATGGTTTCCAAGCGTTGATTAAGCTGGGTCTCGTACCATTTGGCGATATTGTGCCAATGGATGAGAACTGCCCAACCTTGACCTTCAACTCCATTGGCCGCCACCAAAGCCGTCTCGTGCGCACGCGCGTAGCCAGCACTAAGAGCCCGTGGCTGTCCAAAACCGAGGTAGGCGATATTCACACCATTGCTATTAGCCACGGTGAGGGCCGATTTGTCGCACCTGAGACTGTGTTGAATTCCTTAATCGACAATGGTCAAGTAGCCACCCAGTATGTGGATGAAGACGGTCAACCAAGCATGGATTTGGCGGTTAATCCAAACGGATCCTTGCTGGCTATCGAGTCCATTACCAGCCCTGATGGTCGTGTTCTCGGCAAGATGAGCCATACGGAGCGCAACGGCTATGGCGTGTACTCGAATGTGCCAGGAAATAAGTTCCAGCCACTGATTGAAGGCGGCGTTAGCTACTTCACCGAGTAGGCCTTACACGTCTGGGGCGCGCTGAATTCCCGTTCCCACGCCTCAGACTCTTCGCCCACAGCAATGTGGACGCCCAAAAGACGACATGAAAACCGATAATTAAAACAGTTGACAGCATAAAGACAGCACATAGGAGATTTTATATGTCTGCAGAACTTGAAGGCTTGCATGAAGAATGCGGCATCTTCGGTGTTTGGGGTCATCCAGATGCAGCTCGTCTGACCTATTTTGGCTTGCATGCATTGCAGCACCGCGGTCAAGAGGGTGCGGGCATTGTCAGCAATGAAAATGGCCGACTCCATGGTCATCGCGATTTGGGCTTGCTATCGCAGGTCTTCAGCGATGATACGCAGATGCGACGCCTCAAAGGAAATGCTGCCATTGGTCACGTGCGCTATGCCACCAGTGGATCCGGTAGCGTGGATAATATCCAGCCCTTCCTTTTCCGCTTTTATGACGGCGATTTTGCGTTAGCGCATAATGGCAACCTCACTAATGGTCGCTCGATTCGCCGTAAGCTGGAAGAAAATGGCGGCATTTATCATTCCAATTCGGATACCGAGGTGCTGATGCATCTGATCCGTAAGAGCACACAACCTACCTTTGTAGAAAAGCTCAAGGAAGCATTAAACACCGTACACGGCGGCTTCGCATATATGCTCATGAAGGATGATTGCATTATCGGTGCTTTGGATCCTAATGGTTTCCGTCCTTTGTCCCTCGGTCAGATGACCAATGGTGCGTATGTGCTCGCTTCCGAAACCTGCGCTTTAGACATCGTGGGTGCCACCTTTATCCGTGATATCCAACCTGGAGAAATCATTATCATCAATGATGAGGGCTATACCATCGAAAAGTACACGGATACGACGCAGAAGGCAATCTGCTCGATGGAGTTTATTTACTTCGCCCGTCCAGATTCCAATATTTACGGTATTAACGTCCACTCCGCCCGCAAGCGCGCGGGTGCGCGTTTGGCGCAGGAAGCTCCCGTGGATGCGGATATGGTTATCGGCGTGCCAAATTCGTCACTATCTGCCGCGGCTGGTTATGCCGAAGCCAGTGGTTTGCCTAATGAAATGGGCTTGATTAAAAACCAGTATGTGGCACGCACCTTCATCCAGCCTACGCAGGAATTGCGTGAGCAGGGCGTGCGTATGAAGCTTTCTGCTGTGCGCGGCGTGGTAAAAGGCAAGCGCGTTATCGTCATCGACGACTCCATCGTGCGCGGCACTACAAGCCGCCGCATCGTACAGCTTTTGCGTGAGGCCGGCGCGAGCGAAGTGCATATGCGCATCGCCTCCCCACCACTGCGCTACCCGTGCTATTACGGCATCGATATTTCTCGCACAAGTGAGCTCATCGCTGCCCACAAGAGCGTGAAGGAAATTTGCGAATACATTGGCGCGGATTCCTTGGCTTATCTGTCTGTGGAGGGCTTGGTCGAAACCGTAGGCCTGCATGAAAATGCTCCGTATGGTGGCCTATGCGTGGCGTACTTCAACGGGGATTATCCTACAAGCTTGGGTGATTACGAAAAGGAATTCCTTGCGTCCATTACCCCAGAAGATCAGCAACGTCTCACCCGTTTTGCACACGATTCCAGCCAGTATTACAACAACGAATTCAACCCTGCTGCACTGGAGTCTCTGCACGACACGGCCCAATCGTAAATACGTACCCACCTACCCATCGAAAATCATTACCCACACTGGAGGAATACAATGCCATCCGCATATGAAAACGCAGGAGTTAGCGTAGAAGCTGGCTATGAAGTTGTCCGTCGTATCCAGCAACATGTAGCTCGCACGGCCCGCCCAGGTGCTGGCGGAATTGGCGGTTTTGGAGGTCTTTTTGATCTGTCCATGCTCGGCTATGAGGAGCCTGTGCTCGTGTCTGGCACGGATGGTGTGGGCACGAAGTTGCTGGTAGCTAAGGCCGCAAACAAGCATGACTCCATCGGCATCGACTGCGTCGCCATGTGTGTGAATGACATCTTGGCTCAGGGCGCAGAACCACTCTTCTTCTTGGACTATATCGCCTGTGGTAAGAATGATCCGGTACTCCTCGAACAAGTTGTTAAAGGCGTCACGGATGGTTGCGTACAGGCGGGAGCAGCTCTGGTGGGCGGCGAAACGGCAGAAATGCCAGATATGTATGACGCAGACGAATATGATTTGGCCGGATTTACCGTTGGCGTGGTCGAGAAGAGCAATATTATCGACGGCTCTGCCATTCGCGAAGGCGATATTATGATTGGCCTGCCATCCTCAGGTGTTCATTCGAATGGTTTCTCTTTGGTGCGTAAGGCCCTGTTTAAGGATGGCGGCCTAAATGTGGACTCCCAACTGAAAGAATTGGGCGGTCGTAGCCTTGGCAACGTGCTGCTGGAGCCTACGCGCATTTATGCTCAGGCGCTCAAGCCTTTGTTTGCGAAGGGCAAGAACAGCAAGCAGATTATCAATGGCGTTGCACATATTACGGGTGGTGCTTTCGTAGAGAAAGTTCCACGTATCATTCCGGAAGGTCTTGCCGCGTCCTTCGACATCAATTCTTGGGATGTACCGCCTATTTTCCAGGTGCTGGAGAAGTACGGTAAGGTGGATCATAAGGAAATGTATAACATTTTCAATATGGGCATTGGCATGGTGCTCATTGTTTCCCCAGAAAATGTGTCTGAAGTCGAACGCATTCTTGATGACAATAATGAAAAGCACTACACCGTGGGTCGTATCGTGGTAGACAACGGCGAGCGTGTAGAACTTCACGATTAATTACCGCTGTGGTAAGGAGATAACAATATGACACGAGTTTTAGTAATTGGCTCGGGCGGTCGTGAACACGCTATCGCACACTCCCTTCTTTTAGGCGAACGCGTCAGCGAAGTATACTGTGCTCCAGGAAATCCTGGTATGAAGGCGGATGGCATTATTCCTGTGAATTTAAGCCAGAAAAACCACAGTGCGCTTATCGATTTTGTGTGTGATAAGGGTGTGGATTGGGTTTTCGTTGGGCCGGAAAATCCGCTCATCGAAGGTATGGTGGATGATTTCCAGGCTGCAGGTATTCCTGCTTTCGGTCCTAACCGTCAAGCCGCACAAATTGAAGGTTCCAAGACCTTTGCCAAGGAGCTGATGGAACGCCTGAATATTCCTACCGCGCGTTACGCTAGCTTCGATAATTATGATGCTTCTGTCACATATGTGCGCGAGCAGGGTACGCCTATCGTTATTAAAGCGGACGGACTGGCTGCCGGCAAGGGTGTCACCGTGGCAATGGATGAAGAAACCGCGCTCAGTGCTTTGGCAGATATCTTCCTGGATAATCGTTTTGGCGATGCCGGATCGCGTGTTGTTATCGAAGAATTCTTGGAAGGTCAGGAATTCTCCTTAATGAGCTTTGTGCGTGGCGAAGAGTTTTGGCCTATGCCTATTTCGCAGGATCACAAGCGTGCTTTTGACAACGATGAGGGTCCAAATACCGGTGGTATGGGGGCTTATTGTCCTGTTCCGCAGATTTCTCAAGAGGTGGTGGATGAGGCCATTGAAACGATCATCACGCCTATTACAGCCGGTATGGTTGCCGATGGCACACCGTTCCAAGGTATTTTGTACGCCGGTTTGATTGCAACGGCCGATGGCCCAAAGGTAATCGAATTTAATGCACGCTTTGGCGATCCGGAAACCCAGGTTGTTTTGCCTCAACTGACCAGCGATTTGGGAGCAGGTATTGAAGCCCTGCTCAAGGGCGAACAGCCAGAATTTACATGGGATACGCATCGCACAACCTTGGGCGTCGTGCTGGCCAGCGACGGCTACCCTACCGACACACAGACAGGTGCCCCAATCCACGAGCTGGACTGCAGCGCCACCGAGGAAACGAACGGCACGCATGTGTACTATGCAGGCGTGGCCACAGCCGAGGATAGCGATGAGATGGTGGCATCTTCGGGCCGCGTATTGCTGGTTCAGACCACCGCCGACAGTGTGCCTGATGCGCAGAAGATTATCTACGATATTTTAGATAATGCGGATACCACCGGGATGTTCTACCGCCACGACATTGGTAGCAAGGCCGTTATGTAATTCACTCATGACACTCTTGACATAGCTGTGGGGGCGAGGATGTACACATCATCCTCGCCCCCACAGCTATAAGACATTAATTATCCCAGCAATGGCTGGCTTCTAGGCTTTTCAGTAATTCCTCTGTATTCGAACCCAGCACCGTCACGTGGCCCATTTTGCGGTTGTGCTTCGATACGGCTTTTCCATAATCATGCACATGCCATTCAGGATGGTTTTTTGCCGCTTCAAACACGGAGTCGAGATGCTGCCCGAGCACATTTACCATGACTGCTGGGCTGAGCAGTCGAGGCTGAGGCAGTGCCCATCCGGCAATACCGAGTACGTGCAGGTCAAATTGATCGAAGTCGCACGCCTCAATGGTGTAATGTCCGGAATTATGTGGGCGTGGTGCTAGCTCGTTGACGATAACCGTACCATCCGCGCCGATAAACAGCTCAATGGCCAGCGTTCCAGCCAAATGGAAACCAGCAGCCAGCGTTTTGGCGAGTTCATGTGCCTGCTGATCTACGGTGCGATCAATGTCGCTCGGCTGCGCACCATAGGCGGGCGCTACGGTGGTATGCAAAATATTGTTCACATGCACATTTTTCACCACGGGGAAAGTGACGAAATCGCTACCATTTCCCGATACCAAGATCGAGGCCTCGTAGGCGAAGTCTACGAATGCTTCCACAATGCTCTGCTCGAAGTTTTCGCCCCACTCTTCGCGCACAGAGGCGACGTCCTGTGCCGAACGCAGTACCTTCTGACCGTGGCCATCATAGCCACCCTCTGCGGTTTTCAGCACGGCTGGAAGTCCTAGGACGTCCACGGCCTGCTCCAGCTCGGTCATGTTGGACACAGCCTGCCAGCGTGCAGTTTGAATGCCGTGCTTATTGATAAAAGTCTTCTCGGCAATGCGGTTTTGGGTCACACGCAGTAAATCCGTGCCCTGAGGGATGCGTACGAGAGAGCGGACGGAGTCCAAAGCATCCGCATCCACATTTTCAAACTCATAGGTTAGGATATCGCTTTTCTCCGCGATGCGCGCAATAGCAGCCTTATCGTCATACTCGGCCACAATCTGTTCATCACAAGCGCCGGCTGCGGGACAACCCTCGGTAGGATCGAGCACAAGGGTGTGAAAGCCCATATACCGTGCAGAAAGCGCCATCATCTGGCCAAGCTGACCGCCGCCAATAATGCCAATAGTTTGACCACGGTTCAGACGCGGTACGGCAAAAGACTGGTCTTCGGAAGTATTAGTTAAGCTTTGCATTAGACTCCTCCACCATATCCTTCAACTCATTGCGATAGTTATCCAAAACCTCTGCCAGCTGAGGATCCGAGGTAGACAGAATGCTGACGGCCAGCAGACCCGCATTTGTAGCGCCAGAATTGCCAATAGCCGTCGTGGCCACTGGAATACCACCCGGCATCTGCACGATGGAGAGCAAGGAATCCACACCGCTGAGAGCGCGAGATTTTACAGGCACGCCAATCACCGGAAGTGTGGTCTGAGCAGCCGTCATGCCCGGCAGATGAGCCGCGCCGCCAGCACCGGCGATAATGACCTTTATGCCCTTATCGCGAGCAGTGGTCGCGAACTCAGCCATAAGCTCCGGCGTGCGATGTGCTGAAATCACCTGCTTCACGTAAGCTACGCCGAATCGATCCAGTATCTCACAGGCGTGACTCATCGTATCCCAGTCACTACTCGATCCCATAATTACCGCTACTTGAGGTGAAATTTCAGCCATTATTCGTCCTTACATGGAGAGGTGTACTCCCCCTGATTTTACCGTTATGCCCAGAATTGCAAGGATTAAATCTCCGACTTACACACGGGCTCGCCGGCGTTTCCCCTATGTTGTACAATGTAATTCGCGCCCGCGTAGCTCAGTGGATAGAGCAGGTGACTTCTAATCTCCGTGTCGCAGGTTCGACTCCTGTCGTGGGCACAAAGACAAGATGCGGCTGTACCTCTACAAGCCGCATCTTTTTATTTGTACATCCTTATCGCGTTAACTGCGCAAAATCTCTCAACGTGGACTGAATCTTGAGGCGACGCTTATCTGTAAGATATCCCGCCAGCAGATTTCCGCCGATATAGAAGGCCACAGAGAAAATCAGCTGCACCACAACCGCGTAAGGTAGCACGGCGTCGAAGGCAGCGCCGGACAACCAACCGATGAGCAGTGTGACACCGCCCGGGATAAACAAAGCCACCAGCAAGAGTAGGAAAATAAAAGGAATGAGCATTTGCATCATCGTCCTACCCTGTGGGGTCTTCATCGGTTGTTCTGCGGTTGGTACTGGATACATCAGCACGGGCGAAAGCGTAGCAGAAGAGCCTATGCCGCAGAGCATCAGGCAGATTCCCACACTTTCGATAAAAGCCAAGAACATAAAATCGATATTATTTCTAAAAATAGCCAGTGTAACCACGGTGACTATCACCTGCATAACCAGTCCCAGACAGAGCTGAAAACTACTACGGGCAAACCAATCTACGCGGCCTTTAACGCCGGAGATCGTATGCAGGATAAAAGCAGGACCATCGTAGGCTAACATATTCACGCCCAAAAAACAGATGAAGTATCCGGACATCGGAATCGCCATAAGAATCATGTCCGGCTCGCCCGAAATAGCACTCTGCGCGCCAAAGATAACCACAAAGAGCAAGGGCAGGAAGAGCGAAATGCTGTAGCGAATATCACGCGTCCAACTCGTGGCAATGCGCGCAACAACCGCACTAAACCGCCCACGTACAAAGCCGGATGCAAACAGCCCTAAGCCATGCCCCTTCACGCGCGCATTCGTGATAACCGTACTGCCGAGCACAATATCGCGCTGCATGCACCAGTCGAAGCACCAGGCCATCAGCCACAGAGCACCCACATACAAGGCGCCACCCACGAGAAACATGATAGCGGTGTATGCGCCGGAAGCCGATAATGCCAGCGGCATGGCCACGAAATTCGCGAACGGCGTCCATTGCAAAAGCGTACCCAGCGCTTCTACGCCGCGGTAATCCACCTGCGCAGGATCCACACCTTCCGCACCAAAAAATGAACCCACAAGGCTCATCGATTGAGACATAATAATAATGACGATGACGAAAACGGTGCTGACGATATTGCGCGCTTTTTTACTGCGCACGATGACATTGGCAGCCGTTCCCACCGTAGAGAGCAACGTCGCCGAAAACACCACAGAAAGACCCGAGGATATCACCGCTATGGCCCAAATAAAAATCTTTGCCGGCAATCCGCCTACAAAATGCGCACCCAGCATGCCCGTAAAACCGAGGAGTGCCACGAATGTCGCCACACCACTAGGCGTCAAAATGCTAGACATGATGACCGCGTTGCGAATATCACGCCGACGCAGACCAAAGCGATACAGGTTTTTGGCGTTCACACCTTGCTGTCCAAAGGCAATCATCTGCGATATGCCCACAAAAATCACGGCGAAAGTCCACCCAATTGCGAGATACAGCGCGCTCAGCCGCGCACCCTCCTTAGTCGGTGGCACAACCAGCGTCAACGCCCACCCGGCTACCCACGCACCCGCGATGAAGCTGAGGGCAAACATACAAGAAATGACAAAACCGATGGCTTGCCAAGCCGATTTATTGACCGTTGACATCGTCAAGGCCATTCTCAGCTTAACTACCGTCCACACTGCTTTATTCATGGCTCTGCTCCCCACCTTGCAACCATTCGAGGCGAGCTGCATCGTGTCGGCCACCGACGAGTTCGATAAAGCGGTCTTCCAGTTCTTCGCCAGCAGACACTTCATCCAGTGTGCCGGCGGCTCGGACCGAGCCTTCAACGATAACCGCCACATGCGAGCACATTTTTTCTACTAAGCTCATCACGTGCGAAGAAATAATCACCGTACCACCTGTGGAGACGTATTCCTTCAAAATATCCTTCAAATTGGCAGAAGACACTGGGTCCACCGCTTCAAACGGCTCATCGAGGAAGAGGATACGCGGCGCATGTATCATAGCCACCGCCAAGCAAATCTTCTTTTTCATACCCGTCGAGTAATCGGAGACGATTTTTTTCGCCGCATCCTGCAGATCGAAAGCCGCGAGCAAATCTCCAGCTCGTTTTACGACTTCATCTTTCTCCATACCACGCAGCAACCCTGCATACACGAGGAGCTGAAAGCCGGTGAGACGGTCAAAGACCTCATCAGCCTGAGGCATAACGCCCATGCGGGCACGGCAGGTATCCAAGTTATCCCACACATCTGTGCCAAAAAGGCTAACCTTACCCGCCGTAGGCAAAAGCATGCCTGTACACATCTGCAAGGTCGTGGTTTTACCGGCGCCATTCGGTCCCACGAGTCCGTAGAAGGCACCTGCAGGAATTTCTAAATCGATAGCATTGACGGCTGTTTTTTGTCCGAAAGTTTTTGTCAGCCCTGACAAGGATAGTGCGGAAGTCATTTTTTACTCCTATTTTTCTTCTCTTAGGCACCATCTTACAGGGTGTCTCGCACCAGAGCCCCCATCTGGCAGAAGTATGAGAAAGGGGAAGCAGTGTATGCTTCCCCTCAGCGTTCAATCTTCTATGAAATTGTCATAATGAGAGCTTACAGCGACTCCACCGCCACGACTTCCACAGGAATATTACCTGCAGTAGCCTTGGAATAAGGGCAAATAGTATGAGCCAAATCGGCCAGCTCCTGGACCTGGCTCAGCTCTAATTCTGGGACGAAGACTTCGATTTTGGCGCTCAAATTCACTCCATTGTCATCGTCGACGAGGGTGACATTCGTACGTACCTTAGACTTCATAATGGTCATGCCATTGACGCGCTTCTGCTTGGCTGCCACCATCAAAGCGCTTTGGTAGCAGGCTCCCCAGCCGACTGCGAAGAGCTGCTCTGGATTGACGCCTTCGCCTGTGCCACCCATTTCTGCGGGAGCGGAAATATCGAATTCAGCTGAAGGATTTTCGGTGGTTGCGTGACCTGCTCGTCCTCCAGTAACTGTTGCTACTGCTGTATATGTAACCATTGCGCATACTCCTTTGCATTTGTGTGGTTGCCCTTTCTATTTTACGTCACAGTTCAAGCAACGAAAAGTATGAGCACTTCCCGTAAACGTGTGTAGAACCCTGTAATTTCAAGGTTTTCACGCAGATGCAATACGATGCGGAGATGAAAAATATGTAGGAAATCTCACATTCCTGCACTTGCAACGCTCACAACTAACGCAACGTACCAGCCAAACCGTCCGCACGCAGTTTTTCCAGCTCCGTGATGCGCTTCAAATAATCCAATTTCTGTGCCTCATCGGTGGCACGGTTCATATGCAGTCGTAGCTGAGCGATGCCGCGCATAATATCCGCATCCACCAGCCTACCCGCCATTTGCGTGGCAAACTCCACCTGAGCCGGGCTAGGCAGAGGAGCCCCACCCTGAGCCGCTCCTTGAGATTGGCGCGAAGAGGCGGTGGCATCGTCTTCTTGAGGAATGGGCAACTGCATGACGGCGAGATCGTCGATCACCGGCTTGAGCATCTCGCCGGCCGCCTTCGTCAGATTATGAATCCACAAACCGGCGGTGACATCGCGCCCTGGTAAACCACCGGCCACCACGATGGCGCGGAATAAATCCCGAAACACGGGAATGGAGAAGGTTGATTCGGTCATGCGCTCAAAAATTTGAGCATGCAGAGCCCACGGCATTTGGACGAGAATCGCCATCATCTGCTGCTCTGTGGCAAAGATCGCATCATCGACACGGTAGTAATTCTGATTCGACACATTGTAGCGCTCTAAAGCCTTGCGATCTTGAGCCGTTGTAAAATCTGGCTGATCGCGTCGGTTCACCTGTCCAAAGCTGTGTGGTTGAGCATAGGCATCCTCATTACGCACATGCTGGCTGCGTCTGCGCTGCTGAATGGTCGTGCGCATGGTGCGTATATCGATGCCGATGTCTCGGGCAGCATTGCGCGCATACTCGTCCAGCAAGGAGGGATCGCGTAATTGAGCGATAATCTGAGCCACGGCTTGCATAGCTCCCACACGCCCGGCCGTGTATTGCGTATCAAAACGAGAAATAATGGTGTGAATCACCCAGTCTACGAGCGGTTGCTTGGAATCCACCAGTTGGCGCACTGCTTCATCTCCGTACTGGATGCGCAAATCACAAGGGTCCAGATTATCGCGTGCAATGGCCACGAAGGTCTGCGAAAGAAAAGCATTATCCAGTTGGAAGGCACGTAAAGCCGCCTTCTGTCCTGCGGCATCGCCATCAAAGGTGAAGACCACCCCGGAGCCCTGCGTTGGGCCAACGAGACGGAAGCCATTCAAGGTGGAATCAGAAATAAGACGGCGGATAACCTTGGCATGCTCCATACCGAAAGCCGTACCACAGGTGGCCACAGCATTGGTAATGCCCGCCAAATGGCACGCCATTACATCCGTGTACCCTTCCACTACCACGACTTGATGCTTGTCTGCAATGGTATTTTTCGCTAAATCGATGCCATACAGTACACGATTTTTGTGATACAAAGCCGTATCGGGCGTATTGATATATTTGCCCGGGTTTGAGTCATCTTCGTAAAGTTTTCGCGCCCCAAAACCGATGACCTGACCCGTCGTGTCGCGAATAGGCCAGGTCACCCGTCCGCGGAAATAATCATAAGCGCCACCACGCTGATTTGCGCGCGCAAGTCCCGCCTCAATCATCTCCTGGTAGGTAAATCCCAGAGAAGACAGGTGACGCACTAGCTCATCCCAACCACGTGGCGCGTATCCGCAGCCAAAATGCTCGCAATCGGCCTGACTAAAATTGCGCCCATCCAGCAAGCGTCGAGCGGGCAAAGCCTCGGCACTCATCAATTGCGCCATAAAGAATTTTTGAGCCTGAGCTGTGGCTTCTAGCAAACGCGAGCGCGTCACCTTATGCGCGCCGTCTGAGTGCGCGGATTGTGACTGATCAAAATGCAGCTCGATATGGTAGCGGTCGGCTAAAAATTGGACCGCTTCGGGGAATTCTATGCCTTCGGAACGCTGAACGTATTCGAATACATCGCCGCCCAGCCCGCATCCGAAACATTTCCAGCGATTATTGACGGTACTGACATGGAAGCTGGGCGTTTTTTCATCATGGAAAGGACATAAGCCTTTATAAGCACTAGCTCCGGCATTTTGTAAATTGACTTTGGCGGAAACGATGTCATATAAATCTGCAGCTTCGCGAACTCTTTCGATGTCCTCCTTAATAATGCGTCCTGGCATCGCTCCCCCACACTGTCGCTCGAATATGTCCTTTAACTTTACCTCACGCGCCCGCCTGTTTGCCCACAGAATACCCGAGAAAATTTCGCACGGATATGCATACTTTTGAAATTTTTTCAAGCATATCCAGCTATGTTTCCTCAATATTTCTCATTTAATGAACACGAAACAAATTCTGTAACCTAATTAGGCTTTCATATAGACAATCTAACCGAACTTGCACAAGCATATTCGCAGAAGGTATTGCACTGGCAGCACTGGAAGGATGTCTATGACATATTTAAAAACCATCGAAGCTGATAATTCAACGTTTGAATATTACGATATTCGTGAAGCCTGCTCTGAAAAGGGCGTAGATGTTGCTCGTCTGCCCTACACCTTAAGAATTCTTCTTGAAAGTTTGCTCAGAAAAAGCGATGGAAGCTCCGATGCCCAAGCTGCTATCGATAATCTCATCCGTTACGATGCTTCGGCTCCTCAGGGAGAAATTCCCTTCAAGCCAAGCCGCATTGTTTTGCAAGACTTTACAGGCGTGCCTGTGGTAGTGGATTTGGCGTCTATGCGCGACGCCATTGTGGCACATGGTGGTAATGCCGAGGATATTAATCCGGAGATTCCTGTAGATCTCGTCATTGATCACAGCGTTCAGGTGGATGTATCCGGTTGTGCGGATGCTTTGCCGCTGAATATGCAGCGTGAATTTGAGCGCAATAATGAGCGTTATGAGTTTTTGAAGTGGGCGGAAGAGTCCTTTGATAATTATCGCGTTGTACCACCTGCTACGGGCATTATCCACCAGGTGAATATTGAGTTCTTGAGCGATGTCATCTTACATAAGGATGGCGTGGCCTATCCAGACTCCATGTTTGGTACGGATAGCCATACCACCATGATTAATGGCATCGGCGTGCTGGGCTGGGGCGTAGGTGGCATCGAGGCCGAGGCGGCTATGCTCGGCGAAGCCTCCTACTTCCCTGTGCCAGAGGTAATTGGCGTGCATTTAACGGGTGAGCTGCCGAAAACAGCCACGGCTACGGATTTGGCCTTGCGCATTACCAATCTGCTGCGTCAGGTCAATGTCGTGGGCAAATTCGTGGAGTACTTTGGTGACGGCTTGGCAAGCTTGGGTCTTGCCGACCGCGCAACGATTGCAAATATGGCGCCAGAGTATGGCGCAACCTGCGGCTACTTCCCTATCGATGATGAAACCCTACGCTACATGCAGCTGACAAACCGCAGCGAGTCCACTATTGCACTAGTGGACAGTTATGCGAAGGCCAATGCATTGTTCTACGATCCAGATCACGCGCCGGTGTACACCCACGTGGTAGAGCTGGATTTGAGCACGGTTATTCCAAGCATTTCCGGACCGAAGCGTCCGCAGGATTTGATTTCGCTCGCCGATGCCCAGCAAACCTTCCGTAAAAGCCTGACACGTGAAGCGGGCGTGCAGGGCTTTGGCTTGGGTAGCGATGAAATCAACAAAAAAGCTACGGTGCGCATCAATGACACAGATTATGAAGTAAAAACAGGTCATGTGGCCATCGCCGCTATCACCTCCTGTACCAACACCTCCAATCCGTACGTGCTGATGAGCGCAGGTTTGCTGGCGCGCAATGCCGTGAATAAGGGCTTGCAAGTAGAACCAACGGTAAAGACTTCACTCGCCCCGGGTAGCAAGGTCGTCACGGATTATTTGAGGAATTCTGGATTGCAAGCATATCTCGACCAGCTAGGCTTCCAAGTTGTGGGCTATGGCTGCACGACCTGTATCGGAAATTCCGGTCCACTCGGTCCAGAAATTTCACAGGTCATCCAGGATAACGATTTGCTCGTCAGCGCAGTGTTGTCGGGAAACAGAAACTTTGAAGGTCGCATTAATCCGCTGGTTAAGGCGAATTTCCTGGCTAGCCCCCCACTAGTTGTGGCGTATGCTTTGGCGGGCACCACGGATATCGACCTGACCCAGGACGCTTTGGGCACAGACCCAGGCGGCAATCCTGTGTATTTGCAAGATATTATGCCGGACCAGTCCGAAGTGGAGCAGTTTGTACAAAAATTTGTCACCCGTGAACTCTTCGAGGACGAGTACAGCCGCGTATTTGATGACAACCCTCAGTGGAATGCCATCGAAACAGTGTCCAGCGAAACCTACGCATGGAACGCATCCTCCACCTATATCCAAAATCCTCCATATTTCGAGCATCTCGAAGATCCAATTGGCGTGAAGCCGTTGAAGGATTTGCGCGTGCTTGCCAAGTTTGGTGATACCGTCACCACCGACCACATTTCACCGGCGGGTGCCATAGCACTCAATAGCCCAGCGGGTCAGTATTTGACCGAGCATAATGTGGCACATCGCGATTTCAATTCCTACGGCAGCCGCCGCGGAAATCACGAGGTGATGATGCGCGGAACCTTCGGAAATATTCGTATCAAGAACGAGCTCGCTCAAGGCAAGGTGGGCGGATACACCGCGTATGATTCGCAGATTATCCCTATTTACGATGCGGCTATGGCATACAAGGCTCAGGGTGTGGGCACCGTGGTTATCGCTGGTAAGGATTACGGCATGGGTTCGTCTCGCGATTGGGCGGCTAAGGGTGCCGGACTTTTAGGTGTGAAGGCGATTATTGCCGAAAGCTTCGAACGCATTCACCGTTCCAATCTGGTGATGATGGGTATTTTGCCTCTGCAATTCTTGGAGGGACAATCAGCGCAAAGCTTAGGCCTCAACGGCACGGAAAGCTTCGATATCGCACTGAGTGAGGATCCTCAGATTCACGACATCGTCGATGTCACGGCCACCCGCGACGACGCCACGATTCAATTCCAAGCACTCGTACGTTTTGATGCGAAGGCGGATATTGCTTACTACAAGAATGGCGGAATTCTGCCAATGGTTGTTCGTAAAAAGTTAGGAGCATAAATGACTAACTCGACTCCACAAACCACTCTCAAAGACAGCGGCCTCAAAGATACCGTGGCGTGTCAGACACGCATTAGTTCGATTATCGATGATCAACTGTCCTACGCCGGTTACAATATTTCCGAACTGATGGACAATAATGCCAGCTTTGAAGAGGTTATTTATCTGCTGTGGAATTTGCATTTGCCTACGCAGATTGAGCTGAATCATTTCGTCAAGGAATTGCGTGCCAACTACGAAATTTCCGATGCCGTCGAGCAATGCATTCTTATCCAGTCACGTCGTCATTTGCATCCGATGAGCGTGCTGCGTTCCACCGTCAGCCTTTTAGGCGTGTACAACGTGCAAGCCGAAGATACCTCTGTAGAGGCACGGTACGGTCAAAGCATCCAGCTGATGGCAAAAATTCCGACGATTATCGCCACCTTTACGCGGCTACGTCAGGGCTTGTCTCCTATTGCGCCGCGTCAAGATCTGGGTTTTGCAGCAAACTTCCTCTATATGCTCAACGGTAAAGAGCCTGAGCCTTTGCAGGAAGAGGCGTTAAACAAGGCTCTGATTTTGCATGCCGATCATGAGCTCAATGCTTCCACCTTTGCAGCTCGCGTCTGTGCATCCACCTTGAGCGATATCTACTCCTGTGTCACCACCGCCATCGGCACCTTGAAGGGACCTTTGCATGGTGGCGCGAACGAGCGTGTGTTTGAAATGCTCAAGGAAATTCGCGAGCAGGGCGATGTCTCCGGATATTTGCAGCGCAAGTTGAATTCTGAAGAAAAGATCATGGGCTTTGGTCATCGTGTGTACAAAACTCAAGATCCGCGCGAAAAATATCTGCGCGCTATGGCCGAGCAGCTGACCAAGGATACGGATGATGAGATTTACTATCAGCTGTCCTTGGAAATCGAAGATTATATGAAGCATACGAAGGGTTTGATCCCCAATGTGGACTTCTACTCCGCTACGGTGTATCACAGCTTGGGCATTGACCGTCATATTTTCACCTTGATTTTTGCAATGAGCCGCGTATCCGGATGGATTGCGCATATTCAAGAGCAGCAGAAAAATAATAAGCTCATTCGCCCACGCTCGCAGTATGTGGGTGCAACGGGACTAGAGTACATTCCTATTGGAAAGAGATAAGCATGACTTTAATTCGTATGGATGAGGGCAAACTGGTCGTTCCGAATGATCCAACCATTGGATACATCGAAGGTGACGGCATCGGCGCAGATATTTGGACCAGCGCTCAACGTGTGTTTGATGCCGCTGTACAAGTCGTCTCACAGGGCCAGCGCTCTGTGCAGTGGACGGAGCTATTGGCGGGCAAGAAGGCGCGTGCACAGGTGGGAACCAGCTTGCCGGAGGACACCATTACCGCTATTAAAAACAGCATGGTGGCCATTAAGGGGCCACTGGAAACGCCGGTAGGTGAAGGCATTCGCTCCTTGAATGTGGCATTGCGTCAGGAATTGGATTTGTTTGCGTGCGTACGCCCAGTACGTTATTTCCCGGGCATCGAAAGCCCTCTGAAGAATCCTGAAAAAACGGATATCACCATTTTTAGGGAAAATACGGAGGATATTTATGCGGGTATCGAATGGGAAGCGGACACGGATGAAGTGCGCACCGTTATCGGCTTTCTGCAGCACACCATGCATGTAACGAAGATTCGTTTCCCTCACAGCAGCAGCATTGGCATTAAGCCAATTTCTCGCGAAGGTAGCGAAAGATTAATTCGCAGTGCCATCGAGTATGCGCTGGATAAGGGCTTGCGTCACGTCACGTTGGTGCATAAAGGCAATATTCAGAAGTTTACGGAGGGCGGCTTCCGCAAGTGGGGTTACGAGCTGGCGGAGCGCGAATTTGCCGATGAATTAGCTAGTGGCAAGCTGGAGATAAACGATATCATCGCCGATAATTTCCTGCAGCAGATCCTGTTAAAGCCGGAACGCTTCGATGTGGTGGCTTTGACAAATCTCAATGGTGATTATGCGAGCGATGCTTTGGCGGCCCAGGTGGGTGGCATCGGCATTTCACCAGGTGCAAATATCAACTATCATACGGGTCACGCCATTTTCGAGGCGACCCACGGTACGGCCCCGGATATTGCAGGCAAGAATATAGCTAACCCCAGCTCTTTGTTGCTATCCGGGTGCATGATGTTTGACTATATCGGCTGGAAAGATGTGGCCGATGCCATCCGTACGGCCTTGGAAAAGACGTTCGCAGATGGTCAATTCACCACGGATCTCGCCGATGGCGTGCACGAGCCCTTGAGCACGACGGCTTTTGCTCAGGCGATTATTGCACATCTCTAAGCCCTTGCGTTCTATAAACTCCGTGCCCGGTGTGATGCTGAAAAACATCAGACCGGGCACCTGTTTATATATACAGCTTATTCGTTATTCGCAGGCGATAGCATGCAAACTCATGGCCGAATTATCCGTCAAGCTGGCCACCTGATCGATGGCGACACGCAGTTTTTCATCTTCTGAGCCCGCTTCCAGCCAATCTTGCACAAATTGCGGCTCTAGCAAAGCGCTTGGCTCGGTTTTCGAAGACATGAGCACCTCGACCAAATCCTCAATAATTTTGGTCTGTGTGTGGCGGAAGGACTCGTGCTCGCGCGGCTCCATGACGGAGTACACGGCGAGACCTTTTAAGAAGGTGATTTCATACGCCGTCTCTTCCGGCACCACTACGTTGGCACTATAGCGTGTCAAATTGCCAGAACCGTAGGTTTCACGTGTTTCACGCTCCACTGAGCTGGCAAAACGGCCAATCATTTTAGAGGTTATATTTTTCAGCTTTGCAAGCGAGCTGCGTGTGCCGTCAAAGGTGTGTGGCAGGAGCCGCGCCTCTTCCAGTCGATGATGCGCTTGGACCAGCTTGTCCGCATCCCATTTTTCACCATACCAATCATGGATACAAGCCACGGTAGAGTCGATCACATCTGCGGCATGCAAATCCTCTGTTTCTAAGGATTGCGCAACGATAGCATCCTCTAAATCGTGCACGGAGTAAGCGATATCATCCGATAAATCCATAATTTGCGTTTCCATAGGCTTAGCAAATTGAGGCGCATTATTGTCCTGCTTGAGCCACAAAAAAACGTCAATGTCTTCTTCATATACACAGAATTTATTACCCTTGGAACCATCGGGATGATGCAAGCCTTGCTCATGTGTCCACGGATACTTGGTGGCCGCATCCAAAGCGGCACGCGTGAGATTAATGCCGGCTGCGCGTCCATCTTCACGTATGACTTTTGGTTCCAGACGGGTCAGCAATCTAAAAGTTTGTGCGTTGCCTTCAAATCCGCCAATATTGCGAGAAATGTCCATAAGCACGGCTTCGCCGTTATGCCCAAACGGCGGATGTCCTAAATCATGCGCGAGGCAGGCGCAATCCACCACGTCGGGATTGCACCCAAAAATTTCGGCTATTTGGCGGCCAATTTGAGCCACTTCTAAAGAATGCGTCAAGCGGGTGCGTGCAAAATCATCCGTACCCGCTACGAGTACTTGGGTTTTGGATCCCAGTCGTCGCAAGGCAGAAGAATGCACTACGCGAGCACGGTCCCGTTCAAATGCTGTACGGTTTTTGGACTTCGAACTTTCTGGTGACCAACGTTCCTCATCGTAATGCGTATATCCTTCTTGCAACTGTGTCATGAAATAATTCTTTCCGGTACGACCGACTCTATCAATGCGATATCCTCAGGGCTGAAAAGCTCATACGCCCCGAAATACAAGCGTGGGATGCGATTGCGTAGGCAGGTAAAAATTTCGTAACTGATGGTATCGGCGCTCCGTGCCCAATCATCTGCCGTGGGTTCGCCGAAGACTTCACCTTTTCCAGGACCAAAAAGCTTGACGGTATCGCCCTCTTGGATGCCCATCTGTGCAGCCGAACCTTGCAAATCCAGCACGGACTGATCCATGCACACGCGGCCCGAAATATGCACCACCTTCGTGCTGCCATCTTGCAAACGAACCTGCACAGGGCCACCCCTATGCTGTGTGCGCTGAGAACCCAGAGGATTGAAGCCCGAAGCGCTGCGGTGGATACCATCGGCATATCCCACAGGCATGTCTGCGGTGCTCGTATCCTGCTCGGTAATGTAGGTGCGCCCATAGGAAATGCCATGCCCAGCAGGCAAATTCTTGATGGTGCCCAGCTGTGCTTGCATGGTCATGGCTGGCTTCAAGCCGAAATCCTCCGGCGTGCCCATGGCCTTGTCTGGCTCGTACCCATACAAACCAATGCCCGGGCGGACGAGTTCAAAATAAATTTCTGGACGTGTCAGGGTCGCGGCGGTATTCGCCAGATGCCGAATGCGCACCTTAATGCCCTCGTCGCGCAACAAATCCACCATGGTATTGAAATTGCGAATCTGCATTTCTGTAACGTCCCGCGCATCCTCGTCTTGAGGCGCATCCGCTACCGCCAGATGACTCATAGCTCCGACGACATCGATAGCTCCCTTGCGCATTTCCTGACGCAAAGCGCTAATGGCTTGAGGCAGCTCCTTAAGCGTAAAGCCATTGCGTCCAAAACCCGTTTCTAGCTGTACATGGACGCTTGCCTGCTTGCCTATTTCTGTAGCCGCCTCAGCCACGCGGTGAATATCTTGTACCGACCCGACCGCGATATCGATATCATGGTCGATTAACTGCGCAAACGGCGCAGTATGCGCAGAAAACATCCAAGCCAGCACGTGTGCTCTATCCGGCCCAATGCCAGCTTTGCGCAATGCCAAGGCCTCGCGCGCCTGTGCCGTGCCTAGCCAGGTAGCACCACCTGCTAAAGCCGCCAAAGCCGAAGGAATCAGTCCATGTCCATACGCATCGGCCTTCACTACACCCATAACAGCGGGTGTGGGCAGGTTTTTCTTCGCTGTTTCAGCCTGCGTGAACGCCACCATGTGTGCCATATTGGCAGCCAAAGCATCCAATTGCACGAGCACTTGAGCCGGATATTCCGCTAAAGCAGCGTGGTAACGGGCGCGAGCCTCGGGTGTACGAAATTCTGGAAGTTCTACAGCACTAAGAGCCATTCTTTACTAGTTTCTCTTGTCGGTATCGTTTATTGAATTCTAAGCAATCCAATAATTATCTGTGTGTCTCAATCTACTCGACAATCTTACGCTCAAACGCGTCGGAGCTAATACCCTGTTCCAAGATGAGCTTGCTCCACTCTTTCGCGGAGAACAAGGAATGATCCTTGTAATTGCCACAGGTTTCCTTCGTCGTGGCAGGCACATCTTCCCACGTAGCTTCATAGGCGATGAATTCCAAGGATTCTTTGACCGCACGCGCTACGTCCTCGGTGGAATGCTCACCCCACGCCAACAAATGGAAGCCTGTACGGCAGCCGAACGGTGAGCAATCGATATAGCCCGGAATGCGCTTGCGTAAGGTGACGGCGATGGTGTGCTCGATGGTGTGCAAACCAGCCGTTGGAATGGAATCCTCGTTTGGCTGAACCAGACGTACGTCATAGTTGGAAATCACATCGCCACGCTCACCGCTCTGTGTATCAATCAGACGCACATAGGGAGCCTTTACCGCTGTGTGATCGAGACTAAAGCTTTCTGGCATTACATCCTGAGTTGGTTCGGTCATATTCATCCTTAAGATTAAAAATTCTTCGCTCAATGTGCGCAATGCGGCTATTTTCTCGCATTACCGCACAGCTTTATTATATGTGAATGAACTAACCTCCTTGAGAAATTTTCTCATGGTTGTAAGCGCGTTCCATACACACTATGACGTGCAAAAGGGTGCTTCACACAACTGCTTGTATGAAGCACCCTTGGGAGGAGATGAAATCTGAGAAGTTATATTAATTACTCGTTGACAGTATAGCCTTGCTGCTTTGCATAGCTGATGAGATCATCCTGCCATGCCTTCACACCATCAGAGAGCTTTTGGTTACCCGTATAGGATGCGCCTACAAAGTCGCCGAACTTACCGCGAGCATAGACCTCGAATGGCAGGAAGGTGTAGCCGGAGCGTACGTTCTTAGCAGCTTTAGCCAACTCTTCGTTGAACTTCTGTCCGCCGAAGTACTCATGCGCATTGCCATCCGCATCCGTCAAAGACGTCTGGTTGAGGAAGCTCTCAGAAGCCAAAGTGTCATTATCAGCTGGGAATGCGCCACCCTCTACGCGAGTAGCAATACCATCCTTGTTGTGGCAAGCATACTCGATGTACTTGTATGCTGCTGCAACCTTGGCAGAGTCATCGCTCTTGATGATGGCGAAGGAGGAGCCACCGGACTCGGAGTTCACTGCAGAGCCGTCGGAGGTTGGCATCTGGGTTACACGCCACTTGCCGTCACCATCTGGAGCACCAGACAAGAGGTTGTATGGCATCCACGCACCAATGAGCAAAGAAGCAATAGAGCCATTGTTCAAGCCCTTATTCCAGTCATCAGTCCAGCCAGCCGTCTTCGTATCGATCAAATCTTCATCGATGAGCTTCTGCCAGAAGTCTTCAAACTCCTGGACCTTTTCATCCGAAGTCAGCTTGATGGAAACGCTCTTGCCATCAGCGGAGGTGGTAAATGGCTTTGCACCGTTCTGCCAAGTCATGGAATCGAAGAAGCCTGCATCGCCAGAATCGGAGGTGATATAAGAACCGGTTTCGCGAATCTTCTTCGCTGCCTCATAGAACTGATCCCAGGTTGTCACCTGCGTTGGATCGACGCCAGCCTTATCGAAGACTTCCTTGTTGTAGAACCACGCCATTGGGCCGGAATCCATAGGCAGACCATAAACACCGCCACTGATATTCACGGAAGACCAAGTACCTGGCGTGTAGAAGTCACTGTAATCCTTAGCACCCAAATCCGAAAGATCCTGCACATAACCACGGATGACGTACTCTGGCAGAGCATAATACTCAATCTGAGCAATATCTGGAGCACCAGAGCCTGCCTGCATGGCATTGCTCAAACCCGTGTACTCATCCTTTGAGGTGCCGGCATTGACGACATTTACGGTAATATCTGGATTTTCTTTCTCAAAACCTGCGACGGTGCGAGCCACGGTGGAATCCCAAGCCCAGACCGTCAGGGTGGTCTTCCCATCAGAGCTTGTACTGTTTGCGCTACCAGAGCTTGAACCGCATGCAGCTAAAGATCCTAGCATTGCTACTGAACCAAGGACAGCAAGTGCCTTTTGACCAATCTTCATATTGAGTCCTTTCTCAATCAAATCTTACGACAACGCTGATTTCTCCGCGATTTTTCACAACCAATCTTTATCGCGAATCAAACAGAGACGTCAGTGTCTGTTTTGCCGTATGTTTAAAACGATAGCACTTCTGCAATGTTTGCGCAAACATTGCAGGGTATTTTGTGCAAAAAATATTTTCTGTTATACGCAAGCGGCCGAGCATAAAGCCCGGCCACATACGAAGATATGTTGAGTTCTTTACTCCTTGACAGCACCCGCAGCCAAGCCAGACTGCCAGTACCTTTGCAAGCACAGGAAGGCAATAACCAAAGGAATAATCGTGATCAAAGAACCTGTAATGACCAAATTCTGAATAGGAATACCGCCGGAGGTCGCGGCCTGGCTCTTCCACTGATTCAAACCAATGGTCAGTGGATACCAGTTTGGATCTTTGATCATAATCATAGGCAGGAAGTAGTTATTCCACGTCGCCACAATGGTAAACAGTGAAGTAGTTACGATGCCTGGAGATAGCAGCGGCAAGGAAATCTTCCAGAAGGTGTACAGCTCGCTCGCACCATCCACACGCGCCGCTTCCAGTAATTCCGTAGGTACGGACTGCTCGGAGAAAATCCACATCAGATACAAGCCAAACGGCGAAATTAAGGATGGGATAATCATAGCCCAAGGCGTATTGGTCATGCCCAACTTTGCAAACAGCAAGAACTGTGGCACAGCCAGCGCGATGCCCGGTACGGAAATGGAACCAATAATCACCGCAAACACAGCCTTACGTCCCGGGAAGCGGAACTTAGCCAAGGCATATCCACCCATAATGGCCAGCAATGTGGCGCCACCCGCACCGACAACCACATAGAGCAAAGTATTGAGCAACCAGCGCGTAAAGATGCCATCGTTGTAAGTAAAGACTTTGGCAATATTGTCAAAGAAGGCGAAACTATGACCGAAGCCCAAACCAAAGGTGGAGCTGAAGTCTGCTTGTGTCTTCGTAGAATTAATCAGCAAATAGGCGAAAGGAAAAAGGCAGTAAATCGCAAAAATAGCGCTGAGCACAGTCAAAGTAATGCTTCTGCGTGGATTGCTCACATTGGCAAATCCTGCCTTCGCACTCCTCTTGCGCTCCGCTTTCTCGTCCGCCGCAATGCGCTTTTGACGCAGTTTTTCTGCTTTTCGTGCTGCTCGTTCTTGCTCACGAATACTCATCGTTGAATGTGTCATGATCTTCACCGCCCTACTTCATCTGGTCTTTCATACTACGTAGCTGCACCGCATAAGCGATAGCCATGGTGATAACCGCCATCACGATGGCCATAGCAGCCGCGTAATTACTTTGATTTCCAGAGAAGCTCAAATTGTAGGCATACATATTTGGTGTGTAATTGGTGGAAATGGCGTTGCCCGGCACCATATTCTGCAAAATCGATGGCTCATTAAACAGCTGGAAGCTACCGATAATGGAGAAGATAACCGTAATTGCCAGCGAGCCGCGCAGTTCCGGCAACTTAATAGCCTTCACAATGCCCCATTCGCTCGCTCCATCGATGGATGCTGCTTCATACAAGCTGTGAGGAATGGTGGAGAGCGAAGAATAGAAAATCAGCATGTTATAGCCGGTGTATTCCCAGGTCACAATATTTCCAATGGATGCAAGCAACATATTGGGCGCAAAGGCATCAAAACTCGTGCCAAATGCTTGGTTGAAGCTTCCCACCAGACCGTACTTAGCACCGTATGCAAAGCCCCAAATCAAGGTGGACACCACCGCAGGGACGGCATATGGCAAGAAGGTGCTGATGCGGAAAAACTTTGTGCCATGCAATTTCATGGAGTCCAAAGCCAAGGCCAGAGCCGCAGCCAAGAACAACATAATAGGCACCTGAACGACGGTAAACAAAGCTACGCGCATCACAGCGGTCCAAAATTGCTGATCTTGGAATAGTCGTGCGTAGTTGTCGAGTCCTACGAAAACATTGCCGCCAATGAGTCGCTGCTGGAAAAAGCTAATGTAAATCGCATAAAAAATAGGGATAATGAATACGAATGCGAAAACTACCGCAAAAGGCCACATAAATTTCCAGCCACGCCAATCCGCCTTGTGTTTATTCACACGTGGCTGCGCAGCTGCGGTGCTCGATGTCTGTGCACTCATCTAGCGCTCCTCTTCCTTGAGATTATTCCTAACATTGAAACCCACACAGTTTCCATAAAAACAACAACGTTCCCATTTTTTTTTGACCCTATTTCTAGGGAAACTCTGTAACTACGTGCATTTCTCTAATGTTTGCGTTATCATAATAACACCAGCTAGTACGTGATGCAACACGCGCTACGGAAATTGAATACAATATTGCACAAACCCTCGTGCAATAAAACGAGCACTAAGGAATTATTTCTTGGGGAAAGCAGGCAATGATGGCACGCAAATCCCCTGTTTCGTTACAGGATGTAGCTAAAGAGGCGGGTGTGTCTCCACAAACCGTGTCTCGCGTGGCCAATGGCAGCGACGCCGTTCGCCCCGATACGCGTATGCGTGTAGAGGCAGCCATGGAAAAATTGGGATATCGCCCAAATTATGCGGCACGCGCCTTGAAATATCGCCAGTTTAACAATATCGGCGTGGTGCTTTTTGACACCTCCACCTTTGGAAATTCTCGGATCCTCGATGGCATTTTTGCTACGGCTAATGAATTTAACTTTGCCACGACCATTGTCACCATGGTCAATCAGCGCGAGCAGACCCTGCAAGCCGCCATTGAGCATATGAAAAAATTGCCTGTCGATGGTGTCATTGTGGTTTTGGAGCGCAATATTATCGATTTCGATGAATTCGTGCCGCCTGCAGAATTGCCCGTCGTGCTCATTACAGACCAGATTTCACACAGCTGCCCTACCGTGGATGGCGATCAGTACGGCTGCTCCGTGCAGATTGTGGATTATCTCCTGTCTAAGGGACATAAGACCGTCTACCATATGGCAGGTCCGACCTATTCGCGTGCAGCGCACAGCCGTGAAGTTGGCTGGGCCGAAACGCTTAAAAAACATGGCGTAACGACATTGCCGCCACTGTATCGAGGCGATTGGCTGGCGGATAGCGGATATCAAGCAGGTCTGGCTTTGGCACATGAAAAGGATTGCACCGCCGTATACGCCGCCAACGATCAGATGGCGTATGGCATTGTACTTGGTCTCCAAGCCGCAGGAAAGCGCGTGCCAGAAGATGTCAGCGTGGTGGGCGTGGACGATTCTCTCGTCGGCATGGTGCCTCGACTGCAGCTGACCACGATGCGCATGCGTTTTGATCTCATTGGCCGTGAAGCTTTCTTGTATGTCAAGAAACTCGTCGCTGGGAAAAAGGTGGAATTAGGCAAGGGCAAGCTCATCCCTTCAGTCTTCGTAGAGCGCAATTCTGTGCGCGCTGTAGACGATGGTGTAGAAGATGCAGATGAGGCGTATGAGGCCGCACATTCGGTCGACGATGCGGAACCGGATTTTGTGCAAATTCCACCGAATTACCAGGCACAGCAGGCCGCGTAGCACCACATAAGGGATACATCTCCCCTACCGTGCTCTGTCCTACGGCTTGTGAAGCCGAACAAAAATTCATAAGTGCAATTGATATTTTTTAGCTCACTGTTGAGCATTTGCTGATACTCAGCTACAGACGAATAGGAGTACTATGGCATACCCATTACCGCAAATCCTTACTGCATCATCCCCAGACGAGCAATGGCTGTATGACGCCACAGTGTGCGCGGTCAACAGACTCGCACCACGCAGCGCCCATCATGTCTGGGAAAATGCGGATACCTCGTTGCGCCACAGCCTCGATGACCACAATGGCGCGTGGATGGCCAGCGTGACTACGCATAATCACGCGCTATTGGAGCGGATTAGCGAGTCCAGCCAAGCATCTAATGCGCGCGAAGTATTGCGCTCTTTGGGCTTCGGCATGTCGACCGCACGCGTGCCGGGGCATCTGCAAACGGATGGTTTGTTTGACCATCAATACGTCAACACGCAATATCCTTGGGACGGGCACGAGCAGCTCGATCCACCGGCCGTACCGAAACGCAATCATGTGGGCATTTATACGCGCGATTTTGCGCTGTCTGCTCGTGAAAAGAAGGCTTTGCACCGCAGCGGCGAGCGCGTAAGTTTAACCTTTGACGGGGCGGCCATCGCTATTTATGTGTGGCTCAACGGCGCCTTTATAGGGTATGCCGAAGATTCCTTCACGCCCAGCGAGTTTGATATCACGGAGCATCTGCGCGAGGATTCGAACACCTTGGTGGTGGCCTGCTATGAATTCAGCACAGCGCATTGGCTGGAGGACCAAGATTACTGGCGTTTGCATGGCTTGTTCCGTAGCGTACACATGGATGTGATTCCGGCTGCACATATTGCGCACATGCGCAGCATTGCGGATTTCGAGATACGCGGCGACAACGGCCTATTGGGCGGTTTTATTCAGCTGACTAATGCAAATGAGCAGCCTCTGACGGCCGTAGTCGATGTAGTGGATAGTAGCGAGCGCGTGGTGTTCACGCAAACGGAGCAATTTACGGCTACGCAAGCGAAAATGGCATTGTCGGGCAAGATTGCCCAAATTCAGCCATGGAGCGCTGAAGATCCTCAGCTGTATACGCTGCGTGTGCGCCTAGTAGATGCACAGGGTGCCACGCTGGAAACCGCAGAGCAGAAAATTGGATTCCGTCATTTTGAGCTGGATAGCACGGATCATGTGATGAAGCTCAATGGTCAGCGCATTGTTTTTAAAGGCGTGAATCGCCATGAATTTGGCTCGAACTGCGGGCGCGCTATCAGCGAGGCACAAATGCTGTGGGATATTCGATTCCTCAAGCAGCACAATATCAACGCCGTGCGCACCAGCCACTACCCGAACCAATCGCGATGGTATGAGCTGTGCGATGAGTACGGTATTTATCTCATCGATGAAACGAATCTCGAAACCCATGGCTCGTGGACGGATGCTCTGGGACAGGTGACAGCCGAGCGAGCTGTACCGGGTTCGAAGGAGATTTGGTTGAATGCCTGCATGGATCGTGTGCATTCCATGGTGGAGCGCGATTTTAACCATGCCAGTGTGCTCATTTGGTCTTTGGGCAACGAGTCCTATGGCGGTGAGGTCTTTGCACGCATGACGGATTATTTGCATGATGTGGACACGCGTCCGGTACATTATGAAGGCACAACGTGGGATCGCGCCTTTGATTATGTGACGGATATGGAGTCACGCATGTACGCGCATCCGGACGATATTGAAAAATATCTCAACGGCACCTCTGAATTAGGCGAAGCGCGCAAGCCTTATATTTCTTGCGAATACATGCATGCCATGGGCAATTCCTTGGGCGGCATGAAGCTGTATACCGACCTAGAGAAGTATGACTTGTATCAGGGTGGATTTATCTGGGATTATGGCGATCAAGCGTTGGAGCAGCAGCTGCCCGATGGCAGCACGCGGCTGACTTATGGTGGCGACTGGTTTGATCGCCCATCGGATTACGAGTTCAGCGGCGATGGCATTATTTTTGCCGATCGTAAGATTTCCGCTAAAGCGTGGGAAGCTAAGGCTCTCTACGCAAATGTGAAAATTACAGTGACGCAACAGGGTGCGCATATTGTCAACGACAATCTGTTTACATCGACCAGTGCATACACCTTCGTAGCAAAGGCGCTCGTCGATGGCGTTGAAGCATGGTCACGAGGCTATACCTTCGATGTGCCTGCCCTTAGTCAAGCGGATGTGGACATTGCTTGGCCAAGCGCGGAGCTTTTCACCGGCCATGAAGTGGTGTATGAATTGACACAGAATTTGGCTGAAAATACGGCGTGGGCTCCTGCCGGATTTGAACTGAGCTTTGGTCAGCGCGCACAGGCTTTGGACGGTGTTGCAGCTCCACAACTCAACGCGGAAAAGACCGAAATCGTGCAGGATATGTGGAATTGCGGATTACACACGCCGGAAGCGGAGGTTCTGCTCTCGCGTCAGCATGCCGGTCCTGTCAGTTTCAAACGTACCAGTCAGCGCGACGATATGATTATTCGCACGCCGCAATTGACCACCTGGCGTGCCTTAACGGATAATGACCGCGGGTATAAAGCTGGATTTAAGCATGCACAATGGTTGGCGGCTGGCCGTTTTGCTCAGATCGTAGGCGAAGATTTTACGGTCGATGACGAAGCAAAAACCTTGACAGGACGCTATACCTTTAAGCTTGCCACCCCTGCGGCCACCCCAGTAGAAGTCCTCTGGGAGGTGGATGCACACGCACGCATTCATCTGCATGCCACCTTCCCGGGCAGCACCGAGGAAAGCAGCAATCCACCGGCCTTCGGCCTCGAATGGATGCTTCCGGCCGAGTATAGCTTCACGCGTTTCTATGGATTGGGACCTGTGGAAAGTTATGCAGATCGCAAGAATGGCGTGAAGCTAGGCCTATGGTCGACAACGATTTTCGAGGATCTTCAGCCGTATCTTGTGCCACAAGAAAACGGTAATCACGAAGAAACACGTTTTGTGGAAATTACCAATCAATTCGGTCACGGCCTGCGCATCAGCGCCCATGACGGCGATGCTCACAACGCCTTTGCCTTTAGCGCTTTGCCGGTCAGCTCTGCCATGCTGGATGAGGCTACGCATATCGAGGAACTCCCCGCGCATACGCACACCTTCCTGCGTCTGCTGGCCGCTCAGCAAGGCGTGGGCGGTGACGATTCCTGGGGCTCTCCGGTGCATAAGGAATTCCAGATTGATGTCACGCAGCCTCTGACACTGGACGTCGACATCGAACTTATCTAGGTGCTCCACAGCAATCTTCTCTCCAATGGCGTGTTATTCACATCCGACATAATTGTGGATAACACGCCTTTTTTCTGCGTGATATTGCGCACATTGCTATCCAGAGCGAAATCTTTTGTGCAAGAATAGAAAGGGAAGGCGTTAAACCTCACAGCGACATCGTGTCAGCGCCCTGTCGCGACTTATCGTCAATCAGATTAAGGATAATCATGGCAATTTACACACTTCCAGAGCTACCTTACGATTATGCTGCTCTCGAGCCACATATTTCCGGTAAGATTATGGAGCTTCACCACGATAAGCATCATGCAAACTACGTAGCAGGTGCAAATGCAGCTCTTGAACGTCTTGAAGAAGCACGCGATAAGAACGATTTTGCAGCCATTAATTTGTGGGAAAAGAATCTCGCATTCAACCTCGGTGGTCATATCAACCACACCTTCTTCTGGAATAATTTGACACCAGAAGGCAAGGGACGCCCAGATGGTGAGTTCGGCGAAGAAATCACCAAGAATTTCGGCTCCTTCGAAAAGTTCCAGGCTCAGTTCACCGCTGCTGCTCTCGGCTTGCAGGGTTCTGGTTGGGCTGTACTCGCATGGGATGCGTTGGGCGACCGTTTAGTCACCTTCCAGCTTTACGATCAGCAGTCTAATGTCCCAGTCAACATCGTGCCACTGGTTATGCTGGACATGTGGGAGCATGCATTCTACCTCGACTATGTCAATGTCAAGGCAGATTACGTCAAGGCATGGTGGAATATCGTCAACTGGGATCATGCAGCAGAAACGTGGGCAAAGGCTAAGGCAAATACCAAGCTTATCTAGTTCTTATCTCGTTCTCGTATCGAGGCATAATAAGGCATAAAAAAGGTCAGCGCAAAAACGCTGACCTTTCTCTTTTAACCCTCTTCTTAACTCATATTACAGATGTTTTAGGCCGCTTGATTTCACACGGACCATTGCGCAGCGGCAATTAATCGGCGTGTGTACTCCTGCTGAGGCGATGCAAGAATCTCCTGCGTTTTTCCCTGCTCCACGATGACACCGTTGTGCAGCACAATAATCGTATCGGACAGTTGCTGAGCCACACCTAAATCATGCAACACGATCAGTGACGCATAGGCGCGCTCTTGCTGCAGCTGGTGTAGCGTGGAAATAATTTGCTGCTTGCCCAGCACATCCACCGCACTAACCGGCTCATCCGCCACAATCAAGTCTGGCTTGTCCATCAGCGCACGCGCAATGGCCACACGCTGAGCCTGACCGCCCGATATATCCCCCACATACTTATGGAGCACTTCGCGCGGCTCTAAACTCACGCTTGCCAAAGCTTGCTCGACTTCTTCTCGACTCGCCTCCGGCTTGCCTTCTTGGACAATCTGCTCCACAGTAAGACGCGGATTTAAGGAGGAGGACGGATTTTGGAAAATCAAACCTGTAGACTGCGCGTTTGCTACCTGCACCTGTCCTTGGCTCGGCGTGATAAAACCGAGCGCAATATTGAGAATGGTGGTTTTCCCAGATCCGGACTGACCTACCAAAGCCACGCGTTCGCCGGAATGGATGCTCAGCGAAATATTTTGCACTGCAGGCTGTGTCTCGCCACGGAAGGTGTGAGAAACACCTTGAAGTTTTACCAGTTCCATTATTTCACCTCTGCCTGTGACGATGTATCCACAGCAATTTCTCGCGCAGCCTGAACGAGCTGGACCGTGTACTCATGCTGAGGATGCTGGATAAGATTGGAGATGTCGCCGCTTTCTACGACCTCACCGTGGTGGATGACGTAGCAGCTTTGGGCAGCCCGGGAGATGACGCTAAAATCATGGCTGGCAAAGATGAGCGCAGCACGCTGAACTTGAGTGCGTTCCACGAGCATATCCACAATCTGCTGTTGCACCAAAGAATCCAACGCCGTGGTTGGCTCATCCGCTACCAGGAGCTGCGGATGGGAAATCAAAGCCTCCGCAATAGATACACGCTGAGCTTGCCCGCCGGAAAGTTCAGAAGGAAAACGCTTTTTCAGCTCCGCTTCCAATTCCACATGGCGCAAGGCGTCATCCACACGCTGCTGGCGTGCTTCAGTGGACAAATCGTAATGTAGCTTCAAGGGTAGCTCTACATTTTTAGCCACGGTAAGCACGGGATTTAACGCCGCCAGAGGGTTTTGAAAGACTGCAGACATATAGGTGCCGCGCAGTTGAGCGCGCTCAGCATCTGGCAATTGCGCGATGTCCACGTCGCCTACCAGAATCTGACCCGTCATGTGCATAGTTGAGGGCAAAATCCCCAAAATTGCCTTAATAATCAAGGATTTTCCGGAGCCGGAAGCACCGATCAGCCCCACTCTTTGTCCAGGCTCCACGGTCAGGTTCACGTTTGTGAGTAGTTGCTTCTTACCCACAAAAATATTTAAATCTTTTACTTCTACAGTCATTATCCCTGCCTTAACGCTGGATTTGTCACAGGATCAAAACTCTCACGCAACGCATCGCCAAAAAGATTGATCATCACGACAGCCACGGTGATGAGCAAGCCTGGCCACAGAGCGATGGTAGGATGCACAGTAATCATGCTGGCAGCCGTCGCCAAAGAGCTCCCCCACGAGGCGATATGCGCGGGCACACCAATGCCCAGATAGGTTAAACCGGATTCTGCCAGAATAGAAGTGGCAGCAGCCAAGGAAATATTGACCGTCACCGCCGGCATAATTTGAGGCAGGATATGGCGCATGAAAATGGTCCATTCACTGACGCCCTTGTAGCGTGCAAAGGTGACATACGAGGAGCGTGCCGCCGACACGGCGAGCGGACGCACGACGCGCATAAGATTCAAACTATAGGCGAAGGCGCAAGAGATGATTACACCTGCGATGGTAGCACCCATAGGTGCGGCGCACAGCAGCGCAATCACCACGATTGGAATGGAAATTAAGGCGTCAACAACCACCACGGTGGTATTGCGCACACCGACATTGTGATGCACAGTCAGCGCCACGCCTGCCACGCCCAGCACAAAAGTAATCACAGATACGAGAAGGACGATGAGTAACTCCGTAGCAGATCCTGCTAAAAGCCAGCTCGCAATATCCGCGCCCGCGCCATCTGTGCCCAAAATGTGCTGCGACGATGGCGAACTCCACACATTGTATCCATCGGTAAAGGTCAGCGCATACGGAGTCCAGACCAACGAAACGATGGCCACAATCACCCACAAAGCGCAGAACACGCCAGACACAATGCCATCCCAGCGGGAGAACATGCTTTTTAAGGATATAAAGAATTTCTGAGTGATACTCATGCTCGTGCCTCCTGCTGATTGGAATTCATTCCCTTAAGGCGAGGATCTAAGAATTGCTGAATAATATCGATAATCAAACCCACTATGAGGAAGAACGCAGCAAGCAGCAGCAGCTCCGTTTGCACTGCCGGCAAGTCACGCTGAGACACATCCGAGAGGAATAAGGTGGCGAGTCCTGGCAAATTAAACAGTGTTTCCACCGTCAGCACGCCCGTAATCATGGAGGCAAAGCTCACACCCGATACGGCCGCAATTTGAGGCGCCGCCAAACGCAGACCCGTGGTACGCACGGCCTGCGCATACGTCATGCCTGCCGCCATGCTCCAGGTCACGTAATCGGACTTTTCCACATCCAAAATAGCGGAGCGAATATAGCGCATCAGATGAGCCGCGGTAATAACGCCCACCGAAATAGCAGGCAAAACCAGCGAAGCTAGGGCCGTAATAAAGCTTTGACCCGACTCAAACACGCGCGTAGGAAAACCTTGAGAAGGTAGCAGATTCAGCACGCCATGCCCCTTACTTGCAAACAAAATCAAGAGCAAACCCGCCCACAAGGCTGGCACAGCGCCTACGATTTGCGACAGCGCACGCAAACTGGCGCGCACCCACGCATGTGAAGAGGTAATGGAATACACCGCCAAAGGCAAAGCTCCCACTAGGGCGATAATCATGCTCATAACAATCAGAGGGAAGGTCAACGCCGCCCTGCTCGCCAGACGCACGCTCATAGCCTGGCCGCTGAGTGTGGACACACCCAGATTACCTGTGAGAATATTTCCCAGCCATTCGCCGTACTGCACAATCAGTGGCTTATCCAAGCCTAATTGCGCACGAATATCCTGATACTTACTCATCGTGGCGTTAGTACCGGCGATCACCGATGCCACATCCCCTGGTAGCACACGCAGCGCCAAGAAAATCACCACGGAGACAATCCACAACATGAGGATGAATAATCCCGTGCGACGCACAATATACATCAGAGAAGATTGCTTTTTCATTTAAATGGACACCTCCCACAGTGGCATAACGACTTGGTTCATATTCAGTGGGAAACCTTCCACATTCTTATCCCAAGCGGTTACCACTCGGAAGTTAAAAAGCCAATCGGCTGCGGCATCTTCGCTGACGATGCGAGCCGCTTGAGCCAGCAGCTTATCGCGCTCCGTATCCGTGCGCGCTTGCATGGCCTGAGCGTACAGTTGCTGGACCTCGGCATTGTCATAACCGTAGTAATAATCCGGCATCGCCCACTGGGCAAAATCATGGCTTTCATTGTGATCAACCAAAGAAATATCGTAATCATGATTCTTGTACACACCCGAGAGCCACGAAGCGAACTCTGTGCGTTCCACCGTAAGATTGATGCCAATCTTTTCTAATTGGCTACGCAGTTGTTGCCCAATTTCTGCGGGATAAATATTGGCGTAAGTCAGGCGCAGATTCAACGGATTGTCCGTGCTATAGCCGGCTTCCTTCATCAACTGGGTGGCCTTATCCAAATCCGTTGGATACAAATCCGTCAGATCTTCATAGCCCGGATCCAGGCTTGGAATTGGTCCGCCCAAGGCCGCATCCGTGCCGCCGCGCGAGGCAATAATGGCCTCGTTATCGATGGCATAACGGATGGCTTGACGAATGCGCTTGTCTGTGAGCACGCCCGTTTTGTTGTTGAATGCCAGCACGTATTTATCCGTACCATCGCCGGCCTTCACATTAAAGCGTGTATCGTCTTGGATAGCAGAAATAAGCTGCGCACTAATTGGTGCGATAACTTGCACGTCACCGGAAATTAACGCATTTAAGGAGGCTTGAGCATCTGCATAGTAGATAATTTTTACCGTCTGCAGCTGAGCCTTGTGTGCGCCCCAGTAATCATCGCGAGCCGTTAGCGTGGCAGAAACACTTGGTGTATACGCGCTCAGCACGAATGGTCCCGAACCCACAGCCTGCGTCTTGGCATCGTACTGTGCATCCTTGTCAAAGACCAAACCCGGGCGGCCGGACAGTGTCCAGAGCAACTCCGAGAAAGGTGCGCTCAAATTCAGTACCACGGTGTAATCATCCGGGGCAGAAACGGACTGGTAATTGGTCATTTCCGAGTAGCCCTGAAGCTGCTGCTCCATCATGGTGGTAATCGACCAAACCACATCCTGAGCATTCAGCGCATCTCCATTGCTGAAGGTCACATTGCGATTGATGTGGAAGGTGTACTGCGTACGAGCATCATTGACTTCCCAGGACTGAGCAATGCCCGCCGACACGGTGTTGTCAGAATTACGGCTCAGCAGTGGCTCATACACATTGCCCACGAGCAGCTGATCCAAAGACGTGCCTGCTGTGGAGCGGATGTCCAAATTCGTCGGTGCCAACTGCAGGCCAATCGAAATTTGACCATTTGCCGAGCTACCTCCCCAGGTGGCGTATCCAGCGGTAATGCCCACCAGCGACAGGATAACGGCCAGCAGCGCCGCAATCATGCTCCACCACACGCGTTGATGTTGTTTTTTCGATGACTGAGCGTTCAGCTCATCATCTAAACTGTAAGCGGGCAGCACAATATGCCCACGTTGATCTTTCTTCACTTTTCTCCCTTTAAGTCCCCGCGGATACACCGTCGTTGCTTGTAGAGTTGTTTCTTGTAACGTGCTGGTTGTTCAGTATACTAAGCTCTAACTACATCTGCGCGCTTGGGAGGTTTTTATGCTTATTGCGGTGGATATCGGAAATACAAATATTGTGCTGGGTTTTATGCAGGATGCGCAGATTACGCATATGTACCGTCTGACCACGTCGAATGTGCGTACCAGCGATGAGTACGGCATTCATTTACTGCAATTTCTGTCACTCAGCGGGTACACGGTCGAAGATGTGGAGGATGTGATCGTCTGCTCCGTAGTGCCGAGTGTGATGCATTCGTTTAAGTCCTCGATTGAAAAATTCCTCAATAAAAGCCCTCTGGTCGTCGGCCCGGGCATGAAAACGGGTGTGGCCGTGCGCATCGACGACCCTAAATCTTTGGGTGCAGACTGCCTAGTCGATTGCGTGGCTGCCTATCATTTGTACTCTTCGCCGTGTCTTGTCATCGATATGGGCACAGCCACCACTTATAATTACGTAGATGCCAAGGGTGGCATTACCATGGGCGTAGTGCAGACCGGTTTACAGACCTCAGCAAAGGCCCTGGCGGGAAATACGGCGCAACTGCCAGAGGTGGAGATTGAGCGACCTACCACTGTCATGGCAAAAAATACGATTACCGCTATTCAAACGGGTTTGTATTACGGCTTCTTAGGTGGCATTGAGCGCTTTGTGGAGCAGTTTAGAAAAGAACTGGGCACAGATTTCAAGGTTATCGCCACCGGTGGTTTGGGACACGTCATCGAAAACGACACGGACTGCATCGATGTCTACGATCCGCATTTGATTTTTAAGGGATTGCAGATCATTTACGATAAAAACAAGGCATAATCTCTTGCGCTGTCTGTGGCGTGCTTCAAGGGCGTAGGCAAACTGAGCTTACGCCCTTTTTCATTCACGGTGAGGCTTAATTCACCGTCAAGGGATACCGTGACTCAAATGTCATAGGCTGTTTCGTATACGGATCCCTGAATTCCAGCCTTCTCGCCACTAATTGCAAAGGCGCGGAAAAATCGTCGAAATTGCGCTTGCGCATGGTGGGATAAAAATCATCGCCTTTAATGGGCAATCCTAAAGAATTCATATGCACGCGCAGCTGATGCGTTTTGCCGGTGCGCGGATGCAAGGTGTAGGCTCGGTAGCCTGCGCGCACAAATGCTGGGTCCTGTGTGGCAGATAACTCGATAATCGTTTCCGCATTGACGAGACCCGGCTCCTCAAAGGCTTGCAAAATATGATGCACTTTCACAATGCGTGAGCGTCTTTCCACAGGAAATGGCACACTGGAGCCAAACCTCGAGAGTGAACGCGTCGTACCGCGCTTCGGTGTGCGGATGGGTTTCATAGGTGCGAGACATTCATACACTTTTGTGGCCTGCTTGTTTTGAAAGAGCAGCTGGTATCTACCTCGTGCAGACTTATCGCGTACGAAGACGACGATGCCGGCCGTGAGGCGGTCGAGTCTATGCGCAGGCACGATATCTTCTTCGCCGTAACTTTCCCGCAAGCGCATTAGCGCCGTGGAGCGATACCACATGCCCCGCGGCATGGTCGGCAGAAAATGTGGCTTGTCCACGACGATAATGTGTTCATCTTCGTAGATGACCGGGAGCTCAAACGGGATGTCCGGTTCGTCGGTGACATACGCATGCGGACGTTGGATACGATGATTGCGATGGCGTCGTCTAGACAATCAAACCTCTTCACAAGTAGCTATGTTCTGGATATCTGCGAATTCTTAGATTATCACTACTGCTGGGTATAAAAATTCAGCTCGGCCATGGCTTGTGGAATTTTCTGCACCATATCCAGCAAGCGGACATGATGAGGAAGCTCAGAGGCAGCCGGCGTGTTTACATCTGGTACCGGAACTTGCCTACCTTCCCCCAGTAAAGCTTTCCAGAATGCGTCCGTATCCCGAGCAGCCAAGCCTGCGCTTAGCGAGTGGACACAAACTGCACCCGCTGCGACGTGTACCGGAGACGCCATCCCATCACATAGAGCATGATGATTCAGAGCAAAAAGAGCGCCCATAATCCCTGCTAAGCAGTCCCCGGTGCCTGCGGTGGCCAGCCAATGCGTGGCTGGTGGGCATTCGACAAGTTCACCGGAATACGAGGCAATCAGCGTGCGTGCGCCTTTGAGCACCACCGTGCAGTGCAGTTTTTCAGCGAGATAGAGTGCCACCTCTGCCCGATGAACCTCGATATACGTCCGGTCTACGGTGAGCCCCAGCACTGTGCACAAGCGTCCCGCCTCACCCGTATGCGGGGTGAGAATGCAACGCTGTCTCGTGGTATCGTCGATAGTCAGCGTGGCAAAACTTTCTAATGCGCCCGCATCCACCACCATATACGGCTGTGACGTGTGTAGTGCCACATGTGTATCTGTGCGCGTTCCAGCACGTGTGAGCACCGTACGAATCTCCTGACTGCGCGGGTCATCATCGCTATAAATGCCCGCAAAACCCGAGCCCAACACCCACGCGTCTACACCGTCGTCTGCCGATGCGGAAAAAACAACTTCCGGAAACAGTCCGAGCAGTGTACGCACGCTGGCTTCGGGTCCGTTGTAGCGGACGTAACCCACACCCGCTGAGGATGCTGCGGATACGGATAAAATGCCTGCTCCTGGGTACTGCTCAGAGCCCGTAATGAGACCCACAACTCCGCGTGTATATTTGGAATCCTCCGCCCCCGGTTGCGGAAAAACTCCGCTTATCTGCCGGGCGGTTAAAGGTGCAGCTGTGGTCATGGCTATCCATCGATTCTACAGGTATGTATGCTTACATACACAAGGCATGAAATATATAACTCATCATAGTCGTTTGCACACGCAAAAGGCAGGCATACACAAGGCAGTCCTGCCGCAGAAGGAAGGGGCTCCCTCTCCTGCGGCAGGACTGCCTGTAGAAATGGATGGAAAAACGCGTTACTCTACGGTTACCGATTTTGCCAGATTGCGTGGCTTATCCACGTCCAAGCCCTTGAGCTTAGCCATATCCATAGCAAAGAGCTGCATCGGAATGACATCCACCAAAGGACTCATGAGGGTTGGGCATTCTGGCCTCCAGAAGACCACGTCCGCATAATCGCGCACGTCCTCATCACCCTCTTCTGCCACAGCGATGGTATACGCCCCGCGAGCGCGCACCTCTTCGATGGCAGAAATCACCTTGGCGTGCAGCACATTGCGCCCACGCGCAGGGGGCACAATGACCACGACCGGTTCGCCGGAATCCACCAACGCAATCGGACCATGCTTAAGCTCGCCGGCTGCAAAGCCTTCAGTAAAGGTGTATGCAATTTCCTTGAGCTTTAATGCGCCTTCCATAGCCACTGGGTAGCCTACGTGGCGGCCCAGGAAGAGGAAGGATTGAGCGTTTATCATCTCCTGCGCTGCTTTTTCAATCGTCTCGCTCTGGGTATCGATGACCTGCTGAATCTTCTCTGGCATAGCACGCAAATCATCCACGATGCCACGAATTTCATCGCGGTACATGGTGCCCTTCACCTGAGCTAGGTACAGGCCAATTAGATACGCTGCTGTAATTTGAGCCACGAATGCCTTAGTGGATGCCACCGCGATTTCCGGACCGGCATGTGTGTACAGCACGGCATCGGATTCGCGTGGAATGGTCGAGCCCTGAGTATTGCAAATAGCCAGCACGCGTGAACCTTGCTCACGGGCATGACGCAAGGCCATCAAAGTATCCATGGTTTCGCCAGACTGTGAAATAGCTACCACCAAGGTGCGCGAGGTGAGAATCGGGTCACGATAACGGAATTCGTGAGCCAGCTCCACCTCTACCGGAATGCGCACCCAGTGCTCGATGGCATACTTAGCCACCATGCCTGCATACGCCGCCGTACCACAAGCAATGACGATAATCTTGTCGATAGATTTGAAGACATCCTCTTCAATGCGCACTTCATCGAGGTTCAAATCACCCTCGAGATTAAAACGTCCCAACAAGGTATCTGCTACCGCATGTGGCTGCTCGTGGATTTCCTTATTCATAAAGGAATCCCAGCCGCCCTTTTCCGAAGCAGAGGCATCCCAGTCTACGGTAAAAGGACGCAACTCTACAGCATTGCCATAGAAATCGGTCACCGTCACAGAATCCGGTGTAATTTCCACAGCCTCATCTTGGCCGAGTTCCAAGGCCTTGCGTGTGTATGCTACGAAGGCCGCCACGTCGGAGCCGAGGAAGTTTTCGCCCTCGCCCAAGCCGACCACCAGTGGCGAGTCGTGACGCGCCCCTACCACCACATGTGGCTGACGGCAGTCTGTGGCAAGAATAGTGAAGGTACCCTCCAGACGACGTGCCAAGCGACGCAAAGCCTCGAAAATATTCGGCGTCCCCGTTGTTTGAATAACATCTTCGGCAATTTTGCCCAAAAGTTTGGCCGCCACTTCGGTATCTGTAGCAGACTCAAAAGTGTAGCCCTCGGCCAGCAATTCCTGCTTAATCTGAGGAGCGTTTTCGATAATGCCATTGTGAATAATGGCAATTTTCTCATCCTTGCTCAGATGAGGATGAGAATTGGCATCGCTTGGAGCACCGTTGGTCGCCCAACGCGTATGTCCAATGCCTGCTGTGGCATCAGGCAGCGGATGCTCGGCAATGTCGTTGACGAGATTTTCTAAACGGCCTTCTTTTTTCCGAAAAGCCACTGTATCCATACCCGGCGCGCTGAGTGCCACACCCGCCGAATCATAACCGCGATATTCCAAGCGGTTCAAGCCTTGTAAGCAAACTTCTAATGGTTTTCCACATGCACCATTTCGGCATGTATATCCTACAATTCCACACATAAAGGTTAATTGTATAAGATTAACCGTGCATTTGTCTCCTAGAGAAGTTCTTGTGTGCTATCTATTTACAATGCTCTTACGCATGAAAAATGCTGGCGGTTTCGATTAAAACCACCAGCATAGATGCGATAAATACCCGTTGCCTTACAAAACCGCAGTCAGGAAGTCTCTAAACCTATCCGTTTGAGGATGATCGATGATGTCTGAGGTACCCGATTCTACGACGACGCCGCCATCCATAAACACGATTTGATCGGCCACTTCCTTCGCAAAGCCAATTTCGTGAGTCACGATAACCATGGTCATGCCTTCGTCTGCAAGCTTGCGCATGACGGACAGCACCTCGCCCACCAGCTCCGGATCCAGCGCGGAGGTAGGCTCATCGAAAAGCATAATATCCGGATGCATGGCAATCGCTCGAGCAATGGCCACGCGCTGCTGCTGACCGCCGGAGAGCTGGGATGGGTAGTAATCCACACGCTCGGACATGCCCACCATGTCGAGGAAGGCACGCGCTTCCCTCTCTGCCTGTGCACGTTTCATACCCGCCACATGCACCGGTGCTTCCATCACATTTTCGAGCACGGTCATATGAGGGAAAAGATTAAATTTCTGGAAAACCATGCCAATATGCGAACGCTGACGTGCGATTTCTTTATCAGACAAGGTTTGCAGCATTTTTTGTCCACCGCGTTCGACGTACTTGTAGCCAATCATTTCGCCATCGACGTCGATTTCGCCGCCGGTAATGCTTTCCAGCTGGTTGATCATGCGCAGCAGGGTCGATTTACCGGAACCCGAAGGACCTAAAATCACCGTAACCGTGCCGTTTTCTACCTCGAGATTCACACCCTTGAGCACGTGGAGATCGCCGTATTCCTTGTGCACATCTTTGACCACGATTTGTGGTGTGTGCGAGTTGTTCTGTGCAGGTGTATTAGGCATTGAGACCTCCCCAGAAGGCTTCGTTTTGCTTTTTCACATCGTACTGAGTTTCGCCAGTCGTTTTACCGCTCTTGCCCGGAGAATGTGCTCCGACCACCGGCTGCTCGTCAAATCCCTTACCGAAGTATTTCTCCAAGTAAGACTGACCTACCATCAGCACTGACGTGATGACCAGATACCAGATAGCTGCCACAATGAGCAACGGAATAGGTTCGTATATGCGATTGGCAATGTTATTGGACATATATTGCAATTCAAACGTAAAAGGCACCGCAAGCACCAGCGAGGTGGTTTTGAGCAAACCGATGGCCTCGTTGCCCGTTGGAGGCACAATAATGCGCATGGCCTGAGGCAAAATAATGCGACGCATAATCATGCTGTGCTTCATACCCAACGCCTTAGCAGCCTCTTCCTGACCACGATCGACTGCTTCCAAACCAGCGCGCACGATTTCTGCCAAATACGCAGCTTCATTCAGCGCCAAACCCAAAATGGCCGCCTTGCCGGCTGTGATGACATCCTGCGTATCCCAAGACCACACGCCCAGAGAAATCTTAGGAATGAGCACGGAAATCAAGCCCCAGAAGGTCAGCTGCGTGTACACAGGCGTGCCACGGAAGAACCAGATGAAGAACCAACTAACCCAACGCAATACTACATTGGTGCTTTTGCGCATCACGGCCAAGCCCACAGCCAGCACGATGGCGATAGCCATGGATACCACGGTGAGTATCAAGGTCCAGCGCACGCCCGTTAAAATATGCTCATTAAACAGGTATTTCCACACGGTGGGCCATGCAAAATTCTCATTGGTTACCACGCCACGGATAATCCATATGGCTAGTAGTAAAACGATAATGCCCGCAATAATCGGCCCCGGTTTACGCACGGGCAGTGCTTTAATGCGATTCGGTATGTCCTGTGCCATGTCTGTTTCCACCCCTACTGTCTCGTTCTCTTATCTCAGTTTCTCAGCTCTCAACGTCTTCTCACAGCTATGTAACGCATCATCCATCCACTTTCGGATTGATAACGGCTTCCTTTATAGCGCCGTCTTCCACGCCCCATGCCTTCAGAATGCGCATATACACACCCGAATCAATGAGCTTTTGCACAGCACCCTGCACAGCCTTGGCCGTAGCTTCATCTTTTTTGTTGATGACAATGCCTTGAGGTGCCACGTCGTACGGTTCGCCTAACAGTTCCAACTTATCCTTGGTCTGCTTCACCGCATACGCGGAAACAGGCGTATCCGAATACATCACATCCGAACGTCCCGTAATCAGCGCCGTCGTCGCTTGGGTTTGCTGATCGTAGACTTGCAAATCGATGGCCGCTTTGCCCTCTTTTACGCACTGCGCAGATGAATCTTCTAATGCGGTTTCTTCAGCCGTACCCACCTGCACGGAGGCACGCACACCGCACAAATTATCCGGATCGATATTTTTCGGATTGCCCTTGCGCACCGCATAGCTCATACCCGCGGCATAATGCTGAACGAAGGTTACCGTTTTCTCGCGCTCGGCAGTAATGGTGAAGCCGGAAATACCCACGTCAAATTTGCTCCCCACCGAAGGGATAATGGTGCTAAAGCTGGAATTAATCACCTTTACTTCCAGCCCCAGCACCTTGCCCACGGCTTTAATAATGTCAATGTCAAAGCCGATAACCGTTTCATTATCCTCACCTGTAAATTCGGCAGGCGCCCAGCTGGCATTGCTGCCCACCGTCAGCACGCCATCATGTGCCACTTCTTCGGATACCATGGCGGCAAGTTGGTCGTCCTTGCTCACGTCGCTGAGATCAATATTGGCCTGAGCGTCGTCCAAACCATCGCTGGTGCCACAGGCCGCTAAACCGGCCAACAGTGCAAGGCTCGCAAAAGCGGCGATGAGCCCTTTACATGCGCGCATGCCGTGTGTCCATCGCGTTATTTGTGGCATTTTCTCTTCCTCTTCTGCGTCAATTCCTTATTCTCCGCCGTTTCTTCGGCATTCTTCGTCGTATATGCTCGTACGTTCAGCGTGTGAACGACAAGCTAGCCCAAATTATGCAAACGCATTGCGCGCATTGCTTCACGCTTATCCTGAGCCTCTTTCAAAGCCTGACGCTTATCGTACTCACGCTTACCCTTGGCCAATGCGATTTCGACCTTTGCACGGCCATCTTTGAAATACAAGCTCAATGGCACAATCGTATAACCTTTTGCTTGTAAGGCTCGAGCATATTTCTCAATCTGAACCGCGTGCAGCAGTAGCTTGCGCTTCCTTTTCGGCGCATGATTCGTCCAGGTGCCATTGAGATACTCCGGTATGTGTGCTCCCTCGAGCCACATTTCGTTATGCTTATCAATGGAAATATAGGATTCCGTCAAGCTCGCACGTCCCTGGCGCAGGCTTTTCACCTCGGTGCCGGTGAGTACGAGGCCCGCTTCTAACGTGTCTTCGATGGTGTAATCGTGGCGAGCACGACGATTTTGTGCAATAACGCCATTGCTGGGGTCTTTTGTCTTTGCCGCCATAATTGTCCTTTCTTGCGTTTCTTCAGTCTACACTCAAAAACGCGCCACCATGGAGGTGACGCGTTGAGAATACTAAAGAATTAAAGAATCTTAGTCTTTATATGTTTCTGTAATCTTTAATAATGTACGTACTGGTAGGCGTTCACATTTCCAATCGTGCGCCATCCTGCCTGTCCGTTGTAACCCGATCCGGACTCAGAAATCAGGATAGTTCCGTTGGAATTCACTCGCTCCACAACGGCGACGTGACCATAAGTGCGGTCCGCACCTGCCTGACCTGGCTGGAAGACAACGACTGCGCCCACGTGTGGAGTGTTGTTGACCACGTAGCCGAGGCGACGTGCGGAGTTTGCCCAGTCCATACCGTTACCCATATAGGAGCCGACTGGAAGGCCTAAAGCCGTACGACGGTTGTATGCATACCACGTGCACTGGCTCCATGGATATGCACCACCCAAAACGCCGGTGCGCCCGGTGGAGTGACCGTAGCAAGTGGTGTCCGTAGAACCACAGTTGCCCGGCACGGAGTAGTCACCCGAGTACTGAGCAGAGTAGCTCGTATCTGCGGCCTGACTGGAGGAAGAACCGGTGTACTGGGAGGTAGCAGAATTACGACGCTGTGCAGCGGCCTGAGCGGCTGCCTGTGCGGCAAGCTGGCGGTTGTACTCTTCCACCTGAGCCTGAGCCTGCACGATGGCTGCAGCTTCTTGTGCTTCTGCGGTCTGCAAGTCGGCCTGCTGAGCCGTCAAGTCCTTGGACTTTTGATCGGCCTGCGCACGCAACTCGCCCAAAGAAGCGACCTTTGCGTCGGCATCTGCAGAGGCTTGCTGTGCTGCTGCGGATTCATTATCTGCCTGAGTTTTTAAGTCTGAAATGCGCTGCTCGATAGCAACCAAGCGATCCGCACGGTTCTTGCCGGTGCTCAGTTCTGTAGCAGAATCGGAGGCTGTTTTGGCCTCAACACGGCTAACGGCTGCATCGGACTGCATGGATTGGATGAAATCATCGGTGCTCTTAGAACCCGTGACAACGCTCATCGTCTTGGATGCATTGGAGCCGTGGAAGCTGCTACGTGCCATGGCTGCGACCTTATCCTTGGCATCATCATTGCTAGACTGAGCGTTTTCCAATTGCTGCTCCAGCGTGGTCTTATCGCTTTGTGCAGCGGTCAAACGGTCTGCGGCTTCCTGCGCGCGTTGAGCTGCGGCAGAGGCGGCATCCTGAGCTTCGGAAGCGGCGGTTTCTGCGGCAGGAATTTGATTGTTGACCAAATCATCCAGATCGGTAATCAATTGCGCGAGTTCTTGGTTCACTCCGGCCAGCTGAGCCTTGAGCTGAGCCTGCTGCTGCTGATGCTGAGCCAATGTCTGATATGGGGTGACAGCATAAGCATCCGTTGCTGGCGAAATGTACCACGAAACGATGCTTCCCGAGATGAGTGAAAGGGCGACGGTTCCTGCTGCAATCGCCATTTTCAGCGATTTACGCAGGCTTTTCGTTGTTGCTTTCATATTAAATCCTTCATCCTACGGTTCTTAAACCGCATTTCTACACTATTTCTACACTAATACATGTTGTACAGAGGGTCAAGAAATTAAGCGTGCAAGTACTTCCTCAAGGACACAGAGGATGCAATGACCGACAAGAGAATGGCACCCACAATAATGCCGGGTGCAAGCCACAATACGCTTGTCATATCAATGAACGACATCCATGTCACAGACTTGGCCAACCAATCCGTGACAAACACCTTAATAATGCCCATCAGCGTGCCGATCGCTATGAGCGAACCAATCAGTGAGGCCATCACACCTTCCAAGATAAACGGCAGACGAATTGCCCAGTTGGAAGCACCCACATAGCGCATGATTTCCGTTTCTTTGCGACGGCTGGCAGCGCTCATGCGTATGGTCGTACCGGTCAGCAGCACAGCGACCACCACCATAACAATCGCCAAGGCGCTAAAGACAACCGTACCGCGGTTGAGCACCGCAAAGACGGGTTCAAAAATTTCTCGCTGATCTTCGACCTGCTCTACACCCTTCGTGCCGCTCAAGGCCTCAGACACGAGCTGATACTTATTGGCATCCTGTAGTTTCAAGCGCAACGATGCCTGCATATCTGCGGCTGTGAGGGTACGGCCGTTGTAAACGCCACCTGGGTACTGCTTGACGAAGGTGTTATTGAAGAAGTCTTCCTTGCTCACGTACGTAATGCTGGAAACAACACCCGAAAGTTCATTTTGGATCTTGGCTTCGATGTCGGACACCTCACCATCCGTAGGCGATACGCCGGAGGCGCAGTTTGCGGACGTGCTCGTGCCATCTGGGCAGAGCCACACGACTACCTCGACTTGGTCATACCAGTCGCCCTTGGCTTTTTGCACCTGCGTTTGCAGCAGCGCTGCGGCGCCGATGAACACGAAGGAAATAAAGGTGACGAGCATGACGGAAATAATCATGGCGCCGTTGCGCTTAAAATTCGTCCAAGCTTGGGAAAGGATAAAACGCAAACGCATTCTTACTCACCATCCTTTACGGAAGTCTTCTTCTCATTGGCTGCAGTTTCCTCGGCAGGCGTTCCGATTTCACCGTTGTCTTGAACGGCTGGCTTCTGGCTATCAGACACCAAGAAGGCTGGTGGCGCTGGAGGAGCAGGAGGAGCTACTTCGGAAGTGCCTTCTGCGGATTGTTCAGCGGTATCTGTCGGTGTGTGTGGTTCGCCGTCTTCTGCGCTCACAGGAGGGACCAGACCCGTACCCCATGTCAAGGTTTCCTCCGCAGGTGCGAATGCTTCGCCATAGCGCCCGGTGCGGCCCGAATGCACATTGCGTGCTAGACGTGCCACGCTTTCAGAGAGTTCGTCTTGGCTTGTGAGGGCGCTATCCTCCTGTGGTGGGCGGAATTTGTCCAGGTCCACCGTGTGCTCCACCATGCCTTCAGCCACATCGGCACCCTGCACTACGCTCGTCACCTCGTGCACGGATTTCACGGCCTGCTCGAGACGGGATTTATTCGCCACATCCTCATCTGGGAAGTACAACGCGGAATCGTATTTACCATTTTCTTCATCGCGCACAATGCGTCCGTTATGCAGCTCAATCACGCGCTTGCGCATGGAATTCACAATTTCCTCGTTATGCGTAGCCATCACAATCGTCGTGCCTGTGCGATTAATAGCCTCCAGCACCTCCATAATGCCCACAGAGGTCGTAGGATCCAAGTTTCCTGTAGGCTCGTCGGCCAAAATAATGGCAGGATGGTTTGCATATGCGCGCGCAATGGCCACACGCTGCGCCTCACCACCGGACAGCTCGTGCGGCATGCGGTCCTCTTTACCGGTCAATCCCACGGCTTCCAGCACTTGTGGCACGATGGACTTAATGGTGGAGCGCCTAGTACCAATGACTTCCAATGCAAAGGCTACATTCTCCCACACAGTCATGTTTTCTAGCAGTTTATAATCCTGAAAGACAAAGCCAATGCCGCGGCGATAATGCGGCACGCGACGATGCGAAATACGGCGCAAATCATTGCCCGCTACGCGAATTTCGCCTTCGCTAATTTCCTCTTCCCGAAGAAGCAGGCTCAGCAAGGTGGACTTACCCGCACCGCTGGCACCCACTAGGAATACAAAGTCGCCACGATCGATGTGGAGGTTAATATCCTCTAGGGCAGGCCGCGATGCGCGGTCATATACCTTGCTCACATTCACAAGATCTATCAGAGCCATATGTCCTTCTCCGTAATCTTTTCTTTCATTACAAGTCGTATGTATTTTTCCCAGAAATTCCTCAGCAGACTCACAGCCCGCTAAAGCCCAGGAAATCGCATGCTTTCCAAGATTCAAGCTTAGTATGTCAAGCTTAACGAAAGCCTTCGAATGTTTCAGCGGATGAACATGCGCATAGCGTGCACAAGCCCGAAATTAGCGGTTTTTGAGGCACATTTCCGGTTCTTTTTAATTTTTCGAATTTTCCGTGAGATATGTCACACGTAGCACGTGCAAGGCGAGACCGCACCTAGCTGTTCATCACCTCAGTTCTCCTATCCTTCACTGTTCATCGCCTCGCGACGCTGCTGATGACGCCAGCGAATGCCCGCATCAATAAAAGCATCTAAATCGCCATCAAATACGCCTTGTGTATCCGAGGTCTCATAACCCGTGCGCAAATCCTTCACCATCTGATACGGGTGCAGCACATACGAACGCATTTGATCGCCCCAGCTGGCCTTAATATCACCCGCGAGTTCCTTACGCGTTTTCGCTTCTTCCTCATGCTTCATCACCAACAGGCGCGATTGCAAAATGCTCATCGCTGCGGCACGGTTTTGAATCTGGCTGCGCTCATCCTGCATGGTAATCACGATGCCCGTAGGAATATGCGTTAAACGCACAGCCGAGTATGTGGTGTTGACACCCTGTCCGCCCGGACCGGAGGACATATAGGTATCGATGCGAATATCACTGTCCGGGATGTCGATGTGGTCCGTAGGCTCCACCAAAGGAATGACCTCCACCGCGGCAAAGCTCGTCTGTCTGCGTGACTGATTATCAAAAGGCGAAATGCGCACGAGGCGATGCGTGCCACCCTCTACAGAGAGCTTGCCGTAAGCATACTCGCCTTCGACCTGGAAGGTAGCGGATTTAATACCCGCTTCTTCGGCGTACGAGGTGTCGAGCACCTTCGCCTTGAAGCCCGCCCGCTCGGCATAGCGCAAATACATGCGCAAAAGCATTTGTGCCCAGTCGGCAGCATCGACGCCACCGGCACCGGAACGAATCGTCACCACCGCTGTGCGATCGTCGTACTCACCATCGAGCAGGGTTTGAATTTCCATGGTTTCGATGGTTTTGCGCGTCTGCGTCAGCTCGCTTTTCGCCTCTGTCATAGAGTCTTCGTCGTTTTCTTCAGATCCGAGCTCATACAAGGTTTCAATATCTTCGAGATGCTGGGAAATCTCCTCGAATTTACGCAATTGTGCTTGACTGGCAGACAGCTGAGACGTGATTTTTTGTGCGTTTTCTGGGTCATCCCACAAGGTAGGTTCGCTTGCTTGCCTTTCTAAGTCTGCAATGCGAGTGCGCAAACGGTTCAGGTCTACAGCTTCGGCAATAGTGTCATATTTTGCCTGTGCTTCGCTTAAATCTTGTGAAAAGTCATAATCAGCCACGTTTACACACCTTACGCTGATATCTGTATGAATGGGCGTAAATAGGACAGGACTTAACAACCTACGCACATTTACGTTAAACTTGGGGCTGTATATGTCGGTTTGCAAAGGCTTATGCTGTGTGTTCGCCGATATTTTCGTGAGTACATGCAATGCACTCGACAGCATTGCAGAATTGAGGAATGATGACTTCACAACGCGCTGCTTGGGGATGGGGATTAGCTTCCATCGATGAGGCTGGAACGATTTTGGATGTGTGGTATCCCACGCTTCAGGTGGGATCTTTAGATGAGGTACCTTCCGAAGCTCGCCGTGAAAACCATAATTTTGGTGCGCTCGTACACGAGGATGCGGATGCACGTGGCGTGCGCCGCACAGCTGTGTTCACCATTTCCAAGCTGGATGAGGCTATTGAAAATTCTGCGGATGCGTATCTGCGCTTGCATTTGCTATCTCAGCGTTTGGCTCTGCCTAATTCCTTGAATCTGGAAGGCATTTTTGGCGCTTTGGCTAATGTTGTATGGACGAATTATGGTCCTTTTGCTGTAGAAAACTTTGGTCTGCGCAAGATGGATGTACTAGCGGATGCTCGCAGCACCGGACACATGGCGGCTGATGTCAATGTGCTGTCCATCGATAAGTTCCCACGCATGGTGGATTATGTAGTACCTCAAGGCGTGCGCATCGGCAATGCAGACCGTATCCGCTTGGGTGCGCACTTGGCGGAGGGCACCACTGTCATGCACGAGGGCTTCGTGAATTTCAATGCGGGCACATTGGGTGTGTCCATGGTCGAAGGCCGTATTTCTCAAGGTGTGGTCGTGGGTGATGGTTCCGATATCGGTGGTGGAGCTTCCATTATGGGCACTTTGAGCGGCGGCGGCAAGCACCGCGTATCCATTGGCAAGCATTCTTTGCTGGGTGCCAACGCGGGCATTGGCATTTCTTTGGGCGATAATTGCGTGGTGGAGGCGGGACTTTATGTTACTGCTGGCACGAAAATCAGCCTGTATGACAAGGAACGCGTAGCATCCGGACAGGCCCTGGATGTGGTGAAGGGTGCGGATTTGAGCGGCAAGGATAATATCTTGTTTATCCGCAATTCTGTCAGTGGCGCAATTGAAGCCCGTTCACGCACGGCTGGCAAGCTGGGTATCGAGCTCAACGCAGACTTACATAAGAATTAATTAAGGTTTCGCTATCACAAGCGGCGGCTGCTTGCCTACGAAACAGCCGCCGCTTGTAATATATCCAGTCTATAACTACTCACCATCGCGAGCAGTGAGAATAATTGGCTCACCATCGGTAATAGCAATGGTGTGCTCCGTATGCGCACCTCGAGAACCATCCGCAGAACGTAAGGTCCAGCCATCCTTCTCGTCCTGGATAATCTCGTCCGTGGTCGCAAGGAACCATGGCTCGATAGCAATGACCAAGCCTGGACGCAAACGATAACCGTGATGTGCGCGACCGTTATTTGGCACGTGAGGATCGCCATGCATAATGTGTCCTACACCGTGACCACCAAATTCCAGATTCACCTCATACCCGTAGCTAGCAGCCACATCACCAATAGCAGCAGAAATATCACCTAAGCGATTTCCTGCTCTCGCCTGGTCTATACCCGCAGCAAGAGCTTCTTCGGTGCTCTTAATCAGACGCAAATCTTCTTGGCGCGCATCGCCCACCACGAAGCTGATAGCGGAATCACCTACCCAACCATCCACGTTAATCGCTAAATCGAGGGATACAAGATCGCCATTTTTCAGGTTGTAATCATATGGCACACCATGCAAGACGGCATCGTTCACAGAGGTGCAAATATAATGTGCGAATGGACCTGTACCGAAATCTGGAGCATAATCCACATAGCAGGATGCGGCACCTGCGCGATTTTCGATGGCATGCTTAACAAAATTGTCAATTTCCAGAAGATTTGTGCCCACCTTGGTCATTTTTTTTAGGTCGGACAAAATCTGACCAACAAACTTGCCTGCTGGTCGCATTTGTTGTATTTCTTGTGGCGTCTTCAGTTCAATCATGCTTACAGGATACGCTCACGCCAGAACACCTAAATAAAGCTTTTCAAACCGATGAGCACCAACACAATGCCACCAGTGACTTCCGCTGGCTTCTGCCATTTTTCCCCTGCAGCCTTGCCTAATTTCAAACCGACAAAAACAAAAAATGCGGTAATCAGCGAAACCACAATCACGGTCAGCACATACGGCAAGCTATGTGACAATCCCAAGCTCGAGCCAACTGCCACGGCATCGATACTGCAGGCGAAAGCCAAGGGAACCAGTGTTTTCCAAGTCAGCGGCGGGATGGACAGCAAGGATTCTTCTTCACTTTCCTCACGCAGGGCCGCGCGAATCATGACACCACCCACAACTGCAAGTAGAGTGAAGGAAATCCACGGACCAATGCCGTTAATAACCATCGCCAAGGAATCGCCTAACACAAAGCCCAAGGAGAGCATGGCGGCATGAATCACCGTAAACCATACCACTGCTTTGGTGTAATCCTTCGCCTTCAAGGAGCCGTGCATGCGTGCACCGATAGACATAGAAACGGAAAGCGCATCAATGGCAAGCGTCGCTCCTAATACGATGACAGCAATCCATACTGCACCTAAACTTGCCATGTATTTCGCCTCCCCATCTGCGCTCTGCATATGTGTGTATGCACGCACTATCGTCAAAATTTCTTAGACCTTAATCTACCGCGCATTTGCGGGAAAAGCGGAGAAATCAGCTGTATCGTTATAGTTTCGAGGGGTCGAACTTTGCTGTGCGCTAAGTGCGTGAAATACTACAGTCTCTGGGCTGTTAGGAGTTAAAAGCAATGGTGCATTTCACTCATGCACACACATGCTTGCGCACAACGCGCCTGCGTACGAAAAGCTCACACCGATGAAAGAACCGATGAAAGATATGTCACAATATAAGTCACTTTCAGCGAAAACTTCCACAGAACTTTTGTATTGCGATAGGATTGTATTTATGACATTTATGACTCTTTTTTCCGTGCAAAAGTATTCACGCATACGCACAATTGACGCGTTGAGTTCCGGAATTGACGTTCAATCACTGTCCATGACAGTTCCAGCTCGTTCTGATTTTTTCCGCCACGTCAATGGTGAATGGATAAACTCCTACGTTTTGCCGGATGATAAGGCACGCTTTGGTTCCTTCGATAAACTCAGCGAGGATGCTGAAGCACATATTCATGATATTTTGGAGAATTCTCCAGAAACATCACCCAAGTCTTCAGCACTCTATCGCTCGTTTATGGATACGAAGGCCATCGAGAAGGCAGGTATCAACCCCATCCGTGAGGATCTCAACCGTATTGACGAAGTAACCACAAAGCTTGGATTGACGCAGACTTTGGGCGTTCTCGACGCTACTGGCGGCCCTTCGCTCTTTTCACAAGCTGTATTTGCCAATCCTGGCGATCCCACGCATCATACGGTGCATATTTTCCAAGCTGGACTAGGTCTTCCGGACGAGGCGTATTATCGCGAAGAAAACCATAAGCCTGTCGTGGAAAAATACACGGACATGGTGGCACAGCTCCTCCACCTTGCGGGCTATGGCAAGGATGAGAAGCACAGCGCGCGCATGGCGCGTAAGTTTGTGGACGTGGAACGTCACATTGCATCACATCATTGGGATGTAGTCTCCTCTCGCGATAGTGATAAAACCTATAATCCTCGCAGTTTTGATCAGTTTGCCTCCTTACTCAATAATTTCAATCTGGAAGCATGGGTGGATGCGTGGCAAGAAACATACAATAATTCCGATTCTGCTCTCGAGCAGCCATTGTCCCTCCGCTCGGCATTAAGCCATGTCATTATTTATCAGCCTAGCTATGTCGAGGGCGTGGATCAGTTCTGGCATGCAGCGGATATCGAGGATTTGAAGCTGTGGGCTCGCGTGCATATTCTCATTCAGTGGGCCAGCTTCTTGCCCGAAGCATTCGAGCAAACCAAGTTTGATTTCTATGGCAAGGTTTTGCGCGGCACGCCTACTCAGCGTGACCGCTGGCGTAGAGCCGTAGGTCTCGTCGATGGCATTTCTGGCGAAGAAGTTGGTCAAGAGTACGTAAAGCGTTACTTCCCTGCCTCTTCCAAAGAACGCATGAGCGAGCTCGTAGATAATCTCATTAAGGCATACGAAGTCTCCATTTCATCCAGCGCATGGTTGGGTAAGGAAACCCAAGCGAAGGCTTTGGATAAGCTGTCCAAATTTACCCCAATGATCGGCTACCCAGACACATGGCGCAATTATGCTGCCTTGGATATCCGTAGCGAGTATAGCCTGATTCATAATTTGCGCAATGCAAGCTTGTATGAAACTGCGTATCAGCTCTCTAAGGCCGGTCAGCTTGTAGACAAGCGCGAGTGGCTGATGACACCTCAAACAGTGAATGCCTACTACGAACCGACTACGAATGTCATCGTATTTCCGGCGGCCATTTTGCAGCCTCCTTTCTTCAACGCTCAAGCAGATGATGCGGCAAATTACGGTGGTATCGGTGCTGTTATTGGCCATGAAATCGGTCATGGATTCGATGACCAAGGTAGCAAGTATGACGGCGATGGCAATTTGAAGGACTGGTGGACCTCTCAGGATCGTCAAAGCTTCGAAAAACTGACGAGCGCGTTGATTGACCAGTACAATCAGTTCACGCCTCAATCCGTGGCACAAAAGTACAAGGATGAGGGCAAGGAAGATCAGATGCCACACGTCAACGGCGCCTTTACCATTGGTGAAAACATTGGCGACCTCGGTGGTGTCAACATTTCCTTAAAGGCCTATGCGTTGTCGCTGGGTGCACAGGATGACTCTGCAGAGAGTATGAATGCAGCCCTAGCTTCTGCACCTGTTATCGATGGTTTTACAGGTTTGCAGCGCTTCTTCCTGTCCTACGCTTCTATCTGGCGTAGCGTGAACCGCGTGGAGTTAGCAGAGCAGTATCTGCAAATCGATCCACACTCGCCAGCAGAATTCAGAGTCAATGGCATTGTGCGCAATGTCGACAGCTTCTACACCGCTTTCGACATTCAGCCGCAAGATCCTATGTACTTAGATCCTCAGCAGCGCGTACATATTTGGTAAGCCTCAGTATCTGTGAGTTTATCCCTCGGCTTTCACGGTCGAGGGATTTTCATGTTCTGATGGTCGGTTTACATCTCCTCCACTGCAGGATTTTCGGACATGGTCTGCTCTGAGTCTTGTGATAATTGCGCATCCGATGGTGTAGAATCGCCGGTCGTACTCGTTTGTGATGATGAGGAAGAAGCCGTCTCATCTTTGCTGAAAGCGCTACGGCCCATGCTGAGGTCGTGCCCGATGCTGATGGCTTCCACCGTGGGAAGATTATGCGTGACGCCGTCTTTTTCCCAGGAATCGATAGTCAGCGTGCCGACGACGATGACGGGATCGCCTACAGAAAGCGAGTGCAACGCATTCTGTGCGAGAGAGCGGAAGGCTTTGACCTGCACCCATGTGGTGTCAGCAGACTTCCATTGATTGTCTTTGGTACTGAAATAGCGCCGCGTAGAGCCCACTCGGAAATTGCAAACCGGGGTTTCAGAATTTTTATTCCACTGACGCGGGGCTGTGCCTACATATCCAGAAATTACAACCTGTGCTGTGTGTGTCATCTTTATCCTTACTCGTGGAGTGGTGTGGTAGTGTTTTTATTCTTCCAAAATCGACTACACAACAGGAAACGAAAACGCGGTTGTGAACGAATGTGGATAACACGCCACAGGTAAAAATTGTCTGTGAGGTACCCCAGAAATTGGGCATAGAAAAAGGAGCCGCACATGCGACTCCTTCATCGACCGAAAAGCTTTTACATCAAAGCCTTTACACTGTTTTTCAGAAGCTCTGCAGCCTCAGCAATTGGCACAATCTGAGTATCCGAACCATCGCGATGACGGATTTCGATTGTTCCATTTGCCACGGTATCGCGACCCGATACGGCAATCAAAGGCATACCCAGCAGCTCGGAATCCTTGAACTTAATGCCCGGAGATACCTTTGGACGGTCGTCGTAAATCACCTCAATGCCCATTTCAGCCAGCTGCTCCACCAGCTTTTCTGCGGTGTCGAAGGCCATCTGATCGCGGCCCGTTGCAATGACGTGCACCTGGGCTGGAGCCACTTCTGCAGGCCACATTAAGCCGTTTTCATCATTGTGGTATTCCGCAATGCAGCTCATGACACGAGACACACCAATGCCGTAGGATCCCATCCATACAGGCACGGCCTTACCGTTTTCGTTCAACACATTCAGGCCCAAAGCCTCAGAATACTTCAATCCCAGCTGGAAGACCTGTCCGATTTCTACACCTCGCTCGAGGCTCAAAGGTCCCGATCCGTCTGGGCTCATATCGCCTGAGCGTACTTCCACAGCTTCCACAAAACCATCGGCTTCGAAGTCTCGTCCGTACACGGCATGGAAAACGTGCGTTTCTGGCTTGTCCGCACCGGTAATCCACTCCGATCCGCGCGCAATATGTGCATCGAGCAAATACTTAATGCGGCTCTTGCCCTCCTCATCCGTGTTTTGAGGTCCCAAAACACCCGGCCCGATGTAGCCCTTGACCAGTTCAGGGAACTTCGCCAAATCCTCCGGAGTAGCTTCCTCAATTTCGGCCGGTGTGAAGCTGGCTTCCAAACGCTTCATATCCACCTGACGGTCACCTGGCACTCCGATGGCCACGATTTCACGCTCACCCGTTGGATGCATGACGGCAATCATGAGATTCTTCAACGTATCCGAAGCCTCATAAGTGCGACCATCCGTGCGTGGATGCAACGCATTTGCCTGATCCACCAAGCTTTCGATGGTTGGAGAGTCCGGCGTTGGCAAAGCCACCATGTCTTCGGTTTCGCTGAAATCAATATCCTCAGGCTTGACGGTGGTCAACGCCTCCACATTCCACGAGGTACCAGAAGGCGCAAGCGCGAAAGTATCCTCACCGATAGGCAAAGGAGCCAAGAATTCCTCGGATGCAAAGCCGCCCATTGGACCAGACATGGCGTGAACCATAACGTAATCCACCTTGAGACGCTTAAAAATGCGCTCATAAGCATCGCGCTGGATTTCGTAGGACTTCTTCAAATCCTCTTCGCTCATATCGAAGGAGTATGCATCCTGCATAATGAATTCGCGGCCACGAATCATACCGGCACGAGGACGGAACTCATCACGATACTTGGATTCAATCTGATACAAGGTTACAGGCAAGTCCTTGTACGAGGAGTACATGTCCTTCACCATCAAAGTAAACATTTCCTCAGCCGTTGGCACGAGCAAATATTCCGCATCATGTCGATCCTTGACACGGAAAATATTGTCGCCGTATTCTTCCCAGCGATGAGTGGCCTCATAAGGATCTTTCGGAAGCAGCACAGGGAAATCGACTTCTTGAGCACCCGTAACGGCTAATTCTTCACGAATAACATTTTCAATCTTGCGCAGAACCTTCAAACCCAAAGGTAGCCAAGAATACAAGCCTGGCCCCACTTTGCGGATATAGCCTGCGCGGATAAGCAATTTTGCAGAGGTAACATCTGCATCAGCTGGATCATCACGCAAGGTGCGCAAAAACAGCTGTGACATACGTAAAACTTGTGAGCTCATAAATCCCAAGATTATTAGCGCTACCCGACTTTGAGAAGGAGACTCGAGCCGCGCTTCAGTGCCGCGCTTTAGAGCCAGAACCTCATATAAAGTTCTTTAGAACAAGGCTCCCTGTGCAAACTCGTCATCCACACCGTCTGCACCCATTTCCTGCAGCTGCACCGCTTCCAGCACACTCGGTAAACCGTCTTTCTCCAGTATCCGCGCAGTTGTCGCCGATTCTATGCGCAACTGGCCGTCTAAACTGACGGCGAGCGGAGAAACCAAAAACGCCTTTTCATTCAAACCGGTCAGATACAAGCCCTCCAAACCCTGCACACGTGACATGGCCACATACCCCATGCCTGAGGCGAAGGTCCGGCTCAAATCCATCACAGCCCTATCCAAGGTCATGCCCTGAGATTTATGTATCGTAATCCCCCACGCACACCGCAACGGCACCTGCGTCACAGCCGCTAAAACCACATCCGCATCCGTAATTTCCCAGCGTTGCGGCTCCATCGTCACCGTATTACCATTGTCAAATTCGACAATCGGCCAGCCGCCCTTGTTTTCGGCAGTAAAAGACACCACCCGCCCCAGAGAACCATTGACAAACTGCTTATCGGTATCATTGCGCACGGCCATCACGCTTGCACCCACCTTGAGCACAAGATTTTCCGGCGCTAGCATGCTCTTTTTCAGTCGCTCCACGAGCTGTTTGTTCCCCACAGCGCTCGCCTCAAAGTTATGCTCGACATTATCAATCAACGCTAAACGCTTGCGATTCAAAGCATCGGCCTGTGCATTCGTAGGGAAAAGATGCGTCACAACCTCCGTATTGTTGGGCTGCACGCCCATGCGCGAAGCTATGACGTTGAAGTCATTCTGACTGACCTCTCCGTGACGTATCGAGGTGAGCACGCTGAGCAGCTGCCCATCATCTTGACGGTGCTGCTCGGTTAAATAGCACGCGATGGGCTGCAAGGCTTCCCATGCAAAGGATTCGGTGATGAAACCTTCCATGTTTTTGCCTTGCGCAGCATAGCGCGCATGCATACGCAGGGTTTCCTCACTCAGACCGAGCAGATCAGAATTTCTGGAGGACACAGACACCGGCGGCAGTTGGAAAAAGTCCCCCGACAGTACCACCTGCATGCCCCCAAAAGGCAAATTATTTTTGCGCGCACGTCTGCAAATCTCATCCACGAGATCGAAAAGCCACGCATGAATCATAGAAACCTCATCGATAACGAGGATATCCGTTTTGACAAGAGCCTTTTTACGGCGCATCAGAATGTTTTTCATGCGCTGCTCATTGAGATACGTAAAAACACCCACACCACTGTAGGAATGGATGGTTTGACCATTAATATGCGTGGACGCGATGCCTGTAGACGCCGTCACCGCTACTGTTTTGCCCTTTTTACGCGCCTGCTGGATAAATTCATTGAGCACGTAGGTTTTTCCGGCACCCGGCGCACCTGTGAGGTACACCGATGCGCCGGAAGACAGAATTTCTAAGGCTTGTGACTGGAGCATGAAGAGGTGCCGCTTGTTTCGCTGGTAACTGAGCCGATAGGATGCGTTTTAATAATCTGCTTTTTCAGGCGTGCTTTCGCTCGTTAAAGCATTGCCTTCTTCTTCGTAGGTGCGCAAAAGGCTTGTTTTTTCAATCAATTCTGCGCCCTGCTGAGCCGCCCGTGCGGAAGGAAAGTCTTTTACAAACATCATTTCACGGTAATAGCGCAGTTCGTCAATAGACTCGATAATATCTGCGAGCGCGCGATGTCCGCCGTGCTTGGCTGGCTTATTTTCGTACACAGCTGGATACCAGCGACGGCTGAGTTCCTTTAGCGTGCTGACGTCGATAATGCGGTAGTGAAGATTGCTCATCAAGTGTGGCATGAATTTATCGAGGAATTTCTTATCTGAATGAATGGAATTTCCTGCCAAATGTGCCTTTCCGGCGCCTGGAGCAGGCAGGAATTTCTGTACGTACTCGATGACTTGCTTTTCCGCCTCTTCCAAGCTCAGACCCTTGTCCCACTCCTCGATGAGACCGGAGCTGGTGTGCATATTGCGCACAAAATCGTTCATATGGTCGATGGCCGCTTGGCTTGGCTTGATGACCAAGTCGATGCCTTCATCCAAGACTTTCATATTGAAATCTGTAGGAACAACGGATACCTCGCATAGTTCGTCTGCTTCGATATCTAATCCTGTCATTTCACAATCGATCCAAATCATGCGTGATTCTTCTGCGCTTAATGACATTTCCTGAGCCATTATTCCTCCCGATAACACTCGTGTGTAGGGCAATCCACACACATTTATGCTCTTTAGATTACTCGCATGCATGAATAGGCATCCGAAACAGCGCCGCGTGTGCATAGGAACACATATACTTGTTTTTGTAAAGTAAATGCAACTTAATGGAGAGTGCAATGTCCACAGAAACTACAACAGATAATGCAAACCTCTGGTGGCAAAATGCCGTGGTTTATCAAATTTATCCGCGTTCATTTGCTGATACGACCGGCAATGGTTTAGGCGATATTCCGGGCATTACCGCGCATATGGATTATTTGGGCGAACTGGGTATCGATGCAATTTGGCTTTCGCCTTTCTATCCTTCCGCCTTGGCAGATGGCGGATATGATGTAGATGATTACCGCAATGTTGATCCTCGCCTGGGCACCATGAATGATTTCGACGACATGGTCGCGGCCGCTCACCAGCACGGTATCAAAGTAATCGTGGACATCGTACCTAATCACAGCTCCAATCGTCACGAGTATTTCAAGGCTGCCCTGAAGGCTGGCAAGGGCTCTCCTGAACGCGATCGTTATATCTTCCGCGATGGCCGTGGCGAGCATGGCGAACTGCCTCCAAACGATTGGGAGTCCATTTTTGGCGGTTCCGCATGGGAGCAGGTCGAGGATGGTCAGTGGTATTTGCATATGTTTGCGCCGGAACAGCCAGATTGGAATTGGGATAATCCAGATGTCCATGAGGAATTTATCACCACCTTGCGTTTCTGGTGCGATCATGGCACGGACGGCTTCCGCGTGGATGTGGCGCATGCGTTGAAGAAGGATATGAATTCCCCAGAGCTCGATGAGGTCTCCCCACGCGATAGTGCAGACCGTACCGACGGCTCTCATCCGTTGTTTGACCGCGATGAAGTGCATGAGATTTACCACGAATGGCGCAAGGTCTTCAATGAGTACAATCCTCCACGCTTCGCCGTGGCCGAGGCGTGGGTCAATCCAGAGCGTCAGTATCTGTATGCCAGCCCGGATGATTTGGGACAGATTTTCAACTTTGCCTTCGCGACCAAGCTCTGGGCGCGCAATAATTTCCACGAGGCCATCGAAGCAGGTCTGGAAACGACCGAACGTTCCGGCTCCACGGCCACCTGGGTGTTGAGCAATCACGATTTGATCCGCCATGCTACCCGATTTGCCCTGCCACAGATTCCTGCACCAAATCAGCATCAAATCGCGGTGGACTGGGTACTGCGCGATGGCGGAACCTATGAAGAAAAGCGCGAATTGGGCACCAAGCGATCTCGCGCAGCGTTGCTCTTGGAAATGGCTTTGCCGGGCTCCGCATACGTCTATCAGGGCGAAGAATTGGGCCTTTTCGAGGTGGCAGATATCCCATGGGATGAACTGGAAGATCCAAGCGCATTCTCCAGTGAAAATGCAGGAAAAACCAAGGGACGCGACGGCTGCCGCGTGCCACTGCCATGGGTGGGCGCAGACGAGAAGGGCTCTTTCGGCTTCTCCCCGGAGAATGCCAGCGAAAAGCCTCATCTTCCTCAGCCAGCGTGGTTCAAGGACTTTGCTGCCGACGTGGAGGCCGCCGATGAAGATTCCATGCTGAATTTGTATCGTACGGCGTTGAAGCTGCGTCACGAGCTGCAGGCTAGCGATCACCGCGTCGAATGGCTAGACGAGGATCAGGAAAGCGACGTCTTGGACGGAGCAGATGGCAACCCAGGCGGCGTTATCGCCTACAAGCGCTCCAACGGGTGGGCAAATGTGACGAACTTCTCTGAAACTCCAGCCGAACTACCGGAGGGTAAGGTCGTTCTCACCTCTGGTCCGCTCACAGCTGATGGCAAACTGCCACAGGACACTTCTGCGTGGATTACGTTAGACTAGTCACTAGTCGTGAAGACATTCAATTCTTAAGGAGAAAAATATGCAGGCAATTATGCACACCACTCAGGGTGATATTACTTTGAACCTCTTCCCTGAAGATGCTCCTGTAACCGTAGAAAACTTCGTGGGTCTCGCCACTGGTGACAAGGAATGGACCGACCCCCTGACCGGCGAAAAGTCCCATGATCCTTTCTATAACGGACTTATTTTCCATCGCGTTATCAAGGATTTCATGATCCAGGGTGGCTGCCCTCTCGGCACGGGTACCGGCGGTCCAGGATATAACTTTGACGACGAAATCAACCAGCACAGCTTCTCCGAGCCTTATAAACTCGCCATGGCCAATGCGGGTCGCCGTCCAAATCCGTTTACAGGCAAGCTCTCTGGCACGAACGGTTCTCAGTTCTTCATCACTACAGTGCCAACCACCTGGTTGGATGGCAAGCACACCATTTTTGGTGAAGTAGCCGATGATGAGTCTAAGAAGGTTGTGGATGCTATCAACGAGGTTGCTACAGATGCTCGTGACAATCCTCTCGAGCCTGTCATGATTGAAAGCATTGACATCATCCAGTAAGGCTGAATACAGCTCTTCTTATAATTCCGGGTGTGTGTTCCACCGTCAGATCACACCCGGAATTTTTCTTATCTGCACATACCACACAGAACAACACATAACAATAGGGTCGTAACCGTTTCCGATTACGACCCTTGAACGTCCTACGACTGCGGAATTTACCCGCGATTTACTCGTGGAATCCAGAGTAGTTTGGCGCTTCCTTCGTCATCACGATGTCGTGAGGATGAGATTCGCGTAAAGCAGCATCCGTGATACGGATGAACTTGCCCTTTTCCTGCAATTCCGGAATGGTGCGAGAACCGGTGTAGAACATGGACTGGTGCAAACCGCCCACCAATTCATACAGCACGTAGTTCAGTGGTCCGCGGTAAGGCACTTCGCCTTCTACGCCTTCTGGTACGACCTTGTCGTTGCTCGTCACATCTGCCTGGAAGTAACGATCCTTAGAGTAGCTCTTCTTTCCACGAGGAGCCATAGCACCCATGGAGCCCATGCCACGATAAACCTTGTACTGCTTACCGTGAAGCAAAACGGTTTCGCCTGGAGCCTCTTCAGTTCCAGCCAGCAAACCACCCAACATAACGGTGGAAGCACCGGCCACCAAAGCCTTAGCGATATCACCAGAGTAATGAATACCACCATCAGCGACGACTGGGATGCCGGCTGCGTGAGCTGCCAAAGATGCCTCATAAACTGCGGTCAACTGTGGCACACCCACACCTGCCACCACGCGCGTGGTGCAGATGGAGCCTGGACCTACGCCCACCTTCACAGCGTCTACGCCTGCATCGATCAATGCCTGAGCGCCTTCACGTGTGGCGATATTTCCGCCGATAATGTCGATATTCTTAAATGCAGAGTCGGACTTCAAGCGCTTGATCATGTCCAGCATAAGCTTTGCATGACCGTGTGCAGTATCTACTACGAGCACATCTACGCCCGCTTCAGCCAAAGCGGTGCAACGCTGCCAAGCATCCCCGAAGAAACCTACAGCTGCTGCTACGCGCAAACGACCCTCATCGTCCTTAGTAGCATCTGGATACTGCTCCGTCTTGACAAAGTCCTTCACCGTAATCAAACCGCTGAGCTTGCCTTCAGCGTCAATCAAAGGCAGCTTTTCCACCTTGTGCTGAGCCAGCAGCTTGTGCGCATCTTCCTTAGAAATATTTGAAGGACCTGTGATCAGCCCGTCGCTGGTCATCACGTCCTTCACCTTTAAGGTATCGAATTCGTTTGGATCTACAAAACGCATATCGCGGTTTGTGACAATTCCGAGCAAACGATCATCATGATCGACTACTGGCAAACCGGAAACATGATACTGTGCACACAGCTTGTCCAAGTCGGTCAGGCTTGCTTCAGGATTGACTGTTACAGGATTAGAAATCATGCCAGACTCAGAGCGCTTCACGGTATCTACCTGATTGGCCTGGTCTTCGATACTGAGATTGCGATGAATAACGCCGATACCGCCGTTGCGTGCCATGGCAATAGCCATTTCCGCTTCGGTGACGGTGTCCATTGCAGCGGACAAAACCGGCGACTTCATGGTGATATTACGTGTTAATTGAGTAGTGGTGTCGACTTCAGATGGGATAACATCTGTTTCGTTAGGAAGAAGCAATACGTCATCATAGGCGAGACCCAGCTTCTCGAATGGATTAGGGAGTGGTTTATATGTTTCTTGAGCCATAGCACTACTGTATGCATCAGATACGACTTTGGAGACATGTTTTGTGTGTCTTCCTCGTTCAGCACAATTCGCTGAGAGCTATCGGGAATCTTACTATAAAATGCGTGCACGAGCGCTGATAATGACGTTCTTCATCGTGCACACAATGACGGTAAATACAAGCGTGAAACAAAACATGCCTAAGTTGTATGGCACAAAGGCCAGCATCAGAGCGCCAATAACGATAACCAGCGCAATTTTAACGCCCCACAATTGCATCATGCCCATGGTGTACGTGCTACTTGTGAGACCAATTTTATCGAGAATAACGGTAATCACCGCATTCGTCTCGCTAAAGAGCAGAGCTAAAATCCATGCCATAAGTGCCGAGATAACGCCCGTCCATTGTGCATAAAAATATCCTGCACACAGGCTGAGCACGAGCATGAGTCCATCTACGATAGCGCTCACCCACCATGTACGCTCAAATGCGGCACCAATAGTAAAACGGTTTTGTGATGCCTTAGTGCTCATGCTTCTCCTTCGCTGCCGTGGCAGGATGATCCGCTGTCACAGTGTGATCGTCTTGTTGCAGATTTGCCTGGTCATTGTGGCGGTCTTGAGCCAAAGACTGAGCGCGTTCCTGCTTTTCTTGACGTATTTGCACAAAACGCGTGCGATAGTACGGGAAAAGCGTAATTACGGTTAAAATCGCCGCGGCGATGAGGAATCCTGAAAACACGTATCGCATTCTAAAGAACAGCAATAACACGGACGAGAAGGAGATCAGCGCCGCCCACGCCCATAAAATTGCGACAGCCGTGCGCACAGAATGACCGATTCTGAGCATGCGGTGATGCAAATGCATACGATCCGGATGCATAGGTGACAAACCTTTGCTGACTCTACGCACGATGGCTAAAATCATATCCAGTACTGGCAAAAAGAGCACTAAAATCGGCAGCAAAATCGGGATAAATGCCGGCAAATACACATTCACATGATGTGCATTGGGATCTAAACGCCCGGTCATGACGATGGATGCGCAGGTGACCATATAGCCCAACAGCATGGAGCCCGAGTCTCCCATAAAAATGCTGGCCGGATGCCAATTATGAAGCAAGAAGCCCACGCATACGCCCACGATGACCACATCGATGATGATAGCCACGGAGGCAAAATTCGCCGTCGATCGCGCCAACATATATGAGTACACGGCAAAGGCAATGCCGCCGATGGCTACGATGCCCGAGGCCAAACCGTCCAATCCATCCACGAAATTCACGGCATTGATGGACGCCACCAGCAAAAATGCCGAAATCGCAATCGACCAGCTCGTGGATACGGAGAACAGATTCCCCAACGGCAACGACACAATTTGCACGCCGCCCCACGATACGAGGAGCGAGATAATGAGCTGACCGGACATTTTCAACATCCAGTCCAAATCCCACAAATCATCGGCTACGCCGACTAAACAAATGAGAATGGCACCGCCCAGCACGACCCATAATTGCTGGGATTCGATAAACAGATTGTCCACCCACGGCGTTCTACTCGCAAAAATAAAAGATACGAGGATACCCGCCAGCATCGCCACACCGCCGATGCGCGGGGTAGGCACGGTATGCACGTCACGTGCGCGTACTTCACCCACCGCACCAATTCGAAAAGCGAGTTGGCGAATAACAGGAGTCATCAACCAGGTGACCACTCCTGCTATCGCAGCGATAAAAATATACACTCTCATATTGTCTCTATGCTAACACAGCGAAAATTTGCTCTGCCGGTATGACGCCCTCGCGTAAGATAGCGGGCACCCCCTTGGCAAAATCCCACGCCACTACGGTGCTCGCCACCGGTCCGGGAGTGGGGCCGCCATCCAAATACAAGGCTACGGAATCTCCCAGCTGCGCGTAGGCATCCTGTGCCGTGGACACCGAGCTGTGTCCGCTGAGGTTCGCACTGGATGCGGCCAAAGCGCCCGTGCGGGCCAAAATCCGCAAACTGACGTCATTATCGGGCAAACGCACGGCTTGAGTAAGGCTGCCATCTACTTCGTGACGCACGGTTTGAAGGGGGCGTTGAGCCACCTGAGCATCCACGTGTGCAATAATGCTTAAAGCGCCAGGCATAAAGGCTTTTTCTACCGGCTTGAGCGGTTCCGGGATGCGCACACCAAATTCCTGAGTATCTGCCATATGAGAGGCCAGAATTTGTACGGTTTTTTCTTGAGGACGGTGCTTGACCGCGAAAATTTCTTTCACGGCCTGCGCATGCGTAGGATCGGCGACAATTCCGTACACAGTATCCGTGGGGATGACCACGACTTGACCCGCTTGTATCAACTCCACCGCTAGCTCGAGGCTTTCGTCGTTTACGGGCTGGATACCATACTTCTGTGTCATTTTTGCCTTATTTCTTTGAGGTTGAGGCGTGCGTGGCCCCGTGTTTTTCCACGTTCAAGCATGCCACGATAGAGGTATATTCAGCGATAATTTATAGCCCATATGTCATAACAAGCAGGCGAATGCCCGCGCAGGCCCACAAAAGCACGGGGTAACTCCACCACAGCAGCCATTGATTAAAGAGTGGGTTTCCCCATAGTCCCTGCGCCTTTTTCTGGCGCACGCGTGAAGGTTTTGCGCCGCGTTGAATGAGCCATACACCCAAAACAGGTGTAACACCGCTTATCAGTGCCGCTAAGATGACAAGCAATTGCCTATAAACGGTAATTTTCTTCCATCTCCAGACAAAATGTGGCGGAATCACTGTCCATGCGAAGCTCATAACGACAAGCCCCACGGGCGTTCTCAACGCTACTGCCCACACTACGGCTGCTGTAAACACGAGAATTTGCAAGCCATAACGAGAGGGCGGATCTACTCTGTTTAACCCATGCCACACGCTAAAGCCGATGAGAGAAATCACTAACGCCCACACCGGGTTTTGTGAGGAAAGATTCCACCATTGCCCTGTGCTCGCATAGTCAAATGGTGCTTCACAGAGGGCGGCAAGCACAGTAAGCGCCACGATGTATTGCAGGAGCAACACTTGGAAATGCTCGCCCACCTGCTCTATCCTGCGCACGCGAATACTGACAAACCATGCCACCAGTGGTACGGCGGTATAGGACAAAATGTTTAACCCCAGTGACACAGACCAGCGGATGTCATACTCCCGGAAATCTGTACTATTCGGATCGGGGGCAACCATGGCAGCAACCAGCGAAAGTACGGCACACACAAGAATCCACACTACGAGACTACGGCGCGCAAGTCCTTTTCTTCTCATAGCTCCAGAATACTGGGTTTATGGCGGCTTAGAAACATGAATGGCTCCACTCATTCTTAAAATGAAGAAAAATCGAATACGCTGGTTCTCACGATTCCCTTAGGATTCAAGGATTTCACCATTGCACATTCGTGCTCACTTTCCTATCGACGAGCAGTTGTCGATCTCAGGACAATGCGTGTAGGCATAACTTCATGGACGTGTTTCGTCTTATCATCGAGCAGTTGAAGCGCAATCTCTATCGCACGTATACCCAATGCGCGTGGATCTTGGTGGACGGTGGACAAATCAATTGCGGAAGCGATGCGATCATCATCAAAGCCCAGCACAGAGAACTCCTCAGGCACACGAAGATTCACACTTCTTAATCCTCGCACGATGCGCACCGCCAAATCATCATCCTCCACACACAATGCAGTGGGCACAGAGCTGAGCAACTGAATTCTCTCTACCGTAGCTGAAACATCGTTATCGCTATGCAGTACCGGACACCGGTTGATATCCAAACCGTTATCTTTTATCGCTTGAATAAAACCGTTTTCTCGTACAGCTGTCGTATTGGTAAAACGCGATCCTGAGGTACGTCCCACATACGCAATCTCTGTATGTCCAAGCTCCATAAGTTTTTTTACTGCAGCCTGCATTGCTGACATGTCATCAATTCCGACAGATGAGTCGAATTCTGTGCCATCTGGTGTATCTACCCCTATGCAAGGCATGCCCAAATGCGTTAATTCTTGAGTTTGTTCATCCGCAAGTTTGAAAGAAAGAACGATAATCGCATCTACATTTCCTCTTATGGGAAGCATCGAAAAGAAGTTCTGTAAATCATTTTCACTGCGCATGATAAAAGGGACAACCTCAAAATCATGCTTATCGGCTGATTTAAAGAGACCTTCTAAAACAGTTGCATTAAACCATGAATTGATACGAAAAGGTAAAAGAACCCCGATTCGCATCGTCCGGCCGGACGCTAGAGATGCTGCCGATTTAGATACACTAAATCGCAAATTTTTGGCCGCTTTGTATACTTTTTCTCGAGTATCAACGGCTACCGGTCCTGTGTCATTCAGTACTCTCGATACAGTTGCCTCAGAAACACCAGCCTCGACGGCAACGTCACGCATTGTTGCTCGTTTCACAATCTCTCCGTTTCTTCCGCTCTGAGCAGTTTCACATATTCACAGATAAACAAACGCATATGCGAGTCTAATTTATTCTCAGCATAGTAGCTCATAATATTTAACAATTATAAATGTCCTGATACGAATCAGGCCGCTTCATCGTTATGCATTGTGTTTTACGCACGCACGATAAAACGGCCTGATATCAACAACATCTCTGCTCATTTCAGCAGGAACAACTTATTTCCCTTCATGAACGAAGTAAACTGAAACAGCAGAAATTGCCATGAATACGGCACCTAATATCATCATGGATGAAGTATTGCCTCCAAATGCTGGCACAAGGAATAATCCGGCTATAGAACCAACAATTTGCGGCAAGCACACAAATATATTAAAGGCACCCATGTAAGCACCTACGTTTTCCTTCAAAGCCGTAGCCAGCATATTGAATGGAAGCGTGTTAATGCAGAAATTTCCAAAACCATAGAGCACAAATGCCGCTAAAGCAATCCACTTATTCCCTGTTGTAGCTACAAGAACAATAGCTACAACATCAGCAGCTAGACCGAATGCGTACCAATGATGACGATGTTTTTCTGAAGACTTAGAATATGCCCAGCCAAACGCGAGAGCAGCCAATGAAAGCACTGCTGTCATAACGCCATACCAGTTACCCGCTGCTTGGTATCCTTCGGAAGATGGATCAGGAGAATTCCAAATGTTCACGGCCATGGTATTTGTGGCATATGTCCATGTATACATAATCCCAATCCACGAGAAGAATTGGACTACAGACAGCTCCCAGAATGAACGAGGGGCATTTTTAAAGAGTTCTACCCAATTCGTCTTTTTCTGGGCATTCTTTCGTATATCAACACCATGGTATTTGGCGTAAGTTTCCGGATCATACTCCTTGGTTTTAAATCCTGAGAATAAGGAAGAGACTACAAGGACAATTGCAGCAATAATGAATGACCATACGACAGATGGTGGCACTACACCTTTTTCTGCGGTGTTTGGAACGCCTAACCACGTAAGGATATAAGGGAGCAACGAAGCCAGAATTCCTCCAATATATGCAAAGATTTCGGACCAAGCAAAGGCAAAATTCCTCTGTTTATCATTGACCATATCGCCAATAATCATGCGAAATGGTGCCATCGAAATATTTGAAAAACAGTCCATCAAAGCGATAGCAATGATCATGTAAACGAGCGCAAATAACGATCCATAGCCAAAGCCAAACGACCCCGAGAATGGCAACAATACAAGCACCAGTGCAGCTATAGGACCTCCAATTATGAGGTATGGCATACGCCTTCCCCACTTATTCCACGTGGCGTCAGACCATTTTCCAATTAATGGTTGAACAATCATACCGAGCAACGGAGGCACGATAAAGAACCAACCGAGCTGGTTCGGATCAGCGCCAATAGTCTGAGCAATTCGGCTCATATTCGCGCCCTGCAAGGAGAATGCCATATTAACTCCAAGGAATCCTAGAGTCATAATGTATATCACCTTTTTTTGCAGGGTAGGCAGCAACTCGCCGCCCTTATCTTGTACCTGATTTTCTTCCATGGTAGTGAACCTTTCTATCCTTTTTTCTCATACTCTTTCTTCTTCTTTGAAGGGGAAACCCACAAATTTTTTGGAGCAGAGAACAAAAAATGTCTGTTAATATCTCCGCAAATCGAGAATGTTTATTCCCTAGGATTGCTTTGAAAATTTGTAAACTTTAGCCTCGTAAGGTTGCAAGCTTCCGCGCTGACCTTCGTCATAATTACCAATGAGAATCTGCGCATCCTCGGGAACGTTCATCCTCAGTTCATAATTGTGCGAGACAGTGTTTGCGGCCCAATTGGCGAGCACAAGTAGCACCTCATCCTCAAAAGTCCTGGTATATGCAAAAATGTTGGAATCCTCAGTGTTCCCCTCAACCAACTCATATTTTCCATGCGTAATAATTGGCTCGTTATGACGCAACGCAATGAGTTTTTGGTAATAAAAGAAAATAGAATGTGAATCTGCTAAAGATTCCTCAACATTGATGTGGTCAAATGCGGGATTGACTTTTAGCCATGGCGTTCCCGTAGTAAAACCACTTTGTTTTTCAGAATTCCATTGCATAGGCGTGCGCGCATTATCCCGGGAATGCAAGGAAATATATCGCATCATCGTAGTCTTATCTATTATTTTTTGATTTTCCACGAATTGACGATACGGATTGATGGAATCAAGATCATTGTAATCATGAATATCGGTGAAATATGCATTGGTCATACCAATTTCTTCGCCCTGATATATGTACGGAGTACCTTGCATCATATGCAGTACAGTGGCAAGCATTTTTGCGCTGGCCTTACGATATTCTTCACTCGTATCGTTGCCAAATCGCGAGACTACACGGGGCTGATCATGGTTGTTCCAATACAAAGAATTCCATGCCTTACCCTCTAATCCATACTGCCATTTCGTAAGATTTGCTCGTATATCTTCAAGCTTTGCCTTACCGTCATACCATCGGCCGAACGTTGGGTCTGGATTAGAATCTAGTCCCATGTGTTCGAATTGGAAAACCATATTCAGTTCTGAGTTATCCAAATTTGCGTACTGTTCTGCCTCTTGTGTTGTGACGCCTGGGGTCTCCCCAACAGTAATCATGCGATGCTTACTCATCACATTCTCATTCATTTCACGGAGGAATTCATGAATTCTTGGACCATTTGCAACGAATTTTTCTGGGTTTGCATATTCATCATGGTCACGAATTTCACCATCAGGCAACTCGTGTGGCTTTGAAATATATGAAATCACATCCATACGGAAACCATCTACACCCCTTTGAGCCCACCAATTCATCATGGCATAAACATTCTGACGAACCCTGGGGTTTTCCCAGTTGAGATCTGGCTGCTCTTTCGCAAAGAGGTGGAGATAATATTGTTTGGAATCCTCATCGTATTCCCACGCCTGGGTAGCAAAAAACGATCCCCAATTATTTGGAGGAACAGGGTTTCCCTTGTCATCAAAGCGAGCATCGCGCCAAATATAATAGTCACGATAAGAACCCTCTTTGTCTGAACATGACTTTTTAAACCATTCATGCTGATCTGAGGTATGATTCACGACTAGATCCATCATGATATGAATGCCAAGGTCATGGGCTTTGCTAACCAACTCATCAAAGTCCTCTAAAGTTCCAAAATCTGGATTAATCGATTGATAATCCGAAATATCATAACCGTTATCGACTTGTGGTGATTCATATATAGGCGATAGCCAAATCACATCAATGCCCAATGTATTGAGGTACTCAAGCCGGTTGATTATTCCTCGAAGGTCACCGATGCCGTCGCCATTCGAATCCTGGAACGATTTTGGATATATTTGGTAAACAACCGCATTATTCCACCAATGATTATTTTGCATTATTGTCCTTTCATTCGTAAATGTAAGCACTGGTAATGTAAGCGCTTACATTCATGGCATATAAATATGCTTTTGATTAATGACTTCCCTATTCAAAAGTTCCGTCCGCAGGCACAACACCCGTCTCCGCCTTGTAATTGTCCCACTCTTCTGTCCAATTTTTCGTGATAACCGTTTGGACCCGTGCCCATGTATCTGTACCTTGAACATACTCAATCAGCGCCGAAACAAGGTCATCATGCCACTGAGTCCCTGGAACAGTAGGAGAATATGGACTTTTCTTCCCCTGCACTTCGTAGCTTTGAGCCGCTAATATGAGAGGATTCTTCGGCTGATACTCCTGCGTAAAAGTAGTAAAAGGCGCTGCCAAACCCATGTCTTGTGAAATGGCTTCCCGACCTTCATCCGAGGTCAGAATCCATTTAATAAAGTCAAGACTTGCTTGTTGATCTTTCTCCGAAGCGTTCTTATTTATCGCCCAATTTGCATCATATATAGAGAAAGGACCATAGTCTTCTTCGCCTGGAATCCCCATATAATAAGGCAGAAGTCCCAAATCATCATCAGAAACCGAATTCCCTTGTATATCCGTATAACTCCACGTTCCATTGGTATAAAATGCAACTTCCCCTCGAGCAAATTGAGTGGTGGAATCGTCATACGACACCGAACTCAACATCGTTTTTTGTTGAGTTGGAGAATACTTTACCTGTAAATCAAATAAATTCTTATACTCGTCTAGATATGTGCCTTTTAACTGAGTACTAAAATGAACGTTCCGATCTTTGAATTCGTAAAACATCGGCACACGAATCATATGCCCAGCAAACCGATAATCATTGGACGCATCAAGCCCTGGAGAAGCCCAAACACCTGACAAACCGAGTTCTTGAGCATGTTCACTCATGGATTGAGTAACCTTCACCAGCGTCTGATAACTGTTTAACTCTTCGAGGCTATGTATAACAGCATAATCATGATTCATGTACTCACGTAGTATTTTTTTATTATAAATAATTCCGTACCATTCACCCGCGTATGGCAAGGTATATGCATTCCCATCCTGCATATAAGCATTTTCCTTACCCTCTTGCGTGAGAAGCTGATAGATTTCAGTATCCTGAAGAGGACGCATGTACTTCATAAAACGTACAAATTGATCATAGCCAGCAATATTAAACATCGTAGGTGCGCTACTCTTGGCTAGTTCAGCAACAAGAGATTGATTATTCGTGCCAGAAGCAGCCGTACGGACAACGACCTCTACTCCTGTCAACTCTGTGTATGTGCGAGCAAGTTCCTCGAGCTGGTCAACGATTTCCGCTTTTGAATTGAGAAAGTATACTCTGCCTTTGTCAGAACTAACACCAGAAGGAGTTGCACCGCAACCAACCATCAGCCCGATGCTGACGAGCATAATGAGCATGACAGTAAGCAAACGCATCGGAACACTGAAAATTATGTTTCTACGTGCACTGCGCATAATCAACCACAACTCTTTCTTCCATCAAATTTCACTATCTTCTTTGAGTAGCTCTATTAGTATATGTAAGCGCTTACATAATTGCAAGAGACAGCGTGGCGCAATATTACATCATTAACTTACATAGAAAAATGCTTCTAGAAATGGTAAATCTAGAAGCATTTGTGAAAGCAGGCGTACGCTGCCCCTACCTCAACTCATCCAGCACGGTCAGCGCCGCATTCGCATAGAAGTTCGCTGTGGTTTCTATAGCACCATCGAAAGCCACAAATTCCGGACTATGCCAGTCATGATGCCCCTCGGTCCCATTGGAACCAATAAAGCCAAAGACTAGAGGAACTTTCAAACTGTACTCGGCAAAATCCTCCCCCGCCATACTTGGGTGAATCGGCTGCACATCCGCATAGGAAGCCGTCTGTTGCGCCACAACTGTGCTAAGTTTTTCATCGCATTGCAGTGGAATCTGGATGTTGTCCCAAACCACATCCGCCTCAATGCCATAGGCCTGTGCCGTGGACTGTACATGAGCCGCAAAGCGCTTGCGTGCCAACACTTCATCCGCTGGATCAAAGAAGCGCAAGGTTCCTTGGAAACCGGCCTCTGCCGGCACCACATTCCACACATGTCCGCCGTGTACCTCCGTAATGGACAACACTACGGCATGAAATGGCGAAATATTGCGGCTGACGATGCTTTGAAGAGACAAAATCATGCTGGCGAGCGCTTCCAAAGGTCCCGTGCCCATATGTGGATATCCGGCGTGTGTGCCTTGTGCGTGGAGCTTCACCGCGAATTTCACACATCCCGCCATCATGGCTTCCGTGCCGACGGCAATCTGGCCGACCTTATAATCCGGATTGTTATGTGTACCGATGATGGCCTGCGCTTCGTTCAAAACACCGGCATCCAAAATGGCGCGCGCACCTTCGCCAGTTTCCTCCGAAGGTTGGAAAACCAGCAGAATGCTACCCTGAATGCTGTCTCGATGCTCATTCAGCCACTTGGCAGCCGCAAGCAGACCCGTCATGTGAATGTCGTGGCCACAGCCGTGCATACGACCTGCGTTTTCGGAAGCATATGCCAGCCCTGTTTGTTCCACGATTGGTAAACCATCGATGTCAGCGCGCAACGCCACCTGAGGCCCCGGATGCGCACCCTGGATAAGGCCCACCACAGCCGTATCCAAGCTGCACTCTTGCACAGGAATGCCCCACCCAGACAGTGTTTGTGTGATAAATTCACTGGTCTGGTATTCATGGAAGCCTAATTCAGGATGTGCATGAAACCAGTGACGCATCTCGATAAACTCTGGATCAATCTGAATCTGAGCCGTCACTTCGGCTGCCTCTTTTCTTGCTCAATTTTCGGAGTTTTGTTTTTCTGCATATTTTCTACTACAACACTTGTAAGTTGCCATCCACCCTAATGCTGACGCTTGAGCAGATGCTTGGCGAGGGCATTAGCAAAGCCCTGCACGAGTTGGACGAGCACAATCATGATGATGACAGCCGTCCAGGTCACCACACTGTCGAATTTCTGATAACCATAGGCAATGGCAAAATTACCCAAACCGCCGCCGCCGATATATCCGGCCATGGCAGACATATCCAAGACACCAATGAAGAGGAAGGCGTACGCAAGGATGAGTGGCGCCAATGCCTCTGGAATCAGCACCGTGCGGATAATGGTCAAGCGTGAAGCCCCCATCGAGCGCGCTGCTTCTATCATGCCCGCATCCACGGGTACGAGGTTTTGCTCCACCAAGCGGGACGTGGCTACTGTGCACATGATAATCATAGGAAACATGGCAGCCGTGGTGCCGATGGATGTGCCCACTACGGCGATGGTCAGCGGCTGCATGGCAGCAAGGAAGATAATAAATGGAATTGGGCGGATAATATTGACCAAGGTATCCAGCACGCGGTAGAGCACTGCATTTTCAAAAAGGTTGCCTGGACGCGTGCCATAAAGCACCACGCCGAGCATGAGCCCAAGGAATCCGCCAATAATCATGGTTACCAGCACCATTTGCAAGGTTTGCCCGATGGACTGGAAAAGCAGTGGGCGCAGCACTTCCCAATTCGTATCACGTGCGCTTAAAATAATCATGTCTTTCCCCTACTCCTACTCATCCTCAGAATTCTGTGACTCGGCCGAATTCTCCATTATCGAGGCAAATCGACCCTCGGTATACACTTCAGAAACAGCCTGCGCGTAATCCACAGGTTCGGCTTCCGTACCAAAATCTGCGATATCGCTGTTGAGCCTTAATTCCGCAAGGAAGTTTTCTACGACCTGAGGCTCGCCGCTAAATTCATAGGTAATAGCGCCAATCGCCACAGAACGCACAGTATCGATGCCTCCAAACAGCAGGCTGCTATGCACGCCATGCTTGGCAATGAGATCTGAAATATTTTGGCCCGACGCGCTGATGACATCGCCTTGCGAGAGCACATCTTGCTGACGAATCAGCACCGTCACAATGCGGTCTTTCCACAGCTGGCGCATGGTCTGTACGCGCGCTTCATCCGGCAAACCCGGTAAAGCCGTGGAGATAAAGCGCTGCGTGACAGCTTGACGAGGATAAGCGAAAACATCGTACACTTCGCCGGTTTCCACCACTTCACCCGCACTCATCACGGCTACTTTATTGGCAATCATTTGCACCACATTCATCTGATGTGTAATCAGCACGATGGTGATGCCAAACTGCTCGTTCACCTTTTTGAGCACGTTCAGCACTTCGACCGTCGTATCCGGATCCAACGCGCTGGTCGCCTCATCTGCGAGCAAAATATCAGGATTCGTTGCCAGTGCACGCGCAATGCCCACGCGCTGCTTCTGACCACCAGAGAGCTGAGAAGGATAGCTATCGGCAAATTCACTCAACCCCACGAAATCCAGCAGTTCCTTCACGCGATGCTCTTGGTAATCTTTACGCCAGTGATCGAGCTGCAAAGGATAGGCAATATTTTGAGCTACAGTTTTTGTGGAGAAAAGATTGAATTGCTGGAAAATCATGCCAATCTTTTGGCGTAAAGGACGCAATTTCGACTCGCTGAGGCGCGTAATATCCGTGCCCAGCACGTTGACGCTGCCCGAGGTTGCGCGTTCCAAACCATTGATAAGACGCACCAGCGTGGACTTGCCCGCACCCGAGTAACCGATGATGCCAAAGATATCTCCGCGATTAATCGTCAGGCTAACGTCATTAACGGCTTTTTTTGTCGTGGTATCGTTTCGTCGCTGAAACTCTTTCACGACATGGTCAAGAACAATAATTGGTTCTGCGCTTTGCATGTCTTGCTCCTTTAATTCTCACTTACCCAAGGTACACAATAGCCCCAATGCACGCCAGTGCGGCCGCCGCCGGGGTGGCAACGGTCGCACTGTTGAGTATGTGCTCAGCTGGTACTTTTACTGACGAGCATCTTTTTCGATATCTGCGAGGTACTGCTGAAGCTCTTCTGCCGTGAAATTATTGGCAAAGACTGCTGTGCCGCCGGACTCTTCCTGCAGAGCGTCCAAAACCTCCTGAGACTGGAAGAGCTGAACGAGCTTGAGATAAGTTTCGTTGTTCACATCTTCCTTGCGGGAGACGAAGGCGTTGATGTATGGGCGTGCTTCTTCACTTTCCGCGTCGTCCTGGTAGATAGCATCTTGAGGGTTGAGACCCGCATCTGCTACGTAATCATTGTTAATCACACCAGCTGCAATTTGTGGATCCTTCAGCGAAGCGGCTACCTGCTCTGCCTTCAAAGCCGTCACCTGTACCTTGGAATTATCCGTATCAATATCGGCAGGTGTGCTAAATGCGGTCCAGTCGCCCTTCAATGTGACCAGGCCTGCAGCCTTCAAAACACCGATAGCGCGAGCTTGGTTGGTTTCATCATTAGGAATGGCGACGGTGCTACCCTGTGGGATATCGTCGATGTTCGTGTACTTTTCGGAGTAAACACCCAATGGGTAAATGGCTACGCCGCCAATTGGCTGCAAAGTCTTATTGTTCTTTACGTTGTAGTTGGCGAGATACAGCAAGTGCTGAAATTCGTTCAAATCCAATTCGCCAGAATCTACGGCTGGATTTTCGGATGTGTAATCTTGGAAGTCTACGATTTTTACCGCAATGCCTGCTTCTTCCGCCTTCTTCTGGAATGCCACCCATTGTGGATCGCTGGCGCCGACTACGCCGATCTTGACGGGGTTGGATTCGCTACCCTTTGGAGCGGTGGAGTCGGATGCAAAAGCGCGGATGCCGAAGAATGCGGCCACGGCTATCAAGATGATGACTACTGCTGCGATAATGGTGTTGCGCGCGGTGTTGTTGACACGCACAGGTTCTGCGGTATTAAGCGTGCTGGCAGAATTGTTATCCTGTGGTTCCTGTGGATTTGCCATAGTGGGATGTCCTCTCTTATCTCTTCTGATGTGACACCACTATAGCCACGCAAAATGCGGTTTCAAGGATTTTTAGCAGATTGCCTTATAAGTGTTGTTTATAATGGGTGGAAACCCCGCTCATTTCAAGCGTTTCAGGCATTTTACCCGACTGTGTTTGCCCATAAAAACGAAGGTCGGGTACCAGCAAACATGCCCAGCACCCGACCTCAAGAAACTCGCTACAACTTACTGCGCAGACAGCGCACCCACAATTTCATGAGCCGCATATGGTTCCGAAAGATAGCGCACATCGTCCGCGCTCAGCTCGAGATCCACATAATGCACAGCATCTTCGAAATGCTTCGCACTGGTAGCGCCCACGATAGGAGCCGTCACACCCTGCGCTGCCAGCCATGCCAAAGACACTTGGGCCATAGACACGCCATAACGCTCCGCTATCTCATGCACGCGCGCAATAATCGCTTCATCGTTTTCCCGAGCGGCATCGTACTTTTGACGTGAAACTTTATCCGTCTGGTCGCGCAAAGAGTGCTCATCATGCCAGGTTGGGCGCGTCAAGTGGCCACCGGCCAGTGGGCTATAAGGCACCAAGGAAACACCATACTGCTGGCATACAGGAATGAGTTCGCGCTCATCCTCGCGATACAGCAGATTGTAGTGATTTTGCATGGTGGAAAAGAGCGTCCAGCCGTTCTTTTCTGCGGCAATCTGCATATTGTGGAACTGGTAGCCGTACATAGCCGAGGCTCCCAATGCGCGCACCTTGCCCGCTTTCACTAAGCCATCCAAGGCTTCCATGGTTTCCTCGATAGGCGTGTCATAATCAAAGCGATGAATCTGATAAAGATCCACGTAATCCACGCCCAAACGCTTGAGGCTTCCGTCAATTTCACGCTCGATAGCTTGCTTGGACAGCTTGCCTTCGTTGAAATATACCTTGGTAGCGAGCACGACGTCTTCACGCTTTACACCCAGATTTTTCAGTGCCGAGCCGATGAATTCCTCACTCGTACCATGCGAGTAAACATTGGCCGTATCGATGAAATTCACGCCTAAGTCCAGCGCCTGACGGATAACGGCTGTGGTTGCACCCTGATCTAGCGTCCATGCATGGAAATCTTCAAAGCGCTGTCCAAAGGACATGCCACCTACACAAATGCGGGAAACATTAATATCTGTATGACCTAATTGTGCATACTTCATGATGACTCCTCTCCATATGAGGCAAAAGCTGGGACAGCCTTATACGAAACGCCCAACTCACCACCTCTTATTTTAAGGCGCTCAGATACCTATCTTTAAGCGAAAAGTCACACTTTGTAGCATAGTGGCTATATCCGAGCCTGTCTGCTACCTCTCTCGTCGCAGCGCCCTGCTGCCAGTCATGCTCCATGAGGAGTAAACCACCCGGTGTGAGCAAGTCATACGCCCTGCGCAGGATGAGCTCTGGTATGCGCATACCATCCTCACTCGCCCCATAGAGCGCCAGCTCGGGATCATAATCACGCGTTTCTATCTGCTCTGGGACGTCTCTTAGTGGGACGTATGGCGGATTGCTGAGCACGATATCTACTGTGCCATCTAGTTCGCTCAAAGTTTGCTTATCCGTAGCATCGGCACACATAACCGAGTAATTTGTAGCGTCGAGTGTGTGGGCGTTTTTTTGTGCATAAGTGAAGGCCTGTGGTGAAAGTTCTACTGCCCATACTGTGCTGTGCGGAATTTCCGTGGCGGCACTCAGACCCAACACACCCGAGCCTGCACACAAATCGACGATACGCGGCTTTTGATTTTTCAGCTCAGCGGCGTACTCGAGGGCAGCATCTATGAGCAGCTCCGTTTCTGGTCGTGGGATAAAAACGCCCTCGCCCACTTCCACCTCGAGGAAACGAAAAGGTGCATGCCCCACGATGTATTGCAGAGGTTCGCGACGTAGACGTCGCTCCATCCACTGCTGGAAACGGTGGATGTGTGTAGCATCGGCAATCTGCCCTAGGCTTTTATCCACCAGCACGGCACCACGCAGAGCGGACATGCTCGCTCCACACGCCTCCGCCAGGAGGTACATCACCTCATGCTCTGCAATCTTCTTGCGGTCTGCGGCTTGATCCGCCTCGCTGCCCACGCCCGCTTCCAATAATGCGTGTGCGCACTGCGAAAGCACAGTGCGCACACGCATATCCGGTGTCAGTTCCCTCATGAACGACTACCCTTAGTCTTCACCGTTTTGGCTAGCCAAACGTGCAGCCTCATCAGCCTGGATATCCGAATCAATCACCGCCTGCAAATCGCCATCCAGCACGGCATCCAAATTGTAGGCCTTATAGTTTGTGCGATGATCGACGATACGGTTTTCTGGGAAGTTGTACGTACGGATACGCTCTGAGCGGTCCAAGGTGCGCACCTGAGAGTGACGCATATCTGCTGCCGCGGCAGCTTCTTCCTCATGCTTCATCGCCAGCAAACGGGACTTGAGCACACGCAGCGCGGCCGCACGGTTTTGAATCTGCGACTTCTCATCCTGCATGGATACCACGATGCCCGTAGGGATGTGGGTCATACGCACAGCAGAATACGTGGTATTCACAGACTGTCCACCCGGACCGGACGACATGAAGATATCAATCTTCAAATCTTTCTGATCGATTTCGATTTCGTCGTTGTCATCCTCCGCTTCTGGGAAGACAATAACGCCCGCTGCGGAGGTCTGGATACGTCCCTGAGATTCGGTAACTGGGATGCGCTGTACACGGTGTACGCCACCCTCATACTTGAGGCTCGCCCACACGCCGTCTGCAGGTGCTACCGTGCCCTTGGTGCGGAATGCAATCTGCACGTCCTTGATACCACCGAGCTCGGTGCCGTTCTGGGACTGAATTTCGTAGGTCCATCCACGCTTTTCCGCATAACGCGTGTACATGCGCAGCAAATCGCCCGCAAAGAGAGCAGCCTCTTCGCCACCGGCGCCCGCCTTAATTTCCATAATGGTGTCGGATGCATCATCTGGATCGCGTGGAATCAAAGCCTTACGCAGCTTTTCCTCCGCCTCAGGCAGTTCTTTGCTTAAACGCTCGGCTTCTTGAGCGAAATCCGCATCTTCATGCGCGAGTTCCTGAGCAGCTTCCAAATTTTCTGCAATATCTAAGTACTGCTGGTATGCAGATACAATCTGTCCCAGCTCCGCATGACGACGGCCGAGCTTGCGAATTTTATCTGGATCGGATGCCACATCAGGTTGGCTCATCTGAGTTTCGATATTTTTGTATTCCTCAAGAGCAGTCTGCGCTGCCGGGAACTGATTAACAGATGCCACTGGTGTGTGCCTTCCTGTTGTTTATACCAATAAATCTGTAAGTATGTTCTACGCTTAATTATACGTATAAAAAAACGTCAGCCAGTGCTTGATGCATCCCTAAGGAGTTCAAGCACTGGTTGACGTTTATGCAAGAGCTAGTTCTTCTTGCCGTAACGTGCTTCGAAGCGAGCAACGCGGCCACCGGTATCGAGAATCTTCTGCTTACCAGTGTAGAAAGGATGGCACTGAGAGCAAACGTCTGCAGTGATATGACCGCTCTTTACGGTAGAACGGGTAACGAAGTGGTTGCCGCAAGAGCATACAACTTCAGTTGCTACATATTCAGGATGAATACCCTGCTTCATAATATCTCCTATGGAACTAAGGAACCCGGGTCGCATAACCTTGTATCATGCGTGAACCGGCGAACCGAGATTATTATACTCACAATAGTAGACGATGCAACTTCTCATTTACTATTCATGGGGAGCAACACCCCCAAGTCCGGTTTTATTCCCATGCGCGTGAATCGCCCTTGTTTTCACCTCAGGCGAAAGGGCTGACAAGGATTATTACTGCGGGCTCTCTACACTACCTGCGCTGTCGTCGCTAAGCTCTTCCAGCTTATCCGCCAGCTCGGCAGACTGCTCATTGTCTGCGTCGTTCACTACTGGTGCCGCAGCTGAGTTCTGCTTCTGCGCAGGCTGGGCAACTGGCTGATAACCCGTACGCCACACATACACGCCCGCGAGGATGAAGGTTAAGGCTATCCACACCGCCCACCAAGGGAAGCGCGGAATTGCAGGATTTTCTTGGGCACGCTGCACATCACTGGCCGGCGTTGGCTCGATGCGCTCACCCGTCACCAAGATGCGTTGGGTATTAATGCCCAACGGTGTGCAGGTCACCAAGGTAGCCAAATCCTTGCTTGGATCCGCCCTCAGCTCCTCTGTCTGATCTGGATCAATGACCTTAATATTCGTTACCTTGTAGGTCAGCACTTGGTCGAGCACTTCAAAAGTGAAAGTATCGCCTTCTTTCACCTTGTCGAGGTTCGTAAACATCAGCGCGTTCGCAAGACCGCGATGTCCGGTTATAACCGTGCGCGTACCCACGCCACCCACCGGCAGCGAGGTGCCTTCCAGATGGCCTAAGCCTTCCTCCAAGACGACATCGCTGGTGCCGTGGTAAATAGGAAGATCCAGATCGATGGACGGTATTTGCAGGCGTGCCATCAGACCCGAGTCATTCACATTTAAGAGTTTGTTATACTCCAAATCAGAATCCGAAGCTGCGCCCGAGCCGATAGGAATATTGGATAAAGCATTGTAAATTGCACCCGACGTGAGCGCCGCATTGTATGCTTTCGCTTCACGAATTTGCGTTGCCGCATCCGGTTGTACGTTTTTCACCTGCTGATTGTAACCGGTGATCACCTGCGACTGATTGTACTGCGAAAACCACGCAGCTACATTCGGATATAAAAAGAGGAGAACGCCAATTATTGCACTCACCGCCGGGATAAGACCCGTAAGCGTTAGCTTCCAAGGACGCTTCTGAGCAGGCTGAGCATCCTGTGCTGGGGAACTTGGTGTGGTAGTAGTTGGCATTTTTTCTCCGTAATGACACACAAGGTGGTGAAGCACCCTAAGGTACTTCACCACCTGTGCATGAAATACTTACTGCTGATTCGGCAGAATCTTAAGCATTTTCCTTGTTCTTCTTATTGCGTGCATAGAGAACGTATCCGAATGCGAAGGCAACAAGAGCGCCACCTGCGATGGTCAGGAGCAAACGACCGTTTGCACCAGTCAATGGCAGGTTTGGAACGGTAGACTTCGTGTTCTTGACTTCTGCATCTACAGTGCTTTCCGCTGTCTGACCAGCCTTGACAGTCAATGCAGTATAAGCAGCGGTACCCGTAGGTGTGGTGTAACCGGCAGGTGCTGCGGTTTCTACCAACACGTAGCAACGAGATGTGTGATCCAAAGTTACGTTGGTGTCGCCAGTAGCACCAATCTTCTGGTCTACCAAGAGACCTGCGATAGAAACGATACCGTTACTATCAGAAGTGAAGGTGTTCGTATTGCCTACGGTAATTGGGCCCGCTTCCTTATCAATATCATCGATGGTGCAGGTAGCAGCAAAATTACCACTGGTCTTAGTTGGGTAAATCTGGAAGCTTGCGCCTTCCAATACCTTGGAATCGCTCAAATCGCTATCGACCTTACGAATCTTCACATCGCCCCAAGAAGACTTCACCGTGTTGGTTGGTGTTGGTGGAGTGTCTGGAGGAGTGGTTGGTGGTGTTGGAGGAGTAGAGCCTGTCTGCGTATCTACATAGAAGTATGCGGTGTTAGGAATAACGCCATCAGATGGGATGGAGTTTACAGTAGCGGTGAAGGTCACGATGATGGACTTGTTTGCTTGTCCACGCAAGTACTCCAGACCGGTGCTCGTGAAGCCGACGCTGACGGTGTTGCCATCGGTAGTAGTGACATAGTTTGCGGCTGGCACATCTACGCCATCAATCTGCACGGATTTTACTTTACCATCAGACAAGTGAGAATCCAACGGATCAGACACGATGAAGTACTTGAAGCTATCAGTCGTCTGAATCTGCGGCACTTTGACGGTTACTGGATAATCGATATCGGCGCCATCCTGGATACTATTGTTGGTCACAACCTGACCCTTAGTTGGTGCTTCTACGATGGAGTTCTTTGGATACACGTTTACGTTGTAGAGCCAAGAACCATCGTTAGAACTTGCACTATTTTTGGAGTTGTTTGGGAAAGGAATGGTCACCAAGAATGGAGCTGCCTTTGCCACCACATTAGTAGGTGCGGAGGTTTCACAGACGAGATATGCGCCTACAGCCAAGTTGCTAATGGTGGAGTCACCGTTCGCATCCGTCGCTGGTGCCGCAGTGCCCGTACCGAAGGTCTGACCGGAGACAGCGGGTGTGGCGAAGTCTGTGCCACATGCATCTACTGGAATGCTCAAGTTCTTCACTGTATCCCAACCAGCATTAGTAGTCAGGTCAATATCGTTGAACTTATACGCAGTGAACACTACGCCTTCTACTCCGGTGCCACCGGTTACAGTCTTACCATCAGCAGTACCATCCGCGGTCTGGCTACCGGTGACATGCTTGTGGATAATAATCGAACCTGTTGAGTCAGCATCGATGTTGCCCACCGTATAGTCGGCAGCGGTTGCTGCAGGCACCAAGGTGGTAAGGCTTGCAGCTGCAATGACTACAAGTCCAACCCCAGCGGCGAGGCGCTGGCTGAATTGCTTCAATTTGTCCATCAGAGTTCTTCCCTCCTCTTTGGTTGGTTGATGGATTGAAAATCTTTTATTGTGTGACGTTGTCACTTGCCCTCTTTTGACTGCGAGTTTTTCTTCTCACGATTTCAAAAGCTCCAGCAATGGCTACGAATACTCCTCCAACAATGAGGAACATATCGGAACCCAAACCTCCGGTAAGCGGAATGTTTGGCACAGGAATGCGCTTATTGATAATGCGATTACCGTTATTGATCACGCCACCTTGAGGTGTAACGGTGAAGTCATACGTGGCATCGCTGAGCAAGTACCCATCTGGCGCTTGAATTTCCTTCAACGTGTAATTGCCCAATGGCAGCTTGATGGAAATGATGCCGTCACGGGTATCCGTATCATAGTAGTCCGCATCCACCGCTTGACCGGCGCAATCCGAGGTATCGGATACAACGCAGTCCACAACTTCTAGTGGCGTGGTAAATGGTCCGCCCGTAATTTGCCAACGAGCTCCCGCTATGAGCTGATTAGACTCATTACCTTTACGCCATTCGATGGTGTACGTATTTGGATAATTGACGACCTTGCCGTCGCTCGTAACGGTATCTTTACCATTAGCCGTGCGCGAAATCAGGCGGTAGCTCAACGTAGCAAAATCCAGCTTAAAGTAGAGCTTTGCATCAGCTTCGTTTGCGTTGTAGTACGATGGCACACCTGTTTCTACGACGTAGATGCCAAGGCCTTCCGTGGCACCCTCTGCCCAGTCCTCGGTGGCTACGGGAAGACCCATGATGCGGAATTGGCCAGCACCCGCATCTTGGTCCTGGAAAGCATTGCTACTGCACGAGCTTTCGACGGTACAGTCTGCAATAACCACACTAGAATAGGTATCCGAACCACTGCTCAAAGTTACATCATCGCCGTAAAGCGTAAATGTCGCACCTGATACATCGTTACCGAAAGGATCAACCTTTTCCCACGTAGCGTCAGCCTGCACAACGCCTGGTGAGCAGGCGTTATTGTTTGCAGAACCATCGAAATCATTATCCATGGTGACGGCGTTGTAGAAGCCCTTTGCTGAATCTGGGGTCTCACCCGTTTGGCACTGCTCCAACAGACCCACGCTGGAATGGGTCAGCTGCGAGCTGTCAAAGTTATACGTGACTACCACAGTAAAGGTCTGATGGGAGTCAATAGTAGTTGTTCCAGATGAGGTCTGTTCTTTACCCTTGGTCAGGGTGACGCCGTCACTGATTTTATAGCTTCCGTCACTCTCCGCAGAAACTTGGGTGCCGTCCACGGTCACACTAGCAATGCTGAAGCCTTGAGGCACAGAAGGGGTGTCGTAAATAGCATCAGAGGTGCCCTCCACGTATCCCACATTGTTGACGGTTACCTGGTAAGTGCGTGTCACAGTTTTAGTGGAGCTGTCAAGAATGGCTTTGTCGTCTTCGGTTGTCTTGGACACACTAAAGCGTGGTTTCGCATAGTAGTATCTAACACGGATAGGGCTTGACTCCGAGAAACGAAGCAGAAGATGATATCCAGTATCAGTCGCAGGGCTTTTATCATCAGAGTAGATTGCAGCTCGTAACAAAAGTGGCCAAGTAAAATCCCAGTTTTCTAACACTCGCGGCATAGTAAGGAGAGTGCCATTCACTTGTTTACCATTAGAATCGTAATGCCCCCAAACTATTGGAACTATTACATCCTGTGACCCTGTCTGAGGTACAGGCTCCGTAGAAATAGGATAATTATCAGGGTTAGTGTCAAAATCATAGTCAGTAGGTGGCATTGTGTCCCACAGCGGTTGACTAGCATTTTCGTCTGCTGAGCCTCCACGATGGAGGAACCAACCAGAAACATTCACAGTTGCATCCGCGTTTTTCTCAAACTTTAGCCAAGCATACCCCTGAACGGTTTGTAGAGCCCGATAGAAGACAGTCGTGTCATTTACACTCTTGTTAAGAGTTTGAAAAGTTCCATTTTGATTATTTGGCATCAATTCTTTGACCAAAGTGTATCCATTGATATTAATAGGCGCAGTTGTATAGGTATCTTCATCCAAGCCAACTTGCAGACATTGATCAGCAATTTTCTCATTGGTCTCTATATCGTAATAATTCGTTGTCTGCTGAATAAGTCTTGGCACATTTACCTGGATGGAGTTCAGATTTGATGCATCAGGAGTCTCTGTATTGTACCGATAAACATTCGTAAATAAGTAACCGTTATTGGTTCCTATAGCAATGGTTGCTGCACGGTTACCTCCAAGCTGAGTTGAAATATTAACTGCAGGAGACGAGCCAATACCTGGGATTGACATTGTCAAAGAAGATGTTTGTCTGTTCGTATTTGCAATCGTGTAAGAAGTGGTGCCAGCACTTTCAAAGGTACCCTTACCGTCATCGTACCAAACTCGTACTCGAACTTGAATCGTTTGGGAAGTTGTGTAGCTGGTCTGCGCAGCTGAGCGCAGAATCGAGTATGTATAATACCAATTTGTATCTGTGCTAGATGCCCCTTCAGGGGCTTGCGAAATCTTTAGGACCGCAAATGTATAGTACCCATCATCTGTCTCAGCATATTTCGTATTTGCCGTACTTGGTGTAACGGAATACCCGGAGTCATTAACTGTGCAAGCGTCAGTAGCAGCTACTGCCTTTTGCGTAGAGCCAGAAGGAATAACACTTGCTATAACCGCTAATGTCATCAAAAAGAATGACATTATGATGAATTTGATGCTTACCTTTAGTCTGCGCATTGTCTAAAATCCCCGATTTATCCTCTGCACATTGTCAAATGTGCCATCGGTGAAGGTAGTGCGTATTTTCGTCGACTTTACGTTTAATGCGGACTGCTTACAGTCTTTGCCATTCTTGGCATTACGCATTAGGCACCCCCCCCCCCCGCGATTTTTTCTCTTGCGTGAACCCATCCGAGTTCACATAACCCTCGAAAATTAAAATTTAGTTTTTGATGGGTGATGCAAGTTAATCGTCAAAACTTGCATCTGATTATTGTGTTAACAACATCTCGTCGTTAATGCTTCTAAAAACCCTCGTTCATATATTTATACTTCATAAACTTTTTTTAATAAAGTCAACACTCCACAATGTGATACAACTCACATCATATTAACTTATTGAAGATTTTATGAAATACTTAGAAATTTCTCCACTCGCACCTCGCTTAGTTTTTTGTACTACTATTCAAAAAACACCACAGCAGCGGATGAGATTTCTGAAAGCCTCTAACGACAGCTTCGAAAGTTCGCTAAAAGATATCCCGCCATTCGACCCTCTTTCGATACCGGAAAATATACGGTTCTCATTATAGTGTAAGCGCCGAAATATAAAAGCCTTCAAAATCTGGTTCTCTTGGATTAACCAAAGGGCACACTGAATGTTTCGCAACAATACCTCCAGTTTTCGCGCTTTTCACAAAAATACTTCCCGAGATTGCACATTATCAACTTCAATTAATTGGAAGATTTTTCAAGAGAGCAGGTGAACCAGTTTTATGCCCACGGCTGATCAACAGCAGAGCTCTTCTTTTCACGCCACTTCGACACACCAGATTCATGCCAGACTCGGCTATTTATAGCCCCTCAATGCATAAAAAATCCCACTAAATCACATACGACCAGTGGGATTTTGATGGTAGGACTGCAGGGACTTGAACCCTGGACCCAACGATTATGAGTCGTTTGCTCTAACCGACTGAGCTACAGTCCCATCCTCGTGTACTTGAGCCACGGGCAGAGGGACAAAGCCATGCACGTGAAGTCACGAACTTCAGTGTAGCAAAAAATAAAGAAAATGGGGACCTCCGTGTTTACCCACACAAAGATCCCCAGCACTCACGCAAGGATGCGTACCATGTTATTTTCTAGCTTACTTAGCCTTTTCCAGTTCGTAGTAGGAAGGCAAGCCCATGTAGTTAAACTTTACCGTTGTCATATCCTTACCTGCACCGGCGCTCACATTGTCATACCACAATGGAATTACAGGCAGATCCTTGAGCAAGAGCTCTTCGGACTCCTGGTACGTCTTGATAGCATCGTCCAGATTGGTCTGAGCTGCGGCTGTATCCATGTACTGATCGAATTCAGCGGACTTGTAGTCGCCATTGTTCAGGCCCTTGCCATCTGCAGAAGCAGAGTCATACGCCTGGAAGAGGTAGCCCTCAGGGTGTGGATAGTCGGACTGCAGACCGGAGCGGAATGCTCCGTTGATCTGGCGCTGGTTCACGGCGGTGGCGAAGTCCTTATTTGTAGCATAAGCCTCGCCCTGTGCCTGGATGCCCAATGCGTTAGAAATAGAGTTTGCTACAGCATCCACCCATGCCTTGTAGGAACCATCCGCATTATAGGCGATGGAGAAGGTGCCTTCCCATGGGGAAATGGCATCTGCCTGATCCCAGAGTTCCTTCGCCTTTGCAGCATCATACTTGAGGACTTCATTGCCGGTCAAAGACGTCGAGTAGCCCTTGATGACCGGAGCCAAGAAGTCTGTAGCTGGTGTGGCTGCGCCGCTCAAAATCTTGTCGATGACGCCTTCGCGGTCGATGGCATAAGAAATTGCCTGACGACGCAATGCACCTTCCTCACCCTGGAAGTGCGCAAGGCTTTGTGGAATGGTGATGGACTTAAATGCAGAGGAGCCATCGGAGAATGCCTGAATGCTAGAGTCCGACTGGTAATCCGCGAGCGCGGAAGTAGGGATGGCGTCGAGCACATCCAAGTTTCCACCCTGCAAATCCGAGTAAGCGGTATCCAAGGAATCATAAACGACGTAGTCGATGCCACCATTCTTCGGGGTACGCACACCGTTATATGCGGTGTTCTTCTTGAGCTTGATGTCCTTGTTTGGGTTCCATGCATCCAATACGTATGGCCCGTTGGATACGTTTGGATTCTTTCCAAACGCGTGGATATCATCGTATGCTACGGAAGGAATTGGCAAGAATGCCACATCGCCGACCTTGTATTCAAAGGAAGAATCTGGAGCATTCAAGGTAACTTCCAGTGTGTGGTCATCTACCACGTTCAAGCCGGACAGCTGAGCGTTTGCGTCCACACCTTCGACCTGCAGGTCGTCGTAGCCCTTAATATTTGCAAAAATAGACGCACCCACTAAAGCATTAGTGACATTTGCCGCGTAGGACCATGCACGCGCATAAGTATTTGCGGTAATGGCTTCACCGTTGGAGAAGGTCAGGCCATCCTTGAGCTTAATGGTGTATACGGATGCGTCCTCGTTTGGTGTGATGGATTCAGCTTCGTCCATCACCAAATCACCCTTATTGGTGAAGGTCACCAAACCGTCAAAAAGCTGGGTTGCAATCTTCCAGCTGGCCGTATCTGAAACGTTTCCTGGCAAAAGTTCGCCAGTTGGTTCCACACTATTGACGGTGATAATGGCGGATGAATCTACTTGCGCATCACTTGAAGTCGAAGATGAAGTGTTGCATGCTGCGAGCGCGAGAGCTACCAGACCAGCGATGCCTGCGATTGCGATTTTTTTGAAACGCGTGAATTTTCCTGTAGAAGCGGGAGCTTTTTCAAACATGTTTCTCTCCTCTAAACATAATTAACCGTTGTCTAGTTTAAAGGAGGGATGCTTGCTTCAGCTAGAGAAAAGGGCTAAAATTGCCATCGGCATAATTTATAAGCTGTTATCAATTTCACGTGAAATTGTGCTCACTACTTCTCCAGTTCTTCCCCTGCGAAGACCGCTTTATTTCTTCTGTACGACAGTACCCTCCCCGCAGTTGCACTGTCTGGTTTTTATGAGAAAATTAAAGGGATTATGTGCAATTTTCAATGTGTGGTTTCATTTCGATTTTCTACACATCTGCACTTCCGCGAATTATTGAATGAATAGGACACAATGGCTGAGTTTATTTATCAGATGATTAACGCGCGCAAGGCTTTTGGCGATCGCGTTATTCTGGATAACGTTACCTTGAACTTTTTGCCTGGCGCAAAGATAGGCGTGGTTGGCCCTAACGGTATGGGTAAGTCTACCCTGCTGAAAATTATGGCTGGCACGGAGACTGTTTCCAATGGTGAGGCAAGTGTTACTCCCGGCTATAGCGTAGGTATTTTGCAGCAGGAACCTCCTTTGGATGAGGATAAGACTGTAATCGAAAACGTGCGCTTGGCATATGGTGATTTGTACGCCAAGATCAAGCGTTTTAACGATATTGGTTTGGAAATGGCAGAGCCGGATGCAGATTTCGATGCGTTGATGGCGGAGATGGGCGCGCTTCAGGAAGAAATCGACGCCAAGAATGCATGGGATTTGGATAATCAGATTGAACAGGCAATGGATGCATTGCAGTGCCCTGATCCGGATTCGCCGGTGACCGTACTTTCCGGTGGCGAGCGTCGTCGTGTAGCCTTGTGCAAGCTTTTGCTGGAAGCTCCAGACTTGCTCCTGCTCGATGAGCCTACTAACCATTTGGATGCTGAGTCGATTTTGTGGCTGGAGCAATTCCTGCACAACTACCCTGGTGCTGTTTTGGCCGTCACCCACGACCGCTACTTCTTGGACAATGTAGCGGAGTGGATTTGCGAAGTGGATCGCGGTCAGCTCTTCCCTTATAAGGGTAACTACACCACCTATTTGGAAACCAAGGCAAAGCGTTTGGAAGTGCAGGGTCAAAAGGACGCTAAGCTGGCCAAGCGTTTGAAGAGCGAGCTCGAATGGGTACGCACTTCTCCTAAGGGTCGTCAGGCTAAGAATAAGGCTCGTCTGGAGCGTTACGACCAGATGGAGCAGGAAGCACGCAATTCCAAGAAGCTGGACTTCTCCGAAATTCAGATCCCACCAGGGCCACGTTTGGGCTCTACCGTTTTGGAAGCCAAGCATATCCATAAGGCATTTGGTGACCGTGTGCTCATCGATGATTTGAGCTTCACACTGCCACGCAACGGCATCGTGGGTATCATCGGCCCTAACGGTGTGGGTAAGACGACCCTCTTCAAGACGATTGTGGGCTTAGAAGAGCTGACCAGTGGCGAGCTCAATGTGGGTGAAACCGTCAAGATTTCTTATGTGGACCAGAACCGTGAAGGTTTGGATCCAAATAAAAACTTGTGGGAAGCCGTCTCCGATGGTTTGGACTACATCGAAGTGGGTGGCGTCGAAGTGCCGACCCGCGCCTATGTGGCCAGCTTCGGATTTAAAGGCTCTGACCAGCAGAAGTTGACCGGCGTGCTCTCCGGTGGTGAGCGCAATCGTTTGAATCTGGCATTGACATTGAAGCAGGGTGGAAATCTGCTCCTGCTCGATGAGCCTACGAACGATTTGGATGTAGAAACACTGGAAAGCCTTGAAAATGCTTTGGAAGCATTCCCGGGCTGCGCAGTAGTTATTTCCCACGACCGCTGGTTCCTCGACCGCATCGCTACCCATATCCTTGCATGGGAAGGCGATGACGAAAATCCTGCACGCTGGTTCTGGTTTGAAGGAAACTTCCAAGCCTATCAGGAAAATAAAGTGGCTCGATTGGGCGAAGAAGCATCTAAGCCTCATCGTATTCACAGAAAACTCACACGCGTGTAGCACACTTTAAAAAAATAGTGTATGATGTGAATTAAGCTAAATAGCTTAGGGAAAATTCAAGCGGCTCCTGATTCCTCTGAGAATCAGGAGCTTTCGCTTATTCTGCGGCGTTTCCGCTCTTGAATTTCGCTTTGAACGCACCCTTTTACCGAGTGGATCAGCCGTCTCCACATTCGCGTTACAAAACTCTCAGACTTTGCACAGCTTTCTTCGGGTGTGTTGCTCAGGAACGAGCGGTTATATATAAACATGCAAGGAAGAGCTACTCTTCACCAAGATCAGCAGCACCTCCCGAAGATAATTGAATATAGAAAATTTAATACCTTCTTCTCTCTCTTTCTCTTCTCTTACAATGGGGCGAAACACCACACGGTGCTTCGCCCCATTGTTTTATGAGTTATGAGTTGCAAGTGAAGCTCTCTGACAGATACATCACCTCCCCTCTCTGGTCTAAGGTATTTTATGACCGTTTCGCAGCTCTAGCGGCCTTTCGCTCCAACCTTCTCGCCTTCTTGCGTGCTTTGCGCGCATGGACGCGGTCAATAGTGCGAGGAATATGACGCCACACACTGAAGAAGATCAGCACAGCAGCCAGCAGATACAGAACTGTACGTACAGCCAGAGCGATGGTCAGCAAACCATTCGTGGTCTTAAAGACAGAGCCTGGCATGGCTCCATTCATCGCTCGAGAATTCGCCACGGTGTACAGATAACGATGAGCGGCAGCGCGCGCATATGGGTAGACGGCAGGATCAGACACATCCAGGCTTTCACCCGTTGGGTCCTTCGCATTGAGCAGTTTGATGTCGCCGCCAGCTTCAATCATTTGCGTACTGCTCATAAAGACACCCGTATTGGCATTATCCGTGATGATAGCGCCGTCAAAGCCCCATTCCGTGCGCACAATCTTCGTGAGCAAATTGTAGCTTCCACCTGTCCAGGTAGCACCCACACGGTTGAAGGAGGTCATAATGCCGCGGGTTGCACGCATGGTGCTTTCTGCCTGCTCATAAGTACCATCCGCATTTTGCTTCACATAAGACACCGTATTTGTCAGCTTGAGATTATCCTCAAATGGCTTCATATAAATCTCACGTGCGGACTGTTCATTCAGCCAAGTAGCGATAGACATTTGACCTGGACGGTCGCCGCGGTGATTTTCCTGATCGTTGAAGGCAAAGTGCTTTACGTAGGTGTAAATGCCCTTATCCGTCAGAGCCTGAATTTCTGGCTGAGACATGAGCGAGGTCAGTATAGGATCTTCGGAGTAGTACTCGCCATTGCGGCCCGAGAATGGCGTGCGATGGATATTCATGGAAGGCGCGTACATGCCCGCAACTTGGCCGAGCAGTGCCTCATCCGCACGTAGCTCACCGAATTCCTTAGCCAAATCTGTGTTGTAGCTTTGAGAGAGCATCATAATCTGTGGATACGCGTATCGCACAGCACCATACACCCACATATTTGCTGCATCAGCCTCATAGTTAAATGGAGAATTAATGGACTTAATGGCAGACACACCGTATCCCGAGTTGCCAATGAGCTCCTTGTACTCCTCCTCAGTAAGCTGATCCAGAAGGCTATCCCACGCCTCATCATCGAAGGACAATCCACGCAATTCAATCAGCGTTTTGCCATTCTTCTGACCAAAAACAGGCGTTGCTGTCAGATTTTCGGTATTACCCGAGGCATGCGCCTTCAGCTTGTCCAGCAAGGCATCCGAAGCCTGCTTGGTGTAAGTGTAGGATTTTCCATCTGCTGAGTTAATCTCGTTACCCCAGGTGGAAATCTGAGAGGAGGCTTCACCATCATGCTGAGGGAAGGTGCCCACCCAGTCATTGCGCGTTAAGTAGGTGCCATCGCCCAAAGCATCATCCAGCTGATTGGTAATTTTTTCACCCGTTACACTATCCACCGCGTAGGTTTGCGTGTCCACATCTGTATTTGCAGGAGTATACACAGCTACAGCTTGTGCGTTGCCCTCAGCCGTCATGCCATCTGCGGTGCTTTTACCCGCATAGGCCAAGAAATTATTGACTGCATCATGCGCATTGCGGCCATCCGTGAAGAGATAATCCCCCGCATCGAGGATATACGTGCGCGCATTGCGTGCATCATAAGCCTTCATCACGTCTTTTGTGATAGACACAGTGACAGTTTGCGTTTGTCCTGGCTGAAGCTCCTCGGTTTTTGCAAAACCGACCAATTCAGCAGCTGATTTTTCTACGCCATGGGTCTTGTCGTAATCCGTATATGGCGACTGCATGTAGATTTCAACCGTATCTTTGCCCGCTACAGATCCGGTGTTTGTCACGTCTACGGTGGCTGTAAAGGTGTTAGCATCGGAAGAATTCAGCGCAAAATTGCGGTGATCAAATGTGCTGTAGTTCAGACCATAACCAAAGGGATACACGACCTGCTCAGCGTAATCAAAATCGCCTGCATTACCCTGATTCATAACCTTGTCAAAATAGCGCGTTTCGTAGTAACGATAGCCTACATAAATGCCTTCTTTGTAGTCGACGTAGTTGTAATTTGTCAGATTTCCTTGACTATCGGTGTATTCATAGTCACCGAAGTTCTGAGCAGCAGCCGATTGCAACGCATCCGCTTCGAAGGTATCCACCGTCTTACCCGATGGATTCATCTCACCGGTAAACACCTGCCCGAGAGAATCATTAAAGCTTTCTGCAAGCACAACCGACTTAATATGTGGATAATCCTTGAGCCAGTCCAGCTGCAGCGCCGCATTCGACTTGACGAGCAAGGTAATAGAGTCGAAGTTGTCGTTCAAATACTTCAACACTTCCATTTCTGTGGAATCCGGCTCTAGATAGGACTTGCTTTTATCCTCATCCTTGGTGGCATGATTGTACATAGAGCGTGGCATATCGCGACCTTCGCCCGCCACGCGCGACCACACAAATACGGGCAGGGTGCCCTGTGCGGACTGTAGGAGACCATCCTTGTCTTGGAGCTTGGACAGGGGTACTTCATTGATTGAAAAGTCTTCCCCATCGCCGAAGTTCAGAGATCCCGCAGCCAGACCATAGTCCTTAACCTCATCGGAATTATAGAAATCCCAGAGCGTACTGTTGACGCTTAAACCTGCTTTGGTAAAAATATCGCTTAACGACGGACCTGAACCACCCGCCAGACTAGCAAGCGCGCTTCCTGCAGCTTGCTTTGTGCTGGAATTAACCGAGAAGAAACTCACCTTTGTGCCTTGCGCCAGCGGCAAGTTCGCATCCTCATTTTTCAGCAATACTGTGCCTTCCCCAGCAATGCGGTTGGCTAAATCCTCTTCTGCCGCTTTAATCGTTTCCGTGGTGTACTGGGTCTTGTAATAATTCAGATCTAAACCATCGGTTTGAGCTTTCGAATTATCAACAGAATTGCTGTACAAGCCAACTAGGCTTCCAATCATTTTATTGCTCTGCACACCGGCAATGGCCGTAGCACCCATGATAAATGCACCTGCAACGACCACGGATACAACAGTTTTTATAACTCTGCCTACTCGTCCACGACGGCGTGGAATTTCGTTACTCATCTCTCCTCCTTGATTATGAGCTTGTATAATCAAGGATGCGTAAAAAGCTTCGTTTTTTCAGTGTGTTTACGCCATCTGTAGTCGTGGATTTCGTGAACTGCACCTTATGTAGTCATTTATTTAATTACTGTGAGCCGGGAGAATAATCGTTAAATCGAAGGTGTTATTGTCCGTACTAAACGACATCTGCCCGCCGTATTTGCGTACGACAAACTGTACGGATCGCATGCCAAAGCCATGATTTGTAGCGTCATCCTTTTTTGATTGAATCACGCCGTTTTTCTCCACAATATCACCGCTGAATTGGTTTGTTTCACGTAAAACAATCATGGTGCCTTCGTGAGAAATATTCAGCATAATCGATTTACTGAGTTCATCAGAATCTATGGATTCTACTGCTTCTATAGCATTGTCCATGATATTTCCCACCAGCGAGTAAATATCCGCTTCTTCCATAAAGCTTAAGGCCGCACCATTGACTAGACACTGCAGCGTAATGCCTCGGTGCGCGCAATACAAACTTTTATCATTCAAAATGGTGTCCACCGCAGAGGACCCTGTGTGAAATAACGCATCGTAGGATTTCAGGGTTTCCTGCAAAGCTCGGACCGTTTGAGGGGAATTGCTAAATTGGCTGGAACCCTCATGCGCCAAACTTTTCTTGAGATCATGCATTTTCATATTGATAATGTCACGATATTCTTGGCTTATTTCATAATGCTTCTGCTGACGGCGGTTAATATCGTTGAGTACTTCCACCTCGCGGATGAGATGATTGCGCGAGGACACCACGAGCAAAACTATGAGAATCATCAGCGAGCAAATAGCATCGTAGGTGAAAAGCAAAGCGCTGAGAAAACCCAAAGACTGCGAATCCACAATCGAAAAACGTTGATATACGATGATTCCAAAACCAAAACTATTTGCAAATACCACGAAGAAGAACACAACGATACATATGGCAATCCACCGTTTACGATCGTGGATGACGTCTTCGTCGACAACGGTTTTACGTCCAATCACCAACCACACAGAAAGAGCGATAGTTGCATAAATCAGGAAGGTGTAAACCTTATATGTTGGATCGGCAAATCGCGCATCATACTGTGTTTGATACACTATATTCCCAAGAATTTGTACTATATCAGCCGCTATATGCTCCACAGCATATCCCATCGCAACCACCACAGTAACGAGAGTACGTGAGGATTCCGTCACATTGTATAAACAGTAAATCAATATGACCAACTCAATCAAGAGTGGAAAATAGCTCACCGAGGTGGCACCTAAAGGAGTCATTGTGTAAATGACGGGACCGTTCAGCACCGTCGTTGCTGCAAGAAAGAGCGTCAGTGCTATCCATCGAAGCTGATTGCCTTTCCATGCTCGCCATTGTAACGAGCGCGAAAACACGAGCGTACAGCCAAACAGATATACCACAAAGGTGCCCGGGAAGGCTGGGGTCCAGAGGGACCCTGGCCATATCCATGTGTGAAGAAATTCAAGAATCTGCATCGTTATCTTCTTTGATAGTTTTTGCTCGTCGTGTGGTGTCAACGAATAGCTTTGAAGGCAAGCAAAGCGCGCATCACGTCTTGTTTGCGACCTCGGCTAATCGACACCATCTGATCTTCGCTACCTTGGATGGTCAACTCTTTATCACTGAAGCCGGTGACATAATTCAGGTTGACAATGGCGTATCTATTGCACTGGATGAATTGCGCTTGCTGAAGCTTATCCACGAGTTCTTTGAGCGTGCCCCACATGGTTTGCACACTGCCATCGCGCAGATGAATGTACACCATATGGTCGCGCACCTCAATATGTGTAACATCCCGTGAAGAAATAAAACGCGTACCCTCCGCGGACACGACGGTAATAGTGACGTTCACCGCGTTGAGTTTCATTTGCTCCATGGCACGGCGCATGGCGAGCGCGAAACTGGCATAGTCAAACGGTTTGATGAGATACCCCACCGCGCTGACCTCGTAACCTTGCACAGCTAGCTGCGCGACCTTCGTTGTGAAAATCAGCGGAATTGTCTCATGAGATAATGCCTGTGCACGGTATTGGGCTGCCGCTGTCATACCGTTGATGCCTTGGCCATCCTCGCCCGGCATGTCTATATCGAGGAAAACCAAATCAAAATTATGGGAGACGGCGGCGTCTAAAAAGTCTTGAGCATTGCTAAATTCGTCGATGCGAATGGGATCGACCTCTGGATTGTGCTGCACATAGCGCTCAATAGCGGCGCGCGTGATGGCAGCATCTTCAGGTGTATCTTCAACTAAAGCCATAATAATCATGTATTTCCCCCTTCCTCCAACGGACTACCGATGTTCGCTACTCTTTCCTGCAGTAATGGACAGCATCAGTGGAATCACCACACGTATTTCAAAAATCTTATCCTGCGCATTGGCGTTAATTTTTATCGTTCCATTGTGTTCGTGCACCACTGCGGCTATGGAACGCATGCCATAGCCATGGAAGCGTTTATCGCGTTTAGAAGTCACCGGCAGACCGTTATTCGGCGAAATGTTTAGTTCTCCGTTATAGAAATTTGAGGATTCGATAATGGCGTATCCCTGAGAGAGGTGCGCATTAAATTCGATAATTTTGTTTTGTTGTGGCACATCCACCTGCTCCACCGCTTCGATGGCATTATCGATAATATTGGCAAATAATGCCGAAATTTCCGCTGGCTCTAGGAAGGAGAAGGCCTCGCCATCGGCCATTGCATTAAAGGTAATGCCGTGCGCACTGCTGTACAGGCTTTTTTCGGTCAATATCGCATCGATGAGGTCGTTGCCCGTTTCATAAATGGAATCATAAATGCGTATGGCATTTTCCAGCTCGCGCATGGATTCTTCGGGCAAGTCCACGCCTTCTACTCCGTCCAAATCCTGAATCGTGGCACGAATAGAGGCGAGGCTTTTGCGCACATCATGGAATTTTGCATTCACCAGTTCCATATTTTCGCGACTCAGCTCGTAATGCTTCATCTTTTCTTCGTTCAGCTGGGTCAAAATATCCAAATCGCTAATCAGCCTGTCTCGGGTAGACACCAGCAGTAGCACGGAAATACCCAAAATCGTGCAGAGGAAATCGAGAATTCTAAAGGTAAATTCCATGGATGGGACGATGACATAAATGCTTTTATCCAAGAGCAAGACCAGATTAAAAACAATAGAGCTGACTAGCACGAAAAGGCTGAGCGACACCCATCGCATAGAGTGCTGCACAGCTTCGACGCGAATATGAAAGCGCGGCACCAGCCACAGCGCAATCACGATGTAATAAATGCCCACCAAGCCCAGCCGTACACCAGCCATCATCGCCGGGGATGCGAGATTGCTGAACGGTATGAGCATCGCCTTGGTGAGAGCGTAGCTCGAATGCTGTACGCCGTAGCCCATGGCCATAATAATGAGAGCTTCGATACCCGATGTATCAAACAATTGCCAAACGATATACGCCAAGGACACCGCAAAAATGATGTACATAATGCTGGCCAGCGGGAAATATATGCCGCCATAGCGCTCCGGATGCGTATACACTTCTGCTGGCAGTAGCTCAAAGGAAAAATACACCGCCAACACGAGGGCACACAGCACAGCCGCTTTGATTTTGGGCAGCCATCCGATGCGCATATGCCGCCGGCTCGACATGACGAAAACGGCGAGCAGCACTTCAAAAGGATAGGTCAAAAAATCAAAATCCATATCGCAGCCTATGCCCTCGAGTGGAATTCCAGTAAACGTTCCGCAATTTCACGTTTTTTCGAGCGTGACACATGCAAAAGATGCCCCGCCACCTCAATATCACCCGTGGAATTATCGAATTTACTCACATGCGCTAAATTGATCAACGCGTAACGGCTGATGGCCGCAAAACTATGGTCTTTTAACTCCTGAGCCGCCACAGTTAAGCTTTTCCAAGCCGTGTAGACGCGCGCAGGCGTGTGGTAATACAGCATATGCGAGCGCACTTCCACGAAATGAATATCGGCTGTGTCCACAAAAACCGTGCCATCTGTGGTTTCCAGAGCAATTTGGGTACTTGATCGAGACTGCACAATGCGCGTAATCTTGCGCCATACGAGACTGAAGGATTCTGCGGTAATCGGCTTAACGAGATACCCCGCGGCGTCCACCGTATATCCAGCTACGGCATACTGTGCCATACGCGTGGTGAAGATAATGATAATCTCAGAGGAGAATTCCCGAATCTTACGCGCGGTTTCAATGCCATCGAGACCCGGCATTTCAATATCGAGAAAAAGCACATCATAGTTTTGGATGGAAGCTTGTGCCAGATTGGCCGTGCGCGAGCTGTGGGTCGCCGAGGCGGATGCTGTGCTCACCTGAGCTGTACCGAGTATGTACTCCACGAATTGAGTGCCGGAATCAAACATGTCTATTTGGCATTTTCCATCACACGAGAGCACAAGTTCACGAGTCTGCTGTGCCTCGTGAGCAACATCGTCAATGATAGCTACACGCATATTCTCTCCTTCACAGACCCACTTTACACTACACAGACTGTGCCGGGCTAGATATGCGCTCTGCAGGCACAATCGTCCTAAAAAGTACTGCATTTTTGCGAAAAATCTATAAGAATATTGACAATTATGAACTGTGCTTGGTTTTCCTGCTTCTGCGCATTTTCCGGCGTGCAAATCACGAAAGGCTTTGCACACATCACGAAAATCGGCATCTCCACGCACATTTCTTGACTACTGTGGAAATATCTCATCGCAGAGATAAATCTGCGATGATGTGAGATGAATATAGAGAAACGAAGGAGTTCGCTATGTCACGCAAGAACATGACAGGCTCGGATGCGGGACGTGCCGCAACCAAGCCGAAGCGTTTGCCGATCAGTAACTGGATATTTATTCCGTTCTGGAGCATTATTACGGTGATTTTGCTCGTCATCGCATTAGTGCTGACCATCGGCCTGAATTTTGCCAGCGGCGCAGTAGATGTGGCTGTGGGTGGCGGCACCTATAGCGCGAAAAATGGCGCTAATGCCGAAGGTGCGGATTTGAATTTTTATCCGAAAAAGTACAATAACATCGATGAAGCCATGGATGCTTCGGGCAAGGTAACGCAGCGCATTGCCGATGAGGGCATGGTGCTGATGAAGAATGACAACACCCTGCCACTGAATTCATCCAGCAAGGTAACGCTGCTCGGCCGCGGCGCTGCTGACCCACTGTACGGCGGTACCGGTTCTGGACATACCGACACCTCCACGGCTATCAATATCAAGGAAGGCTTGGAAAAGGCTGGATTTAGCGTCAATCAAACCGTGTATGACCAGCTGGACGCTTATGCTAAGGCTCATCCGGCATCCGAAGGCGGACGCATCAATATTAGCTTCGGCTTGAATGGCGGTTCCTCCTACCGCATCGGTGAAATGCCCGTGTCCAAGTACACCGATGCCGAAAAGGCCAGTTTTGCGGATTATAACGATGCAGCCATCGTGGTCATCGGACGTACCGGCGGCGAAGGCGAAGATCTCGTCACCGATATGGAAAAGTGGGATGACAATTACACCCCGGGTCAGCATTCTTTGGAATTGAACAAGGACGAGAAGGATCAAATCGAGCTGGCGAAGCAGAACTTCTCCAAGGTCATCGTCATTATCAATTCTTCCCAGCCTATTGAATTGGGCGAATTGCAGGATGATGCAGCCATCAACGCCATCGTAGATTCCGGTACGCCGGGCGCTACAGGCTTCCTCTCCTTGGGCGAAATTTTGGCCGGTACCTTGAATCCTTCCGGTCATACCGTGGATACATGGGCTCGTGATTTTACGAAGGATCCAACCTTCGTCAATATTGGTTCCCATGAGTATACGAATACGGGTGGCGATACCGGCATACCACAGTCCTACTTCGTCAATTATGAAGAAGGCATTTACTCGGGTTACCGTTACTACGAAACCGCAGCCGTAGAAAACTTCATCAACTACGAGGAAGCCGTGGTATACCCATTCGGTTATGGCTTGAGCTACACCACGTTTGATTGGACCAATCCTCAGTACAGCGTGAACTCAGCCGATGGCACTATTACGGCAACTGTAACCGTAACGAACACCGGCTCTGTCGCTGGTAAGGATGTGGTGGAGCTCTTCTACTCCGCTCCATATACGCGCGGCGGCATCGAAAAATCGGCTGTAGATTTGGGTGAATTTGCTAAGACGAAGCTCCTCAATCCGGGCGAGTCCGAAACTGTATCTGCCACGATTTCCATCGAAGACATGGCTTCGTATGATTACAAAAATGCGAAGGCATATGTGCTGGAGTCTGGCGACTACACGCTGTCTTTGCGCACGGATTCTCATACGGTGAAGTCCGGCGTGGATACCTTCACCTACAACGTGCCTGAAACCATCACTTACAGTGGTGACAATCACCGCAGTAGCGATCAGAAGGCTGTAACAAATCAGTTTGATGAGCTCAATGCCGCCTTTGAGTCCGGGCAGAAGACACTGCTCAGCCGTGCTGACTTCGCGGGTACCTTCCCACAGGCTCCAGATGAGGCGGATTCTACGGCTTCTGCAGAATTGCTCAAGCAGCTGTCTGATTTCTCCACGGATGTGACGGATTCCACGACTGCAAAGCTGGAGGAAGAAAATACGGGCGAGAAGATTAGTCATCCAACCACGGGTGCTAATAATAATCTGCAGCTCTCGGCTCTGCGCGGCTTGGCGTATGATGATCCTCAATGGCAGAAGTATCTCGATCAGTTAACCGTGGATGAAATGGTGGGCATGATCGACGATGGCGCGTACGCAACGGACGCGGTGGAACGCCTTGGCAAGCCCCGAACCGTGGATTTGGATGGTCCTGCAGGCTTCAGCTCCTTCATCAATGACGTGCACGGCTCTGCTTTCCCAACGGAAACCTTGATTGCTTCCACCTGGAATCGTGAGCTCGCCGCTGAAATGGGCGATGCCATCGGCGAAGAGGCTTTGCAGCTGGGCGTCACCGGCTGGTACGGCCCTGCGGTCAACATGCATCGCAGCCCATTTGCAGGTCGAAACTTCGAGTATTACTCCGAAGATCCAACCCTCTCCGGCTTGCTGGCAGCGAGTGTGGCGAGCGCCGCCATGAATCGTGGCGTGGTGGTCTTTATGAAGCACTTTGCTTTGAACGACCAAGAGCAGAATCGTCAGGCCAATGGCTTGGATACCTGGGCAGATGAGCAGACCATCCGCGAAGTGTATTTGAAGCCATTTGAGATTGCTACCAAGAAGTCCCAGGCTACGGTGAAGTATCAGTCTGAGGATGGCAGCATCAAGGAAAGCACCATCGGTTTGAACGGTATCATGAGCTCCTACAACCGCATTGGCGGCACCTGGGCTGGCGGTGACTACGCATTGCAGACCGAAATCCTGCGCAGCGAGTGGGGTTTCCAAGGCGCTGTGATTACGGACTTTGCCACCATGGCTTCTCCTTATATGGTGCCAATGCAGGGCGTGGCTGCAGGTTCGGATATCCAGCTGACGTGGCGTGTCTTTGAGCAATTCGAGGATACAGACAACGACACCGCTGTGTACTTCCTGCGCAAGGCTGCTCACAACGTCATGTTTGCCATGGCAAATTCCAATGCGCTCAACGGCTACGCTTACGGCGCTGGTACCACGTGGCATGCTCCATGGTGGCGTTGGGTTCAGTGGATCGGGACGGCTGTGCTGGCTGTGCTTATCGTGCTGCTTATCGTGTGGATGATTATGCGCGGCCGCAAGGTCAGTAAGATTCGCAGGGCTGCACGCGCTGAACGCATTTCTATGAAGTAGAACGTTCACTCTCTCTCCGAACTGAACAACACAATTGAACAATACGGACGGGCGGGTTGCCGAAAGGTAGCCGGTCCGTCCGTTTTGTGGATTGGTGAAAAGGCGTGAAATTCTGAATGTAATGTGAGCCAGCTTACTGTGGACCTCATTTTTCTCAGGTTATTTTCAGCTTCTTCTGGGGGTGTTGCCCAGCTTGGGAGAGTTATATATAAATCAACGCAAGGAAGAACCGCACAGGAACTTGAACTTCGAAGCTTTCAAGGCTTGAAGCACACAGACGCTGAGCAGGCACTCCCCCAAGAAAACTTAACTTCTTTCTCTTCTCTTTCTCTCTCGCGAAGACCCGCACCGTTTTAGGTGCGGGTCTTCGTTTTTGCACAAATGTTTACACAATGCCAACGAGCTAGTCCAGCTGCGCTTCACGGACAATTTCCACAGCTGCCCTGTCTACCGGTGCCCATTCGAGAGTATGCAGGCTCTGCGGCTCTAGCCATGTCGAATCCTGATGCTCCAGCAAGGTCAGCGGCCCCTGGATAAGTCGCGCGTAGTAGGTTTTCATCACCACCGTGCCAAAGGCGTAGTCAAAAGACGCCTCATTAATGTAATCCAGCACCTCAATATCCGCTCCAAATTCCTCGCGAATCTCCCGTTTCAGAGCTTCTTCTGGCGCTTCATGTGCCTCGATTTTTCCACCCGGAAATTCCCAAAAACCTGCTAGATCCTTGCCTTCTGGGCGTTGCGCACAGAAAATCTTGCCGTCTTGAATAATCGCTGCTGCGACAACGCGGATAATCTTTTTTGTCATACTTGCTCCTGGACCTGTTTGTGCTACTTACTCTTGCGTGATGTATCGATAGAGGGATGGTTCTACGGGGGTTTCTAGTTTAAAGCGCATGCTGACTACATGCTTGCCCGACTTTGGCTGAATTACTTCTCGCGCACTTTTGTCCATGTAGGTGAGCTTACCGAGATAATAGAAATCTCCGCCCTCTGCATCGTTTTTTATGACAAAGAGTTCGATTCTTAAACCATTGCGACCAGACTGCATGATGGTTTCCACATCCTTAGAGGCCAATGTGCGCCCGGATTTTGAAAACCATTGCAATGTCGATTCATCGATAAAACCGTCTTCATACTTAATCGAATCGCTAATATCATCGCTTTTATGGTACGTGATAAAAATAGGGCACGTATTCGTCTCTGAGTCGATTTTATAGCCACCAATATTGAGCGGTGGCTCATCCTTACGGATGTTCAGAAGTTTCAGCACGTCACGCCTTGAATACTTACGTCCCAGCGTGAAAATCTCGGGATATTCTTCCTGCTTGAGCTGTCCTACCTGAAGCGCATCCATGAAAAGTTGATAAAATTCGGCATGATGTGCCAAGGATGAAACAATTGCTTCATTCAAATGGTACGCCCCAGCAGAAAAGCTTACGAGCGGTGTATCGCCAAATTGTTTGCGCTCCGCTGCTTTCAGGAAACTCAAATCCAGGACGTGTAACGCTGAAGTGAGCACCTCCTGATCTGAGGATAACCCTAGGTGCTCTAACCGACTCACCCATTGCTCTCGTGAGACGCTCCCTGCATGCCTCGAAAGCAAATCTAAAAGAACTAGTTCATGCTGGCGCTTACCATTCGCCAATTCAAAAGTAATAAATCTTAAATACTTCTTTTCTTCTGCAGTGAGCAGGATTTTCTCCCGGTCTTTATCAAATTTATTGATGACATCCGCATAATCCTTAAACTTCTTGAAGAAAGCAAGAGGATTCATGCTGTGGTTAAGAATATAATCGCTTAACAGCGGTGTACGTCCAAGACGGTTCTTCAGGTTGACATAGTTCTCTTGCAGAAGCTTCATATCGTCTAATCGGGCTTTCGCAATCGACTCGAAGACCTTCTTCTGGGCTATTTCCTCAAAATTCACGGTCGTCAGTCCATGAATCAGCAAAGATTTACGCACATCCCGGCGGTAATTATCCTTATTCATCGAATCATCGCCGAACAAGGCTACGGGAATGAGATAATTATTGCGGTAATTACCGATGAAATCGATAACGCTGACATATTCCTTCGACGGATGCTTGCGCAAACCTCGGCCCAATTGCTGGATGAAAATAATGCTGGACTGCGTATTTCGAAGCATGACAACTTGGTTCACGCTTGGAATATCGATGCCTTCGTTGAAGATATCGACAGTCAGTATGTAATCAATCGTTCCATGCTCGAGACTGCGAATAGTCTGCTCACGGTAATTTTCATTATCATCACCTGTTAGGGCAACGGTTTTGAGCCCTCGATTATTCATCAGGCGCGATAATTCATGTGCCTCATCTTTTCTTGAACAAAAGATCAGTCCACGCAGCTTTTCGCCTTGGTGACCGTAATAGTCCAGTTTGTTCAGAATATGCTCGACTCTGGCCTCAGAAGTCAGCTGGTTAAAACTGGCATCCTCACCCAGTAATTGTCCGTTTACCTCAATATCAGTGACACCAAAATACATAAACGGGCAGAGCAGATTATTATCCAAAGCCTCTTGAAGTCTAATCTCGTAGGCAACGTTGTAATCGAAAAGTTCGTAAATATTGAAGCCATCCGTACGTTCCGGCGTAGCAGTCATACCCAGCATAAACTGAGGATGGAAATAATCCATTACCTTCTGATAGGTGTGAGCACCGGCCCTATGAACCTCATCGATAAGCACATAATCAAACCACTGAGGATCAAATTTTCTGAGGTGCTCATCGCGCGAGATGGTCTGAATCATAGCAAAAACATACTTTTTATCCGAAATATCCATGCCCGGCTTATAATACAGGCATCCGCGCTATCGAAACCGATGACCTTTTTAAAGCTCTTCATCGCATCTTTGAGAATCTGCTCACGATGCACCACATACAACATGCGCTGAGGCTTGACCTGCTTGACGTCGAAGGCAGATAAATACGTTTTACCCGTGCCCGTGGAACTGATCACCAAAGCCTTCTGAGCGCCGCTTGTGCGCACCGCTTTAAGATTTGCCAACGCTTTGATCTGCATGGCATTAGGCGTAATTTCCGCGTCATCCGCATGGGACATATCATGCTGCGGAGAAAAAGCCTTGCGCGCGATGGAGCTACGCTGGGAAGCATATGCCTTAATTATGGCTTCTGTAAGCGGCTCAGACATATCCCACACACGTTTGAACTCTTCATTTGTGCGATAAGTAATATCCCCATTTTCGGTGGAGGTGAGTTTAATATTCCACTCGTAATTTTTCTTCAACGCCGTCGCTGTCAGATTTGAACTGCCCGAAATGATGACACGCTGCTCGTTATGCTCAAACATGTAGTATTTGGCATGGAGCTGGAGCTCCGCAGGCGACATGCGAACCTCCACATTTTTCAGCTTCAGCAGGTCATATAAGGCGAGCGGATCATTGAAATCCAGATACGGCGAAATGATAATTTTCCCTTTCCCACCGCGGAGCGCAAGATCAAAAAGCTGAGCTTTGATAAGGTTAATTCCACTTTGCGTGACAAAGGCTACCGAAAAGTAAAAGGCCTCACATTTTCTTAATTCCTCGTCAATATCCGAAAGCACCATTCTGTTCTCGTCTGGATTATTGATAAGCACGCGTGGCGAATACGCGTTATCTGGGTGCAACCGGGAATTAATAAAGCCATACTGTAAAGACTCGAGAAGACTGTACTCAAACTCTTCTTCCATATCGCATACTCTCCAGCTAGACTATAAGCACACGCAAGCGCGCCATATACATGCAGCATACCCGCATCAGATCGAATGATCCAGGCCCCTGGGCGCGTTCCTCCACCCGCCCTCACAATTCACGCACGCCATTCCCAGCTTTCTCTCAGCTAATTACTGGAGTGTTGCCCAGCTTCGGGGAGTTATATATAAATCAACGCAAGGAAGAACCGCACAGGAACTCGAACGTCGTAATACTTCACAGTATTCATCGACTTTCTCGAAGTGTACAGATGCTGAGCAGGTCCTCCCCCAAGATAATTTAACCTTCTTTCTCTTCTCTTTCTCTCTCACAAGGTTCCCCACCGATATACATCGGTGGGGAACCTTTTTGCATGTGTGTATGTGGTTAAAAAAACCGTAGAATCAGCGCAGTGACTACAATGGGACTATGACTGAAAAAACTCCTCTCGAGCACATTATCGACGTGCTGACGCTCCGTGACGCTCACGAAATCAACGGCCACACCTATATTTCTGGCGATTCCATGTACTTTCCTACCGGCCGCGTGTATGGCGGTCAGGTTATTGCACAGTCGGTTATGGCGGCAAGCCAGACCGTAGAGGACCGTCTTCCTCATTCTTTGCACGGGTATTTCATCAGCCCGGGCGATATCCAGCAGGATGTGCTGTTTGATGTCGAAAATCTGCGCGATGGCCGTTCCTTCTCCAGCCGCCGCGTCAATGTGACGCAAGAGGAAGGCACGATTTTGACTTCCATTGCCAGTTTCCAAAAGCCTCATCAAGAAGGCGTGGATTTCGCAGACCCTATGCCGGAAGGCGTTCCGAGTCCGGAAAATTTGCGCAGTTCAAAAGAGCTTATGGCGCCGTTTGCTAAGCATTCGCCGTTTGCACATTATTACGCTCACGAGTCGCCTTTCGATATCCGCCATGTCACCACGTCTGTGCTTCTCGGCCGCGCCACGCGCAAAGACTCCACAGAAGAGACAGAGGACAGTCCAGAATCCGGCAAGCAAATGGTGTGGATGAAGGCAGATGGCTACGCCGATGTGGATCAAACCATGCAGCGCGCTCTGCTCGCACTGGGTTGCGATCAAATCATGCTGGAGCCGATTGTACGCCGCGCCGGCATTGATTTCACCACACCTGGTTTGAGCTATGCCAGCCTGGACCATTCCATGTGGTGGTATCGTAGCGTGGATATCAATAAGTGGCATCTCTATGTCCAAGAAACCCCAACGGCTGCACATGGTCGCGGCCTGAGCTTGGCTAAGGTGTACGATCTCGAGGGAAATCTTGTGGCACAAATGGCTCAAGAGGCCATGATTCGCGTACCGCAGTTCTAAATTCTTGTCAAACTACACTGTGGGCGCCTAGCGAAACAATACAACGCAGGCGCCCACAGCATTTTTATTGAAGCAATTCAGCCGATTAGTCAGCCAATTATGCTTCCGTAGCCTTTATTTCCGTGGCATTTACATAAATCTTTTCCACCACATTGGCTAAATGCAGCACCGTGCCTTGCGAATGCGAAGGCATGTAAGCCGGGTCATCCACATCAATATCTGGATTGGCCACCACATACGCATCCACCAAGGTATCGCGCGCGACTTCATCCGTGTTCCCCGCAGACTGACGGACCCACTCGATAAACGACTGATCATCAGGGAAAACCAGCATATTGGAGTCTTTGACAAGCGCAGCCACCTCACCGTATGTAGGATAATCGCAATTCGCATGAGCCGCCGTTTGCTGCGCATCCAAAGCTGAAACGACCTTATCATTGCCATGCGCTGTTTGAGCCATATAATCCCACAGCGCAGTCAGGGAACGTGCTGCTACAAACGGATCTTTGCGCGGATTGGACCGCGAGTATACGTTCAGTACAAACCACGCCTCAGGATTGACCGTCACATCCTTAAAAGGCTGATTTTTCTTCCAATTATGCGTTTTATGAACCTTGGTAATAGGTTCGGTCAAAGACTGCTCTAAGCTTTGGTGTGCATGCTCGGTAATTTTCGTCCACAAATTGCGCGCATCCTTGAATCGGCGCGCATTGCCCGAGCCATCCGCAGCTGCCCGAGCAGCACGTTGCGCGAGTGTGCGCACGCTTGCAAAGGAATGCTTCACATCCTCATCTGCCGCACCGTCTGAAGCAAGAGCAAAAGCCTCAGCATCGCGCTCCTCATTAATGCGCGCATTCTCTTCGATGAGGTGGAGGATGTCCACAAATAAATTGCGCCGATTTGTGACAAAACGGTCCGTGCCGAGCGGATACTGCTCTACCGGTTCGTAGACGTGGAAACGCTGCCACACGGCGGCGCGCTTGCCGGCAGGCACCACAGAAAGCCATAACTCAATATTCTTCGGATTTGTATCCGGCACACGAAGTTGAAAATGAGTCATTATTCATCCTTTTCCCCTGCTGGCGGCAGTAGGCACCAAAATTCGCTAAGTATTCCTAAACCTAAGTCTATAAAACAGGCCACGATAGCTCCAGCAAGTTCGAAGGTAATCGTAGCGAAATAAGCGATTTCGAAATGTTGGATGGTAATAATAAAAAGCCCGAGATACCAGCCCGACAGCACAGCCGCACTTAAGCCGAGCGCCTTCGCAAAGATTAAAGTATTGACGCTACGCTGTGGAGCCATTTTAGTGATTTTGCCCTCCACAAATCTGCGCACCTGCCACGCAGACCAGGTCACCACGGCGCCCACGGCTACAATAGAAGCGCTCAAATACCACGGAGCGCTCATCATGGCGCTAGAATGTTTCGAAGTCCATGTGGCTGCAATAATGCCGAACAAGAAACCCAGCACAGCTCCAATCACGTAATACCACCATGGCGTACGCTTCGAACTCATGCGGTACCTCCCAAAATCCATTGAGCGGACTCAAGTTGTACATAATTACTGTCAGGCGCCGCCTCAGCCAGCGCGCTGACGCGACCTCCATGCGGCCCTGAGAGCTGAGCATCAGGGTTGATATCCAACCATGGCTTCAACACAAATGCACGCTGCCAAGCTCGAGGATGCGGCAAAGTTAAGGCTGGATCCGTGCTTTCCATGCCATCAAAATCAATAATATCAATGTCGAGCGGACGCGAATCCCAGTGCACCTCGCGAGTGCGACCGTGAGCCGCTTCAATCATATGAATGGAATTCAGTAGCTGCTGGGCGTCCATCACTGTAGTCAGCTCAACCACAGCGTTCTTAAAATCTGGCACATCGCCAGCCACGCCCCACGGTTTAGTCGTATACAGGGCCGAGATGCCCGTAATTTGATTGCCCACGATAGCGTCTAAGGCCACGATAGCCGTACGCAAGGTCTGCTCCACATCGCCAATATTTCCGCCTAATGCGAGCACAGCTGTGTGAATGTGCGGCTGAGCGCTATCTGCGGATTGCACGGATTGTTCAGAGTGTGCGGACGGTGCAGAAGAGTCCTCGTTGAGACTTTCTTCACGCATACGGGCCGTATGCAAAGACGCCTTGGAAACTGCAGGATTTTCCTCAAAGTCTTTTTGGTTGCGCTCTACAGTAACGCTCACATCACCAAATTCTTGCTCAATCGGAGCCTGAGGCTTATGCACAGTAACAATCGTTTTCTTCACACGCCACGACAGTAAAATGCTGTCTGCAATGCGCTGTGCCAAATGTTCAATTAAATCGCTGTGTTCGCCTTCGATCACCGAAACGATACGGTCTGCGATTTGCGCGTAGCTGACGGTATCTGCGAGATCATCACTGCGTGAGGCATCGGACAAATCCAGATACATGACGGCATCCACCACGAATTTTTGTGGCTGCGCGTGCTCGAAATCTAAAACTCCATGAGTACCGTAGGCACTGACGCCTGTAAGAGTTATGTAATCCATTAATTGCTACCCTGCTCTCCGGCATATGTCTCAGATACGGCTTGAACGGCGAAACGATTAGGCGCCACATTATGCACACGCACAGCCCATGCGCCGCGTTCTGCAGCCAAAACGGTGAGGGCGGCGGTCATATCGTCGCGCGCTTCCTCGCTGTCTTGCGCACCTGCGCGAGCGACCATAGCCGCCACAAATCGTTTGCGTGAGGCACCGATAAGCACCGGATAGCCCATGTCTGAAAAGTGCTGAGTTGCCATGATTAACGGCAAATTATGCTCGATGGTCGGCTTTGAAAAACCTAAACCCGGATCGATAATAATGCGTTCTCGAGGCACACCTAATGCTTGAACGGCTTCTACCTGCGCCTGCAGCTCCGCGTATGTGTCTGCCACGACGCCGTGCTCGTAGAAGGTGGTATCTGCTTCACTACTTTTGCCAAGCCACGTACGCCAGTGTTGCACGATGTACAGGCAATCGCTTTTCGCCACCACGCGTGCGATATTGTCATCCAATTTTCCGCCTGAAACATCGTTGATAATATGCGCTCCCGCATCCAAGGCCGCCTGAGCCACCGCAGAGCGTGTGGTATCAATGCTCAACGCCACATCCGGATAAGCACGGCTGAGCGATTCCACAGCGCGCACAATGCGCTCTTTTTCCACCTCTTCCGGCACACGCACAGCACCGGGCCGAGTGGATTCTGCACCAATATCGATGATATCCGCGCCATCACGAATCATACTTTCCGCATGATCCACCGCTTTATCAGGATTTAAATACCGTCCACCATCCGAAAATGAGTCTTCCGTGATATTGAGCACCCCCATCACGAGCGTTCTATTGCTCTGTAGTAAGTTTGTCAATATCTCCTGGCGACTCATTTTCTTCCTCTCGTTCTGTGAAATTTAGCGCTGCTGCAAAATCAATTGCATAGCTTCTGCGCGCGTAGCAGGATCGCGCATCTCGCCTCGGACAGCCGATGTCAGCGTGCGCGCCTGTGATTTCTTAATGCCGCGCATAGACATGCACAAATGCTCGCAATCGGTGACCACTATTACACCCTTTGCATGCACTTGACTGACCAAAGCATCCGCAATTTGCTGCGTGAGCCTTTCCTGCACTTGTGGGCGGCGAGCATAAACTTCCACCAGGCGTGCCAACTTCGACAAGCCCACGACCTGATTTTTATTTGGAATATACCCAATATGCGCAACCCCATGGAACGGCAAAAGATGGTGTTCGCAAACGGAGTACAGCTCGATATCGCGCACAAGCACCATTTCTTCCGTATCCACAGTGAATCGCCTTGCAAGCACCTCACCCGGCTCCTGCTGGAGACCCGCAAAGATTTCACGACTTGCGCGTGCTATGCGATCCGGCGTGTCCAACAAGCCTTCGCGGTCCGGATCTTCACCAATGGATTCTAAGAAGAGGCGTACGGCCTTGCGTACGCCTTCTTCATTGTATTCGCCTTTAGTCATGGGTTGGCGCTTCCCTATTGTCCGGAGCAGAATTATCCGCTGTATTGTCTGACGGGTGCTCTGCCTGTGGAGTGCGCTCGATGTCCTCCGTTTGAGCCTCGGACTCGCTTTCTGCAGAAGGCTCCTGAGCTGGAGCCGCTGGCTGCACAGCTTGTGTAGGCTGTGCACTCTCCTGGGCAGCGCCTTCCGCTGTTTCCTGGGCACCAGAGGTGGCATCCACCGCCACAGAGCTCTTCAAATTAGCTGGAATGGCCACTGGTGGCTTATCGGAGACGACACGGTCTGGAGCGGACAACCACTGCTGACGTTCTGGAGCCTTCTTCAACGGCGCAAAGATTTCAGCCAGCTCCTTGGCATCCAAGGTTTCTTTTTCCAGCAACTGACGCACGAGCTCATCGAGGACTTCGCGATTATTCATCACGATTTCATACGCCTCATCATGCGCTGTTTCTACGAGCTTGAGCACTTCGTCATCGATAATTTCGGCCGTGCGATCGGAATACTTGCGTGGCTGCAAACCATCGAGACCGCCTTCGTTGGACTCGTCGTTCCACTTAATCGCGCCCAGCTTATCGGAGAAGCCAAACTCCACCACCATACGGCGAGCGATATTAGTGGCCTTCTCGATATCGTTCGAAGCACCCGTGGTTGGATCGTGGAATACCACTTCCTCAGCCACGCGGCCACCCATGGCGTATGCCATTTGGTCGAGAAGTTCGTTACGAGACTGACTGAAACGATCTTCTGTAGGCATGACGGCGGTATAACCCAAGGCACGACCACGTGGAAGAATCGTCACCTTCGTCACAGGATCAGTATGATGCAAAGCCGCCGCTACCATAGCGTGACCACCTTCGTGGTATGCAGTATTGCGCAATTCTTCCAAAGCCATACCATTGCTGCGACGGCGTGGGCCTGACATCACGCGGTCGATAGCCTCATCAATGGCTCGCCCATCGATAAGATCAGCATTTTCACGTGCAGTCAGCAAGGCCGCTTCGTTCAGCACATTCGCCAAATCTGCACCCGTAAAGCCCGGTGTAAGCACAGCCACACGATGCAAATCAACATCCGGTGTAAATGGCTTGCCCTTCGCGTGGACCTTCAAGATGTCCTCGCGACCCTTCAAATCTGGAGCTTCCACGGCCACCTGACGGTCGAAACGACCTGGACGTGTCAAAGCGGAATCCAGCACATCTGGACGGTTCGTTGCAGCGATGATAATAATGCTGGTATCGGTATCAAAACCATCCATCTCCACCAGCAACGCATTCAAGGTCTGCTCACCGGCGCCGCCACCATTCGAAGCAGCGGAAGAACGACGACGGCCCATAGCATCGATTTCATCGATAAAGATAATGGCAGGAGAATTCTTCTTCGCCTCTTCAAAGAGCTCACGCACACGCGAAGCACCCAAACCGACGAAGACCTCTTCGAAGTCAGAACCGGCCATGGAGTAGAATGGCACGCCCGCCTCGCCCGCAATTGCACGGGCAATCAGGGTTTTACCCGTTCCCGGAGGGCCATACAGCAACAAACCATGAGGAATGCGCGCGCCCAATTTGCGGTACTTGCTTGGATCCTTCAAGAAGTCCTTAATTTCCTCGACTTCCGCCACGGCCGCTTCTTCACCGGCTACATCGGCAAACTTCGTCTTTGGAATGTCAGCTTCTTGGAGCTTCTTGTTGCGTCCATTTCCTGGCAAGCCCAGCAATCCGCCGCCTGAACCATCGCCCAGTCGACTCATACCCCACCAGACCATGCCGAAAAGAATCAGCATCGGCAGTACGGAGGAAAGAATGCTAATCCACGGATTACTCAGCTGGATCGTAACGTTGTAGCCGTTTTTAATCGTCGATGACTTAATCAGCTCGTTTAATTCCTCAGCCTGCGCGGTAGAGAAGTAGAATTGAACGCTCTTGCCGTAATTCTTTTCCCGACCACTTGGGTTGGAGCCAGAATTATCGACCTTCTTAAAATCGCTAGACAGCGTAAGCTTGACAGACTGATAATTATCCGTAACTTCTACGAAATCCGCTTTGCCTTCTTTAATGAGCGCAAAACCGTCCTTCGTGTCAATCGTCTGCGTATCCGAATGATTGACATAGAAGAAGACGGCAATGAGGAGCACAGACAGGATGCTCATCCATACGATAGGACGCTGCCACCAGCGAGGGTTGTCACCATTCGGCCCATTATTTGGCACCTGTGGGCCTAATGGATTCTGTGGCTTGTTGCTATCCCCATCGGGCGAATTCTGCGAATTGCGTGGCGCAAAGGGATTGTTGTTACTTGCCATAATCTACCTTACTTACCCTGATACACTTCAGGTTTCAACACAGCAATGGAGTCAAGATTGCGATATTTTTCGTTATAGTCCAAACCAAACCCGACGACAAATTCGTCTGGAATGGTATATCCTTTGTACTTTACATCAACGTCGATTTTGCGGCGGGCGGGTTTCTCAAGTAGCGCAAAGACTTCTACGGAAGCGGCGCCACGGCTTTTCAGCTCATCCACGAGCCATGCCAACGTAAACCCGGAATCGATAATATCTTCGACAATAACGACATGACGATCGGTAATGTCACAGTCAAGGTCTTGGCGGACGGTAATTTTTCCGGAGGATTCCGTGCCAGCGCCATAGGAAGAAAGAGACATGAATTCAATTTGAGCAGGAATGCTCACCGCCTGTGAGAAGGCTGCCATCGTATTCATAGCACCCTTGAGAACCGCTACGAAAAGAGGATATTTGCCCGCATAATCCTGGGAAACTTGTGCTGCTACTTCGTTAATCTTTTCTTGAATTTGCTCTCGCGAGATCAACTCACTCGCGATTTCTTCACGTATGTCAGAGATTTGCATAGTCACTATCTTTCCATAACTGAATGACGTCATACACCTTATTCGCGCCAAGAGCCGATGAAAGGCGAATGCTTTTCTTCTTCTGTTGTACACAACTTAATTGAAGTAATTCTTCAATAATCGTGTTTTCTGGCACAATGTTGACATTTTGCAAACATTGCGCGATAACTCTACGCTGAATTGCAGGGAGAAATGCCTTCAACGCGCGAATTTTGATTTCTAATATGCCATTTTTCTCGCGGATAATGCGCTCGTACGCAGCCTCAACCGCGTCCTCAATAATGTCCAAATCCTCACGCGAGCGCTGAGCAGCCTGCGCAAGCACGCGCACCACATCCCGCCCGGTGACCTGGTCAAGCAGAGGGAAAACATCATGGCGAAATTGAGAACGCAACGGAAAATCGGCGCCCAGCAGGCCTTCGATATCCTCACCATTGGTCGGATCATCCCAGTAATCCAGCTGGAGTTCCTTGCAGATGTGCGTCGTATCCTCGCGGCGAAGACTCAGAAATGGCCGCAAAAATAAGATATTGTCTAACGTGAGTTTTTCACGGATGCCTGTCAGAGCCTCTATGCTCGGCGCGCGCATCAGCCGCATCGCTATCGTTTCAGCGCTGTCGTCCATCGTGTGCGCCACGAGCACGATGCGGGCCCCGACTTCGCGGGCTTTGCGTGCCAAAGCCGCATACCGTGCGGTGCGCGCCTCCGCCTCCACACCCAGTCGGGAGTTTGGCACAGTGATATCGAGGGTAGATACGGGAGCAAGACCACGCGCCGTACATATCTGAGCAGTCTTGCGCGCCACCTCATCCGAGCCTGCTTGGAGCTGATGGTTCACGATGAGCGCGCCCACCGGATTGGGCACAGCCCTACGCGCCACAGCAGCTAAAGCTAAGGAATCGCGCCCACCCGAGCACGCCACGAGGATCTGCTCGTCTTCAGCAACCCCGTGAGTAGCCAGACAGCTGCGCACCTCCTGCTGAGCGCGCAGAATAAGAGATGAATATGCCATTACAGATCTACGAGTTTCCCTACGAACGTGTTCACAGCACTGATAGCTTGGTCGAGATTCTCTCCATTGACGATAACGCTGAAAATCAGCGCTCCACCATTGGCTCGGGACACGTTGCCCGTCAAGGAGGTGACCTTTTCTAGGGTGCCTGTTTTAGCGCGGACTAGTCCTCTGCCTTCAGCGGTAAAGTCTCGTGCTATCAGAGTGCCCGAGTACTGCGAAATCGGCATTCCGGTGGCCGCCGCCCACGTGGAGTTGCCCACTATCGAGTGCGTGGTATCCAGCAGTGCTGCTTGAACCGAAACAAGAGTATCTGCAGTCAGCGCGTTGCCTGGCGCAAGACCCGAGGTGTCTGCCAGCACCATATTGTCTGTCTGGATACCATGATCACTGACGATGGAGCTGACCGCGCTCGTGGCACCCGCAAAGGAATTGTCTTTGCCCGTGCGAATCGCCAGCAATCGACCTAAGAGCTGCGCCAAAGAATTATCTGAGTTCGTCAGCATGAGCTGGATGATCTGCCACATGGGGGCAGACTGAACGGAGGCGATTTCAAAGGCAGAGCTGTCCGCTTTGGCGTTGGAATAATCTGAATTATCTACGGCAATTCCGCGGCTACTCAAGGCCTCAGCAAAAGCCGAAGTGACATCCCAAGCGGGGTAAGCGCTGCGTTGCGGACTAAAATCGCCTTCAGAGTCCGGGTTGCTTGGCGCTCCGGTCCCCCATGCGCGTGCCTCATCGATGGCCATCGCGGTTGTTTCAATTTCGTTGATATAGCCTTCATTCACCGACGACGTTGAATTCAAGGAGGACGGCAGCGAGTCATTGTTAAATAAGGAATTATCGTATTGTAGCTGCACATGTGTGATGCCTCGAGATTGCAAGGCCTCCACCGCGCGATCTGCAAGGCTCGCCAACCCTGCTCGCCCGTTGACATGCGCATTGTCGTTTGTGCCGGTGCCGAGCAAAATATCGCCGCCGCCCACCAAGGTCAGCGTGCCCGTGCTCGCATCCGCTTCATTTCTGCTGAGTTGTACGGTGGTATTCAGCGTTTCCGCCGCATCAAAGGTCACGCTTGCAGCAAAGGCCGTCAGCGTTTTTAAGGTCGATGCTGGTTCGAGCTTTTGCGAGGCATTATGCGCAGCCACCGTATTTCCGGAGGTGTCCGCTACCACCACGCCTACCGTATTTCCATCGCCCACGGAGGATACGAGCTGATCTACTAAAGCCTGTGCTTGATTTTCATCTATGGCCTGCGCTTTTACATCGCCTACTGTCTGCCCTTGCATGCGTTGCAAACTATAGCGTGGATTCATCGCCGCCACGGAACCTTCGCGGCTAACCGTTTTTAATGTCGCGAGCGGTCCCGAAATCAGGCCTAGCGCATCCGCTCCCACATAAGCAGCGCAGAGGAGCGCTACGACCAAGGCGCTGACCATAATAGTGCGCGCTCTTTGCCATTTTTTTTCGAAGAACAAATTACGCATGCACACTACTTTCCTTCATAATCTGCTGTGCGGCCTCGCCTCCCGCGTGAGCAATAGGCTTCCACTGGGATTTTGCAAAGATAGCTACGAAGGAAATAGGCACATAGCTCGCCATATATATAGGGAAGCTCAGGCTGTAGGCAATAACCTCGCGAATGGAAATATTGATACGCTTGCGCTCTACAAATCCGGATATAGCAGCCAAGGCCATCATACCCAGCACCGCCCACACGATGGAGCTCACCCAGCCGCGCGCATCCGCCAAAATGGAGTACCAGGAAATATAACCCAAAGCCGCATAAATAATGCCCAGTACAAATCGAAACACGGAAATTACCATAAACGGACACACCATCAGCGTCACATCGACAGCCGAGAAATCTCTTTCCTTAATGGCCCACTGCACCATCACTTTGCCGTAGTAGCGAAATACCTGCAAAAAGCCTTTCGACCAGCGCACACGCTGAGTCCAGCTGGTGCGGAAATCTACAGGTTGTTCGTCGAAAAACATAGCCGAACCGCAAAAACCGATGCGATCGCCATGCAATATGCAGTCCATGGTAAATTCCATATCTTCGGTCAGCAAATGGAATTTCCATCCATCATTGCGCTCCATAATGCGCCGCGAAAACATAAACCCTGTGCCGCCCACATGGCAGGAGGTGCCCAAGGCTGCACGAGTGGTATTGAGGAATCGACTTTCACGCACGAACCAGAGAGCTGCGCCGGAGGATACCCAATTCTCGGAAATATTGACAGAATTTCTATAACTGGTCAGAGCTTCGAATCCCGCTTGACGTGCCTTGTTCATTTCTGCGATGTAGTTTTTATCCAATAAATTATCCGCATCAAAAATAAAGAAGGCATCGTATTTTTTGGAATCACCGGTTGCCATCATGGTGCGCAGTAGATATTGCAACGCATAGCCTTTGCCCACTTGCTGCTTGTTGAAGCGTTCGATGACATGTGCGCCGAGTTTGCGTGACACTTCAGCCGTGCTATCTGTGCAATTATCCGCAACAATCCAAATATCGAGGAGCTCCTGCGGATAGGTCTGTGCTTGGATTGAACGGATGAGATTTCCTATAACATTTTCCTCGTTACGCGCGGAAATCAGCACGGCATAACGCCTATCTTGAGGTACGTCTGGGTACTGAATTGGCTTAGCAAACATACCCACCACGATGACCATAACCTGATAAATCATGGTGATAATGCCCAAAATGGTGATAATAACGTCGAGGAAGGAAAGTAATCCGTTCATCTCCTGATAGTCCTTAGCAGGTTGAGTGCAAAAACGATCTCGTTCTCCTAGTCTAGCTAGGAAAGGTCTTTACTGGAACTCTTGTGTGTAAAGTCCTCCGCTTTCACATCGCCCGCACTGTTGTGATGACGCGGGCGGGCTGGACGTGCCGGTTTGATAGGAGCCGCAGATGAAGGCGAATGCCTGCGATGGGATTCTTCCGAAGAATCATCTTTCTCGTCCTTCTTATCCTTATCGGCCCCATCTGCCACGTCATCCTTAAATTTTCCTTCACCATTCACAGGAATAGCACCGGTGCCCTCCACGGATTCACGGAAACGGATCAAATCTTCGGCGGTGACGTGGTGATTATCTGGATCCGTGGAGCGGATAGGCACCATCATCGTTTCAGAAATCTTCTCACCCACACTTTGCACACCATGTGCCAGCTTGGACGGCTTTAACGGTTTTGGATCATCCAATAATTCGGAATCCACCAAATCATATCGCCTCAAGTATGTGCTGAGCAGTGCCTGAATACTTGCGATAATTGGCAATGCCAAGAAACCGGCCAATGCCCCGCCAACTGCGGAGAATGCGAAGACGCCCAACAAGGCGATAGCGGGATTCAAATCCATCGTCGAGCGCGTAATCATTGGGCTGATGAGATTATTTTCAATCTGCTGGTACACAATGATGAAGATGACGATATAAATAGCCGGGCGAATGCCGTTAGATCCCCAGGCGAAAATAGCAGGCAACGCGCCACCGATGTATGTACCAATCATAGGCACGAACTGCGAAATAATGCCGCATGCCAACGCCAGCGGCAGCCAGTTCGGTACGCCGATAATAATCATGAAAATCGAGAGCGATACAGCGTTGATGATGGCCAGCATAATGCGAGAGTACAGGAATCCCGAAATCTGTTCCTGCACAACGGTCCAAATGACGAGGAAACGCTTTTGCGAATCCTCTGGCAGGAAACGGCACATCACCTTACGCATACTTGGCCCATATGCACTCATATAGTAAGTGACCAAAATAATGGTCAAGAAGTCCAGCAGCACGCTAAACACGGAGCCCGCGGTGCTTAACGCTTGGCTTGCAAGAGATCCGATACTATCCGTCTTGATACTAGCAAGAAGCGAAATGCCCAAGTCATTCATCTTTGGCAAATCATAATCAAATTGAGTGCGTAAATAATCCCCCAGCTGCTGATACAAATCAGGGATGGTATTACTAATAGACACCAACTGATTGACCATCAAATTGCCAAAAACGCCGATAAAAATGCCGATGATCACAAAGAGGAATAGCATCGTCAGACCAGTGGATAGATTGCGTCGCCAACCCTTGAGAATAAGCCAGCGCACAATAGGTTCAATGGCGAATGCGATGAAGAGCGAAATAACAATATTGAGAAGCACGCTTCGTACGGAGTCGAAAACATACCACGCACAGTATCCCAATGCAGCGGCGATGACTGCATACAGCAGCGCACGTGTATACCACTCCGGTGGACGACGGTTATCGCCTTTGCGAGGGAAAATGGACGCCAAATCCGCTAATTGTTCTTCGGTTTTTTCATCAGACATAATCATCATTATTCCACCTCCCCACAACCGTCAGGTACGCGTATAAGTGTGCATAATCTCAAGTTTTCCTTGAGATTAGTGGGAATTTCTGTGTTATGCCCGAGCCAGCAGCACACGCAAACTTTAGATTTTCATGGAACTATTACGAAAAATACAATTTTCTGCGGTCGTACGGGTATCAAGGACTTTCACACACATCATCCGTTAATCTTCCGTATAATGTTCAAACACCTTCGGACATTTTTATGACTGTTTTCCCGCCGCTACTCAGCCGAAAACAGTACTGCCCTAAAAAAGTGTTATATAAGCCTACGCATAATATATAAGGTATGCTTACAGTTTCCATCGTTATTCCCGCTTGGAATGAATCTCGACGCGTTTTATCTTGTTTGCGAAATGCCACCACTCAGACTGTTCCCGCTCATGAAATCATCGTGGTGGACAATAACTCCACGGACAATACGCGTGAACTGGTGGAATCGTTCATCCGCGAGCATCCGGGCACGCCGGTGAGGCTAGAGCGCCAAACGCAGGCTCAAGGCTTGATTCCTACGCGCAATATGGGTTTGGACATAGCGACTGGCGATATCGTGGCACGTATAGACGCCGACTGCATGATTAAGCCCAACTGGGTAGAAACCGTGGCACTCTTTTTCGAGTCACATCCTTATACGGCTGGTGTCACCGGTCCTGTGTGCTATTACGATATGCCACTGCCACCAGTGGGCCTTTTCTTTGATTCGCGTGTGCGTAAGAAGCAGTACAGCGCAGACGGCATGCCCCTTTTGTTTGGATCTAATATGGCTATGCGTAAGAGCGCGTGGGAGAAGATTCGCCCCGTGGTGTGCGCCGATGTGGAAGATGTCTTCCATGAAGACATCGACTGCAGCCTTCATCTGTTTGAGCAAGGGTTGACGACTCAATTCTGCTCCGAAATGGTCACCGGCGCCAGCGCTCGGCGTATGGCCACTCCGCACGATTCTTTTACCGTATATATGAAGCGTTTTGAAAATACGTTCAACGCGCATCCCGGTCATACGCGTGATGGGTACCCGGAGAAAACCTTGCTCATGGTGTATCCGCTGCTCAACACCATGCATCACGTGTATAGCGCGTGGTGCAGCTTACTCAAGATTGATACCGCGGAACGTCTGTGGAAGAGGTATCGCGAGCGCGTGGGGCTGGAGTAGTTTTCTGTCGTGCAAAACCGTAGAGCTGTAAACGCTGCTCTGCGGTTTTTCTAAAACATCAGCTTCGATGAAAGCAAAAAGCCTGTTACAACTAATGCTATAACAGGCTTTAATTCGTACCCCCGGAGAGAATCGAACTCTCGTTGTCAGAGTGAAAGTCTGATGTCCTAACCATTAGACGACGGGGGCCAACTTGATTTATATTAGCGAGTACCCCACTATCGCGCAAGCTTTTACCGCTTCGGCGTGTCGTCTGGAGATTTATTGCTTGCGGTACGTGAAATCATGGATATCGCGGCCTGCTTCCAGTCCTTTATTTTCAAAGTTTGTCAGCATTCTGCCGTCAAATCTTTCTGACTCTACAAAGTCCGCATGCGGCAAATTTACCGCCGTATGCGCAGTGCCTTTGCTCACATGCTCCGTAGCAAGACTGACGGTTGTGGTGCCTATATTGGCAAAATCAGCCCTCTCATCCATAACTTCGTGCACATGCAAGGCATAATCATCGATATCCGTAGCGATGCGCCACACACCCGCCTCCACCAACGCCTTATGCACGAGCTCTGCCAAGGAGTCTTGTACAATGCGACGCTTGTGGTGCTTAGTTTTTGGCCATGGATCTGGGAAGAAGGTCCACACTTCGTCCACCATGCCAGCTTCGAAAGCACTGAGCAACTCTGGCGCATTGACCTGTACCATGCGCAGATTGCGCAGTTCGTTTTTGCCTGCCAGCAGCAATGTATGCGCCACGCCCGGCGTATACACCTCGATACCAATGAAATTATCGTGCGGATTATTTTGAGCGGCATGCACGATATTTTCACCCTGCCCGGTGCCAATTTCTACGATAACGCGACCATCCGCTTGGAAGCCTTCACCCCAGACCTCCTGGAGACTGTGACGCGTAATCTGCAGATCACTTGCTACAGAAAGTTGATAATCACCCTTTTCAAATTCCAGCAAATAATCAGCCGCATACTGATTCCAAGCTCGCTCCAATCGACCATCCAAAGTGGAGGATCTGCGCACAAACGACACAACAGAACGTCTGTGCATACCTTTTTCTTCCTGAATCATTACAAACTCCGCTCTAGCATAATCGTAGAAAACATTCCTATTCCATTAAACATAATATAGAATTCGCGCTATAATAAAAGTGTCATAAATGAACAACTGCGCACAAAAGCGCACATGATTATTGAAGGAGCATCATGACTGTTCTTGTAACCGGCGGTTGCGGCTACATCGGCGCCCATGTCGTACACGCACTGCACGAAGCAGGCCAGCAAGTCGTTGTCGTAGACGACTTAAGCTATGGCAAAGCCTCTCGTATCGAAGGCTCTCGCCTCTACGGTATGGACGTATCCGCTCCAGGCTCTGACGAGCGCCTCGCTGAAATTATGCGCGACGAAGAAGTAGAAGCCGTTATCCACTTTGCAGCACGTAAGCAGGTGGGTGAGTCTGTAGAAAAGCCACTGTGGTACTACCAGCAGAACATCAACGGTTTGCTCAATGTGCTCCAAGCTATGAAGGATGCAGATGTCAAAAAGCTTGTCTTCTCTAGCTCTGCAGCCACCTATGGCGTTCCTCCTGTAGACGTCGTACCTGAAGATGTACAGCCAATGGTACCAATCAACCCTTATGGCCAAACAAAGCTGTTTGGCGAGTGGATGGGTCGTGCAGCCGCACACGCCTTTGGCATTCGTTTCTGCGCATTGCGCTACTTCAACGTAGCAGGTTGCGGACCAGTTGAACTGGAAGATCCCGCAATTTTGAACCTCGTACCAATGGTTCTCGACCGTTTGCAGCGCGGCCTTGCACCGGCTATTTTCGGCGACGACTACCCTACCGAGGATGGCACCTGCGTACGCGACTACATTCACGTATCTGATTTGGCAGATGCCCACATCGCCGCTATGCACTACCTCGACCGCGACGAGCGCAAGTATGATGCCTTCAACGTTGGCACAGGCAAAGGCACCTCTGTGCGCGAAATCGTAGACGAAATCAAGAAGGTTTCCGGTTTGCCATTCGTGGAGACCATTCAACCACGCCGCGCAGGCGATCCACCTCATTTGATCGGCTCTCCAGAGCGCATCAACACGGAGATGGGCTGGCATGCACAGTACGACGTCAAGGATATCGTCCAGTCTGCCTGGGATGCATGGCAGGCAAATCCAGCGCATCACATCGATGTAGAAAACTGGACTCAGCATAACTAAGTCATACCGATGACACACTGAGCTCATTCCCGCCAAAAACAACACACGGTGACACGCCGTAAAACCCTAGAAATCATGCGGTTTCTAGGGTTTTTTCTTGAATTAAGTTGCACAAGCTGAAAAAGCTATGTATATTTATCTCTTGGTTGCTTACGCAATCGTGGCTCCGTAGCTCAGTTGGTTAGAGCGCCGCCCTGTCACGGCGGAGGTCGCCGGTTCAAGTCCGGTCGGAGTCGCTGGAATATAACCCGGTTCCGCCGGGTTTTATTTTTCCATGGCTCTGTAGCTCAGTTGGTAGAGCGTGCGACTGAAAATCGTAAGGTCACCGGATCGACGCCGGTCGGAGCCACAAGGTTAAGCCCTCGTTGGAGGGCTTTTTTTGTTTTCTTCTGCGCTTTTCACACTGAGAATCCCCCCCCCCCGCCTGCGACACGCCGGAGAAACGTACACGGACACTGTCTCATTCCTTTTATTTTCCTGCCCTCATTGCATTAAATAAAGTGAAAAAACTACTTCATTTTCTGTTACTTAAATGAACGAACTAACTCGTGCTATACTTGTGTCATCACTTCTGGAGGTGCACCGACGATGATGTACCGCCGTGAAGTGGCGAATGATTATCAATTCATAAAGTTAATGACGACTTTGGGAGAAGTTATGAATTTGAAGAAGAAGGTTTTCGCTCTGATTGCCGCATCGGCAATGGTTATCGGTATGGGTGCTTGTTCATCCTCACGTTCTAGCTCCTCTTCGAGCAACAGTGAAGGACTCGAAAAGGGTGCTACGATTGGCATTTCCATGCCAACCAAGTCTATGGAGCGATGGAATAAAGATGGTAAGAATCTGAAGAACAAGCTCGAACAGGCTGGCTATAATGTCATTCTTTCGTATGCCGACGATAAGCCATCTCAGCAAAATTCTGATATTGAAAATATGGTCAACAACAATGCGAAGATCATTGTGGTGGCTTCTAAGGATGGTACTTCGGTTGGCCCTGCTGTAGAAAAGGCTCACGAGGCCGGCGCAAAGGTCATCGCATACGACCGTCTGATTATGAATACGGAGGCTGTGGATTACTACGCCACCTTCCAACTAGAAACCGTGGGTGCTTTGCAAGCTCAGTACATTATCGATAAGCTCGGCTTGGAAAACGGCGCAACAGGTCCATTCAACGTAGAAGTATTTACCGGCTCTCCTGACGATAACAACGCAAAGTACTTCTTCCAGGGCTCCTGGGAGCTTCTCCAGCCATATTTCAAGAGTGGCGTACTCCGTAGCCTCTCAAACCACGGTGGCGGCGTTACAGGCGACTTTACCGTTGATCAGTGGCAGGCTATTTCCGTTATGTCGTGGAAGACGGCTCAGACACAGACCGATATGGAGTCTATCTTGGACTCCAGCTATGCACACGGCGAAAAGCTGGATGCCGTACTCACCCCAAATGACGACTTGGCTCAGGGTGTGATTAACGCTATCCAGACTAAGCGTCCAGATATGCAGCCGGGCACGGATTCTTGGCCAGTAATTACCGGTCAAGATGCGAATGAAATCGCTATTTCTAACATCAATCAAAATCTTCAGTCCATGACCGTGTTCAAGGATGTCGCCAAGCTGGCAGACTCCGTCTATGACATGATTTTGGAAATCGCAGAAGGTAAGGAAGTGACGGGCATTAACGGCCAGATGAACAATGGAAACATCGACGTGCCTTCCAAGCTTCTCGACCCTGTAACATTGGACAAGTCCAACCTCGATGAGGTCGTCAAGGCTGGATTTATTACTCAAGAAAGGTTTGATGAATTAACTAAGTAACCTTCTTTATTTCCTAATCCTTCGCAATTGAGGTCTGGAGCCACACCGGTTCCAGACCTCAATTGATATAAACGCGATACATATATCGCGCGAAACTTCAGTCTCGAGAACTACTTATTATCGTTCTCTAGCTGCTCAGACACCCATTGCACGATGTACGGTGCAGATTCCTCAATTTGATCCAACGCAATTTCAAAATCCTCCGGACCGCCATACCACGGATCCACCAAATCAATGCTGGATTCGTTTGCCGCGGTGACGGGTGGGAGCTGCGGATCAAAGCTACGATACATATGCACTTCCGAAGCATCCTGAGCGGGGATTTGGCTCAGCAAGGCTCTCTTATGCGAGGCCGTCATCGGCAGGAAAAGATCCGCCTCATCGACTTCTTGACGCGAAATGCGATGCGCAAAGTGGTCTACTGGCAACTCATATCCGCGAGCGCGCAAAGCCCGCTGTGCACGGCGATCTATAGGGTGTCCATGCTCTTCGGAGGATACGCCTGAAGACTTTACTTGCACGCGATCAGAAAGCCCGGCATCCTCCACATATTTGCGCAGCACGATTTCGGCCATGGGGGAACGGCAGATATTTCCGGTGCACACGGTCATAATGGTGTACATTAAGCTCTCCTCAATACTCTAAAACGGTAGCGTTTGATAGGGTTGTCCTGATCTACAGGTGGCGTCCAATCTTGGATAATCTCTTCTTTCCACATGGAATTGCTCAGATTATTTGGAATTTCCGGCGCGAAGGTATCTGCTTCGACGTGAATATCGACATCTGTAATGTACACAGCATCGGCAATATTCAATGCCGCGTTGTACATCTGAGCGCCGCCCATAATCCAGATTTCTTTGCGGTTCACGCCGTCATCCGGAATCGCGGGTTGGGATGCGAGTTCGATGGCATCCTCCAGCGATGTCATAACGGTTGCGCCCTCAGCCACATAATGCGGGTCGTGCGTCACGACGTAATTGTCGCGATTCTTCAACGGGCGGAACTGTGGGGACAGGGATTCCCAGGTTTTGCGGCCCATGATAACAGGATGAGTAATCGTACTATCTTTGAAATAAATCATGTCTTCACGAAGGTGCCATGGCATATGACCGTTGCATCCAATGGCCCCCGGCTTTCCTTGCTCATCCATGCCCTGAGCCCAGATTAGATTTATGTGTGGTTCTGCAGCTCGAAGCGATTCTTCGATGACATCGTCTTCCCACTGCTCATCGGCTTCTCCTCGTAAAACGCGGAAGTTACGCCCGGCCGATGCGGGCTGAGGTTGGTGGTAGCCACTGCGACTACTATCATGCTCCATATCAGTTATCTCCTTGAATTAATGCATTTGAATAAAAGTGTAACAAACAAAGTGGGCAAATATAGCCTTTGGCATATTCACCCACTCGCGTATTTCTCAAGCCGTTTTTACACAGCTACAGGCGCTTTAATGGTTGGGTGATACTGGTAATTCAGAATTTCAAAATCACTGTAATCATACTGATCCAAGGACGGCGCTTTTTTGATCTTCATCTGTGGATAAGGGTATGGTTCGCGGCTGAGCTGCTCCAACACTTGCTCCATATGATTGTCGTAAATATGGCAGTCACCACCTGTCCAGACAAATTCGCCTGGCTCTAAGCCTGCTTGCTGCGCCATCATCAAAGTGAGCAGCGCATATGAGGCAATGTTAAACGGTACGCCAAGGAACATATCTGCCGAACGCTGATAAAGCTGGCAGGACAGTTTACCGTCGGCGACATAGAACTGGAACAGCGAATGACAAGGTGGCAAAGCCATATCTTCTACTTCTGCAGGGTTCCAGGCGGTTACAATCATGCGGCGTGAGTCCGGATTGGTTTTCAGCAGATGGAGCACATTGTCGATCTGATCGATAGTATGCTCTGGATCATCCTGGGTTGGTGCAGGCCAGCTACGCCACTGCACGCCATATACAGGACCAAGATCGCCGTTTTCATCTGCCCATTCGTCCCAAATATGCACGTTATGCTCTTGAAGCCATTTGATATTGTGTGAACCCTTCAAGAACCACAGAAGCTCGTATGCTATGCCCTTGAAGAACACTCTCTTCGTAGTAAGCAAAGGGAAAGATTCGCTTAAATCAAAGCGCATCTGCCGGCCAAATACGGAAACCGTACCCGTTCCTGTGCGATCGGACTTCAAAGTGCCATTGAGCAAAATATCTCGGACCGTGTCCTCGTACGGCATGGGAATATCTGTGTCCGGACGCTGCGGAATGCGAGCGCGAATATCATCGAGTTCTTGCTGTGTAAGTGCCATAGCTTAGAGAGTAGCACGTGCGAATGTCGAACGCTCAGAGCCGAAAGACCCTGCTTAGACTCGCTCTCAAACCACGGATTGCCTGTTTATGCACAGGTATGACGCATTTTCGAACGTCATCACTTGGCTGGGATGGAATGCACGGTACGCCCTTGATTTCAACGCCTTACGGGGTGTTTACAGCACTTCCCCTGCCCATGCTCTCAGCTGAATTTCACGCATTTTGAGCATTCAGGAATACGAAAGCGCTTTCCTGTATTGTAGGAAGTGTTGATAAAGATTCGATAAATTCGAAGGAGATAACATGGCACGCTTGTGGGTAGAACGCAATAAAGACGGCTCTTGGGACGCTTTTAGCGATGATGGCGCACACATCAAGTTCGGCCGCAGTAGCGATAAGGGACTCTTCTCCCCAGGAGATTTGACCAAGATTGCTTTGGCGGCTTGCGCTGCATTATCCAGCCAGTTCGCAGTAGAGTCTGCTTTGGGCGAAGGCAAGGGCGCTCGCATCGTTGTAGATGGCACATATGATGATGACAACGATCGCTTCCTCAATTTCAACGAAGAAGTCGTTGTGGATGCTATGGAAGCTGGTTTGGATGAGGAAGCTGCTGCAAAGCTCGCAGAGCGTGTACGCCGTCACATCGAGAAGGGTTGCACCGTGAAGCACACCTATGAAATCGAAACGCCAGTACGTATGGATGTGAACGTGCGTCACTAGATGATTCGACATGATTCGACTTTTACGCTTCGATCATTTCCTATAAGTTCTCCCCGCGAGTTTCTAGCTCGCGGGGAGAACTTTTTCGCGCGTGTAAAAGCGTTCATGCACACGGATATATAGATTAAGCCGGGTCGATGGTATCCTCGATGCTCTTCAGCTCCTCGGCCTCTACCTGGGATACATGAACGGACTCCACGCCACCGATATCTTCCAGCGGCTTGGAATCAACGTCCTGAGGCGAGTCTGGGATCGTGTCCAATTCGCTTTCCGCCGCCTGCACATAACGGCGAGGCACCACGTATACAGGCTTATCCGAATGCTGCAGCAGGGCCTGGCTGACCGAACCAAAGAGCAGACCGGTCAAGCCGCCACGTCCGCGAGAGCCCACAACCACAATGTCATTATCCGGCAGCGCGTCCTCCAAGGCCTGCACAGAAGTGCCCGTAGCCACCTGCTCCTCAATGACAAGATCTGGATACTTGGCTCGCAGTGGCTCGATGCGTGTATGCAAATCCTCTGCATACGATTCGAGCACACTATTCATTTCAGCTTCATCCAAATTGCTCAACGCCGGCACAGCCGTAATAACCTTCAACTGTGCGCCCCAACCGTTCGCAAATTCGGCCGCAATTTCCAGCGCCTTCAAACCCCACTTGGATTCATCCGAATTCACCACCACATGTGTGATTTGATTGTTCAGATGCACCTTATTGCCATCATCATCGGTGTATGGCACCACCACGATTGGGCAGTATGCATATGCGGGCAAGCTCGAGGAGGTCGTACCCAAAAGACGCTCAGCAAGACCACCCTTGCCGCGGTTGCCGATGACAATGAGATTGTAATTGCGCGAAAGCTCGATAAAGACCGCCGAAGGCTCACCGGTGACAATCAGCGTTGTCACTTCCACACCCTGCTTTGTCGCAATTGCCTTTGCACGACTGAGGATTTCTCGAGCATCTCGACGCGATCCTGTGTCATCCAGTGGCGCAGTAAAAGTATTGTCAAAAGCTACCGATGTATAACTTGGTAAGGTGTATGCGCTGACAATATGCAAGGTCAAGCCTGCGTGATGAGCGTAGTTTGCTGCCCACCATACTGCCTTGTACGCGGCATCTGAGCCGTCAACTCCGACTAGAATAGCCTTTTCATAACGTGCCATGGGAACCTCCTTGTCCGTTCCTTTCTCTTATTCTAACGCGTAGAAATTAAACTGAGTCAAAAGAAATGCCCGCGCGTCTAGGTTTCGAGTGGAGGCTTAAGATTTGCATGCACAAAAAATGCAGTCCCGAAGGACTGCATGGAAAAGTTTGACACTGTTATAAACGCTCAGAAGCGCGATTTACTCGTGAATGTATTCAAAGCGAGAAGCATCGGAAATAGTTCGAGAGAAGATCTTTCCACCGGTGCCCGCATTGGACTCGGAGGTAACGATAGAACCATCTTCGTTGACCTTTTCCACGATAGCGACGTGACCATAGTATGCCACAGCACCTTCTTGTCCTGGCTGGAAGACTACGACATCGCCCACCTGTGGTGTATTGTCCACAGAGTAACCCAGCTTGCGAGCAGAGTCCGCCCACTGTGCACCATTTCCGAAGTAGGAACCAACTGGGAGACCCAGCTGGTGGCGGCGTGTATATGCCCACCATGTGCACTGGGAGAATTCGTAAGCAAGACCTACATCGCCCGTTGGGTGATTAGAAGCCGTCAAATTAGAAACGTCAATAGTGGTGGCCGCATCCTCAACATTCCACGCCACAGCATCGGAGGTCGTTACGGACGCAATTTCTGTGCCAACGGCTGTCTGAGCCGCACGCTCAGAAGAACGAGATACAGCAGAAGCAGAGGTATCTGCGGAAGAAACGGTACTATTATCCGCTGCAGAAGCCACCGCAATAGTGCGATCAAAAAGATTAGATTGTGTACCGATAGCCGTGCCCACCATGGCCGTGCCTAAGGTACCAAAAAGTAAGGTGACTGCACTCGAAACGGTAAAACGGTTTTTACGCATACGACTACGCTGATATTCACGCCTTTCACGACGTGTGCGTGGCATTGCATTCACTTCACGGGCAACTGCATCATGCAGACTTTCCACAGCCGCAGGACTGGACGCAAGTACATGCGCGTGCTTTGCAGTACGTTTATGACTTACAGTCGAACGGTGCGCTGCATGCTTCATAAAAAATAGCTCCTCGGGATTTTCAACTCTAACCATACTAGCCGCACCCCTGCACTGGGACAAGGCTTGAGCATGACTTTTCTTATTTTACCTCTGATAATGTCTCTCCTATCGAGACCAGAAAAAATAGGCTGAACACCGCAAATTCAGTGTTTTCTACGGCGATTCTTCCCGATGAATACTTCAAAAAAATTTTGCATACTGAGATAGCCGGTATGCTGGGTGATTCACTCTGAAAGAATGCACTTGCAAAAATCGCGATCATTTGCATGAGTCGGCGTATCCGTGCGCGCTCAGGACGTTGCCGTGGTGAGATATTAACCCTTTTGACACAGTCTGTGACTATATTATGTCCTATGACTGAACTTTCTCCTCTTACTATGGACATGCTTCCTATGGACGGGCGCTTTGGCTCGGGACCAAGCAAAATCCGTCAAGCTCAATTAGATTATCTGGCCGATGCCGGTTCACAACTCATGGGCACCTCTCATCGCCAAGCACCGGTCAAGAATTTAGTCGCATCCATTCAGGAGGGTATTCGTCGTCTTTACGACGTCCCACAGGACTATGAAATCGTGCTGGGCAACGGCGGCGCCAGCGCTTTTTGGGATATGGCCTGCGCATGTCTTATCGAGAAAAAAGCTGCGTTTGGTTCCTTCGGATCGTTTAGCGCTAAATTTGCTACGAGCGCTGCACTGGCTCCGTTCCTCGAAGAACCCGTGATCTTTGACGGCACATTCGGCACGTACCGGCTGCCAGAAGCTGCCAAGGGAGCGGATGTATACGCATGGGCACATAACGAAACCTCCACGGGTGTGCTTGCTCCCGTGCATCGTATCGCAGGCGCGGATGAAAATGCGTTGATGCTCGTCGATGGCACGTCTGCTGCTGCGGGCACGGTTATCGATGTCCGCGAAACGGATGTGTATTACTTTTCCCCTCAAAAAGGCTTTGGTGCGGATGGCGGCCTCTGGATAGCCATTGCTTCCCCTGCCGCGATTGCCCGCGCCGAGCGCCTTGAAGCTTTTGCTCAGGAGCATCCGGAAAGCGGTCGTTGGGTGCCACCATTCTTGTCTTTCACCAAGGCCGTGTCAAATTCACGCAAGCACCAAACCCTCAATACGCCGGCCATTGCCACCCTAATTTTGATCAACAATCAAATCGAATGGCTGCTGCGCAAGGGCGGATTGCAGTGGGCTGCCCAGCATTGCGCACAGTCTGCTCAGGTGCTGTACGACTGGGCTGAGGCTAGCGATTATGCGAACCCTTTCGTTCACGATGCGGATGCACGCTCCACAGTCGTGGTCACCATTGATATTGAAGAAACCATTCCTGTACAAGACATTTTGGATGCTTTGCGCGCTAATGGCATCGTGGATGTGGCCGGATACCGCGCTTTGGGCCGCAATCAGCTGCGCGTAGGCGTTTTCCCATCGGTGGATACGTCAGATGTGGTGGCCTTAACTCACTGTATTGATGCCGTGGGCGAGCAGCTGAAAAACGCGTAAGCGCGCGCAATTCACGTGCAGTTCTCTCTGGGTTCCTCGAAAAATAACTGAGGAACCCTTTTTTTACAGGAGTTTGGTGAACTTTTCATGGGCATACCAGAACAACACGTTGCAGCCGAAAATCCCCTGCACGTCTGCGTAAGGAATTAATCTAAAGATATGAAAATTGCCCCGATTTTCGACCCTGAGAAGCGCAGAGAAGCTCCCCAAGCCGAACAAGTAGATCTCCATGTGGTTTTTGCCATCGGAACTGGTTTATGGTTCCTCGCTGCAGCCGTGTGTGGCATCTTGTATTTGCTGGGCGATGCCGCATTTCAACAGCGTTTTATTTTCTGCATCTGGGGCATGGTTATCGGCATTTTAGGCCTTATTTGGGAACTGAATAATCGTCATATTTACCGTTTGCTCGCCCTGATGCAGCAGTAAATATGCAACAGTAAATTCAATAATTATTTTCGAATTTTATACGCATTGTGCGCATCCGCGAGTGTGTGGATGCGCACAATTTTGTTTCTTTGCTTATTTCTCTGCTTACTGCTGCGGCGCAAGCGGGATGAAAAGAGTAAAGGTGCTTCCCTGTCCCGGTGCGCTCCACACGGTGACGTTGCCATGATGTGTGAGCGCCACATGTTTGACAATGGATAAGCCCAGTCCCACGTTTTCATCGCTGTTATCCGGTTGATTTGTGCCGCGATAGAAGCGTTCGAAAATATGAGACTGTTCCTCCGGCTCAATACCTACGCCCGTATCGATGACGCGAATGACACCGTATTTATGGTCACGTGATGTATCCACGACCACGGAAACCACGCCGTTATCTTTGGAATAATAAATGGCATTGGCTACCAACTTCTCCACGGCCGCACGAATCTGCGCTGCATTGGCATTGACCATAACACCTTCAGCAAAGCGCGTATGCAGACGGATGGGACGCCGTGGCGAGATGTTATCCGTAACATCTTTAACTAATGCACCCAAATCCATCCGATTTTCTTCGGTCGGAGAGATTTTTTCCTGGGCTTGAATCAGCAAAATCAGATCCGAGACGAGTTTATTTAAGCTGCGTGCTTGAGAAGAGATAGCCTTCGCGTCCGTCAACCCCGCGTCGACCGTGCTTTGCTTTTGCCAGCGCAGCCCGATTTCATCCAATTGAGTGGTGGCTTTCATCAATCGATCCGCCACATTCTTGACAAAATCATCGCGTGTCTGCGCGAAACGTTTGGCCTCGCTATTATCCGTAATAATGACCAAAATATAATGCGTATTGAGAATATTGATGCGCACATTCAGCCAATGCGGACGTGCTACAGGCACCGAAGATTTCACGCCCGTGGGTGCTCCGTTGTCATCTTCATCGATGTCGGAAGCAGTGTACGTCACAATGTCAAAGTTTTGACGACCAGAACCTTCACGCACCTCGCGGATAGCTTTGAGAATGTCCTCATTGACAATTTCATCGTTTTTTACAATGCCCCAACGATAGGTGGATGCCGAGGCTCGCTCTACTTCATCATCGCTGTCTACCACGATAGTGGCGGCGTCTATACTCGACAATACGCGCAAGGTGGTGGTGTCGAGTTCCTCGTCTTCGTCATCGTCGTCATCGCTACTGGAGTCGTCTTCACCGCGCGAAATACGTCTCAAGAGACGTCGTCGCCGAGTGTAGCGTTGCCGCCATTGGAAGCTTTTAAATTTACGCACCACATCCTTGTTGTCCCCAAAGAGTGGTGCTATCCAGCGCCACACCCAGGACAGCACCCACCCCAAAAAGATGATAATCATGACGAATATCATGATGAGCGACAAAATAGATGTGACATTTAACTCCATATTTCTATTTTTGCACACTTCTGTAATACAAAAGACACGGGCATACATTAAAATTGGAATTGGTATCCATAAAGAAGTAGGGAGATTCCATGCGCGCAATTTTCAACGAGGAACTTCAACAAGTCGCTGAAGATTTAACTACTATGTCAAAAGCTGTGAACACCGCAGTGAAAAACGCAGGCGTAGCCCTTTTTGACGGCGACATTGAAAAAGCTCAGGAAGTCATTGATGGCGATAAAAAAATCGACTCCTTAGAGCTTTCTATTTACAATCAATGCGTTATTTTGCTCGCTAAGCAAAGCCCAGTTGCTACAGATCTTCGCGTTGTGGTATCCACCATGAGCATCGCCTCCTTGATGGAACGCATTGGAGATTTAATCCGTCATCTTGCAGAAACTGCGCGAGCCACGTATCCGGACTCGCCACTTGCTCCACAGGTGAAGGATTTATTTGTACAAATGCAGTCCTTTGCAGAAAAGACCATTCAGACATTGGTAGACCTGCTCGAAAGTCATGATGAAGTTACCGCAGAAAAGTTGATTATCAGCGATGACGAAATGGATGAGCTGTTTGAAAAGGTGGATGAGATTGCGCGTTCCGATGCATGGAATGCAACCATTACTCAGACCATCGATTCCGTGTCTCTGAGCCGCTACTATGAGCGCATCGGCGATCATTCCGTATCCGTTGCTCGACGCTTGGTGTATATGGTTTCGGGCTTTGACCCGACAAAGGATCCTACGAAGTTTAGAGATATCGACAAGGACGGCGACTGATACCTCAGCCGTCATGAAGACTCCAGCGAGGGTGGGCGTTATCCGCAAGGATTTCGCCCGCCTTTTTTATGCGCTTTTACGCAGTAACACACAACACTGTGCTCTCCACAGCACCGCTCGGAAAGGAGGTTCGCACCTTTCACGCACGTCCATCCTCTCAGTTGCGTGTCCTACTCATTCTTCCAGCAATTCGATAAGTGACAGTAAACCGCGGTATTCAGCCGAACGTTAAAACAGGAAAGTTCACATATGAAATCTGCTAACAATGAATTAAGACGCATATCTTTTCAAAAAATAACGCCTCAATTTACGGCAATTAGGGCCTTCGAGCTCTGCGCATTGCACGCTTTAACGGTGAAGGATAAATATCATGAAAGTATTAGTAGTAGGAGCAACAGGACGTGTTGCACGATTCCTCATCCAAAGTCTCTTGGAAAAAGGTCATAGCGTTACGGCCGCAGCACGTAATCCAGAGAAAATCAAGCCTTTCGAGGATACGAGCCGACTGTCCACCGTTCAGCTGGATTTGCATGACTCTGTGGAGGACTTGGCTCAGACGCTGAAAGGCTATGAGGCCGTGTATTTTGTGGCTGGTTCACGTGGCAAGGATTTGCTGCAAACCGATGCCTTTGGAGCTGTCAAGCTTATGCAGGCCAGTGAAAACATGGGAATTAAACGTTTTCTTCTGCTCAGTTCCATGTTTGCCACAAATCCGGAGAAATGGTCTGATCCGGCTCTGCAAGGGATTATGAACTACAATATTGCCAAGTTTTTCGCAGATGAGTGGCTGATACATAACACTCAGCTGGATTATACGATTGTGCAGCCGGGCAGCTTGGTAGAAGCTGAGCAGGGTACTGGAAAGATTGAGATAGATCCTGCCGTTTCCCAGCCTAATAGCATTCCCAATGTGGCAGAGGTGCTTGCACAAGCTTTGGAGGAGCCACGGACCATCGGCACAATCATTCGTATGAGCGATGGTCAAACGCCTATCTCTCAGGCATTAGCAGCCCTGTAAAAGCGGGCTTTACACAAGCAAGGGGCACACGCATATTCAGCATGTGCCCCTTGTGATATCTACGGGACTGTCTTAGACCTCTGACACGGCATTACTTCTTCTTAAAAGCCAGCTCTAAGCCCAGTTTCTTGCCCTTGAACTTCGCCTTCTTTGCAGACTTCAAGACTAAGGAAGACAGCTCCTGTGGCAGTTCCACAAAGCTGTTGTTATCCTTCAGTTCGATTGCTCCAATTGCGCGGCCAGGAATGTGTGCTTCACTCGAAATAATGCGCACCACATCATTTGGACGGATGCCATGCTTCTTGCCGAGACTCATCTTGAAGCGCACCATGCCCACTTCAACTTCTTCACGATGCAGATTGTGTTTGCGCCCCTTGCGACGCTCACCTTCAAAGTCCTCTCGACGACCTCGGCGCATACGGTCCGAACCAAAGTCGTCATAATCACGCTTGCCATGTTTTTTCTTACCGCGACCACGACCTGACTCGTCCTCCCACGGTATAGGTTCTACGGGTCCAGCCAGTGTATCTACCTGTGCGTCCCCGCCATTGACCAGGACGTCGCCGGATTGGCTCAGGCTCTGCTTCAAGAAGGCAGCAGCAATGTCCAAAGCCGTGTAATCCGAGGTATTCACCTGCCTGTCAATGATATCGACCATATCGCGCAAGCCACCTGCATCGATGAGCTGAGTTATATCATCCATAATTTTCTCAGTTTTCATCTCATGCACATCGGCAAGGCTTGGAATAGGCTGCGCAACGATTTTAGTCTTGCAATACTTTTGGATATCACGGATGCGATATACCTGTTTACCCCTCACGAAGCTAAAGGCGCGGCCGGCACGACCCGCACGGCCCGTACGTCCAATACGGTGCACGTAATACTCCACTTCACGCGGAATATCGTAGTTAAACACGGCTTCGACATCATCTACGTCAATGCCGCGCGCTGCCACATCTGTGGCCACTAAAATCTCCGTCGAGCCGGCGCGGAATTTCTTCATCACCTTGTCACGGCTGGCCTGCTTCATATCGCCATGCAAACCTTCTGCCGCATATCCGCGGGCCTGCAATTCGTCCACGACCTCATCCACCATCGCCTTCGTATTGCAGAAAACCAGTGACAGCTTGGGGGAATAATAATCAATGAGGCGTGTAAGCACGTCCGTTTTATCCTTGCGGCGCACATCATAATAATACTGATCAATATTTGGCACGGTGAGCTCAGTTTGAGCCACTTGCACGAGTTGCGCATCCTTTTGGTACTTGGATGTGATGTCCATAATCGGCTTCGCCATGGTCGCCGAGAAGAGAATGACTTGACGATTTTCGGATGGCAGTTGGTCGAGAATCGCTTCGATATCTTCTCTAAAGCCCATATTGAGCATTTCATCGGCCTCATCAAGCACGATGGTGTGTATATCCTCAGTATGCAAGGTGTGGCGACGCAAGTGGTCCATCACACGACCCGGCGTACCGATGACAATCTGTGTGCCTTCCTTTAAGCCGCGAATCTGACGCGAAATATCCGCGCCACCATAAATGGGCAGAATTTTCACGCCCTGCATGTATTTGGATAATCTATGCAACTCCTCCGCGGACTGGATGGCCAGTTCTCGCGTAGGAGACAGAATCAGCACCTGCGTGCTGTGATTTTCCGAATCAATTTTTTCCAGTACCGGGATGCCGAAGGAGGCGGTTTTTCCTGTACCGGTTTGGGCCTGACCAATCATATCTGCACCGCTCATGACAACCGGAATAGCAGCTGCTTGGATAGGTGAAGCCTCTTCAAAGCCCATGTCATTAATGGCCTGCAGAATAGGTGAGCTGAGATGCAACTCTTCGAATTTCATATACGTCGTACTCTCCGTGCGCCGCCTTACGGGCATGCGCGCACATTCGTGCTGATAACCAGCGTGTGGATAATCATTGCTTTTTTTCCGCATACACTCCTGCTTTTCACACGTGTTAAGAGTTACGGAAAACAAATAAGGAACGCCTTCTAGTAGCGTTCCCTCATCTAAAAAAATATTGAATTACTACGAGCATTCTTTAGCTTTATAAGTGTACCAGCATGCCTGTGCAAATATGCACGCTGCGACGAAGATATGATGAAAGCATAAAAAAGTCCTCCCCCGAAGGGAGGACTGAAAAGCTGAGTAATGTGTAATTACTTACCCTGGTTTGCCACTGCTGCTGCACCAGCTGCTGCTGCCTCTGGATCGAGGTACTCGCCGCGAGGCTTGATTGGCTTGAAGTCTTCATCCAATTCGTACACCAGAGGAATTGCTGTAGGAATGTTGACCTTCGCAATTTCTTCTTCAGACAAGTTGTCCAGCATCTTTACGATAGCACGCAAAGAGTTGCCGTGTGCTGCGATCAAAACCGTCTTACCAGCCTTGAGCTGTGGCTTAATGGTGTCCTCCCAGTAAGGGGTAACACGAGCTACAACATTAGACAGAGCTTCGGTTTCTGGAACCTCAGCACCTGCGTAACGAGGATCGTTATTCTGAGAATACTCATCATTTGGATCGATTTCTGGTGGTGGTGTGCCATAAGAACGACGCCAAATCATGAACTTCTCATCACCGTATTCTTCGCGAATTTCGGTCTTGTTCTTGCCCTGAAGAGCACCGTAATGACGTTCGTTCAAACGCCAGTTACGCTCCACTGGGATCCACAGACGATCCGCTGCATCCAATGCGATGTTTGCAGTGTTGATAGCACGACGCAGCAAGGAAGTGAAAACGATGTCTGGCAAAACATTCTTTTCCTTCAGAAGCTCGCCACCTCGCTTTGCTTCTTCTACGCCCTGCTCGGTCAGAGGTACATCGACCCAACCGGTGAACTGGTTTGTTTTATTCCATGCGCTCTGTCCATGACGGAGCAATACTAACTTATAAGTCATACACACTATTTTAAAGCGCGTTCACGACTATCAGCACCACACAATGCTGTGCCAGAACCAAAATCATGAGCACAATTGCGCACATAAAAGCCCAACGGTATTTTTTTGGTTGTGCTGTGGCACCACGAATGCTCCAAGTTCCCGTAATCCCGGCCAGCATTTCGCAGAATATGACCACGGCAGAAAGTGCGAGATATTTCGCACTGAGAGACGTCTCTACTGCCAATACAGTGCCCACTACCTGAGACACACCAACCATCAGGATAACTCCTACGGCCGCTCGAAAGAGGCTGCGAGCGCGGCTGCTACCCCATCGCACCACCATAGTGCGTTTGCTGGCTTTGCGGTCGCTATCTTCATCGCGCATGTTATTGATGAGCAAGACCACCGCACTAGCCAATCCGCACTGTACAGATGCCATAATGCCCCAGGGGCCCACAAAATCGATGAGCAACGCTTCGACCGCGCACACCACCACAGGGCCGAAGAAAACAAAAGCCAGCACTTCACCCCAGCCGTGCGAGCTTGCACATGCCGAGTACGCCCAAGCCGCCAGCACACACAGCACGCCTACGCCTAAGAGCCAATATTTCCGAGATATCAGCACGGCATCTAAGCCCGCACACACGCCTATAACCGCCGAAACCACCGCCGCTGCGCGCGCTAGAGCAATGCCGCGCGCGGTTTGATTCAATCGTTTCGGCGCTTCGGGAAGTCTCACGCGATCAATACCGCGTACGCCATCGAGATAATCATTGATGAAATTAGCACTTATTTGTAGGCTTAAAGCCACCACACAGCTGAGCACGACTAATGCATAATCGTAAGCTCTGCCCACGTGCCGAGGAGCTGCAGGCTGCGCCACATACCTATCCATGCTGGCGCAGATAGCGGCCACCAACACCGGACATACAGAAAGAGCCCATGTGAGCGGCCGAGATCCTTGGAGAATCTGTTTCACACCCTTCACATGAGCTCCTTTTTCACTTCTAGCTTTCGCGCATCAATCCGAGTTTGTGCCCATAAGAGCGCCTTCAGGTTCGGAAAAGTACCTGCGCGTTTTGATTATCTCGCTATTGAATTATTGAGTTAATTATTGAGCGGCTTCACCAATGGGAAGGTGATGGTTTCACGAACCGTAGCACCGGTCAAAGCGATGAGCAAACGATCAACGCCCATGCCCATACCGCCCGCAGGTGGCATGCCCACGCCCAAAGCCTCAATGAAGTCCTCATCGATATCCATGGCCTCGTCATCACCCGCCATAGCCATCTTTGCCTGCTCCACGAAGCGCTCGCGCTGAACCACAGGATCGTTCAATTCGGAGTATGCCGTACCCAGCTCGAAACCACGCACATACAAATCCCACTTTTCTACCTGACCTGGCTTAGAACGGTGAGACTTGGTCAAAGGTGAGGTTTCTACAGGGAAATCACGCACAAAGGTTGGCTCCCAGAGCTGGTGAGGATCCTCTGTGTAGAAGTGCTCCCACAGATTTTCCACGAGCTTGCCGTGATTTTCTACCTTTTCACGCTCGATGCCCAGCTTGTCAGCGAAGGCTTCCAAAGTTTCTAAGCTGGTTTCAGGCGTGATATGCTCGCCCAGTTTCTCAGACAAGGAATCGTAAATATCCAGCTGACGCCATGTGCCACCCACATCGTACTTGGTGCCGTCCGCCAAGGTAACTTCCGTCGAACCAAAGGTATCGATAGCGGCCTGCTGAACCAAGGATTGCGTCAATTCGGCCATCGTGTCGTAAGTACCGTAAGCTTCGTATGCTTCCAAGGTGGTGAATTCCGGCGCGTGCGTGGCATCTGCGCCTTCATTTCTAAAGGCACGATTAATCTCAAAGACGCGATCAATGCCGCCCACGAGCATGCGCTTCAAGAAGAGTTCTGGCGCGATACGCAAGAAAAGATCCATATCGAACGCGTTGATATGCGTGGTAAATGGTCGAGCAGCAGCACCGCCGCGCAGGGTTTGCAGCATTGGTGTTTCTGCTTCGATATAGCCACGGGCATCGAAGTTGCGGCGCAAAGAAGCTACCACAGACGCGCGATTGCGCACCATGGTACGCATCTTGTCATCCACAATCATGCCCAAATATGGCTTGCGTGTGCGCTGTTCCTCGTTCAAATCCTTATGCAAAGCCGGCAGTGGGCGCAAAGCTTTCGCCGCAATGGCCCATTCGGTGGCGAAAATCGAGAGCTCACCGGTCTTGGATGCAATCACGCGACCTTTGATGAAGAAATGGTCGCCCAAATCTACGAGCTGCTTAAACTCTTTCAAGGATTCTGCGCCAATTTCCTTCTTGGAGAGCATGCCCTGGATGCGTGTGCCATCGCCGGACTCCAGCTGCACGAAGCACAGGCCACCGCCATTACGCAAGAAGATGATACGCCCTGCGAGCGCGACCACATCCTCAGTTTCCTCACCCGGTTCTAGCTTGCCATCGTACTGCGCGCGCACCTGCTGGATGGTGTGCGTAATCGGCAGTTCTACTGGGTACGGATTCACACCATTCTTAAGCATGAGTGCACGCTTGGCCACGCGCATTTGTACCTGCTCGGGATGTGCCTGAGAGCCGAATTCCTTGTTGGACGGGTCAATGGCTTCATCCAGACTGGCATCATTGTTGATTTTTTCGGTGATGGTTTCGTCTTGCTTGAGCAAAAGCTGTGCTCGTTCAACCGTGTTGAGAGAGGTGGCGACTTCAGCGTCTGAAGCTTCGTTGTCCAAAGCTTCCTGTGTGTCTTGTAAATCTGTCATAGCGTCCTGTACTTTAGGCTTCTCGTAATTATTTCAATAGTCTTAGGGTACTAAAAACGTTGTACACGCGAGGCGTACTTATGCTCGCTCACGCACGGTATTTTTGTTTTCTTTGTTGGGAGATTGAAAAAATTACTCCGCTATCTCAGACCTCCTAGTAAGCTGAATATGTGTTGAATTTACAGGTGAATAGAATTGATCAATCACGCTTTGAAGAATTAACTACGGACGTGACTGTGCCTATTGAGCAAACGGTGCAATGGGTGAGCTTTACACAGCAGTCCGATGGCTATGAACATCAAGGCTTTTTCGAAGTGAGTTCTGCCGACAATGCGCAGAATCCTCTGTGCGTCTTTTCCCTCGTTACGGTCAGCACGCGCGGCGGCACGCATGCATGGCTGCGTCATGCGCCTATCTGGTTGGCTGAACCAAGTGTGGATGAGGAGAAATCTTTTCTTGCGGCGCTGAAGTCCTGGCTGAAAAACACTTACTCCGAGGTTATTTGGGCTCATGTGGATGTCACACACGCCGAAAATTACTCTGAGGTGGAAGATGCATACGGTATTGTGCCGTATGACAGCACGGTAGTTATCGACTTAACCAGCGACGCATCCAAAGACGCAGACAAGCGCGCCGAAGAGGTGCTGACACGTTTTAAGAAGCGTGGACGTCGCGATGTGCGGAAGGCTTTGCGCGAATCCGGTCTGGTTTTCAGCGATGACACGGCTCAAGCGAGCCAAGATTTTGGTCCTTACCATGCCATTATGGTGGACACCTCCTCGCGCGATGGCTTTGTGCCGTGGCCGAAGGAATTCTACGAAAGCATGCTCCAGTCTTTGGGTGCAGAGCACGCTCACGTGTATGCCGGTCGCATCGATGGCGAACTCGTCTGCTGGTCTTTGGTCACCGAAAATCAGCATCATGCCACACGGTATTATGCTGCCTCCTCCACCGCCGTTATGCGTAAGCACGCAAATGACGTGATGGTGTTTATGGAGTGCAAGGAGCTACTCCAGCGCGGCATCACTCAGTACGACCTTATGGGCATTGGTAGCGAGGCTTCGCCTACTTTGAAGGGCTTGAACGAGTTTAAGACGAAATTCAGCGAAAATATCGTCACCGTTCCTTTGATGAAGGCCTTGGTAGTGCGCCCAGCAAAGTTTGCCCTGTACAAGACCGTGCGCGGCGTGGTGGATATGATCAGGCATTAATTGCGCGCGATTTTCTCAGTTTTGGCTGTGTCCTTGCAGAGGGCACAGCCTTTTTATTTCCTCGCGTGTCGGTTAATCGGTTAAGTTCTTGTGCTATAACAGAGATACAGCAGAATTTTCATGCAAAGAGGCAGAACTATGACGTTTATCTCCCCCGCTGATGCACGCTTAACATATATGGGTCGCATCGACACCACCAACCCACGCGCACAGGTATGGGTTTTTCCGTACACCCAAGTCCGGTTTCGATGCACCGGTACGTCGCTGAAAATCCGTGTAAAAAATCGGCTTCATTATGGTCAGAGCTATCTGGGTGTCATTATCGATGGCAGAGAATCTAAAGTTGCCTTACCACAGACGGAGTGCATCGAGGACGTACTGCTCGCAGACAATTTGCCCGACATTGAGCATGAAGTGGTGATTTTTAAACGTCAAGATGGCCAGCATTATGTGGAATTTTATGGATTACTCATAGATGACCATGCCGTACTAACCGCAACGCCTCAGGCTCAGTCCCATCGACGCATAGAAATTTTCGGCGATTCCATTTCCTGCGGAGAGCGCAACGAAGCCCTGCTCTATGCCGGACAGGCCGATCCTGATGTAGACCTGAGCTCTTATAGCAATGCGTGGTGGTCCTATGGCGCCATTGCTGCTCGCGCGCTAGGAGCCGCATTGCACGATGTTTCTCAAGGCGGTGCAGCTCTGTATGACTCCATCGGCTGGTTCCACGAGCCGGATTATATCGGTATGGAAAGCATTTGGGATCGTATAGAGTACAACCCGACTCTGGGCAGCACCCGCGCATGGGATTTTCAGCAGTACATCCCACAGGTGGTTGTGGTGGCATTAGGACAAAATGATGCACACCCAGTGGATTTTATGGCACAGAATTGTGAAAGTGCGCAGTCGCAACACTGGCGTGCGAGATATCGGGCATTTCTTCAAGCCCTTCTCGCACAGTATCCCCACACACATATCGTGTGTGCGACGTCGATTATGACGCATGATGAAGCTTGGGATCGCGCTATTGCCACCGTAATTTCTGAACTTCACCATCCGCAGATCTCACAGCTGATGTATACCCGCAATGCCCACGCCACTCCGGGTCATCCGCGCATAGCCGAGCACAAAGAAATGGCTGAGCAATTAGTGGCACACATTGAGTCTCTCAGTCCCCGTATCTGGGATAACTAAGCCGCCCCCGCTACAAAAAAGGAGAAACATGTCTGCACATATCGCCACGGGGCCCGCACCTGGGACATTCAACGACAACGCGGCACAGAAAAGGCACACAGGCGGCGTTCAGAGTCGCAGAAACTCCCGCCTGAGGACTGCGGCTATTTTTAGCGATCATATGGTGCTTCAACGCCGGCAAAGCATACCCGTTTTCGGTACTGCCGCTGCTCACAGTATCATCTACGTATCGCTGATTTCGCCCGCAGCCGAGCTTGAAAAAATCACCTGCACCGCAGATTCTGCGGGAAACTGGCTTGCGCTACTTCCTCCTCACGAAGCCTCCGGACCCTATACGCTAAGCATCCGCAGCGACGGGGAGCTTTACGAATTTAAGGACGTACTCATCGGCGAGGTCTGGATAGCCAGCGGACAAAGCAATATGGAGCTCCCCTTGACAGCGGCAGCGGGCGGAGAGGAGATGCTCCGCAGCTTTTCCGATACAGACGTGCGCTACTATGCTACGCCAAAGCACGGTATCGTAGATGACACATTGCTGGATCTGGAAGGCGCCAGCACTTGGTCAGCCTGCACGGGCGGCCATTTTGGCGATATGTCGGCCGTAGCCTTTTACTATGCCCGACAGTTGCGTGAGCGTATCGGAAATGTGCCGATTGGCATTATTGACTGCTATGTCGGTGGTACATCGATTAGCTGCTGGATGAGCGAAGAAAGTCTACAGCGCCTTGCTAGCGGCCGCGGTTATCTAGACCGGTATCAGACTGCAATCCAAGGTAAATCCGAGGCAACCATGCGCACAGAAACGGCTCAGTGGCAGGAAGAATTTAATGCATGGAATGAGAATATTGCGGCCGCGCAAACACAAAATCCAACAGTCGACTGGTCTGAGCTTATCGCGCGTTTTGGCTACTGCCCTTGGCCGCCACCTGTGACGAGTTTTTCGCAATATCGTCCAACTGGACCCTTCCAAGCCATGGTGTCGAGAATCGCACCTTACGGCGCTCGCGGTGTGCTGTGGTATCAAGGCGAGGAAGACGAGGCATATGCCGCAGATTATGCAGAACTTCTCGAAGCTATGGTGCATGAGTGGCGCAGGCTGTGGCGTGTCGACAATCATCAGCTAGTCTTTTTCATCGCTCAGCTCCCGCAATACATCGATGAGCAGGACTACACGGCAGGTAATGACCGACTATTATGGCCTATTCTGCGCCAAGCACAATGGCAGGTAGCCCAAAAATTACCAGACACCATCGGCGTGTGTTTGTTTGACTGCGGAGAATTTAACAATATCCATCCCACAGATAAGAAAACCGTGGGCGAACGCATGGCAAATCTAGCGATGACTCATATCTATGGTGTTAGTGCGCAGCCGCGCGCATTGCCCGATTTCCCTGAAGTCCAAGAAATCACCGAGATAAGCGCTCAGCACGGTCACGGGGCACTGCGCATTCGCTTGAGTCATAGCACAGGGCTGCATTGGGCGCAGGACGATTTTCGCATACACGCCCGTGCGAACCAAGAAGAAGACATAATAGAAACACAGCAAGGCGTAGCAACGCACAAACCCGACACGACGATTGTGCCTGCAGCCTATACGGGTTTTGAAATTACAGGAGAGGACGGTATTTTCTATCCTGCTCACGCATGGATTACACCGACTGGCGATATATGCGTTGCCTCTGATGACGTGCCCACGCCTCTCCACATAAGATATGGATGGTATTCGTGGGGACCCGCAGCGCTGGTCAATGGCGCAGGATTGCCTGTGGTGCCGTTTATCCTCTAGACAGTAAAGCACACATGCACACAAGTGGGCCTGAAGGGATTCGAACCCTCGACCTTCTGTACCGGAAACAGATGCTCTCATCCGCTGAGCTACAGACCCAACGCACTTAAGTGTAGCAAGCACTATGTGCAAGTGCTACGTCGAAACTCTACAGGAGTTCCGCCAACGCCTCACCTAGGCTAAACTATAACTACATTAAGGAGGTAGCATGTTTGATACACAGATGGATCATTTTGAATACGAACGTCGATTTTACTGTGAAAATATTCCTGCCGATGTTTTAATCAATGAAACACCCACTCTGATTGTTCAAAGCTACTTTGTATACGAGGATAACTACGCTCTGCGCATTCGCCTGCAAGCTAAAAATGTTCAACTGGATATGACGGCAGACACGGACCCTATTGCTGTACTCGCCCGTTATCGCGATAACTTTTCCACCGCGTATTTAACGGCCAAAGGCCCGGCCGTAGGGGGCACCCGTTACGAGCTAGAAAATGATATCGACCCGAATATCGCAGCCGAGCTTGTCTTTCGAGGCGGAAAGGCCATTGTCAAAAACCGCTACAATGTGTGGCTGGGTGAGGATGGATGGAATATTGACTTGTTTGGAGCCGATAATTATCCACTGAAACTTGCTGAGGTCGAGCGTCACAACCCCGTGACGAATCTGGTCATCCCGCATTTTTGTACCACGGAAATCACGGACCAGGCACGTTTTTCCAATGACGGACTGGCAAATAAACCCTTCAGCACGTGGAATGAGGATTATCTGGAGGAACTACACCGCGTAGGACCGCTTTTCTTGGATAGTTTCGGGCCTAATAGGTCCGAGGACGGCGTGTAAGGCCATGAAAACAGATGGGTGGCAACTTTCAGATTTGACTGAAGCTACCACCCACTTACATCAGCGGTTTAATACATAACCGTCATCAATTTTTGACGAGCCTGCTTGAGTCGCGGATCGTCTGGCTGAGGAATAGCAAAGTACTCCAGCAAACGCTCGCGCATCTGATCGAGCGCATCTTTGTGAGCCGGAATGAAATCGATAAGACGGTCAAAAGCATCTGCAATCTGCCCGCCAATCATATCAATATCTGCCACATCCAGTTGCGCTTGCACATCATCCGGATTCTCGGCAGCACGCGCACGCACGGCGCGCACGTCAGAAGCGCCATTGCGAGCAAGCAGCAGGCATTTTGCACGTTCACGGGCAGCCACAGTATCGTGTGGATCGTGCTCCACTAACGCGGCATACGCATCGGCCGCCTGCTGGTATTGACCTGCCTGAGCCAAAGCATAGGCATTTTCATGTCCTGCAGGGATGCGTGGCTCTTCGGTCTGCTCCTCGGCACTCTCCGCTTGAGTATCCTGCTCGCCGATGAAAGGGGCTGTACCGGTGACGCCGGATTGCTGAGCCATAGCTATCACTTGTGGCAGCACGGTTTCTTGCAACTGCTGCAGCTCCGTTTCTGTAGGCATGCCCTGCATCAGCGGTATTGGACGACCACCCACCAGCGCAAACAGTGCTGGAATACCTTGTACGCGCAAGGCCTGTACAATCTGCTGGTTCTTTGCACCATCGATGCGCGCCAGTTGCATCTGACCATCCAACGCCGTAATCATATCCGCTAAGTTCTGCGCAATGCTAAAGAAGCGTTCATCCTCTTCCATCCACACCAGCAAAACCACGGGGAAGGTCGAGGAGGAGTTCACCATTGCTTCGAAATTATTTTCATTAATGTCGATGACGTAACCACCCGCAGCCGGTGCACCACCCTCTTGACCCATTTCAGCTTCCGCCTTGTGCTTCAATGCCTCAAGGTCGATTGCGCCCGCGAGTGAAAAACCTGGACGATATTCTTGTTGTGCCATTATTTCCTACGATTCCAATCCATAAATACGACTGATAAATAAGTCTTTCCTATGCAATTATGCTCAATGCTATGGCTTCTACTCCCTTTTAGCAAAGGAGTGTGTGAGCACCCCTGTACCCACACACTCACCACACATATCAGATTTCGTTTCTCATACGATGCTATTGTGCAACTGCTACTTTGCAACGACCTGGATAGGCTGACGCTCTGCACCCACAGCACGAATTTGCTCACTGGATCCCTGAGCCGGAATGTACAAAGCAACTTCGTTGATATAGGTAACTTCCAAGGTGCTGGTCGCTGTAGCATCACCAAAGAGTGCTACTTCGCTTTCGGAAGCTGGCAAGGACTTGCGATTTCCTCCAGCCGTACGTGTCCACACAGAGGTAATCTGAATGACAGCCAGCGCGCCGCCATCTGCTGTACGCATCACCTTGATATTGTCGGTGTCTGCGGTGTACTTCTGCGTCTGGCTACCCTCGTTTTGGGCAATAGCCGTTTGCACACTATCTGTCAGCGTAATGAGCTGCTGACGGAAGGAATCATCCGCATAGCTACTTGCATACTGACTGTTTGTGCCATTTTCCAATACATCCGCATACTGCTGCGCCGCCTCAGCAGGGGTGACCAGCAAATCTGACGTCGTAGAAGAGCCCTGCTCGCTACCAATGGTAGCCACCGTAAACTTTGGCATTTGCACACCCGAGAACAAGCGCACCAGTCCCCAAATCTTATAATTGCTGACTGCACTCGATTGATCCAGAACGAGCAATCGCTGAGACTGCTGCTGATCGGTTACCGTAGTAATAGCAAAAAGCGTGCGCGGCCACGTTTGCGAGGTGGATACCACGCTTTGGCTCAACGTGTCTGGAATCGTAGCACTGGAATCCAGCTTGTTATTTTTCTGCGCAATAGTCAGCTGGCTCTGACGCACCTGCAGTGCCGGGCCAGACATGCTTGCCTCTAATGCCTGCGTATCGCGATTTTGATCTGCGGTATTAATAGCAGCCAGAATTTTCGTGCGAATGGTCTGCTCCTGCTCCGTAGTGACCACAGGCACTGCAGCAGAGCTTTGGGATGTCTTCGGCGTTGGCATGCATGCGGATAAAGAAATTGCTGCGAGAATGCTGACAGCTGCAGCACCGAGTCGAGTCGCCTTCTGACGTAAGTTCATGTTTTACTCCTCTTCTGATGCCGAACCGGTCGCATTGTCCTTGTCTGCATTGGAAGCAGACTCGTCAGAAGAGTGCTCCTCTTCTGCGCCCGTTGTGTCATCAGAATTATCTGCATTCTTACGATCTTCAATGGCCAAACGTGCGAAGTATTCCAAGTAATCTTCACCCGATAATCCAGAGCCGGTGTTGCTCACATCACCGTCCACAGACTCCTGAGCAGGGCCGGTGTGATTAATCACCGATGGCGACCATGCATGATCGCTGGCTCCTGCACCGGTAGAAGCCACCATATTGACAGAGCTTGGATCCACCACGATTGGCGTGTTCTTCTTCTCGGTATCTTCCTCGGCCTTATCCTGCTCCTGCGTTGCAGGTACGGAGAAGAGGCGGGAGAATATGCCATTCTTGCGCGTGCGATGAGTAATGCCCGAGGTGCTCTTCTTCTGGTATGGCACATAAGGCGTGTCAATGCCTGGAATCAGAGCCTCCTCGCCGTGAGCTTCGATGAGAGCTGCGCGCTCAGCCTCTCTCTTCGCCTTTCGACGCTGTACTCCGAATGGATCTGCGCCAGCCAGCCACGTAAACGATAGTGCCGACAGCACGGCTGCCACTGCTGCGAGAATAAACCATGGGAGCGCAGTATTTGGAAGCGTGGAGCGAGTCCAATTCATACGTACGCTGGAAATGCCACTTGGGCTATACATGATAACCTTTTGGTTTCCTTGTACACTGGTGAGACGCAGGGTTACCGTACGCTCCGCGCAGTTGGACTGCTGCCACAAATCAGAATCCGCCATAGCCACAGAATCCTGCGCAGCTGTGCCGGATTGTGCTACGGAGCTCGTCGACAACTCAGACCAGGAGCTCAGGCCATCAATCGTGGTATATGCCACAGCCTGTGCCGTCATCCATGCATCCACATCCGTGGTGGAACCCACAGCCACGCACACCGTACGCTTTTCCGCATTTTCATCGCCTGCCACAGCAGCATCACGTTCTGCTGCTGTCTCCTTAATGGTGGCTGTCACAGAAACTTCGTTGCTGATTAAATCTGCAACGCCCGCATTGGTCACCACATACGTCGAATCCGTGCTAGTTTGCGCGGTGACGATTTTGGCCGGCTTAAAAATAGTCAGATTCAAAATGGCTAAAACGAGTGCCACAATTGCGAGTACAGCAAAAAGAGGTCCACAGATTAAGCGCATAACCTTGGGACGATTCCATGAAGGCTCATTTTTTGAGCTTTCATCCTGCCCACGCTTATCCGCTTCTGGTGAAGAATCTATAGGCGCATCTATCGGATCAATCTGCGCAGTCTGCTCTACATTATCATTCATAACGCATCTATTTTACATATAAAGCATGGAAAAGCCATCTTGACTTGACCATTCATTACAGTAGTTCTATGCATATTAATTTACGTAACATTGCCCGCACAGCGTTGGCATTACTTTCAAGCGGCGCTCTTCTCATGGGCCTAGCAGCCTGCGGATCGTCTTCTTCGTCGTCTTCAACCGAAACAACATTTACACAAATGACCGGTATCACGGCCACGGGTACGCTCGGAGAGAAACCAACTATTACCTTCCAAACACCGTTTACGGTGCAAAACAACACCTATCAAATGGTGCAAACGGGCGATGGCGCGGATTTGCAGGATGGTCAAAAGCTCTGCATGCAGCAAATCGTACTAGATCCTGCCACGGGAAATGAAAAAAGCTCCACGTGGGAAACGGGCGCGGACTGCACCACCACGCTCTCCGAAAGCGCTATTCAGCCTGCCTTCTACAAGCTTTTCAAGTCCATGCGCGTCAATTCCACCGTGGTCATTGGCATTGCAGATGATGCGTCCAGCTCGAGCTCGAGCACGACTTCCAGCGAAGACTCCTCCACACAAACCACCGCCTATCTTATGGCTCTGACCATCACAGAGGCAAAGACAATTCCTACTAAGGCTACGGGTTCCAAGGTTGAAGACATCGACTCCAGCCTGCCAAAGATTACATTGGCCGAAGATGGTACGCCCAGCATCGATGCAGCCGATTTGAAGGATTACAAGTCCGATGGCACTTTGAAGGTTCAGACCTTGCTCCAAGGCGATGGCGTCACCGTAAGCGAAACCAGCACCGTTACCGTGCAGTACGTGGGCTGGGTATTGGGCGGCGATGCATCTCAACCATTCGATAGCTCGTGGAGCCGTGGATCTTCCGCTACCTTCAGTCTCCAGTCCGTGGTCAAGGGCTGGACACAAGGTCTTGCAGGTCAGAAGGTCGGCTCTCAGGTCCTGCTCATTATTCCACCAGATTTGGGCTATGGCAGTACGGCACAAAATAATATCCCTGCAAATTCCACTCTGGTCTTTGTGGTCGATATTTTGGATGCCCAGTAAGCATCGCAGCACCGTTTCATAAGTATATCCCCGAGAGTCCTACGCTCCCGGGGATATACTTATCCGCATAAAAAATGAGGCTTGGGGAAAACCCAAACCTCACCATGCCCTACGTATAGAACGGTAAATACTTAGGCGTTAATGCTCTGAGCAACCTTCTTGAGCAAATCTGGACGGTAACCGCTCCAAGTTTCTTCGCCGGCTACCACAATAGGTGCCTGCATGAAGCCTGCAGCCTTGAACTTCTCCAAAGCTACGTGATCCTGCTCAAGGTTGATCTCGTTGTACTCCACACCAAGCTTTGCGAGCTGACGCTTTGTAGCATTGCACTGTACGCAGTGGCTCTTGGAATAAACAGTAACCATGTCAACCTTCTTAAATCTACAATTGTGATGCCTGTGCATCATTCACGAACTAATGCTCAATACTACATCTGCCCTCGCAATAGAGCAAACCACTAGACACGCCATAATTTATAGGGCAACACCCCTAGATATGGGGTTTATGTGGCGTAGTTCACATTCAGGAATTTGCTCTGTTTTCTTCTAAAAGAGCACGATTTCGTCAGATTCTGTCCCTTTCATATCCTCATAATCGAGGATTAAACATTCAAAACCCCGGTCCAACGCCAGCGTACGTGCTTGTGGCGCAATGGTCTGCGCTGCAAAAATTCCACGCACAGGCGCAAGCAAGGGATCGCGATTGAGCAACTCACAATAACGCGTCAGCTGCTCGACTCCATCGATACCACCATGACGTTTAATTTCGATGGCTACATGTGTGCCTTCGCCATCGATAGCCATAATATCCACCGGACCGATAGCCGTAGGATATTCACGGCGCACAAGACGCATATCTTTCCCGGCGCGCTCAATTTGCTGAGCTAAGTACTTTTGCAAATGCGCTTCTACGCCGTCTTTGTCCAAGCCCGGATCTTCACCCAAATCATAGCTGGAATCGCTATCCACCTGCCATAGCGCGATAGTGAGGATGTCGCTGCTCTTATCCGCACTGACCTGAATATAGCGCGGCACATCGCTAAAGCCCATCGATTCCTCGACCTGTGCATAGCGTGGGCTCTCGGGTGTAATTTCGCGCAGAGTGCAGGGTGCAGCCATCCAATTGAGCGGTTTATACGAACCCAATTCGGAAAAAATCAAGCAGGCTTGATCTGCTTTTATCAAAATAACGCGCTTAGCGCGAGGAAGAGAAGCATTTAATCTGCCAGAATACTGCGCAGAGCAGTCAGCCACAATAATTCTCATGCGCTCTAGCCTAGGGGCAGGCACAAACAAAAAAGTTCACACGATACGATGTGTATACAGTCATCGTATCGTGTGAACTTTCGCCAAGGAGACTTTTACTTTAACCTTGAGAACAGCTTCAGCATCCGTTCAGGCTTTAGTCTTCCTTCTTATAATCCACGCCGGGGACGCCATCGACACCCACAGTCAGAGTATTGTTATCGAAAGACACAAAGCCACCATTGACGATAAACGTATCGATATCGCCGTTTTCACGCTTTACTTTAATCTTTCCCTGTCCTAGCAAGGCCAAAATTGGCTCGTGCTCCGGCAGAATACCCATATGACCCTGAGTGGTCGGCACAACTGCAGACACAGCCTTGCAGGTGCTGAGCGGACGATCCTCAGCGATGATATTGACATCCATTATTGGAGCTGCGGTTGTGCCAGCCATTATGCGAGGTCCTTCTGCATATCATGCCACTTACGTTCGAGGTCTTCAATACCGCCGATGCCGCTGAAGGCCTGCTCTGGAACGCTATCGTACTTACCATCGCAAATACGCTTGAAGGCTTCAACTGTTTCATCTGCAGATACATACGAGCCTGGACGACCCGTGAACTTTTCAGCCACGTAGAAGTTCTGACCCAAGAACTGCTCAATGCGACGTGCACGAGCAACGGTGGTCTTATCTTCTTCAGACAATTCATCGATACCAATCAGCGCGATGATATCCTGCAGCTCCTTATTACGCTGCAGAATTGCCTTCACGCGGTTTGCCGTATCATAATGCTCCTGACCCACGTAGCGTGGATCCAAAATACGCGAAGTAGAGCTCAAAGGATCCACAGCTGGGTAAATACCCTTTGCTGCGATATCACGAGCCAGCTCCGTGGTTGCATCCAAGTGTGCGAAGGTGGTTGCTGGAGCAGGATCCGTGTAATCATCCGCAGGCACGTAAATAGCCTGCAAGGATGTAATGGAGTGACCGCGCGTAGAGGTAATACGCTCCTGCAATGCGCCCATTTCATCCGCCAAGTTTGGCTGGTAACCCACTGCAGATGGCATACGACCAAGCAGAGTGGATACCTCAGAACCTGCCTGAGTAAAGCGGAAGATGTTGTCAATGAAGAGTAACACATCCTGATTTTGCACGTCGCGGAAGTACTCAGCCATGGTCAATGCAGTCAAAGGCACACGCAAACGCGTACCTGGCTGCTCATCCATCTGTCCGAAGACCAGAGCGGTCTTTTCGAGCACGCCGGCCTCTTCCATTTCGCCGATCAGATCGTTACCTTCACGCGTACGCTCACCCACACCAGCGAAGACAGATACACCGCCGTGATTCTGAGCTACACGCTGAATCATTTCCTGGATAAGAACTGTCTTACCCACGCCTGCACCACCGAACAGACCGATCTTTCCACCCTGTACATACGGGGTTAGCAAATCGATGACCTTAATACCGGTTTCAAACATCTCGGTCTTCGACTCGAGCTGATCGAAAGCAGGAGCGCTACGGTGAATGGACCAGCGTTCCTTGACTTCGATGTTTTCGCCTTCCTTGGCATTCAAAATATTGCCGGATACGTCGAAAACATGGCCCTTGGTCACGTCACCCACAGGTACCTCAATTGGACCACCTGTGTCGGTAACAATGGATCCACGAACCAAACCATCCGTTGGCTTCAAAGCCACAGCACGTACAATGGAATCTCCCAAGTGCTGTTCTACTTCAAGAGTAATTGTCGCGCTTGTCGAACCTTCTTCGCCATGCACACCCTCAATTGTGGTGGTCAAAGCGTTATAAATATCTGGCAAGCGTCCAAATGGGAACTCAATATCAATAACTGAGCCCTGGACTCGAATAATGCGGCCTTGGGCAGGTGCGTTTGTTTCTTCTCCCATATGGGCGGCCTCCTATTCTTCCTCGTTGTTCAGTGCATCCGCACTGCCGATAATCTCGGTAAGTTCTTGGGTAATCGAAGCTTGACGAGAAGCATTGAGCTTACGGGTCAATTCATCGATAAGGCTACGTGCGTTATCCGTTGCTGTGTGCATAGCATTTTGACGGCTGGCAGTTTCCGATGCTGCGGCCGTCAGCAAGCACTCGTGGATGCGAGATTGCACATACTTTGGCAGGAGGTGATCCAGCACCTCTTCTGCATTTGGCTCGAAGCTGTAAAGCGGATACGACTTCTGGCTGAATGTGGTGACGGAAGCCGAAGACTTCCTATTTTTATCCACCACACCTTCATAAGAATCATCGACGAGTTCAACTTCCACTGGGAGCATACGGATAATACGTACCTTTTGCACCACCATATTGATGAACTCCGTAAAGACAATGTAAAACTCGCCTACTCCGCCTTCATGTGCCGGCTTCATATACGCATCGTACAAAGTCTTGCTTATGCGTTCTGCAATATCAACGCCTGGAGCGTCTGTGTGGCCTTCCCAGGTTGCTGCCACATCGCGGCCGCGATACTTGTAGTATGAGACGCCGCGGCGACCATAAACGAAAAGCTCAGGCTGCTTGCCATCCGCATCCAGACGGTTCAACAAAGCCTCGGTTTCGCGGATGATGGATGAGGTATAAGCGCCTGCCATACCGCGATCAGAGGTTAATGCCAAAACGGCTACGCGATTATTCTTTTCGTTCTTGCCCAAAATGGGGTGGTCCAGCATAGTGTGGGAGGCCATCGACTTCACAGCATGGAAAATCGCATCCGAATAAGGCTTCGCAGCCAAAGCCACATCACGGGCTTTGGCGATACGCGAAGACGCAATCATCTCCTGAGCATTGAAAATCTTTTCCAATGACTCAGTAGATGCGATGCGTGATTTAAATGCAAGCTGAGAAGCCATTATTTATCTGATTCCTTTGCCTTACGAGCGATGAGCTTTTCCTGCTCAACTTCTGCTGGAACGAATCCTGGGGCAGTTGTGTGATCAATCAATGGCGTGCCATCGACCTTCACATAGTTTTCGCGGAAATCATCCACAGCCTTTTCCAGCTTCTTTTCGGTGTCCGCGGTAAACTCGCCCGTTTCACGGATAACGTCGAGGATATCTGTGTTGTGAGCGATGTAGTCCAACAAGCCACGTTCGAAAGGAAGAACATCCGCAATTTCGAGGTCATCCAGCTTGCCATGTGTGCCCGTCCATACGGATACAACTTCCTGCTCGGAGGAGTATGGCGAGTACTGTGGCTGCTTGAGCAGCTCGGTTAAGCGAGCACCGCGCGTCAGCTGAGCCTTAGATGCAGCATCCAAATCAGAGGCAAACATAGCAAAGGATTCCAAAGAACGGTACTGAGCCAAAGAAATCTTCAAAGTACCAGAAACCTTCTTCAAAGCCTTTGTTTGAGCCGCACCACCTACACGAGACACAGAAATACCTACATCTACTGCAGGGCGCTGGTTGGCATTAAACAAATCCGACTGCAAGAAAATCTGACCATCGGTAATGGAAATCACGTTGGTTGGAATGTATGCAGAAACGTCGTTTGCCTTGGTCTCGATGATTGGCAGACCGGTCATGGAGCCACCACCTAAATCATCGGATACCTTCGCACAACGCTCAAGCAAACGTGAGTGCAAGTAGAACACATCACCAGGATAAGCTTCACGCCCTGGTGGACGACGCAGAAGCAAGGAAATGGAGCGGTATGCTTCAGCTTGCTTGCTCAAATCATCAAAAACAATCAACACATGCTTGCCGTTGTACATCCAGTGCTGGCCGATAGCAGAACCGGTGTATGGTGCAATGTACTTGAAACCTGCAGAATCAGAAGCTGGGGAAGCCACGATAGTGGTGTACTCCATAGCGCCTGCATCTTCCAAAGCACCACGCACAGAAGCGATTGTTGAACCCTTCTGACCGATAGCTACGTAAATGCAACGCACCTGCTTCTTAGGATCGCCAGATTCCCAGTTTGCCTTCTGATTGATAATCGTATCGATAGCAATAGCTGTTTTACCTGTTTGACGATCACCAATAATCAGCTGACGCTGACCGCGACCGATTGGGGTCATAGCATCGATTGCTTTAATACCTGTTTCCAATGGCTCATCCACAGGATGACGATGCATAACATCTGGAGCCTGAGCTTCCAAAATGCGTCGTCCTTCGCTTGGAATCTCGCCCAAGCCATCGATTGGGCGTCCCAAAGGATCGACTACGCGGCCCAGATATCCATCGCCTACGGGCACGGATAAAACTTCGCCAGTTCTACGAACTTCCTGGCCTTCTTCGATTCCTTCGAAGTCACCCAGAACAACCACACCGATTTCTCGAGGGTCCAAGTTGAAAGCCAAACCCAGGGTGCCATCCGCAAATGTCAACAATTCATTTGCCATGCAGCCCGGCAGTCCCTCAACGTGGGCGATACCATCGCCTGCCGTCTTGACATAACCAACTTCTTGGGTTGGCGTGCTGGACGGAGTGTAGGATTCGACGAATTCGTCTAAAGCCTGACGAATTGCGGCGGGATCAATGGTCAAATCTGCCATTTTCACTCCTTTTGTACTTCTTCTTAGCGCTTACCCGGGGTTTAGCCCAAGGTACGCTGCAAAGTCTTTAATTGTGCTACCACTGTAGTGTCCCAAACATGTGGACCATGCTGGATACGCATACCACCGATAACCTTAGGATCAACAATTGAGTTGATATACACGGAAGTATTGAGCTTCTTCATATAAGCGCTTTGGATGCGTTCTCTTTGCTCGTCATTCAAGGGTACCGCCGTAGTCACGGTAACCACCCGATCGCCTTCGTGATCAGAAATACGCTCCGTAAGCCAATTCAACGCTGACAAGAAACGGCGACGACGTGGCTGATGTGCTACGTGGTCGATGAGGAACTTTGTCAGTGGATGGAGCTCATTCGTACGGACCACGACGTTCAGCAGGTTTGCGCGTGCATTCCATGAGGCGCGCGGATCGGACAAACCCGACAAAACCAGTGGAAGATTCAGCAAAGCCGAATGAACGCGGGATAGCTCAGCGGATACCTGGGAGGTAACGCCCTGAGCATCTGCTGCGTAAATCACAGCATCCACAGCGATATCTTCTAAAGAATTGACGATATGGCGCATCTTGCTCCAACGCTTCTGAACTAAGGAGCATAAAATATCCTCAGACAGGGTATCGATTTTACCGTCAAAAAGGCGGTGGACGAGCGCCACTCTATCCTCAGCTGCGCGACCCGGGTCGGTTAGTAACCGCTGGAGACGGGCTTCAGAGTCGAGAACTGCAGTGATATCAAGAAGTTGACGTGCAATTTCTAAAGCATGTTCACTTTGCTCTTTCAGCGATTTCGCAAATTCTTCTCGCGTACGCTTTTCAGATGCTAATGATGCTTCACCCTGCATTGGTCACCTCCTTAATGCTCAAACTCGTTGATAGCTTCGTCAATCATGGAAGACTGAACGTCACTGTTCTGTAATTCGCTGCCCAAAATCTTGCCAGCGAGAGCAGTTGCGATAGCTCCAACTTCGCCTTTCAAACTTACCAATGCTTGAGAGCGCTGAGCCTCTATGGACTTTTGAGCAGTGGCGGTCACCTGAGCGGCTTCCGCTTCTGCACGCTTCTTAGCGTCAGCAATAATCTTGTTTGCATCAGAGCGGGCATCATCACGAATTTTAGAAGCTTGAGTTCTAGCACTTCTCAATTGATCTTCGTACTCTTTCTTCGTCTCTTCCGCCTCAGCTTGAGCCTGTGCAGCTCGTTCAAAGCCACCTTGAATCTTCTCGGCACGCTCATCAAAAATCTTGTTGAACTTCGGTATGAAGAAGAATGCGAAGAAAGCTGCGAGGATGACGAGGATAACGGTAGACCACACAAGGTCGTAAGCCTCAGGTAAGAACAAAGCAATACCGCTTGCGTCTTCAGCTAAAAGCACGTTTTCCTCCTTTCCTTACAAATCTATTTTCAGTGTGAATACTTCGTTTATCTGCACCGCAATTACTGTGCCATCATGAATGCAACGAAACCGAGAAGCGCAAGCACCTCGATAATTGCAAGGCCGATGTACATGATGACGTTGAGCTTTCCGGAAGCTTCTGGCTGGCGGGCAGTGGATTCCAAAGCCTTACCAAACATAATGCCCAGACCAATTGCAGGGCCGAGAGCAGCCAAGCCATAGCCAAGAACAGAAATATTGCCGGCAATCTCTGCGAGAGTTACGAGATCCATGATTGTCCTTTCGTTTGTTTTTTTGTGTTTCGTTGATGCCAATCAAACACAAAGTATTAATTTTCTTCCCCGATGCTTTGGTTGATGTACACGCAGGAAAGAATGCAGAAGATAAACGCCTGCAAAGCAGCGACGAATATCTCAAATCCTGTAAGAGCAAAGCCACCCAAGAACCAAATAACGCCTACACCTTTGGATACTGCAGCTTGTGCCTCGATAATGTAGTAATTAGACATAGCAAGCGTAATTGCGACCAGAAGATGTCCGGACAGCATATTCGCAAAAAGTCGTAAAGTCAGCGAAAATGGTCGAATAATGATAATTTCGAGCAGCTGAATTGGAGTAAGCAAAATATAAACAGGCCATGGGACGCCCGCGGGGAAAAGCTCTTCTTTCAAAAAACCGCCCAAACCATGTGCGCCAATGCCTGCAGCCCAATACTGTATCAACGTCCATACTGCGAAGATCAGAGGCATTGCAATCGTTGCCGTTGCAGCAATATTTGCACCTGGGATCACACCGCACAGATTGAAGACCAGCAACGTCATAAACATGGTGGTAATCATAGGAAGATACTTCTTACCGCGAAGTTCTCCTAAAATCTGATATACGATATTATCGCGCACAAATTCCATAATGAATTCCACGAAGCCCTGCCAGCGTCCAGGCACAACCTTTGCTCGAGCAGCAGTAAGTCCTAGCACGACAAGAATGAGAGCCGTCGCCACTAAACGCACAAAAATAATGCGATTAATGGCAAAAGGGGTGCCTTGCAAAAGGATAATTGGAGGCAAAAAGTCGTTCAGAGATGGAAGCTCTGGGCCTTGTGCCACCAGAACTGTTGTGGATAACGCTGTCGCGCTCATCAATCCATTCATCATTCACTCCCTTTGTGCATAGTCCTATGCAAACTCAAATTAGCATACTCCTGTTTGAGACAAATTTCTGCCCGCACGAACAATTTGTGAACATTACTTCTCTACTCTCACACCATATGTGGTTCCTGCAAAAGGAGCAAATTTGTCTGCTCTCGGTTCGTCCGGTTCATGCTTGATATTGCGGTCCGTGCCCAGCTTTCCTTCCGCTTTGAGTCCCGGGATTTCAGCCACATCATACGGCGTCGTTTGATACACCCAATTGAGCCAGTTGCGCCACAATAGATTCGCATGTGCGCGCCACGAAAAAAGCGGATCGAGCTGAGGATTATCATGCGGATAGTAATTGGTTGGGAAAGGCACATTTGTGAGGCCTTTCTTCACATCGCGTTCATACTCGCTGGCCAAAGTATCGCGCACATACTCCCAATGCCCCAAAATAAAGACTTCAGAAAAATCTCGCGTCGCGATAAGTCCCGAGCCCGCTGTCTCACCATATGTCAGCACTTGAAGTTCCGGCCGAGCTGCAATCTGCTCCTCATCCATGCTCGCCACCCTCGAATGTGGCTGTAGGCAGATTTCGTCGAAACCATTGGTCAGGAAATTGTACTCGTCCTGAAGCCACTGTTCGAAAACGCCAAAAATCTTGTGCTCTTCGATGTGCTTATCGATGCCGTAGCGATAATGTAAACCCGCCATTGCGCCCCAGCACAGATACACGGTGGAAAATACATGCGTTTGAGCCCAGTCTATGATGCGTTTCAGCTCTTCCCAGTAGTCCACCTCTTCAAAGGCGAGATGCTCCACAGGCGCACCGGTTATCACAAAGCCATCGTAATAATTATCTTTTAGCGCATCGAAGGTCTCATAAAACTTAATGAGATGATCTTCGCTGGTATGAGTAGCCGCATGCGTGCTGACCCGCATAAAGTCGATATCCAACTGCAGAGGAGATTTTGACATCAAGCGCAGGAGTTGCGTTTCCGTTTCGATCTTCTTCGGCATTAAATTAAGCAGGCAAATGCGCAGTGGGCGCACATCCTGCTCTTGTGCATCACGGGCGCTGATGGCGAAAATGCGCTCGGAGTCGAGGATACTTTTAGCGGGTAATCCTTCCGGAAATTTAATCGGCATACCACCATTATGCAAGGTGTGAGGTACTTTGCTACCTTGGAGGCGTTTATTTCCCGCTTTTGTCCGCGGTGTGGGCACTTCTTCCACTGGCACACCTTTGCGTACGCATCATGATACGAGCTTTCCACACTGTGGTCCTATTGCCTACTGTGAGGTAGTTTCACCTACATTATCCATGTGGAAAACTCTCAAACTCGATTGCAAAAAATTAGTGGTGCAGCGGTCGCCGCATTTCCTTTGACCATCCCCATTGGCTTTGCTTGGCTCTTTTTAGGCATGTCCTATGGGCTTTTTATGTCGTCGAATGGTTTCAACGTCTGGTACACGGCCCTGATGGCCAGTACCATTTATGCAGGTTCTTTGGAATTTGTGATTGCGGCTATGCTTTTGGGAAGTTTCCAGCCCTTGCTTGCCTTTGTCATGGCATTGATGGTTAATGCGCGACATCTTTTTTACGGTCTTGCCATGCTGAAAAAATATCATGGCACGGGAAAGAAGAAATGGTACCTCATTTTTGGCTTAACCGATGAAACCTTTGCTTTGGCCTCGTCTGCATCAGTGCCGCAGGGCGTGGATAGAAGCTGGTTCTATTTCTTTATTACGTTTTTTAATCAGTGCTACTGGGTCTTGGCTTCAGTTTTAGGCTCTTTGCTCGGTTCTTCGCTGGATTTCAACACAAAAGGGATCAACTTCGTTCTCACAGCCATGTTTGCCACGATTTTCTTGGAAGAATGGCTTAACTCCAAGCGACATGCGAGCGCGGCGGTGGGCATTCTTCTTTCCGTGGCCTGTTTGTTGATTTTTGGCTCAACCGCCTTCCTCATACCCACAATGGCGTCCATGCTGGCGATTTTTGGTGCGTGGTATCTGCGCAGAGCACAGTCACGTCGTGGCTCAGCGCTGAACAATTTGGATGATGACATTGACGATAATCAAGATTATCGCGGGAGGAGCAAATGATAACGATGAGCGTGGAACAAAGCCTGATAATGATTGGCCTTGCAGCTTTAGGCACCATGGTGACGCGGTTTTTGCCTTTTATCGCTTTCCCGGAAAACAAACCCATTCCGGCGTTTATCTCGTTTTTAGGCGAGGTGCTGCCTCTGGCGGTTATGGGCATGCTTGTAGTGTATGCCTTGCGCGATACGCAGATTCTTTCTGGTAGCCATGGTATCCCCGAGCTAATCGCTTTAACGGTTTTGGCTGCGGTTCATGTGAAATGGCGTAATATGCTCGTCAGTATTGCCGCTGGTACGGTGGTATATATGCTGTTAGTGCAATTTATTTTCGTTTAATGGCGCAATTGTGCTCATTGCTGAGCGCTCAGCGTAGGAAAATCGTTTGTGCATACAATAAATACGGAGCTTAATCCATTAAGGAGTATAGATATGAGCACTGCTGAAGCATCCGTTAATCATAACCTGTTTCCATTGACTGTTTTATGCCATCCTCGATGCTCCACCTGCAAAAAAGCATTGGCTTGGCTGGATAACCACGGTATTGCATATGTCTGGCGTAGCATTATCGAGGAAAATCCTACGGTGGATGAGCTCAACCGGTGGACGCATGCTACGGATCTGCCCATCCGCCGTTTCTTTAATACTTCCGGCAATGTCTATAGAGAAAATAAGGTCAAAAACACTTTGGATGACTGGGAAAAGACGCTCTCCCCTGAGCAATTCCACGACCATGCTGTGCAACTGCTATCCACCGATGGCATGATGTGCAAACGTCCAATCGTGCTGAGTCATTCTGGGGATTTTCTTACGGTAGGATTTAAAGAATCCGTGTGGGAACAGATTTTCCTCAACTAATTCCTCGCTGCATCACGAAAGGTGCTCCTATCATGACAATTCGCGAACGCTACCATCTTATAGATGTCCTGCGCGGCGTAGCAATTGTCAATATGGTTGCTTTTCATGCCTTATGGGATGTGGTTAATTCTGCATATGTCGCCCCCTCACCTGCTCTGCTGGAATTTGCGAACAGCACAGGCGTGTATGTGTGGCAGCAGTCTATTGGTTTTCTTTTTATTTTCCTCGCCGGTTTTTGCTTTAGTTTCGGCTCGCGTCCGCTTGTGCGCGGTCTGCAATTAGTGCTCTGGGGTGAATTAATTTCCCTTATTACTTACGCGGTCATGCCCGCAGAACCTGTGCGCTTCGGCGTGCTGACGCTGATTGGCTTGGGCATGCTCATCCTCAGCTTAATTAACGCGTGGACGCAGAAAATCAGTGCCCTAGGCGCAGGATTGACGGCTGTGGTGAGTTTGGGATTGTACGCCTTCCTCCATGATGCGCAAACCGGGGTTATTTGGTCGCTCCGTCTTTCTCATGCGTGGTATCGCAATGCGTTTACTGCCTTGCTGGGATTTCCACCCGATGGTTTTATCGCTTCGGATTATTACCCACTGATTCCGTTCTTCTTCGTCATGCTGGCCGGATATATGACATATCGTTTGATGTCCGCCCTTTCCGTGCTGAAATTCTTGAGTATGCCATGGCATAATCCGGTCTATCGCGCGTTTGAATTTCTCGGCCGCCATTCTCTCCTTATATATTTAGTGCACCAAATCGTGCTTTTCATCGGCATTAATGCAGCGCTGTACATAATAAGCGCTTCATAAAGTCTTCGTTTGACGCAATTCGCGAGACAATGCAAAAGCCTCGAGCATATTACCCGAGGCTTTTTGTGTGCACGCTAGTCCTGCTAATCTTTTCTCTGCAAGGCTGAATGCTTATATGAATACAGGAAGTATATCAAAATTCCTGCTGAAAGCCAGACTAAGAAACGGATCCACGTCAAAACGGACAAGTACACCATCACGATGAGGCAGGCTATAGCAATAATAACTGGAATATAAGGGCTTCCCGGCACTTTGAAGCTGCGCTCTAAATCTGGGCGGCGTTTGCGCATAATAGGCACACCAATGCACACCAGTACAAAAGCGCTTAAGGTGCCGATATTGACCATATCCGCCAGCACGGCCACATCCAAAGTAGAAGCCACGAGAGCAATGCCAGCACCCACAGCAATTTGCAAACCCGCAGGTACGCCATGCGCATTCGTCCTAGACAAGCCTGAAGGCAGCAAACCATCACGACTCATGGCGAAAATGACGCGCGTGAGGCCAAGCAGCAACACCATCACCACCGTTGTCAAACCGATAACAATGCCGAAGGAAATCAAGGTGGCAGCCCAGTTAGCGCCTACGAGCTCAAACGCCGTAGCCAGCGAAGGATTCTCCTGCTGAGCCAAAACCTTGTAAGACACCATCCCCGAGGTGACGATGGCCACAAGAATATACAGGATAATGACCAAACCGAGACCCAAGGTCACACCACGCGGAATCGTGCGCTTAGGATCCTTGGCCTCCTCAGAGGCCGTGGCCACCACATCAAAGCCTAAGAAGGCAAAGAAAACCAACGCCGTACCGGAGAAAATGCCGGCAATGCCATACATAGTGGCCGGCTGGTGAGTCAGCCATTCAAACAGCGGCTGTTCCATTTGTGCCGAAACGGCGCCTGTCGTAGAAGTAGCGACCTGAGATTCTGGGATAAACGGTACTAAATTCGACGATTTAAAGTAGAAGAATCCCGCCACGATGATAAACAGCACCACGCCAACCTTGATAACCGTCAGCACGGAATCGACGCGGCTGGAAATTTTTGTGCCCACCAGCAGGAGCACGGTAAAGAAGCTCACGACGATAAAAGGCGCAAAATCGATGGAAAAATGCGGCGTTACCTGCCAGGTGGTGGAGATCTGAATGCCCATGAGTCGCAGGAATTCGTTGAGATACACGCCCCAGTATTTGGACACCACGGAACCGGCCATCAGCATTTCGAGAATTAAATCCCAACCGATAATCCACGCAATAAACTCGCCCAAAGTCGTGTAAGTAAAGGTATAGGCAGAACCCGCTGCCGGCACCATAGAGGCAAATTCGGCATAGCACAGCGCCACGCCCGCGCAGACTGCTCCAGCGATGAGGAAGCTGATGATAGCGGCTGGTCCTGCATGGAAGGCAATGGTTTGCGCGCCGATAGAGAAAATACCGGCTCCCACGGCCACAGCCACGGCCATCGTGGCTAAATCCCACACGCCCAGCTCACGTTTGAGCGAATGACCTTGGGCATGTGTCTGCTCCACTGCTGATTCCACTGATTTTGTTCTGAAAATTTCCACCTGCCTAGTTTAACGTGAAACATCGGATTTTTCGCAGATTGAGTGAATTTTCGAGCAGAATAGGGCGGCTCTGGATAGCATGGACCATACATTGGGCACAGCATTGCCGTAGTATGGAGGCATGACGACTTTAACTAAGCCACAGATTAAGCAACTTCGAGGATTGGCGCATCAGCTCAATCCTTTGTTGCTCATAGGTAAGAATAATATTACGGAGACCGTGCTTTCTCAGGCCGATCAGTTGCTCAACGATCATGAGCTTGTCAAAGCTCAGCTTCAGGAGGGCTCTCTGCTGTCCGCAAAAGAGGCCGCCGCGGAGCTTGCTGAGGCTACGGGCGCTGCGGTGGTACAGGTCATCGGGCATCGCTTCGTGCTCTTCCGTCCATCCACGCGAAAGGATTTGAAGAACCCTATTCGCTTAGTGCGCGAGTAGGCAGTTTCTGGCGAAACGCTAACGCTAAGGTGTGCAAGTCTTTGACCTGCGCACCTTTTTTATCGGGGCACTATCGCGCTTTACCGCGATGATTGACGCCGTTGAATCTCATAACCAGAGACAAAGCGTCTCGGCTCACCTTGATATCCTTCAATTCTTTCGATGAGATAATCCACCGCTTTGCGCGCATAATCATCCACATGTGGGTCAATCGTAGTCAAGGTTGGGTTAGAATACTGCGCTTCAGGCACATTATCGAAGCCGATAATTTCCACATCCTGCGGTATGCGAATGTCATGCGCGGCAAGTTCATGGATCACACCAAAGGCCAGAGCATCATTCGCACACATGATGGCATCCGGTAGCGGCGCTAAGCCGCGGTTGACATTATCCAGTATTTTTCCTACGACTTCCACCCCGCTTTTGTGATCGAGCATAGGGCTGGAAAGTAAGTAATGGATATCGATATCCCGTCCAGACAGCCGGAGTGTATCGCAGTACGCCTTCGTGCGCACACTTACCGTGCCATACTGTGCCTGCTGAATGCGCTGAAGATAGTCCTGATCATCCTCATGGGCTTTTCTGTGCACCGCACCTGCGAAGGCTATGCGTTTTTTGCCTTGCTCAATGAGCCCATGCACCGCATCTCGTACCGCTTCGTAGCCGGCCATGGTCACGCTATCGACGAGATTAAAAGCCGTAAAATCCGAGGCGAGCACCACAGGATACGACTGCTGAAAAATAACGGAACCCTTCGTCAATTCTTCACCGGTGAAGAAAATCCAACCGTCTGCGGGTAGCTGATGTGTTTGATCGATGATGGACTCCACGTCCTGATGATGAAAGCCGTAGGTACTAATAATGACGCCATACCCACGCTGGCGCGCGGCTTGGATAATGCTATCCGCGAGATAAGGATTAAAAGGTTGAGAAAAATCTGCAATGCCTAGACCGATGAGTTTCGTGGCCCCGGTACGCATGCTACGCGCCGCTAAATTGACTTGGTAACCCATGCGGGTGATGACTGCGCGCACACGCTGACGGGTTTCCTCGCGCATATTTCCCGTGTTATTAAGCACATTGGAGACGGTTTTGATGGAAACGCCAGCCTCTTGAGCGACCTGCGTAATCGTCACTTTTTTCTTCGCCATCTCACCCACCTTCGCATTGCTGATCTTGCGCATCTTGTATACAGATTACCCGTTTTGCGCCGTGATTTTGCTGTGTTTTGCGCAGCTTTGCCTGTTGCGTCAGTTATATACAACATTCCACATAACAAAAGGCTGCGGATCGTGCCCGCAGCCTTTCACACACTCAATTCAGTTAGAAGATTCAGTAAAGTTTTCACCGCCTTCCTGCTGTTTAATCACAGCTTTATCTACTTGCTTGAATAAATTCCTTGTACCAACGAGCCGTATCCTTCCAGATGCGTTGTTGCGTTGGATAATCCACATAGAAGATGCCGAAACGCTTGGTATAGCCGAATGCCCACTCGTAATTATCGAGCAAGGACCACGCATAATATCCCGTCACGCGAGCGCCCTGATCCATAGCATCGTGCAGTGCGCGCAGATGCTGGCTGAGATAATTCACGCGCTGAGGATCGTGCACGATCTTTTCACCGTTTTCTTCGACGACTTCGTCATCCCATGCCGAACCATTTTCGGTAATGACAAGGTCGAGATCTGGGTAGCGTCTGCTCATCTCCAGTACGAGATCGCGCAAGCCTTCTGGCTCCTGATTCCATCCCATGGCTGTCAATGGGCCCGTTGGCGGCAGGATATCAATGTTTGAACCGCCCACAATTGGGTCCTCACGAGCATTTTCTGGATGCACCTGAGCTGGTGCACTTCGCACGGTTTGTGTGCAGTAGTAGTTGATTCCCAAAGAATTAATTGGCTGATGAATGGTCTCTAAATCGCCTTCGCGGATGAAGGACCAATCCGTAATTTCACGCGTATCCTCGAAAATCTGTGGATCGTAAGCACCTTCCAGCATAGGACCGAGCCAAACCTCATTGCCGATGCGGTCTGCCTGCTTCGCCGCAGCGCGGTCTTCAGCCGAATCTGTGAACGCACGGTTGACCTGCAAATTCAGCGTTACAGAGGTCTTTGCCTCCTCACCCAGCTCTGCGCGTACGGCCTGCACACCCAAACCATGTGCCAGATTCAAATGATGCACCGCCGCCAAGGCCTGCTTATCATCACGAATGCCCGGCGCATGACGTCCTTGAGCGTAGCCGAGATATGCTGAGCACCATGGCTCATTCAGCGTGGTCCACGTGTCTACCCGATCGCCTAGAGCGCCCGCCACAGTAGCGGCATAATCACCGAAGCGCAAGGCGATATCACGGTTGGCCCAGCCACCCAAATCCTGCAAGTACTGTGGCAAATCCCAGTGGTACAAGGTGACGATTGGCTTGATGTCTGCAGCCAAGAGCGCATCCAAGAGCTGCTTATAGTGGTCTAGTGCCTTGGTATTTGCCGGACCGTTGAGCTGCGTAAAAATGCGCGGCCAAGCAATGGACAGACGATACGCATCCAAACCCACCTGCTTCATCAAGGCAATATCTTCTGGGTAGCGCACATACTGCTCACACGCCACGGAGCCGTCTGAGCCATCTACGATATTGCCCGGAGTATGAGCATACGTATCCCAAATTGAGGTTGCGCGACCATCCGTGTCCAGATAACCCTCGACCTGATAGCTTGCCGTCGCGCTACCCCACGTAAATCCTTGTGGGAATAATGCGGCGAGCGCTTGTTCGTCTGCATTGAGGAATTGTGCCGTCATTTAGATTTCCTTCCAATCAACGTGGCTTCCGTCAGAAGCGGTTACAGACAACGAGCCGTCTGCCATGCGCTGCGCCACGAAATCCACATTGTGACCATCTTCGTTTTCTACGTGAGCCTTAGCTCTGCTTCCCTCTTCTGCACCTACAGAAATGAGCAAATGAAGATTCTGGACGTAGTCGTAGTCCGGGCGATCCGCATTCTCATGGGTAGCAATAATGGAGTTTTCACGAATCCACAATGGCACGGAGTTGTACCCATGGTTTTCATGTCTCCAAACTCCATTATCGCTTACTACTGTCTCACCTGTGAAATAATTCGTCCAACGACCGGCAGGCAGATAATAGTCCACATCGCCTTCATAGTTGAAGACCGGTGCCACGAGCAGCGAAGGTCCCAGCATATACTGCGTATCCAAGGTGCGTGCGGTGAGGTCGTGAGGGAATTCCAAGAACATCGAGCGCATGATAGGCACGCCACTGCGGTGAGCTTGCAAGCCAAGATTGTACAAATATGGCATCAAGCTCAGCTTTAAGCGCGTAAATTGACGCAGAACGGCAACTGCCGTTTGGTCTTCCGGTGAGTGAATGTCGCGTTCCTCATCCGCCTGGTCAAACAGCCATGGCACACGATACTGCGTAGAGCCATGCAAACGCGAATGCGAACCCAGCAGACCAAATGCCACCCAACGCTTGTACACTGCACCATCCGGGAAGGCGCCTTCGAAGCCACCAATATCGTGGCTCCAATATCCAAAGCCTGAGCTCGTCAATGACAAACCTGCGCGCAAGCTTTGCGCCATGCCATTAAAAGTAGATTCGCAATCGCCACCCCAATGCACTGGGAATTTCTGACCGCCGGCCGTCGCAGAGCGTGCATACAGCACGGCCTTACCCTTGCCATAAACCTCTTCGATGCTTTCAAATACAGCTTGGTTGTACAACTGTGTGTACCAGTTATGCATATCTAATCCATCAGAGCCGTCAAACCATACGACATCGCGCGGAATGCGTTCACCAAAATCTGTTTTAATAGCATCTACACCCTGGCGTAGCAATGCCTTGACACGATTCTTGTACCATTCGGTCGCCTCAGGATTGGTGAAATCGACTATACCCATGCCCGCTTGCCACAAATCCGTTTGCCATACATCACCATTGGCTTTTTTCACCAGGTAGCCCTTGTCGCGCGCTTCCTTAAACAGCGCGCCGCGCTGAGCGATATACGGGTTAATCCACGCACAAATATGAAGGTTCTTATCCTCATGCAAACGCTTAAGCGTGCCCTCGATATCCGAGAAATAACGCTCATCCCACGTAAAATCAGTCCAGTGGAATTCACGCATCCAGTAGCAGTCATAATGGAATGCGCTCAATGGGATCTGGCGCTGAGCCATTCCGTCGATGAAGGAATTCACCGTCTCTTCGTCATACTTCGTCGTGAAGGACGTGGTCAGCCACAAACCATAGCTCCATGCGGGGAGCTGCGCTGGACGGCCCGTTAATGCGGTATACCTGCCCAAAATCTTCTTCGGATCTGGGCCGTAAATGACGTAAAAATCAAGCACTTCACCCGGCACAGAGAACTGAATAACGTCTGTGCTCTCGCTACCTACTTCGAAGGATACGTGGCTGCGATTATTGACTAACAGACCATAACCGGCCGTGGTCATATAGAACGGTACGTTCTTGTATGCCTGCTCAGAAGCAGTGCCACCATCCTGATTCCAGATATCGATGGTTTGACCATTTTTAATATACGTACCAAATTGCTCACCGAATCCGAAAACCTTTTCGCCGACGCCTAGGCCCATCTGGAAGGAGGTGAAGGTATCGGACTCATCTCCAGCAAGACCCGTGTTTGTCACGCCAAATTCGCCCACGGGACTCGCGCTCACCAGAGCAGATTGGGTCAGAGTATAGTGCGCAAGGCCTTTATTGCCTGAGGATGCTACCGTTGCCCCATCGGCACCTACAAATTTCAGGTTCCATGGTGCGCGCTTTTCTAGTTCTGCGCTGAAATCACCGGAGGTTAAACGGATTGTTGCACCTTTTTCGCCAGTCTCACCGTCGCCTTCACCCTGAGCCTCTACAGAAACAAAGTCTCTGTGGCTTGGAGTGAAAGGATCCTGACCTTCCTGCACATCTTGGCCACCCATAATGTCAAATCCAGGCGTGACATGCGAACCATCGAAATGACGCGCTATCACGCGGATTACACCTTCCATAGGTGAGGTGATATCCACATCGAAGGTACCGAGATTCAACGTATTTCCACGATGGTGAATTTCTGTGCCCGTAGCGAGGATGTTTAGAGACTCTGTATCCTCGTGAGCTGCCAATTCATACACTTCACGTGCAAATAATGGATTGACCCCAGGCCGAATTCCCCAGTATCCATCCGAAAACTTCATTTCAACTCCAATCACGTCTTCATATAGCGCAGTTCAACTGCAGTAATCCAAGGCTGGTTTCTGTGATGTGTTTAAATCCCACCTTTGGAATCTACAAGTGATTGTATGTAAGAAATTTCTTGCGGGAAGAATATTTCGACTTTTTCGATTTACAAGTATTCCTTTCTTTCATGCGCACTATCCGAAAAACTTTTATTTCGCTTATCTGAATCAATAGAACTGAAATTTCAGTAGAATTTCTCTTCACAGATTGAAAATCATATACGTTCACACTCTTTTCTTTGCGATCGTTGTCATAAATTATCTTCAAGAATCTTCATCTATTGCCCGCATGGAGATGTCCCGAATGAAAGTACTCCATTTATGAGGAGATCGGCACACAACACAAAGCAACAGCCTGGCACTGCGCTGTCCGACAACGCTTGTCCGACAACACCTTTCTTATATTCATTTGCTTTTCACTTCTATGAAATACTGCACACATAATCCCTTTCGGCGTGTCATACATACTTACATGGGGAAAGTTTTCGCATGTCACCGCATCCTGCACAAAGAGGAAATAAGGCAACTTACCACCATCAATGGTTTGACTAATTCTGTTTCAAATCCACGTTTATGACACCTACGCATTATCAGCAATCTACAAAAGATACATATTTTATTGAGAAATATTCACTAAAGTTTGAAGGATATTAAAGAAGATTATAGAGCAAATGTGATAATGTTCACATTTGTGCGCGCAAGTTTCTACGAAACCTTGCTTGCACACAGTTATTTTTGCAGAAGAGAGGTTATTCATTCCACAATAGAGGGAAATTAAGCCAAGGAATTGCAATCGTTTGCATTGCTTAACCGGTTATGATTCACTACTTTTTCTATGTCTACCCCTCCCCAACCCTATATATTTACCCGCTGCGCGCAGATTGCACAGCACCAGTGTGAGCATGCATACTCAAGGATTGAGCCATGCGATGCCACTCCCATCGTTGTCCACGATGGGCATCATTTAAGGATTATTAAGTAACACAATGTATTATCACGGTAAAATGGCGTCGTTATTTAAAGCTTTAACGATGTCTACGATTTTCGCCATGGCTATATTCCTTGGCACACCTGTTGCAGCCAATGCTGACTCCACATCATCTGATGACCTGCTTCTATCCGACTACAACAATTGGAATATCGTCACTTTTGGCGATGCCAAACTCCATGCAGAATCCGAGGGCGCAGTCGCCGTCGGCGGCACCCTGAGCTTTACGGGCACAAATACCGCCTTGCACACCAGCGCTGAGGACAACATCAGCGTACTCGCACAGAATATCGACCTGTCTGAGTCGACCGGCACCTTGCAGGCCATGAATGGTACTGTACGCATCGGCAATACTGAAAAGCTTGATGTACTCAACAAGGATAATAACGGCGCATCCGTGAATGTGCGCGTGGTGAAGCAAGGCGCGGGATACGATTCCAATCCAAATATTAACGCCTCTCAAGAGCGCAATGCTTCCAATGTGGCAGCACCAAAGCTCTTCTCGGAAACCTTCAATCAGAAAAAAGCAGTGTCGTTGGCTCAGACCACGGCCGCAGCTGTAGATAAGGATACCGAGGGCGTAGACGCCCAGGTTTCCATAGATTACGGAACTGCAGTCGTCAAGTTGACCTCTGGTAAGCGCAATTATTGGGAAGTGTCCAGCGAAACTTTGGTTGGTCTCCATGAAATAAAGTTCGAAGGCACCACACCAAACGCCGATACAAACACTTTCCTTATCGTCTCCGTTTCGGGCGAGAACGTCACCTTCAAGACCACGCTCTGTGGCGCTCGTGATCCTAAGGCTATTTTGTGGGTAGCACCGGATGCTACAACGGTTGAGCAAAGGGGCGATAGCCTCGATGGTTCGCTCTTAGCCCCACGGGCAAATCTTGAAAAGACCAGTGCCAATATCCAGGGCACTATCATCGTTCAAAGCGGTACTTTTGCCGGCTCTGAACAGCATTATTATCCTTACAGAGGTGCTGAGCCAAACATCCCTGAGGAACCAACTAAGCCTGAAACGCCTGCAGAACCTGAGGAGCCTACTGATCCAGAAGAGCCAACGTACCCGGCAAAGCCAACCTTGCCGAATTTCCCTGAGGATCCAACAGAGCCTGAAGAGCCAGAAACACCTACCGAACCTGAGGAACCTGAAACACCTGTAATCCCGAAGGAGCCAACGGAGCCAATCACACCAGAGGAACCACATACTCCGGAAACTCCGACCGACCCGGAAAAACCGGTTACACCCGAAGAGCCAAAAACTCCAGAAACCCCGACCCCTCCGACTGAACCAAAGGAACCAACTGACCCTGAAGAACCACAGGAGCCAAAGGAACCAACAGATCCGAAGGATCCAAAGGAACCAACCACTCCGCAAACCCCAACAGACCCTAAAGAGCCTACCGATCCTCAGGACCCTACCCAGCCAGAGGAGCCAACGGAACCACGTACGCCAACAGTACCTACAAATCCTGTCGTTCCTACAAGTTCCGAAAAGTCACCACAGGACCATTCTGCTGCCCCTGTTTCATTAGCACAAACCGGTGCGGATGTGAGCAGCATTGCCGCCTTGGTTATGCTTGTCGCTCTGGGTGGCATCGGATTACTGAGCATCCGCAAACGCCACAGCCGCTAAACAGAAGATTCAAGGCACTTCAGCCTTTATCTTTCCGCGCGCTTACAGCTTGTAGCCGCGCCTGACATGGCCTCTTCCCCTGTATGCCAAGGAAGAGGCCATGTATTTTTGTGCGTTACTGCGCTTTAAACGTGCCCCGATCTAAATAATTCGGGGAAATCAGTTCCACTTTCCCACTCGTAGATAAATCCCCAGAAATACGCGAGATAAGCACATCGATTGCCCGCTGGCATGCAAGTTTCGGTTCCAATGGAATTTCATCCACATGGCATTGGGCAGTATTTAATCGGCCGTATCCGCCCACAATCACCAAGCCTAGATGTCCGTCCTCTGTTTCCTTTTTTACTGCATTGATAATCAGTGGGGCGGTTTCCGTATCGGTTTGAGCAATAATTCCATTAATCTCCGGGTGTGCTGCAAGCATTTCACGGATAAGACCCGGCAGATCTGCAACATGCGCTGGCTTATAGAGAATATGGACTGCTACCGAATATTGCAGAGCGTGGCGTTGCAAGGCCTTCTTGAATCGGACAAGGTAATTAGCGCCTTCCTTATAGGCCTGCTCATGAGCTGCAATAAAAAGAATATGCGTGCGACCCATCTCAGCAGCATGCTGAATAGCCACCTTAGCCGCAGAAATAAAATCTAAATCGATGCAAAAGAGTCGCTTATACGAGCTAGATGGACCGTTAGGCAAGCCAATGGAGACCACAGGCATACTCAAATTTTCCGCACTTTGAGCGCGCGGATCATTTTCCTTCACATCCAGCAACACCACACCATCGGCGAGATTCTCCCGCGCGATACGATCGAGTTCATCATCCTCCCCTGCGCAGAGCAACAAATCATATCCGCGTTTTCGCAGAGCGCCAAGTGTTTCAAAGAAGAAGGCCGAGTACCCATTCAAGGATGAGTACGAATGAATGGGTGCACTTACAGCAACTACGCGAGCCTTGGTGCGTTTTTCAAATGTGGACGATGGGATGGGGTAATTGAGTTCACGTGCAGCATCCAAAATGCGTCGCTTCGTTTCTGCTGCGACTTTTCGACGACCGGAGAATGCATATGAAACTGTGGATACGGATACGCCCACTTTTTCGGCTATATCTGCCATGCCTACACGCATTTATGCCCCCTTGCATGCCCCGTTAGACTGTGTATGAGAGTGTGTACTTCAATCTCTTCCTCAAAATTTTATACAGAAATTTTGTAAGGAAGAAAATTTATCGAAATTTTTTCGATTCTCCATTTATCGCATTAGCATGGTGCTGTATATGACTCGGTGTACATGTCATCACCGATATTTGAAAAACCGCATAACAAGGAAGTTGTCGTGAAAATTAACGCACATACTATTCGTGGCATTGACGGCTCACCAGCCACGCTTTACTCCTATATTATGGACAATTCTCCAGAAGTCGACGAGGAGCGCCAGCGTCCGGCAGTGCTCATTATCCCTGGTGGAGGCTATGAAATGACCTCTGACCGAGAAGCCGAACCTATCGCTATGCAACTACTGGCCGCGGGCTTCCAAGCATTCGTCCTGCGCTATAGCGTCAAACCGAGCGTATATCCCACGGCTTTGATAGAAGCAGCCGAGGCGATGCATGTTATACGCTCTCGCGCAGAGGAATTTCACGTGGATTCTGAGAAAATTGCCGTCTTAGGCTTCTCCGCAGGCGGACACCTGGCAGCCAATCTGGCCACACGTGTAGGCGATGAGGATATAGCTGCGCATGGTTACGACGCGGATGCAGTTCGCCCAAATGCACTTATGCTGGCGTACCCGGTTATTTCTTCTGGGCAGTATGCTCACCGAGGTAGTTTTGATGCGCTTTTGGGTGCGGATCGAGACAACGCGCATATGCTGGAAAAATTGAGCATAGAAAAACATGTGGATAGTTCAACGCCTCCCTGCTTCCTGTGGCATACCATGACGGATGATACCGTACCTGTGGAAAACGCGCTTGAATTCATCCAGGCCTGTCATAGCGCACAGGTCAGCATTGAGGCTCATTTGTATCCAAGCGGCGGCCATGGCTTATCTCTGGGGACGATCGAAACTGCGTGGGGAGGCCATCTCGAATCCACCAATAAGGCCATTCGCAGCTGGATGCCTTTGGCTCTCCTTTGGCTCAAAAATTTGTGGGATGTGGATTTTTCGCAAGCCTTGTAGTTCGAAGACGCGTTCATAGAAAGGCCGCCCTGCTCAGATGCGCACGGGCGGCCTTCGTCTCGGTAAATTCTCGCACTAGGAGCGCGATATGCGCACTTCGAATGCGTCAAAGCCTGCAATCGGCTTATCCGTGGTGTTGAGAGCAAAGCGAATTTCAGATCCATCGCGTGCCACGCGTGTGCGTATTTCGATGCCCTCTGCACTGTCAACACCTTGAATGCCGGCGCTGCTCAATGCGTGAGACAGAACCTCACTCATGCCGGAAGGATCGAGGGCTGTACCAATGTAATACGCCTTGCCCGAGCCGAAATCATTCACCGTAACGGCAGGACTGCCCGCATAAAAAACATCTCCGGCGTAGTCTGCAAGAGATTGAGCACCCTCAAGCTGGAGAATATTGGCAACGATTTCTCCCTGCGATGCCAGATTGCCGTGGAACTGCACAGCAATGCCCGACTGCTCCGCCAAACCATCCATTTCTTCCGCCCATACGCCGCATAAAGCGCGTAGAGGTCCTGGATATCCTCCCGGGATGACGATGTCGTTTTCGTCGTGAATACCGCTCATATAACCGGTAACGAATACGCCGCCACTGCGCACGTAGTCCTCGAGATGTTCAGCTACCCCCGGCTTCATCATAATCAAGGTTGGCGCGATAATTAGCGCATACGACTGCAGTTTTGAAAGAGGAGCTGTGCTCGGAATCATATCGACATTAATATTGTGCGCATACAGTGCCTGATAAAAACGATGAACTTCCTGCGGATACGAAAATCCGGTCGTAGGCCCTACACAACCTTCCAAAGACCAGTAGCTTTCCCAATCGAAGATGATGGCCACTTTGCTGTCAACGCGGGAAGAGGTAAAAGTATCTGCATATGCGGCTAAATGCTCTCCCAGTGCCTGTACTTCTTTAAATGTGCGCGACTGTGTAGAACCATCATGCCCGATGACCGCACCATGGAAACGTTCGCATCCGCCTAAGGACTGACGCATTTGGAAGAATTGCACAGTATCCGCACCATGAGCGACTGCCTGCCAGCTCAGCATGGCCACCTCGCCCGGGCGTTTGACTTGGCAATAAGGGAACCAATTTTGCTGATTTGGCGTCTGCTCCATCAGCATAAACGGCTTGCCACCACCCACCGAACGCATGAGATCATGGCACATTGCGGAGTAACTTGCTGGCGTGTCCATGCCCGGATAGTTATCCCAGCTGATGACATCCATCTGCTGTCCCCACTCAAAATAATCCAGGTCCTTGAAGGTTCCCATCAAATTCGTCGTAATGGGCGTATGCGCATCGTATACACGCACGGCCTCGCGCTCCGCGACGTAGCATTCGAGCTGCATCTGGCTTTGGAAACGACGATAATCCATAAGCAGACCTGAAATGACAGCTTTGTGTACACTGATACCGTCGCCATATGTCACCGGCGGCACGACATCATCCCAGTCCACGATGGTATGACTCCAGAAGTTTGCACACCACGCGTGGTTGAGATTTTTGAGATTCTGATATTTCTCACGCAGCCACTGTCTAAAGGCAACGGCGCAATTTTCGCAGTAGCAGTAGCCGCCGCCACCACCGTATTCATTGCCGATATGCCAGGCTACCAGACCTGGAGTTCCCGTATAACGCTGCGCTATATGCGCCGCAAGTTTTTGCGATAAATTGCGAAATACTGCGGACGTAGGACAGAAATTATGACGTCCACCAAACACGTGACGCACACCCTGCTCATCGGTGCGTATCACCTCCGGATGCGTGCGTACAAGCCATGCCGGTAGAGCCGCTGTAGCCGTAGCAAACACGATATGGAAACCGCGCTGTACACATAAGGCAACGATTTTATCCAGCATCGTGAAATCATAGGTATCTTCGTTGGGCTGAATGAGGGTCCAGGAAAAGACATTAATCGTCACTTCGTTCATATGCGCCTGACGAAGTTTCGATAAGTCGTCATCCCATTCGCTTTCCGGCCATTGCTCAGGATTCCAATCGCCTCCAAAGAGGAACGGGATATCTGGAACCGTTGGAGTGCCCGATTGGGCTACATCATTACTGTGTGGGCGAAGTTGTGGATTCATAGGTTAATTGCCTTTCTGACAGGAAATATGCGTGAATTGGGCGCTGCCCTCTCCTTGAGCACGTAGCCCTATAACGGTGCCGGTAAATCCTCCTGCATTGTTAAAACTCAGGAATTTTCCCGGGATACATGGCGCTAAAATGCGTTTATGCGTATGTGTTTCTGAACTGCTCTCACTATCCGCCAACTCCTGTTCCGCTTCCCACGCTCCGGCAGTGCGCATGTAGAAGCTATACCCCTTATCTGACGCATCTACACCCATGCCCACGACCTCCTCTGCGCAGTCCACCGGAATGGCTGTGCTGGAAAGTAAGCCTGCATTGTGCACCTCCAGGTAGGCCGTGCCATATGTGATTTTCAATTCGGCATAATGCTGGTCGTTCGCGTACACGAGTAACGAGATGCTGTTGGACTGATGAGAGAAAAATTCCGGCGTTAAAGAAAAGCTACGCACATTAAAACGTGTGTCAAAATTACAGCACAGGGAAGGCTGACGAAGGGCAATAAATTGAGGCCCTTCCGCCATACTCATGCTGTCGGAGATTTTCTGAGCTTCAATAGTCACCGTGTGGCCTTCCTCAGACACGTGGAAAGCCGAATCGGCCGCATGTTCATGCCCTGGCGTCATCCACGCATGGCGAAGATCGAGGCTGTGAGCATCGCCGATAGACCAGCGCTCATCTGCGAAACTCTGGAAAGATTGATTGGATAAGTCCGGCCATCCGTCATCACGCCAACCAAACCAGACACCGAAACTTTCACGCCCCAGCCAGCCTTGGGCTGGATAATCATCGGTCATTCTCACACCATGAAAGACCATAAAACTACGCTCGGCATCAAAATACGCACAATCGCAATGCCCAATGCCTTGCACGTCCAGATGCGTGGAGCGGTTTGTTATCAAAGGATTACCCTCGTACAGTTCATACGGGCCTTCGATAGATCGCGAGCGCGCAATATTTTCCATATGCCCCTGCTCAGTGCCCCCTTCGGCCCACAGGAGGTAGTAATAATCACCGCGCTTGTAGAGATGTGGACCTTCAGGATTCGTGTATCCCGTTCCTGTGCACAAGAGCGTGCGTGGGCTGAGTAGGCGACCCGTTTGGACGTCTATGCGAGCCGCGTATATGCCCGCTTCTTCCTCGATGCCATTGGACCCGCCACTTTCATTTCCGCAGATATAGACTGTCCCATCTGTATCAAAGAAGAGACTCGGATCAATGCCTGGCCATTCAGGAATTATCACAGGATCTGACCACGTATGCGCGCCATCTGTGGAGGTGAAAATCATATTACCCACGTTGACATTGGTCACGATGAGATAGTACACACCCTCGTAGTAGCGCAGTGTAGGCGCATAAAATCCGCCGTTATTGGGCATCTGTCCGCTCGCACCATAGTCGAATTGGCTGGTACGTGTGACGGCATATCCCACTGGCTGCCACCTGTGTCCACTGCCATCCGCATTTAATGCCAAGGGCAGTGCCGGGAAGTATTCGAAGGAGCTATTGACAAGTAGTAGAGCTCCCTGAGGCGTTTCACAAATGCTTGGGTCTGGGTAGAAGCCGGATAGGAGTCGATGGACTGGTTTCACATTGCGCAGTGTCATACAGTCCTCGCTTTACTCGTGGTCCAAGCTCACGAATGTGCGGTAGTTGATATCGCGCACAGATTCACCGATATACAGGCGTATATCTCCCGCCTGTTTCCAGCCATCGGACCAGTAGACAAAGTCGGATGCGGGCAAACTCATCTCTACATGTGCGCTGTCTCCACTTTCGATAAATACCTTGTCGAAAGCCTTCAGCTCTTTCACCGGACGCTCATCCCCGGTATTTTCATACCCCACATACAGCTGCGGCACAGCATATCCTGCCCTGTCTCCTGTATTTTCAATGCTGAACGCCACACGTATGGCCTGCTGCCCTGCTTGAATTTCTCGTTCCACCATGAAATCTTTATACGCAAACGTGGTGTAAGACAATCCATAACCAAAACAGAAACGCACAGGGATATTGTGTGTTTCAAAGTAGCGGTATCCGACAAAAATATCCTCATCATAGCGGACGTGGCCTTTAAGCCCAAAGGTGCCCACTGCGTGCGCCGGGCTATCTTCAAGTTGAACGGGGAAGCTTTCTGGCAAATGACCACTCGGGTTTACGCTACCCAGCAATACATGCGCTAAGGCAGTACCACTTTCGCTGCCTGCATACCAGTTCCACACCAGCGTGCTGGCCTTATCAGCCCACGGCATTTCCACCGGTGAGCCACCCACGAGCACTATAACTGCATGCGGCTGCACATCGAGGAGCTCAGAGATAAGCTGATCTTGACCATACGGCAGTTTCATATCCGTACGATCAAGTCCTTCTACATCGAAGTCGTGGTTTAAGCCGCCCACGTAGATGACGGCATCGTAGTGGCCTGACTGTGCAGCCTCCACCGCCTCGCAACGCAAGGCAACATTCTTCTCACTGTCCTGCGAGGAGTGCGTACGTACACCGTCTTTCAGGCTTTCTTCCTGCCAATTATCGTTCTGATTTTCGGACTTATCCGTTTCATATCCTGGAAGATAGTCAATCTGCGTATTTCCACCCAAAGCGCTGCTGAGACCTAACAGTGGAGAAATTTCATAGAGGGTTTTAATCTCTGCGCTCCCACCCCCGCTCGAATGGATAAAGTCTGCATTGTGCCCAATAACGAGCACTTTATGGAGCTCTTGCGCCTGCAAAGGCAGCACGGATGCGTCATTTTTCAGTACGATAATGGATTCTTCCGCTGTTTTTAATGCCGCCGCACGATGCTCAGCCGTCGCATAGGAACCAGTTTGACGATGGCTGCGATCCGCGCCCAACATATGCAGCTCATTCATCACATGGAGGATATGCTTGCACTTGGCATCCAGATGTTTCTCGTCCACGTCACCCGCAAGCACTGCCTGCTTAAGGGGCTGAGCAAATTTATAGTCATCGAAATTATCCGTCACACTCATTTCGATATCGAGCGAACTTTCCGCACTCTCTTTTGTGCGAAAAACGCCACCCCAGTCGGATACAGCAATGCCCTCAAAGCCCCATTCTCCACGCAAAATCTTGCCCAAAAATGTGTGACTTTCACAGCAGCGCTCACCATTGACGAGATTGTACGCACCCATGATGCCCAAAGAATGCGCCTGCTGAATAGACGCTTGGAAAGCAGGCAAATAAATCTCGCGCAGTGCGCGCTCACTGATGCTTTCATCCACCTGAAGTCGATCCGTTTCCTGGCTATTGGCCACAAAATGCTTGACACAGGCCGCCACATCCGATTCTTGAATGCCTTCGATGAATGGCACCGCCTGACGCGCAGTTAACAGCGGGTCCTCGCTCATATATTCAAAATTTCGCCCGCACAAAGGACTGCGCTTGATATTCACACTCGGAGCGAGAATCATGTCTTTCCCACGCCCACGGGTTTCCTGCCCCAGCACCTCGCCCATGTCACGTGCACGCTGTGGATTCCACGTCGAGGCAATGGCACTTCCGCTCGGTAAATACGTGACGAAATCACGCGTATTCCAGATAGCATTCCAGTGTGCATTGTCAAATTCTCGACGCACACCCATAGGACCGTCGCTCATCACAAAAGCCGGTATGCCCAGTCTTTCCACGCCTTCTGTGCGGAAGAGCCCGGCGCCATGAATCATGGCAATTTTGTCATCCAGAGTTAACTGAGATACGAGATTATCAAGCTGTTCATTCGAAAGCTTGTGTGTGTGACTCTTGCCTGCGTTGGTGGGAACTGAATGGTGTTCTGTCTGTGTCATGTTTCTTTTGCTCTTTCTCAACCACGAGTTGTTATTTCACTGAAATTTTGTACGCAATGGGCTGGCTCCTGTCGACGCCTATCACGGGAAGCCTTAATCCCTCATCCCTTCGCTCATACGACACTGAGCCATAGCCCAGGAGTTCGACTTCCGCGATTTCACCGTGAAAGACAGGTTTTATGCCGTTGTGATAACGGGCAAAGCTGCGGATTAACACGTCCTGCTGGCCTTCGGGATTCATGCAAAAGGCATAAATGAATCCATCACGCGTCGTAAAACGGATATCCCTGCTCGTCCACTGCGTGCACGACTCGCTAAACATGCCTTGCTGGATATGCGTAGGACCTTCGCCTGCAATCTTCCACGGACGGCTTGCATAAATTCCCTCGCCGTGTGCGCGCAACCACGTACCGACACGGTGTAAAAGCTCTCGATCATAAGGTGCCAGCGAGCCGTCTGCCCGAGGGCCCACATTGAGCAGCAGATTGCCATTTTTACTGACGACGTCCACCAGTGTGGTGATTATTTCTGTGGCGCTTTTATACTCCAAATCCCGTGTATATGACCAGGAATTGCGCGCAATGGACGTGTCCATTTGCCATACAAAAGGCTGAGCATTATCAAAGCCACCCCGCTCCACATCGATAATGCTCGAGCCCCATGCCATAGCATCGTCTTTGGAGCATATGCTTGCAGACCGGTGATTTTCGTGAGCACGATTATAGTAAAACGCCGCAAATTTTCGGACATAGGGTTTGAACGCCGTATGCTGGATCCACCAGTCAAAATACATAATTTCTGGCTGATATTTATCCACAATTTCACAATTACGGAGCAACCAATCCTCAAGAAACTCCTGCGAAGGCTCGGGACGACTATGAATATCCTGATTATCCGGTTCGACTTGCGCCGGGCCGTAAAAATCCTCATACAATCCACGAGAAATATCGGAGTCAAATTCTCTGCCATGTCCCATAAACCACCAATGCTCGGCCCGATGATTCGAAGTGGCAAAATGCAGCCCTTGGTCTTGTGTAGCTTGTTTTAATTCCGCAATAATATCCCGATGTGGCCCCGTTTCCACCGTATTCCAAGGCGACAAGGCACTGGCATACATCTGATATCCATCGTGGTGCTCACTAACCGGCACGTAGTATTGCGCTCCCGCATCAGCGAAAGCCTCCAACCACTGTGATGCATCAAAATTTTCCGCCGTAAATTGCGCGATAAAGTCTTTATATCCAAAATCTTTCTGGGCACCATAGGTGAGTACGTGATGCTGGAATTCAGGACTGCCCTCGATGTACATATTGCGCGAGTACCATTCGTTCCCAAATTCTGGCACGGTGTACAGGCCCCAGTGCGTAAAAATCCCGAATTTTGCCTGTGAAAACCATTCAGGTACGCGGTGACGACTCAAGGATTCCCAGCTTGCCTCATATGGGCCGCGCGCGATAACCTCGTCGATATAATCCACGCTAATTGTCATAGTCTTCACGCTTCCAATCAAATCCCACGGATGTCAACCACGCATGCGCCAATATCATGGCTCCCCGCTCGTTTGGGTGGACACGATCGGCACTAAATAAGCAGGAGTGTTGAGATTCCAAACAACGATTAATTGCGGCTTGCATATCGATAAATACGCAATGCTGACGCTGTGCTACCTGCTGACAGGCCTCTTGAAAATCCGCTAATAGTGCGCGCATCGGGTCATCAAAACTGCGCTCAAACATGACCGGAGAAAGAACATAAATGCCCTTGAGCTCAGGAAGTTGCTGCCGTGTTTTTTCGATGAGTGTGTCATAGACCTGGGAAAAGTACGCCACATCATGTGTGGGAGCCTGCCTGAACTCTCCATCAAAATGCCGCCAGACGTCATTGATACCAATCATGATGGATACATAATCCGGCTGGAGCGCAAGGACATCTGTATCCCATCTGTCCGCCATCGCATCTATATCATCACCGCTGAAACCAGAGTTTATGGTCATGTATGCATGGTCGGGATACACGGCAGATAAGAGGTTATGAATGTGATTGACATACCCTGTGCCAAAGCCCCAGCCGCCCGGCATTGCGGTATAGTCTCGACCGGCATCCGTGACGGAGTCCCCCACAAAAACTATGCGTGAGTGTGGTTCGAGTTGTATGTGTGCTATGGAATGCGCCATTGCATAGCCTCGCTATCTCATGTGACGTGTGTAGTACAGTTTCGGCAATTGTGTGCCGAGGTTTTACAGGAAACGGACGAATTTGCTGAGGTTTGCACAGTAATCTGCGCCACCTTCACAGCAAATCCGTCCGATGTTTCAGCTTATCCACTGAAATCTGTGTGGAATTGCTTTATGTGTGTGCAATCCCTGGCTGAGGATGAGTAATCACCGCTTGCGCGTTCTTACTCGGATTTATTGGCGTATTCCTCAGCAATCTTCTTTCGGGCTTCGTCCTGCGCTTTGGCATTCGCCATATCTACTTCGAGCACCTTATCCATGCCGAGACCATCCGTTGTGCTTTCCATTTCGCGCAGAATCTGGTTGAAGCTGGACTCGTCTTTGGCAAAGACTGCCTGCCACGAGGAGGTCACGATCTGCGTCTTAATAGAACCGCGCAAGGTAGAAATTTGCGAATCCTCATCTGGCTCGATAAATGTAGCACCTGGAGCTACGAGTAGCATGTTATTGGCCTTCAGATAATCCATGGTGGTTTGAGCGCCACCCATATGCTCGGACCAATCCTGAGATAAGGCGTTCTGAGAGTTCTTCTCGATTTCGCTTGGCCACATGGTTGCGCTGTAGGCATAGCCTGTGTCTGGATCCGTATCGTATGGCAGCACCGTTGGGAAGTTCAATGCGGACACACCTTCTGTGTAGGAACCGCCGCCGTACTCGTCCGGCACGTTTGCAGTACCGCCGTTGAGCACGGTTTCGCCAAAGTCTGTTAGCACAGGCTGACCATCTTTAATCTCCCAATTCAAACCCTGAGGACCAGCAGAACCACTGGTCTGAGCGCCACCATCGTACACGCCTTCTGGAGAGTACAACCAGTTGATGAACTTCACCAAACGCGACTTATTCTTAGCCTTGGCACCGATGGCGATCATCGTATTATAACCGTCTGGAGTAGCACCGAAGGAGAAGATCTTCTGATCCTTCAACGGCGCAATCATAAAGCCTTCGCCCGCATTCTTATGCTCTGTGGTGTTGTAAGCAGCTTGACCCAACCATGGCCAGAAGGAGAAGAGTACCTTGCCCTCCTTGTACTTGGAATTCATAGTGTCATAGTTTTGGGTGGTGGACTCGGGATCGACGATGCCTGCCTGGTTTGCGGCGTAGAAGAACTTCAGCACGCGCTCGTAGATACCATCTTTCTGCGTTACGGATTCAAAATCAGAACCGTCTGCCTTGGCCAGCACAAAGCCCCTCTCATCAAAGCCGTAGTAGCAGGTTGGTTGCTTGGCGTTGTTCATCATGTTGCCATCCCAGTCCTTAAACAGGGACATGGCATAAATAGAGTTATCGCCGGTCTTTGCACGAGCGGCATCCTGCATGGACTTGAGTACTGGAATTAAATCTTCCAGGGTATTAATATCTGGATAGCCCACTTCCTTGTAATAATCCCAACGCAGGTATGGGCCGAAGGTTGGCTCCAGGCCTTCTCCCGCTTCAGTCGGGTTTCGCGTGGATACCGATCCCGGAATGCCCCACACGCCGGAGGTTTGTCCGATGACGGAATTGAGATTGTCTGTAGCATCGGAATACTTCTTGATGTAATCCATGCCATCGAGGTAAGGCGTCATATCTGCAATCAGATTTGACTTAACGAGCTTGGCTCCACGACCAGAGCCGTACCCTGTGATGATAATGTCACCTAAATTGCCAGCCGCCGAGCGCGTATCGAAGAGTGTGCTACCACCGCCTGCAACGTTTGGAGCGATGATATTGAGTTCGATATTGAACTTATCCTTCACAATCTTCGCAAACCAACCCTTTTGGATGCCTTGGTAATTTGCGAGTTCATCGAAAACATCCACGGTCATCAGCTGACCGTCATCGGATGTGTCCACAGCCGTCGAAGAACTATTCGATCCGCAGCCGGATAGCGCCATTGCTGTAGTCAGCACTGCAGCCACAGCGGCTATTGCCTTTTTCTTGAGAGACATTATTTTCTCCTTAATCTTTCTCCACACCACTTCACCGTGATGCGTAAATTCGTTTTCCCATTCACTGTTTCTGTGCGAGGTTGAAGCCTCGGAAGGCTTTAGCCCTTCACTGCACCCAGCATCATGCCCTTGACGAAGAAACGCTGGAAGAATGGATAAACGAACAAAATTGGTAATACGACGATGACCGAAACAGTCATGCGAATTGAGGTAGGTGTCTGCTGGGTGGCCAGAGCAGCCACATTCATAGCCGATCCCGCACTGGCCTTCACAGACGCAGCTAAAGCATTTGCTTGGTTGATGTAGGTGTACAAGAGATACTGAAGCGAGTAGAGCTTCGAATCCGTCATATAAATCAGGGTGTCCTGGAAGGAGTTCCACTGGCCCACAGCCGAGAAGATGGCAACCGTTGCCAAAATTGGCGTACACATTGGCAAAATAATGCGCCAGAAAATCGTCAGCGTACCCGCGCCATCCATTTCTGCTGCTTCTTGCAAGCTGGCAGGAATCGATTCAATGAAGGTCTTCACCAAGATGATATTGAATGGCTGCACGATAGCAGGCAGCACGTATACCCAGAAATTATTGGTCAATCCCAAGTTTTTCATGGTGATAAACATCGGAATCAAGCCCGCATTGAAGTACATAGTGATGATGACGAAACGGTACCAGAATGTACGTCCCCACATGCGCTTTTGCGTGAACATAAAGCCCAAGAAACCGCTGGCGATAACCGTCAATCCGGCACCGAGCACTGTACGAGCCAAAGAGATAAAGGCTGCTCTGCTCAAGCCCTCCATCAGGAAGACTTGCTTGTAGTTCTCCCAGTGGATGCCCTGAGGCCACCAATTGACTTGACCTGCAGCGGATGCAGAATTATCCGAAATCGAATTAATAATCAGATAATAGAAAGGATATACGCAGATGAACGCAAAGAGGATAAAGAAAGCAATGTTAAAAACATTGTAAATTTTCTCTCCACGCGTGCGACGCATCGCCGGCGAAACGCTTGTCTTTACTGTTTTTTTCATGATTTTTCCTTACTTTCGCTGCGCCGTTTAAATGATGGATTCACCGCGAGTGCGCTTCGAAATGAAGTTCACGATAAAGAGCAAGCCCACGCTTACCAAAGATTTCAGCATCGAAATAGCTGTAGCAAGCGAAAGTGAGTTGCTACCCATACCGACGTTGTACACATACAAATCCAGAACCTGGATGTGCTTCAAATTGAAAGCGTTCTGGAAGACGTAGTACTGATCCATACCATTGTTTAAGAAGTTGGATACGGACAGCATCAGTAGGACGAAGAAGGTCGGCATCAGCTGCGGAATGGTGACATGGATAATCTGCTGGAAGCGTGAAGCGCCATCGACTTGCGCTGCTTCATACAGCTCCTGGTCAATACCAGAAATACCTGCTAAGTAAAGGATGGCACCCCAACCAAGGCCCTTCCAAATATTCCACAGCAGCATCTTGAGCCACGTGTGATCATCGGAATCGAGGAACTTAATTGGCTCAGAAATCCAATGCCAATCCTGCAAAAGGCTGTTAATCATACCTGTGGAAGAAAAGAGCGCAAAAGCCACTGCGTAGACCAAAACCCAGCTGATAAAGTTCGGCAGCGTCGTCAGTGTTTGCACCAAATTCTTAAACCAACGCGCACGAATTTCGTTGAGTGCAACGGCGAATATCAGCGGGAAGAAGGCCGTCAGCAAGTTCAGACCACTCATAGCGAATGTATTGATCAACACTTGACCAATAGCCTGCACCTGAGCCGGATTTTCCACCAGCATTTGGAACCATTGCAAGCCTACAAATTCGCTTTGCGACAGAGGAATAGGTGGCTGGTAATCAAAGAATGCGTAAATCCAGCCGAATAGTGGTAGGTAGCTAAAAAGAACTGTGAGAATGAGGAAAGGAACAATGAGAAGCCAGATCTTAAAGCCTTGCTTCTTCTGCTCTTTCGATTTTGGGGGGCGAGCGATATTCGTATTCGATTTCGAGGTTTTACGCGAATCTTTCCGCGATATGCGCCCCTTCAGCGAACTGCCTTGCTCACCTGCTGCCACAGATAAAGACATTTCATCTCCTTCTATCAAGCACACGCTCAGGCACTGCTCCATTGCTTACTCAAGGCGCAAGTATCCCCTGCGTGCTGCTTAATCGCCATGCCGGTCCGGCTTGGTGACAGCACAAAGTACTAACTGCATTGAGCTTTGCTATGTGTGTTGTAACCTCAGCGGTGAAGTTGTGCCTTTTACTATAGAGACGTCAAAAATTGGCTCAAAAGTTTTTTGATTATTTCGAAGGCAGATGTGAGTTATTCTTACAAAGAGATATCGAAACGAACACTTTCTTACATATTTTTATCGAAATGTATGCATTTGGCTGTGCTGGGTGTACTATGGATTGTTTTTTCAGTAAGACTTAAACGTTCAGTTCATTTATGCCGTCTAACTTTCGAAACCACCCCGTTCAAAGATTTCGATGAGCACAATCGAAATTTCGAAGAAAAATGTATTTATAAAATCTCGGACGCTATAGTGAAGCTATGAAATTTAACGTAAATGGGCGGTTTTGGGAATTTATACGCCAATGCGTGAGTTTTTCAGCGTTGAATATACTCTTCGTACTCACCCTCATCCCCACCATCACTTTCGGATGCGCGCGTACAGCGTTGTACAGCACGATTTTTGCTTATCAGGACAATCCTGACATTGTCTTATGGAAAGAATATCTGAAGCGATTTAAAAAGGAATTTCTTCCATCGCTGGCTTCATCCATGATTTATTTGGCAACCACCGCTTTGATACTCTTCAGCATCGTATTCTGGAATGCACTGGATACGAACTATGCTTACTTTGTTTTGCCGGTGCTCATTCTTGCTACCGCCATTGCCGTGTTGAGTTTCGAATTTCACTTCCCACTCTTAGCGCGTTATGCGGCTGCGTTTAGTACCACGTGGAAGAATTCACTCATGCTTCCTTGGTTTGCCTTTGGTAAAACCTTGCTTCTTCTTTTCATCGATATCGCCTTTCTCGCGATAGTCGTGTACGCTCCTATTCTGCGCGTAGTTGTGGTTGTGCTCGGTTTTTCATGGGTAGCCTATGCAAAATCCTTTATTTTCCTACGCATTTTTAGCAGTGTGGAGAACGCAAATTCAGGCAAGCGCGAGGAAAAGCCGGATTATTCACTGCCTACGGCGAGTATTGAGTAGTCGAAGGCAATTCGCAGCCTCTTATGCCGACTGTCTACGTTGCAATTCGAATCCAGACACATATCGGCGCGGTTCGCCGTTATACCCCTCAATGCGCTCAATGAGATATTCCACAGCTTTTTGTGCATATTCATCCACGTGCGGATCAATCGTAGTCAACGTTGGATTGGAATAATGCGCTTCTGGCACATTATCAAAGCCGACGAGCGCCACATCTTCAGGGATAGAAATACCGTTTTTCGCCAACTCATGGATGACGCCGAAGGCTAACGCATCGTTCGCGCAGACGATGGCATCCGGAAGCTCCATCACCTTATTGCGCACATTATCCAGCAGATTTTTCACAACCTGCGTGCCATTTTTGTGATCGATGAGCTCACTGCGCAAAATATAGCGCATATCTACAGGTCGCTGTGCAGCACGCAGAGCATCACAGTACGCCCTTGTACGCACCGTAACCGTACCATACTCAGCATGGTCAATTCTGTGAAGATATTGCTCTTCACTCTCCCCGGCCTTCATCATCGGAGCGCCGGCAAAGGCTATTCTTTTCTTGCCTTTACGTATCAGTTCATCCACCGCAAGCATCACCGCAGCATGACCCGCCATGGTAACGCTATCCACCTTGTTGAAGGCACTGAAGTCTGATGCGAGAACTACCGGATATGTTTGCTTAAAAATATCAGAATCTTCTCCCGCTACCTGCCCCGTGAAGAAAATCCACCCGTCTGCAGGGAGCTTGTGTGTTTCCGCTAAGATAGATTCGACATCTTGATTGTGATACCCGTATGTGCTCGTCAGCACACCATATCCACGCTCGCGCGCAGCCTGAATAATACTATCAGCGAGATAAGGATTAAAAGGTTGAGAAAAGTCTGCAATGCCCAAACCGATAAGCTTCGTCGCCCCCGTACGCATGCTTCGGGCGGCAAGATTCACCTGATATCCCAATTTATCGATGACTTCGCGGACTCGCTTACGCGTTTCAGGACGCATATTTCCCGTATTGTTCAACACGTTGGAAACAGTTTTAATCGACACCCCCGCTTCTTTTGCTACGTGAGTAATGGTGACTTTCTTTACCATAATGCTACTCTTTCTTTCTTTTAACCCTTGACAATACTGTATCCAATGCTGCGCCATTTTATGAATGTGGGCATGACGCTTTGCGCATCATGCCCACATCTGGTGAGGAGAGGAATGAGATTTACGACTTTACAGAACCGGCAGTAAGACCACCCACCCAGTAGCGTTGCAAGAAGAGGAAGGCCAGTACCATAGGCACAATCGAAATGAAGGCACCCGAAGTGACTAAGTTCCAGACCTGCTCGGAAGCGGCACCTGCTTGGGACTTTACCTGCCAGTTTGTCAGACCCACGGTAATTGGGAAGAGCTTTTGACTGGTCAAGACCACTTGTGGCAGGAAGTAGTTATTCCATGCAGCGACGACAGACAGCAAGAATACTGTGGTCACAGCCGGCCGCATAATAGGAAGTGACACTTTCCAGAAGGTGTAAAACTCATTTGCACCATCCACGCGTGCAGCCTCAATCATCTCATCAGGGAGCGATTCATGGCAGTAAATGCGCATAAGATACACGCCCATAGGGTTGAGCATGCTCGGCAAAAGCACCGCCCAAATGGTATCGGTCATATTGAATTTACTCATGAGCAAGAATGTAGGAATCACCAAAGCCGTAGCTGGAATCATCAATGCGCCCAGAACGATATTGAAGTACAGGTTCTTTCCACGGAAACGGTATTTTGCGAAACCATAGCCCGCAAGAACGGAGATAGTCGTTGCGAGGAAACCTCCCACGAAAGCGTAGAAGAAGGAATTGAAAATCCAACGCCAGTAGATTCCACCCTGATAGTTCACTAAGGCGACGATATTGTCCCACAAAGCGAATTTACTATCAAACCACAAGCTGCCATGCGCGCCGAAGAATAAGCCGGAATTCGTCTTCGTAGACGCTACGAATAACCACCACACAGGCACAATGAAGTACACACACGCGATGACGAGCACAGCTACGGTGAATACGCGCGGATGGCTTTTGGCTTTGTTGAAAGGAATGTCAGCAGATGAAGTTTTTGTATTGGAAACAGTGGAACGTGCCATTTTAGTCCCCCAATCCAGACTGTTTACGCGTCAATCGCATGAAGATGACGCTAAATATGACCACAATAAGACCTAAAGCAAAGGAAACCGTTGCAGAATAATTGGTCTGGTTGTAATTAAAGGCGAGCGCTTGAGCATACATATTTGGTGTGTATTCCGGCTGAATAACCGTAGGCGCTTGATTGCGCAGTACGTTTGGCTCTGTGTAGAACTGCAGCGTACCGATCAACGAGAAGATGGTGACCATTACCAGCGATCCTGAAACCATGGGAATCTTAATCTGGGTAGCAATTCTCAGCTCGTTGGCACCATCGATGCGAGCGGACTCATACAGGCTTGGTGAGATGGATTGCAATGCAGAGTACAAAATAACCATGTAGTATCCCGTCCACTGCCAAGTCACCACATTGACCAAGGCACCGAAAATACCTTGAGGGCTCAGAAAGTCTGGAGCTTGGAGACCGAAGAGATCAAATATGGAGGTGAATGGTCCCATGTTCTTTGAGTACATGAAGCCCCACATCAGCGCGCCGATAACGCCCGGCACTGCGTATGGCAGGAAGATAAAAAGCCTGCTGACAGAAGCGAAACGGTTTTTCAAAGAATCCATAAGCAATGCAAATATCAGTGCTAAGCCTAATTGGATAGGTACCATCACCACTGTGTAGAGTATGACGCGTCCCATACCCGTTAAGAAAATAGGATCTGTAAATACGCGTTGATAATTGGCAAATCCGGAGAAGTATTCACCATGAACCTGCGTATAGGTAAAGAGCGATACGATAAAAGCGTATACCAATGGAACTACGAGAAAAAGTACAAAAACAATTAAGAATGGTGCAGTAAAAATCCATCCCCACAAGCCTTGGCGACTTAAACTTTTTACTTGGTTTTGCTTATTTTTATTCATTTTATTCCTCTCAAACTTTCATTCGCCTTTGAATGCGGTGAAGGAAAAGAATGTGGAGGCGGGCGGAGAAACCCGCCTCCACGATGGTGTTGGAGAAGTGTTATTCTCTACTCTGTAACCGTAAAGCCTTGCTGCTTTGCGTACTCATTGAGGGAATTCGTTAGCGCAGATAACGTGGAAGATGTATCTTGACCATCACGAACGATGCTTGCAAATGACTTGCTTTGAGTGTCATAGGCATAGGTCTGGAATGGCAGGAAGTCATCGCCCTTGTATGCCTGAGCTGTAGGGATGGTTACTTCATTAATCTTCTGGTCGCCAAAGAATGGGTCTTGCAAATTCTTGAAGTAATCCGATTCGAGCATCTTCGTCCATGCTGGGAAGAGTCCTGCTGTGGTGACGCCAATCTGCTGTGCTTCATCGGAATCGAAGAGATCGTGCGCGACCTGTACGGCCACCTTGGTATTGGCAGCTTGATCGGTTACTGCCCACGCGGAACCACCTTGGTTTACGGATGGCGTGGAGGAATCCCACACTGGAGCTTTCGCAATGCGGAAAGTGCCCTGCTCGGAACCATCTAAGCCCTTGAGATATCCACCGAGCCAGGAAGCCTGTACATAAGCGGCGTACTTACCGGAGAGCATATTGGTATTCCAATCCGTAGTGTTGGAATCCGTCGTATCTACTAAGCCTTCTTCTACAAGGCCGCGCCAGTAGTCCATCACATCTTTGACTTCTTGACTGTTGAAATCGATGCCCACCTTGTCTGGCGTTTCAGCGGAATAGTTATACACCTTTGCTCCCTTTTGAGCAAAAAGTGCCACATTCACAGCAGTACCGTTTGGAGCCCAATCGGAAAGGTAACCATCGTATCCTGCAGCCTTCAAATCGCGACCTGCTTGTGCAAATTCTTCCCAGGTGGTTGGAACTGCAACGTTGTACTTATCAAAAACAGCCTGATTCACATACATAACGAATGGGCCCAAATCCACCGGCACACCGTAGACGGAGTCACCACCACCAATGGTTACGCCATTCCACGCACCTTCGGTGTATTCGCTCTTATACTTCGCGAAATCATACTTGGTCAGATCCACCAGATGCTTTTGCGCACCCGCCACGAATTGAGGCATTGCTTCGTACTCGAGCTGGATGATATCCGGGCCACCTTTGCCCGCCTTGATAGCATTCTGGAACTTGGTATATTCAGGTCCACCCTGACCTGCATTATTCCAGCAGACTTGCACATCATCATGCGTTTCGTTGAACTGATCTACGATCTGCTCAATTGCTGGATACCATGCCCATACAGTAACTTTTTCCACGCCCTCTTTCTTAATGGTATTTTGGCAGCTTGCAGAGTCATTCTTATGTGCATCTGTGCCTTCAGCCGCCGCAGAGGATGAGGCAGAAGGGCTACATGCTGCCAAACCAATTGCCATACTCGCGGCCGCAACCGTAGCTAATACCTTCTTAATTTGCATGAGATACTCCTTTGTTCTCTATCTTTTCTCTCTTACTTCACCTCAACTGCAGTCCAGGAAACCGCTGGAACAGTAAGAGTTACCTGCGTGCCATCGTCGCTTAAGCGCACGGTGTCATTGCGGGTAGGTGTGACGCGATTTTGATTGTCCTCTGTGTTTGCAGCATGGATATCATCATCGTGCACGGTTGTTGCGCTGACGGATGCCCATCCACCAGTTGGCAACGAAATTTCGACATCTGCAGCGTCGTTCAAGGAACGATTCGTCAACAAAATGGCATACGAGCCATCTTCGCGCTTCACCACTACAGAATTGACAGACTCCACTTCTCCATAAGCCTTCGCTTCCACAGGAGTGGACGACTGCTTTGGCTCCAACACCGTGCCGCCCTTGGTGAGCTGAGCGGTGAGTGAGAATGGATAGAAGGTGGTCTGCCTCCACGCATCCCCGCCCTTGACAGTCATAATTGGAGCAATGACATTGACGAGCTGAGCCAAAGATGCGGCCTTTACACGGTCGGCATTCTTGAGCAAGGTGATCATCAAGTCACCGAAGACCACAGCATCCACAGCACTGTATACATCCTCAAGCAAATGTGGAGCTACAGGCCAGTTTCCTATGCCTTCTGGCACCTTGCTTGGCTCTGCACTTTGATACCAGACATTCCACTCATCGAAGCTAATAAACACATCATGCTTACTGCGCTTCTTGGCCTTCACCGTGTCGATAATGGAGCCGACTTCCTTGATAAAGCCATCCATATCCACGGCCGAAGCGAGGAAGCTCTGCATATCGCCGTCGTAATGACCCGGCTCGTAGTATGCGTGGCAAGATACGAAGTTCACCAAATCATAGGTGTGCTCAAGTACGGTTTCTTCCCACTGGCCAAAGGTTGGCATGTTATGAGCAGCCGATCCGCAGACCGCTAATTCTAGATCCGGATCGATTTGGCGGATGCCTCGTGCCACATCCGCAGCCAAAGTGCCGTAATCTTCTGCACTCTTATGACCCAGCTGCCACGGTCCGTCCATTTCATTGCCCAGGCACCAGAAGCGGATATTAAATGGCTCTTCAGCGCCGTTTGCCTTGCGCTGTTCGGAAAGCGCGGTACCTCCTGGGATATTGGAGTACTCCACCAAATCATAAGCCTCTTGCAGACCACGCGTGCCCAAATTCAGAGCTTCCATCAGCTCATTTGGCTGACCATCCACGGCCACCTTTTTCAGCCATGCGTGCATTTCGTGCAAGCCAAATTCGTTTGTTTCCGTCGAGTGCCAAGCAGTATCGAGACGGCGGGGACGGTTTTCACGAGGGCCTACGCCATCTTCCCATCTATAACCCGAGACGAAATTTCCACCCGGATAACGGATTGTGGTGGCTCCCAGCTCACGCACGAGGTCGATGACATCCTGACGGAATCCATGCTCATCTGCGGTAGGATGTCCCGGTTCGTAAATGCCCTCGTACACACAGCGTCCCAAATGTTCTACGAACGAACCAAAAATACGCTGTGGCACTGGGGAGAGTTCAAATTCATCATCGGCAACGATGCGAGCGCGCAGATTTTCTGTGCTGTTGGCATTGCGTGCGTCAGTCATATATGCTCCTTAATTAACTGGAATATGCTGAAGTGAAGCCCCGTCTTTGGAGCTAGTACAACCTTGTATCTACGTTTTTTAGTATATCGTTTACCTAACGCGACACGCCCGAGTTATTATTCAGATAATGCCATACAAAAAGGTGACTCAGCTCCGTTTTCAGAGCCGAGTCACCTGTGAAACCAAAGAAATAGTCGATTTTAAGCCGTGGCACCTCCTAAATATGCCTCTTGAACGCGAGGGTCGTTGAGTAATTCTTGGCCCGTGCCCGCCAGACGAATTCTGCCCGACTGCAAAACATAGCCATAATCCGCGATAGACAAGGCCAGTTGAGCTTGCTGCTCCACCATAAGGACGCTGACATGTAACTCATCGCGCAAACGCGCAATTTGCTCCAGCACATCCTCCACTAAGCGCGGAGACAAACCCATGGTTGGCTCATCCATGCAGATAAGCTTTGGATGACTCATTAAAGCGCGCGCAAAAGCCAGCATCTGCTGCTCGCCGCCGGACATGGTGCCCGCCAGCTGATTGCGCCTTTCCTTCAATCGCGGGAAACGCTCATACATGGCTTCCACATCCTGCTCCACCTGCTGGCGATCTGTTTGCGTGTATGCGCCGGTGAGCAAGTTCTCATAAATACTCATCTGTGGGAAAATGCGGCGCGCCTCCGGCACAGCGGCTATGCCTTGGATAACGCGTTGACGAGTAGACCAGTGCGTCATATCCTCGCCCTCATACACCAAAGCGCCGGATGTTACCTTATTAATGCCCAGCAAGGTCTTCATCGTGGTGGACTTGCCCGAGGCATTTCCACCCAGCAAAGACACAACAGCTCCCTGAGGTACGGTGAGATTCACATCCTGCAAAGCGTGCACCTGACCGTAGTAGACATTCACATCCGTCATAGTCAGCAGGCTTTTTTCGCCGTTTACATCGATGCTGGTGTGAGCATTATCATTCAACGCGTTCTGTTGATTGAGCACGCCGGAATTGCCCTGAGCACGTGCAACCGTGCGCACACGGTTCACATCCTCATCCGTGCCGAGCTTTTTACCCAGATAAGCCTCGACGACCAGTGGATTATTGCGTACCTCATCCGGCTCGCCCATGGCGATGACTTTTCCGCCATCCATGGCGATGACACGATCGGAAACCGTAGACACCAAATCCATCTTGTGTTCAACCAACAAAATGGTGTGGCCCTGTTCCTTTAAATAGAGCAGTTGCTGTAGTACTTCTGCCGTTTCCGACTGATTCATACCCGCTGTAGGCTCATCCAGGAGCAGAATTTCTGGCTCGCTGATATGAGCGCGTGCAATTTCCGTGCGTCGGCGATTAGCATAAGACAAAGTGTAGGTAGCGTCGTGTAAGCGACTGCCCAAACGCTCGCGGTAATAATCAATTTCGCGGTTGATGCGCTGATCTACTTCCTTTTCCTCACGCTTAATCTGAGGCGTTTTTACCAAAGCCGTGGCCGTTTCGCCCAGCAGGCTGAGCCATCGCACCAAGGGTATTTTTTGAATCTGAGATAGGGGGCGCGTAGCCGCAAGCTTCTTGTGATAGCCCAACGCAATGTTTTCTTTGACGGTTAAAGACCCAAAAACACGTCCATTCTGGAAGGTACGCGCCAAACCATATTCCGCTACTTCAGCCGAAGGCAAGCCCGCTACGGCATTATCGTTGATGTCAATCATGCCACCATCCGGCTCTAGGAATCCCGAAATCAAATTAATGGTGGTAGATTTCCCCGAACCGTTAGGGCCGATAATCGAAATGACTTCGCCACGGTGCAGGTTGAAAGACACATTATCCACGGCTTTCAAACCGTCGAAGGATTTTTCCAGCTCGCGCACGCGCAAGACCACGGGTGCGGCCAAGACACGCGTGCGATGCTCTTGCGGTGTCAGTGCTTCGTAACTTTCGCCTTTATGGATATTATCGAGAGTTTTCATGCCGTCACCGTCGCTTTCTGAACCTCTCCTGACTGTGGATTTTTGTCCGAAGATTCGTCGTTGTGCTGAGCCTGTGCCACGGTGCGTGACCAGAGGCCTTGTGGACGATACAAAATAATGAGTACGAGCAAAATTCCGTAAATAATGCTGCGCCAGCTGCTGGCAAAACGTAGAACTTCCGGCAAACCAATCAAAATTGCAGAGCCAATAACCGCTCCAAAAGGCGAATTCATACCGCCGAGCACGATAATCGTGAGGAACAGTGTAGACATGGTCGGGTTGAAAATCGTAGGATCAATGTACGTGTACTGATGCGCCAGCAATGCACCGGCCAAGCCAGCAAAGAAGCCAGCAATGGCATAGGCCAAAGCTTTATAAGCATTAGAACGAATGCCCAAGGCTTCCGCCGCATCTTGATCCGCACCCACCGCAGCGAATACGTGTCCGAGATGTGAGGCATGCAAACGCGAAACCACCCACACCGCGAGTATCAGCACGATCATATCCAGCAGGAACATCTTCTGCTGCGTATCCAAGGTGGCGCCAAAAATACTAGGAAATGGAATGCCCTGGATGCCCAATGATCCGCGCGTAAGCGGCTCCCACAAGCGGATGATAGCCACGGTTACTGCACCCACGCCAATGGTGGCGATGGCCACATAATGACCTGACAGCTTCCACACCGGGAAGGTGAGGATGCTTGCCGTTACAGCAGCGACTATACCGCCTGCGATGAAGCCTGCAAAGAAGCTCCAACCGAACTGCGTGACGAGAATAGCCGAGGTATATGCACCCGTAGCAAAGGGTCCCGCCATACCCAAAATAGTTTGACCCGCCGAGCCGGAAATCAAAGTCAAGCCCACGGCTGCTAGAGCATAAATGGCCACCTGTGTGCCCGCTCCTGCCAAGGCATTATTGGATACGAAGGGCAGCAAAACGGCGACTACAACGATGAGCCAATTCGTCCACTTCGGCAGCCGGATGGCGCGCGAATTTTCGAGGAAAGTGCCTGTCATCGGTTCGGAGTGCACGGCGGTGGACTTAAAGAGCAAACCCTGAGGACGCAAAATGAGGATGAGCAGCAAAGCGCCGAATGTAATAAGGTCATGCGCACCGTCACCCAGCCACGAAATACCTAAAGCCTCCACAACGCCCAGCACAAGACCGCCCACTACAGCACCCGGAATGGAGCCCAACCCGCCAATAGTGGCCGCGACGAAGGCCGTCATACCAATGCTGGCGCCATTCGTAGGATTGATATTGCCATTGGAAAGCCCCACAAAAATGCCTGCAATACCCGCCAGCACAGCGCCAATCACAAAGGAAATGTGGCGGATAGACTTCACCGGGATGCCCATTTGGCGTGCAGCTTCCGGATCCTGCGAAGTCGCGCGGATAGCCTGACCCGTTTTACCAAATTTCAAAAATGCCCACAAAGCCGTCATCAATATAATGGTGACGACGATGGCCACAATATCGGAGGTACCAAAACGAAAACCGTTAATTTGCAGGTTATGCGTTGGTAGAATTTCCGGGAATTGACGCGTTTGTGTGCCAAAAATAATTTGCAATGCATTATCTAAAATCTGCCCCACACCAATGGTGGCCAGCAATGCAGCAATGGGTTTGCGCCCTTCCAAGGGAGAGATGACAAAGAAATTCATCACAAATCCGAGAATTCCCGTCACCACGATAACGACAGCCAGCGTAGGAATTAAGCCCCAACCTAGGGATGTACCCAGCCACCACGCCGTCATCATGCCCACGGCTACGATGGAGCCCTGAGCAAAGTTCGCCACATTCGTGACGCCGAAAATAAGGGACATGCCCACGGCAGCGATAGCGTACACGCTGCCGTGAATCAAGCCCGAAAAGAGAGTATCAAACATTTATCAAACCTTCAGTTATTACTACTCTTTGGTTCTTAATATTTCTCGTATTTATGCGTCATAGCGGACGAACTTGCCATCCTTGACGATGAGCAAAATTGGGTCAATATTATCTGCGCGGCGCGTGGTCTGGTTGAACTTAAAGGTGCCGCCATTGCCCTGATACAGCGGGAAGTCTGTCACGGTCTTCAAGGCTTCCTGGATACCTTCGCGCGTTGCGCTGGTCTTGTTTGCCGCGTAAGCGAGATCCTTAATAGCCTGATAGGAGGTGACTTCAAAGTTGCCCGGATTGTATCCGTACTTCTTATTAAACGCTTCTACGAAGGCCTTCTGCTCATCGGTGGTGACGCCGCTGGCGCTGAAATTACCGGTGATAATCGTGCCTTCCGCATTCTCACCCGCATTGTCGAGGAATTCGGATGTTTCCTGTCCACCATAGAATGGGCCCGTCCATGCGAGCTTGTTGCGCAAGGTGTTGAGTACCAAAGCACCGTCTGGGCCGTAGCCGATGTTCACGATGGCCTCAGGATCTGTGTCACGCGCCTGAATCAGCATTGGAGAAAGATCGGTGGAATCTGCCAAGTAGGACGATTCGTACGCAATCTCGATGCCCTGCTTTTCTGCTTCTGCCTTGAACTCCTGATATGCTTCCTTACCCCAGTCATTTTCGATGTAAACGACGGAGATCTTCTTCGCCACCTTTGCCACGGTATCCGCATTCAGCTTCTGATAAGTCGCCTGTGTAATCTGTGGGCTCCATACATACTCACCTGTATCCGTAAAGTTCGTAGCAGAATTATTGAAACCGTAGTGTACGAGCTTTGCCTGGTTGAATGTTGGCGAAGCCGCACCAGAGGCGGAAGAAGAGTAATCGCCAACTACCGCGATAACGGAGCTATCTGCAGCAATTTTTGGCGCAACGGCTGCATCTTGCTTTGCATCGGACTGAGTGTCGTAGTACTTAATGCCCAGTTTCTTGCCTTGTACGCCGCCATCTGCATTCACTTCTTCCAAAGCGAGTTCCCAGCCGCGCTTAAAAAGCTTGCCGTACTCGGCATACTGACCGGTTTCTGGGTAGATAGCTGCGATATTGACCGTGTCAGACTCTGCTGCTGAGCTGGAATTATCTCCGCCCAAACCGAAAGAGCAAGCCGAAGTCGCAAAAATGGTGACTGCTGCAGTGGTGGCCAGTGCCACCTTTCCTACCTTTTTCCATAAGGACTTCGTATGCGTTGCGAAATTCATATTCTTTATCTTTCTTTCTTATTGTGATACGTATGATGAAGCTGCGAACTTCTGCTTATTTCACGGTTTTAAAACTTTTTAAAACTTGCAAGGATTTCCAAGGCCTCGCCAGAGGCTGGGGTTGGGACGGTGCAGCTTGGGGCGAGCAAGAATGGCTTGCCTGCACGTTCCTCGATGGTTTCTTTCAGCTGCGTGCGCACGCCCTCTACATCCTTGCGATCGTCCACAGCAAACTTCGTGAAGTTTGCGCCACCCACGGGTACTGCGCCAATTTCATGATCGATGTGTGGATTGCCTGGCAAGAACTGATCCCAATGGATGATATCGGCAAGACCTGCAAACCAGTCCGGGTGGGAATCTTCACGGCAGGTGTGGAGCAGCACCACAGCTTCAGGATTTGCTTGGCGAATGGCGTTGATAATCAGTTCGTCATACGGCTTGGAAAACTCGTTGTACTCCTCCTGAGTGAAGAAGTCGTGGGAGACCGTACCCGTCACCGCGTAGAAGATGCCGTCCAAACCTGCACCACCTTGCTCTTCAGGCGTAACGAGCTCAGCAGCGTAAACTGCCAGTGTTTCGGCGATATTTTGCAATGCGCGCTTCACACGATCTGTATCGGAGAAAACGGCTTCACGCGTGGTAGAAGGCGTAGCGTAATCGTCTCCTGGATACAGAGGCAAATCACCTAGCTGCAAGAGGACGGATAATGGTGAGAATACGGTCTGGATAACCGCGCGATCTTGAAGATGCTCGCGGATGTATCGTGCAGCCTCAAATTCCTCATGGAATGGGTTATCCGCGTGCACATCAAGCTTGACAATCTTGTCCAAATCCTCCGGCTTCTGCACGGCATCCGTGTGTTTGCGAGGAATAACATAGCCAGCGTACTCATGCTGATCATATGTACTTCCCCAAGCCTCGGAATAGTACACAGCGCGTGGATTGATCTTTACCCAATCCCAATCCCACTGCTGAACGAATTCCACATAAGCCTTGCCGAAGGTTTCCGCACCGTACTCATTGCCGATGAGGTGCTGCCAAGCCGCTACGAGGTATGGGGTTTTGTTTGCATCCGCTGTGCCGCGCGCAATGTCATAGAATGCCTGACGACGGGGCGTAAAGGTTGTGGTCATTTTCTCTCCCTTTGTGAAATATTGAAAAAATAGAAAATTGGTCTGTTTCTTAGTTGTAGTACGTTTCGAATGAGAATTAGCCCGCGTGGCTATAGCAGAAATTTATAAAAGTTTAAAAGGGAGATTATTTTTGCTAATTTTCTGCGGTTTTATGGTGAGGTATCGAAATAATTTATATACGCGTGCTCAACTGTCGTGCATGAATTTACTTACACTAAAACCAGGGGCTTAGCAAAAAATCCCCATAAACTCATAAATGCGCGGGAGTTTATCGGGACATACAACAACACAGACAGCTACGCAGCATCTGCACTGCGGTGCCTTCGAAGGTGTTGTTGGAATTAATCATGGTTGCAACTATAAACACATGTATAGAAAAATGCAAAAAGATTATTTCTCATGATTTTCTAAAATCGCTAAATTTCAACAAAATCACGGCGTGTTTTTCGGATGAGAATTCTGCAATTCGTCCATTTTTACAAACGGATTACACAGTTCCCAGTTTATTGTCAGAGGCTTTCTGGTGTGTTACTCAGAAACGAGCGGTTATATATATACCAACGCAAGGAAGAACCGCACAGGAACCCAAGCTTCCCCTTCGAAGCAGACGGACGCTGAGCAGGTGCTCCCCCAAGATAATTTAATCCTTCTTCTCTCTCTTTCTCTCCAGCCCTGAGGTGCATTTCACGCTCAGGGCTTTTCTCTGTTTGCGTGAATTTTCGCTCTTATTTCTGCTGTGCACGCAGGGCCGCGCGAATGCTACGAATAATGATGAAAATTAAGAAAATAATGAAGGCCCATTTATTCATCTGCGGGGTCAACCATTGGGCGATGATTTCACCAATCGGCGTCACAACAAGAGCCGCAATCCCGATAATTGCCGCCGTTTTGAGCTGCACGATGCGAGCTTTGACATTGCTGATGGTACCAGAAATTGCGCCCGGCAAAATCGCCAACAGCGACGTACCGCGCGAAACCAAATCACTGGCGCCAAAGAACGATGCCATGCCCGGCACGAGGATAGCGCCGCCGCCCACACCCAGCAAAGCCGCGAGTACGCCTGCCACAAACCCAAGCAGAATCATGCCCGCACCGGAAAGCAGTGTGAGTTCCACATGCGAAGTCCTCGTGGGTAGCTGAAAAAATTGCTGCACGATAATCACGAGCAAAAAGGCCACAAAACACCAGCGCAACGCCTTTTCGGAAATGACGTGCAGCAAGCGCGCACCCACCCAGGCGCCCGTAATGGAGCCGACGATAATGAGCGCCCCCATGGCCCAGTCTACATTTCCCGCCACGGCATAAGAGATCACACCTCCAAGACTCGCCAAGGGCATGGCCGCCAAGGAGGTGGCGGAGGCTTCGCGCTGACTCAGACCATAAAACATCAGCGCAGGCACCATAATCGTTCCACCACCCACACCGAAAAGCCCGGAAAATATGCCAACGAGGACACCGATAGCGATTAAAGGAAGAAGGGAAAGCGATCTTTTCATACTGTCCATACTAGAAATCAGGTATGAAAAATGGGCAGGAGAAGCAGAACCTGCCCATCGTTTGAAATGCACCTCTGTGCTACACGGTACGGCGTATGCACCACACCGTGGTCGTGGGAGGTACAAGACCTTCAGCTGCTTCAGGTTGGGAGGATAAGATGACCTGATAACCATCGGGCACAGACACAGTCTGCGTCCGTGAGCAATTTGCAAGAACCCGTAGCCCTGTGGCAAGGGACCAATCCAGCACATCTTCGTGGAGCCGCTCATCATGCCATGCAATTGTGCCTGCTAAGGCGCGATGATTGACATACTTTGAGCGCAGATTGATGGCCTCACGATACAGACTCAGCATAGAGCCATCTCCACATTGTCCTTGAGTATCGGCCGCGAAATCAACAAACCACTGCGGCTGTGGAAGATTGGATTTGCCTGTATCGCTAAAACCAAAAGCTCCTTCTACACCACGCGCACGCGTCCACGGCAAAGGTACACGACACCCATCTCGCCCTTTGAAGGAGTGCCCACTTCTCTCCCAGATAGGATCTTGGATATCCTTATCCGTCAGCCCCAGATCCTCCGGTAGCCCCAATTCTTCCCCTTGATACACAAAAGCCGTACCCGGCAAACCGAGCTCAATCAACGCCGCCGATCGCGCCCGCTGAGTAGCAAGCGCTACATCAATCTTCGGATCCGTATTATTCGATGTCACCCAATGCTCCACGTCGACGCCTTTGTCCAAGCCCAATCGACTAGCCACGCGTGGCACATCATGATTGCCCAAAACCCACGTTGGGCTTGCGCCTACAGAAGTGGCTCCCTGGAAGGTTCTTTCGATAATTTCTCGGTATTCGCGCGCATCATAGGCAGATTTCAGTAGAGAAAAATCAAAAACGGCTCCCAGCTCGTCTTGTTGTGCATATTCAAACACACGAGACGTCATCGGCGTCCACGTCTCACCAATCGCGAATATCTCGGAATCATAAGAATTCAGCACTTCGCGCCATTCGCGGTAAATCTCATGCACCTCGTTGCGATCCCATAAAGGATCACCCCCTCTGGTGTCTTCCGGCGCAGGAATTTCTGGATGTTGTCGATCACGCAAGGGCTCACGTAAATCTTTCGCAAGTGCATGCGAAACATCTACCCTAAAGCCATCCACGCCACGGTCCGCCCAAAACTTGAGCGTTGTGATGAAATCCGCTCGCACTTCAGGATTATCCCAATTGAGATCGGGCTGTTCGGGCGCAAAAAGATGCAAATAGTACCAACCATCACCGCATGCCTGCCACGCGCTTCCACCGAAATTACTCATCCAGTTTGTAGGAGGTAGGTTATGCTTTTCCCCACGACCCCGACGGAAAATATAGCGTTCACGCTCGGGCGATCCGGGCTGGCTGCGCAATGCTTCTTGGAACCAAGGATGCTGATCGCTGGTATGATTGGGCACGATATCCACGACTACACGTATGCCCCGCGCATGAGCCTGGCTGACCATAACATCAAAATCATCCAGCGTGCCCAACCGTGGATCGATATTTCTGTAATCCGCCACATCATACCCACCATCCTTCAGGGGAGATGGGTAAAACGGCGATAGCCAGATTGCGTTCACGCCCAAGGATTGGATGTAATCCATACGACGTGTAACGCCCGCAATATCGCCTATGCCATCACCATTCGAATCCGAGAATGCACGTGGATATATTTGGTAAATCACAGCATCGCGCCACCACGCGTTCTTATGGTCTTTTAGGCGATGAGTGTCGCATGCGACAGAATTGTGGGAAGGAATATTCATCACATTATCCTTTGACAGAGCCTGCAAGCATTGCACGAATGAAATAGCGTTGCAAGAAGATAAACAAAATCACGGTTGGGGCCATAATGAGCAAAGCGCCCGCATTGAGTAAAACCACATCGGTCTGGTATTGTCCTACGAAGGATTGCAAAGCACCCGCCATTGTGCGTTTTTCAGGATCGTTGATGAGCACGACTGCCAGAAGGAACTGATTCCATGTGGCGAGGAATGTCAGAATGCCTAAGGAACTTAAGGCCGGCAAGGCTAGAGGTAGTTCAATATGCAGGAAAGTCCTGAAATGCCCTGCTCCATCGATTTCAGCCGCTTCAATCAGATCATGTGGCATCTGCTCAAAGCAGGAGCGCATCCACATAATGGCGAAGGGCATATTCAAGCCGATCATGGGCAAAATAAGTGCCAGTCGCGTATTGAGGATGCCCATGGCACTGATTTCGTAGTACAAAGGCGTAACCAAAGTTTCAAAGGGAATGGTCAGTCCTACGAGGAACAGCATGTATAGCAGACGTGCAAAGGGAATATGCAATGTCGCGAAGGCGTAACCGCCCAAAGCAGCAAAAATGATCACCGCTGGAACCACACCCAGCACCAAAATAATGCTGGATTTCAACAGCGGCGCAATATTGGCTACATTCCATGCATCAATGAAGTTTTCCCAATGGAGTTGCCCACTGAAATCTATGCCCTCGGGTGTGCTTCCTTGTGGTTGAAGCGCTGCCGACAGCATGCTGATGAAGGGAAGAATGGTAAAAAGTATGGTGATGATAAGCACCGCATAACCAAAATATCGAGTACTCTGCGACTGCTTCATGTTAATCATCCTTCCTATTGACGAGTGACTGTAGCGGACCGACCACCACAAAGACTAGAACCATGAGCGTGACGGCGAGCGCAGATGCGAGACCAACGGCTTGCTGCGTGAAAGCCAGACGATATACCTGCACACCTGGCACCATCGTGGAGGTACCCGGCCCACCCTGAGTAGACATGTAGACCACATCGAAGCTTGCCAGCGCGGACACAATGGTCATGGTGAGACATACGCCAATTTGCCCACGTAAGCCCGGCAGCGTAATCGCAAAAAGCTTTCGCCACCATCCAGCACCGTCTAGCGATGCCGCTTCATATAGTGATTCATCAATGCCGCCGATGCCGGAAAGGAGAAGCACAATGCAGAATCCGAGCTGGAGCCAGAATCCGATAATGCCCACAGCTCCCAGTGCTACGCTTTGCTCTCCCAGCCACACGTGCGTAAATTGTCCCAAACCGATGGAACGCAAAATCTGGTTAATGGCACCTTTATCCGCCAGCATCCATGTCCAAGCCACACCGGCCGCCGCTCCTGGAATAACGCGTGGCAAAAAGAGGCACACCTGTGCGAATGAGCTCAAGCCCTTGTGCCTGATGTCTTTTATGAGCACCGCGACGATTAAACCAATGGCGATAGGAATGATGGAGAAGAAGATGATGAGGAAGAACGAGTGGAGTATGGACCCGTACAAGCTTGCATCCGTAAATACCGTACGATAATTTTCGAGACCCACCCAAGTAGCCAGATCGATGCCATTCCAGTCATACAGGGAGTACCACACGGTTTGAATAATTGGCCACAGCACAAAGACGGCATAAAACACAAATGCAGGAAGTAAAAATGCAAGTCCCACGAACTTCAAGCGAAGCTTAGAACCTAATGATTTCATAGTCTTCCATTGCCTTTCCACAAAATAATGGGCGCGGAATCTACCATCACACACATGGAGATTCCACGCCCATGTCTGCTATTTGACTTCAGAGTCGTACTGCTTTTGAAGTGCTTGCACAAACTCCTGAGGTGTTTGAGAACCATCAATCAGAGTTTGGAAGTTTGGAATAATACCGCTCGCTTGCATAGCCGCCGTAGCATTATTGATATAGTCCGTTGTATTATCCGCGGAAACTAACTGCGTTTGAGCTTGAAGAATCTGAGTCAGCAATGGATTATCTGATGTTAATTCACCTTCGCCAATTGCTGGATATCCGTGCTTGACTGCAATCTGTCGCGCCTCATCGCTCATAAGGAAGTTGAGGAAAGCTGCTGCAGCATTCTTATTCTTGGCATTGCTCGGAATACCAAATGGCGTCACGGCGTTAGAGGCGGCCGAACCTGTCTGATCTGCCGTGCTTCCTGGGAATGCAAAGAAGCCCACGTTTGAACCGAGGCTCTCATTCAAGGATGAAGAGAACCAGCTACCGGCCGGGAAGAACAAGCCTTCACCTTGAGTAAAGCGCCCAACGGCCGTAGTGCCGTCCAAAGCCACAGCATCTGAACTGAAGTATCCACTGTTCGCCCAGTTTTGAATGGTTTCAGCCGCCTTGATCGCACCTTCCTCGTTGATCGTTGCCCCGTCCTTCTGATAAATCCAGTTATTGACCACTTCTGCGCCAGAATTATTGGTCCATAAAGCTTGATAAATGAAAGACGTGCCACCCTCTTTAGCCGGCATAATCATAGGCGTGACGCCCGCATCCTTGGCAATCTGCAAATCCTTTTCCAGCTCGTCCATGGATTGAGGAGCTTGCGTAATGCCCAGAGACTGTGCCACGGCTGTGTTCCAGTACATGCCCGTCATAGAAACCGCATCCGGCACGGCATATAAATTGCCCGAGCCAATTTTGCCGGAAGCGTCCACTCGGTAGGACATCGCTTGTGAATCTGGTATATCCCAGCCATACAGCGTGGCGTATTCCTCTAGGCTTATGACGTGCTTCCCGCGCACGGCCGAATTGATATCCGTAATGCGGGCCACATCTGGCGCGTCTGCAGAGGAGATAATGCGTGGACCGTTTTGTGCGGACGTATTATCCGGATCATACGTAGCCTTGACGGTCACATTTGGGTATTGTGCTTCAAATGCCTGGATCAAATCGTCATCGAATTCTTTTAACCCAGCACCGTCCCACAGCGTCAACGTGATATTTTCCGATCCGAAGTCTTTGCTGGCCGGCTCACTGGTAGCCGATGAGGATTGCGCACTTCCGGGTGCGCAGGCACTCAGAGCACCCAGCAACGCAAATGCGGAAACGGCTGCCGTTGCCATCTTTCCAAACTGTGTCATCTTCATTGATTCTCTCCTTTGATTCAACACGAAGATAGTTTCTAAGTATTTACCTAAGCGCTTATGGTTAAGTATACACATGTAATAAAATAATTCAAATCTAAAATGTAGGGATTTTATCTCCAGAAAACATAATCGCTTAGGTATACTCTCATGAGTAGAATGAGAAATTAAAACCGATTGATATAATCAACGGTATTTCTACTACGAGGAGGGATTGGTGAAGAAGCCAACAATTGCAGACGTTGCACAGGCCGCCGGTGTGTCTACCTACACGGTTTCTCGAGCACTGCGCGGCCTCAAGCATGTCAACGAAGAAACACGCAAAAAAGTGCTCTACGCAGCCCAATCCTTGAACTATACGGCTTCACCTACCGCCGCCGCTTTAGCCACGGGCCATACTCATCGCATAGCTCTGCTCGTCCGCGAAAGTTTGAGTGGTTGGTTCACAGGGGAAATCGCCGAAGGCATCTACGATGTTCTTTTTCCTCAAGAGTACGATTTAATTCTGTATCGCGCAGGCAACGAGGCCGAAAGACAGGAATTTTTTAGACGCAGGCCAGCGAACCGCAATGCAGATGCTCTGATTCTGTCCGGTTTTGGCCCCGATGAGGCGGAACGAGATGAATTGAAAAAACTGGATATGCCTATTATCTCCATCAATGCATCTCAGGCGCAATACGCTCAAGCAACTGTAGGCATCGACGATATTGCAGGCGAAAAATCGGCCGTGCAGTATCTTGCAGCCCTAGGCCATACGCACTTTGCCTATATTGGGAAATCCTATAAGAACGCGAGCTGGGGATCCGATGAACGTGTTATGGGTTATCGAGAGGCTCTGCGCGAATTACAATTAAACGATTGCGGCACTTTTGAACTGACAGCCCTATCCCCCCTGGAAATTCGCAGAATTGTGGCACATATTTTAGCCTTACCACAGCCTCCTACGGCTCTGTGCGTATGGTCAGATATGATTGCAATGCAAGTCGTACACGAGCTACGCAATATGGGCATCGATTGCCCGCGCAAAATCTCCGTTATGGGCTTTGATGGGCAAACCACCGCAATAGATTCCGGCATTTCCACGGTTCAGCAACCGGCTCGCGAAATCGGCGCACGCAGCGCTCAGGTGGCCTTGGATTTAATTCATAACACAGTGCTTGACAAGACTCATATTGTGCTGCCTACAACGCTGCTCCCGCTGGAAACCACCGCAGCACCGCAGTAGTCCTCCCGTGCACAATAAAAGCCGCTGGCATCCACCAGCGGCTTTATACATATCACGCAAGCTAAGCTTTCTTCTTCGGATGCGTTTCTTCGTTCAGCAAGGAATGCTTATACGAATACGCGAAGTAAATAGCAATGCCTACGGCCAACCAGACGAGGAAGCGAATCCAGGTGAGCACGGACAGGTAGAACATCACGATAAAGCACACAATGGCAATCAAGATTGGTAACCATGGATTGCCTGGAACTTTGAACGAGCGTTCGAAATCTGGGCGCTTTTTGCGCATGACGGGATGCCCACACATACCAACACAAAGGCGGACAGCGTACCAATATTTACCATATCGGCCAGCACACTGATATCAAAAGTGGAGGCAATGACAGCCACTACGACACTGGAAACGATTTGCAATTTTGCTGGCACACCGCGCTTATTGGTGTGAGAAATGCCCTGAGGAAGCAAGTTGTCACGGCTCATGGCAAAGACTACGCGCGTCAAGCCGAGGAGCAATACCATAACGACCGTGGTGAGGCCTATCAAAATGCCAAAGGAAATAATTTTCGCAGCCCAGCCCGCTCCTACAAGTTCAAACGCGGTAGATAGCGAAGGATTTTTCACTTGCGCGAGCTGAGCGTAGGACACCATGCCCGAAGTGACGATGGTCACCAAGACGTAGAGCAAAATCACAATGCCCAAACCGAGGGTGATACCGCGCGGCACTGTGCGCGCAGGATCCTTGGCTTCCTCGGACGCGGTGGCGATAATATCAAAACCAATGAAGGCAAAGAACACCAAGGCCGCACCAGACAGCACACCGTCCCAACCGTACATGCTGGCTTGCTGACCGGAAATCCACTGCAAGAGTGGCTCCTCCAAGGTGGCGAGCGTCGATGCAGCATCACCCGAGCTTTGCACGACCTGAGTTGGTGGAATGAATGGGCTGAGATTGCTTGCATTGAAGTAGAAGAATCCGACCACAATAATAAAAAGCACCACACCGACCTTGATAACGGTCAAAATAGAGTCGAAGCGGCTGGAAATCTTCGTTCCCACCAAAAGCAATAAGGTAAAGAAGGTAACAATGGCTATTGGCGCAAAATCAATGGTGAAATGAGGTGCCACCTGCCATTGCGTGACAATAGGATATCCCATAAGTCTGAAGAAGTCGCGCAAATACAGACCCCAGTATTTCGCGATAACCGATGCAGCCATGAGGAGCTCCAAAATGAGATCCCAGCCGATAATCCACGCAATAAATTCACCCAAAGTCGTGTAGGTGAAGGTGTAGGCAGAGCCCGCAGCCGGCACCATAGAGGCGAATTCGGCGTAACACAATGCCACACCCACGCACACTGCGCCAGCGATGATAAAGCTGAGAATCGCGCCCGGGCCCGCATGAAAAGCAATAGCCTGAGCGCCTACAGAGAAAATACCTGCGCCAACAGCCACGGCTACAGCCATCGTAGCCATATCCCACACTCCCAAATTCCTTTTCAGAGAGTGTCCTTCGGCTTTTGTCTGCTCCAACGCAGTTTCGATAGATTTAGTTCGCAAAAGTTTCACGTAAATAATGTACTAGATACGCCATTTTTTGCAAGAAATGTGGGATTACTGTATCAGTAGGTGAACATATGCGGCCTTTTTCGCGAAAATACCACACAATAGGCGCACTTCATATGTGTGTTGGGCTGAAGAATGCGATGTCGCTCTCGCTCAGAGCGCAGTGATACGGCTCTAAATCTCCTCGTATGGATCGTTGAGATGCGTATGAAATTCCTCCAAAGTCCAGCCTTGCGCGGTGATGTATTGGGCGATTTCTTCGCCCACATATCTAAAATGCCAGTCCTCATAGCCCACACCGGTGTGCTCCTGCTTCCCCTCTGGGAAACGCAAAATAAAACCATATTGCGGCGCAATATCTTGAACCGCCTGTGCAATCGCCGGATCTTGAGCATTCATTTCTTCGATTGTGCACATATCCACGGCTAGTCCTGACTGATGCTCCGACGCCCCTGGCGGCTGCGAATATGTTTTGACATATTCTTCCGCCTGCTCCCGGCTCCACTGCGGATGCGCTTGCATCTCGGAGCTGACGTAAGATTCAAACAAAGACGCTTGATAATTCACACTGCGATAGCAGGAAATCAGGTGCTCTGAGCTATGGATCTGCTGAGCAGCACTCAAAAATCCGGCAAGATTGTCGGCAATGCGGGCATCTACGGAGCATCGCGAATTCATCACGCTCAGCTGCGGACTTAGTTCGTCCGTGATGTTTTCACGGTTTATCAAAATAATGCGCCAGTCGTCTGCCGTAACCCCGAAATGTTCGGCAATGGTTTGTGGCTCTGCTTCAGCTTGAGTTTCCTGTGCTGGAGCCTCTGGCGACTGTGATGTTTCTGTCTGATCGAGCTGCTGTGTTTGTACAGGCTGAGCGTTTTGGCTCGTGCGTGTTTGGCTATTCGCAAACCACACCACAAAAAGGGCAATGCCGATAATGACTGCAATGGCAAGGATTATCAGAGCAATAGCCTTCCACGGTTTTACAGCCCTGTGCACACCATGGCGTGCCCGCGTACGCGTGTCGGTATGACTGCCGCTACTGCGCGGCGAGTGTGAGTCTTCTGTGCCTCTTCTCATACCTCATAATTGTAACAATGGACACGTATGGCGCACCTGCTCCACAAGTTTCCCGCTGCCTACTGCTCCTGCCTCCCACACTTTGTGCACACCTCAGACGATTTTCGATACAATAGGTCGTATGTGTGTGGAGCATTTCAATGCAGAAGAATTTTACGCCGGTCTCGATGCCATCTTTGCTGAGCATCGAGGAAGCACGGATGCCGAACCATATCTGGATGCAGCCCTCAAACAAGCACAATCCGCTCAGGATAGCAATGCTGAGTTAACCGTGATTAGCGAATTTTTAGGCTTCGACCGCTCACACGGCAGACATGAGCACTCTCGGATGCTCTGCGAGCGCGCGCTCCAACTGCGCGAGGAGCTAAAACTTGCAGGCAGCATGCAAAGCACGATTATTTTGATCAATGTGGCCACCGCCTATCGTCAGGCACACGAGTACTCGCTGGCACGTAAATATTATGACTTGGCCGCACAGGAGGCTGAGACTTCGATGCCGGATACCGATCGGCAAAAAGCGGCGCTCTATAACAATTTTTCGATGCTTTTTAGCGAGACCGGCGACATCGAAACCGCACGCAGGCATATGACGCATGCCTTACATCTTATGCGCGTGTCCTCTTCCCACCCAGACAAGGATCCCGATATTGCTACGACGTTGACCAATTTGGGCCTGCTGGACATTCAGCTCGGTGATACTGCGTCGGCTTTGGACCATACACAGCAGGGTTTAGATATTTATACGCATAATCCAGTGCTCCAGCAATCGGCTCATTACACGTCGGCTTTGGCTGGGTATGCACAGGCGCTGTACACCTCGGGTAAGGTGGCACAATCTCTAGAATTTTTCGAGCAAGCTCTGGATTTAATTGGACAATATTACGGCACCGAAAGTGATTACTACACGACGACCGCACAAAATGTAGATATCGTCCGCGAAAGTCTTGCCCAGGTCGAATCTGAGCAGGCCACCGTGTCTCAGGTAAACATCTCACAGACAGACACTGATGAAACCCCTGCACACTCCCCGGATGCCTCGGAAAGCATCTCCGGCTTACAGCTGTCTCGCCGTTTTTGGGAAGCCACGGCGAACGAATTATTTAGCGGTGATTTAGCAGATGTGCGAGCGCGGGCGGCCGTCGGATTGGTAGGCCACGGGTCGGAATGCTATGGTTTCGATGATGTGCAGTCTCACGATCATGATTTTGGCGCACGTTACTGTGTGTGGCTAACTCCGGCGGATTTTGAGCAGTTTGGTGCGCAGCTGCAAGAACGCTATGAGGCGTTGGATAAGAATTTTCTTGGGTTTAAGCCGGCCACAAAGACACCACGCAGTGCACATCGTGAGGGGGTCATGAGCATTGATGCCTTCTTTGAATCCATGACCGGACTCAGTCATGCACCAGCAGAGTCTGGTGAGGAGCATCTGTGGCTCGGCCTGGATGAAGCCACCCTGGCAGCGGCTACGAACGGTGAAATTTTTGCCGATCCCGTGGGCGCATTCTCCAGCAGGCGCCAAGGCTTTAAAAATATGCCGGATGATGTGCGATTATTCCTTATTTCTCAACGCTTAGGCATGATTGCACAAACGGGACAATACAATTATCCACGTATGAAAGCGCGTCACGATGAAGCGGCTATGGCTTTAACCATCAACGAATTTGCGCTCAACGTATCTTCGCTCGTCTTCCTTATGAATAACCCGATAAGCGCCGGCTACGCACCCTACTATAAGTGGCGCTTTGCTGCGCTGAGAAGACTGAGCAATCGCATGGGTACCAAGCTTTCCAACCTCATCACCCCTTTGGAGCGGCTCGTTACCTCGCACATGGATTACAATGCCCAAGGATGCATTGACTTCATCTGCAATCGCATCGTCAAGCAACTTAAAGCAGAAGGTCTAACAACCAGTAGCGAAGATTTTTTGGAATGGCATCGCCCCTATGTAGAGGCGCATATTACGTCCACAAATCCGCTTTTGCACAGTCTTTAGACAGACAAAACATGTGTGCGCGAAGGTTCTCAACCCCTCGCACACACATGTCTTGCCGCGCCTTTAAGTGATTTACAATTGCAACTGCGCCGAACGCCCCTGATCATCCGATACGGTGAGCACACCGTTTGAAGTAGGACCCTCAGGAACCTCCACGACTGCTAAGGCCCTACCGTAGTACGTACCGCTGCATCCCGAAACAAAAGAACTTTCGTTATACGGGGCCGCACTGCCAAAGCCCAGCAAGCGCACGCCTTCGCCGCTTACGTGTGCAGTAAGTTGTCCCCGCTCCAGCGGTTTTACAGTGCCCTGCGCATCCGTATAATCCACGTGAATGAATTTCACGGTGCTATGCACAGACTCCGGCTCCATATTGAGCGACAATTGCGTATCTGCAACAGCACTGCGCAGTATGCAACGGCCTATCTCACGTCCCTTGTCATCATAGGACACTGCTTCCACCGTGCCCGCATGCCATGGAGTCGTAAAACGTGCTATACAGTTACGCTTGAGCTTTTTTCTCCCCACTTTTGTGCCATTGACGCGCAATTCCACACTCGCCGCCCGTGCGTAGACTTCCACTTTTGCATCCTGGCCTTCACAACCATTCCAGCTCCACGAAGGTAGCGCATTGCTCATTTTCCATGCACTCGGAGAATGCTTATCATGCGTATGATTAACCGGCACTACGGCGATGTATGGTCCCACCTCACCGTCTACTTCGAGTGCCACGCGTGTATACAAAGCTTCACCCAGTGGATTGCCGATAAGATCGAGACGGCCCGAACCAGCGGTGAGCCATCCGCACTGCTGATGCATCGGTGCATAGTCCGCGTATTCCCAGCTGCCCACGCCCGTTTCGCCTAGATAATCCATACCCGCCCACACGAAATCGCCAATAAGGCGTGGATGCTGCTTCGCCATTTCGCGGAAAGCATACGCATCACTGCAGAAGGTTTCCGAGCCGAGGATAAACCGTTGTGGATATTTACGCAGATCGTGCTTGTATCGCTTGATGCCGTAGTTATAGCCGGCCACATCCATGGCCGCAAACGCATCCTTCGTCACCCAATCACATGGTGGTAAAGCTGCGCCCATTTTCATAAAATCAGCGCCTAAGGTTACTGTAAGCTCGTTGAAAAATTCACTTCCGCTTGCCGTATGTTTCACGGTTTTATGGGAACCCATGGCCTTTAATTTTTCTGCCTCACGCGCTTCTTTAGCTGCTTTTTCATCTGAGTAGTAGCCAAATCCTATAGAATTCAAGAAATTAAAGAAGATATTAATGCCGCAGGTTACTGGGCGCTCCGCATCGAGGGCATGCAAGTACTGCGTCATCTGAGCTGTCAGCTCGATGCCACGTTTTTGGGCAGTTTCTGAGACCTCATTTCCCGTCGAGTACATGATAACGCTCGGATGATTCCTGTCTTTCATGACCATGTCCCGCAAGTCTTGCTGCCACCACTCATTGAAGTACTGCACATAATCGTGCTGTGTTTTATGGATATACCAGTGGTCGATGTATTCATCGACGACGAGCATGCCCAATTGATCGCACGCCTCGAGCAAGGTTTGGGAGCACGGGTTGTGCGCCGAACGAATGGCGTTGTATCCCACCTCTTTGAGCAGTCGAACGCGCCTGAGCTCCGCCTCAGCATATGTGGCGGCACCTAGCACACCATTGTCGTGGTGGATGCAGGCTCCCTGAATAATCACGCGCTTGCCATTCATTTCGAAGCCGTTATTAGTCAGCGCAATCGTGCGCACACCGAAAGTGGTCATGTACTCATCCTGGGCACCCTCAGTATCCGCATAAGCCACGTGTAGCGTATACAGCTGTGGATTTGTTATATCCCAAGGTTGGACGGAAGGAAGGTCGATGTGCACACTTGCGGCTACATTGCTCTCTTGCGCTTGTGCCTGTGTGCTCTCAGCTCGCGTATTGCGTTCTAGCTGTACTGTTTTTTCAACGTTTAACTCCTCGATACGGATAACCGCAGTGCCCGGATTCGTTGCGCGCACATCAACCTGTATACGTGCAGTTGTGAGACCCGCATCTTTACGTTCGCCGATGCTCAGGGTGCGGACGCTGACGCCATTGCGCGCAATATGCGACTGGAACGGCGCCGTCCACAGCTTCACGGGCCGATAAATGCCTGCTCCCGAATACCACCGTGAATTTGGCTGCTTGCTATTGTGGGCGATAACGCGCAGCTCGTTGGACTCCCCCCGCTTCAAGTGAGAGGACAAATCCACATAAAAATTCGTATATCCATATGGTCGAAATGCTAATTTCTCTCCATTCAACCACACTTCTGCATTGTGGTACACGCCTTCAAATTCCAGCTCTTGCACGGCTTGATTACTCGGAACGAATGTTTTGACATACTCATAATCCGCACTTTCAAACCATCCACAATTTTTCCCCGAAGCGGCGAAGCGTGTACGCTTCTCATACAGCATGGCATCATGGGGGAGCTGGACAGACGTAAATTCAGTTTGATCGACATAACCCATTTCAGCGTTCACTCTGCGGTATGCCCAGTCGGTATTAAATGAAATAGCAAGCACCATGTACTCCTAGGATTGCGAATAGTCCACATTTAAGAGGGAAAGCCGCGTAACAAAACTCCATTGGGCACGCAACTTCCCCACACATTCATGCGCATCTGTTTGAGCATTCTTGTGTTCTATAGTAGTCGACAAAATCGAGCACACACTATACACGGTTTATATGGACGGATATCAGCCCTCAGAATTTCGCAGGCAAAAGAATTTTGCGAACGAACCCGAGCGATTGATTAGAATAAAGGTGATACAAAGAAGGCTTATTGGGTGATTGTGCCTCAGGAGGCATACCGGAAACACCACTCGCCCACCTTGCGCATATGGACGTCCACCAAAGAAGGTTACGATGCATACCGATCAAGCAGAACGCATAGTCACAACCGAATGGAACCAATTCCAACAGGTCAATAACGAAGGCGGCAGAGCCAACTGCCAAGGAAACTGGCCCACCTTTCACGTTATGCGTTTGAGCCAATTTCTCACCTGGTCAGAGGACTTGCTAACCAGTTATGAAAAAGATCTGGCGTCCGGGCGCAACCTGCTCATGGAAAAGTACGCGTGGATGATGATTACGACCGAGCCAGCGTATTTCCACAAGGAACTCGAGCCCTACATGCTCGTTATTTCACCGGAACGCCACGAACTCCAAGAAAAAATCATCGCTCAGCAGCTTACGTGGGCTCAAGATTTTCATCAGCGCTACCCACACTTGGGAGACAATATGCGCGTTATGACTTCGGCGGAAGATACGAAGGAAACCACGAGTTTTGAAACATATTTGCGCGGCGAATTATGCACGTATTCCGATGAGACCGTGCGCTTATATGCGACCATGATTGAAGATAAAAAACGTCGGAATATCAATCTTACGGAGGAAATCGTCACGTGGACGGTGCGCTTGAGTGGTTACGAAAATCTCGAAGACGCAGAGACATATCTCACAATCTGAACAAAAATCTCACGTTGAAAGCCTTGCAAAATAAAGCGTTTTCACACTCGTAACATTTGAGCTGTCTGCAAAGGCAGAGCCAAGAATATTCTTATAAGTAGTGTTTTGCACATTATGCATTAGCAAAACAATCACATATAAGAGGACATACCATGGCAATTACGAATGAATACTTGAAGCGCGTTTATGCTCAGGCTGAGAAGCGCGATGGCGATCAACCAGAATTCTTGCAGGCTGTACGTGAGGTTTTTGAGACACTCGGCCCAGTAGTTGAAGCAAATCCTCAGTATGAAGCAAACGGCATTTTAGAGCGTTTTATCGAACCAGAGCGTGTCATCAAGTTCCGCGTCTGCTGGGTCGATGATGAAGGAAAGACTCAGGTTAACCGCGGTTACCGCATTCAGTTCAACAGCGCAATTGGCCCATACAAGGGCGGCCTGCGTTTCCACCCTACCGTCACCGAATCCGTCATTAAGTTCCTCGGTTTCGAGCAGATTTTGAAGAATTCTTTGACTACGCTGCCAATGGGCGGCGGCAAGGGCGGCTCCGACTTCGATCCTAAAGGCAAGTCCGATGCGGAAGTGATGCGCTTCTGCCAAGCCTTCATGACCGAGCTTCAGCGCCACATCGGTCAGTTCACCGACGTGCCTGCCGGCGATATCAACGTGGGCGCACGCGAAATTGGTTATCTTTTCGGCCAGTACAAGCGCATTCGCGACGAATTTACCGGTGTTCTCACGGGCAAGGGTCTCGAATGGGGCGGCTCCTTGGCTCGCACGGAAGCTACCGGTTACGGCTTGTGCTACTACACTGCTGAGGCTATGGATAAGCTGCGTTCCGAATCCTTTGAAGGCAAGACCGTGGTCATTTCCGGTTCTGGAAATGTAGCCATTTTCGCTACCGAAAAGGCTCAGGAATTGGGCGCAAAGGTTGTCACCGCTTCTGATTCCAACGGTTATATCTACGATCCAAATGGCATTCAGTTGGACGTCGTCAAGGATATCAAGCTGGGCCATCGCGGACGCATCAAGGAATACGCTGATCGTGTGCCAGGCTCCGAATATCACGAAGGTTTCCAAGGTGTATGGACTGTGCCTTGCGATATCGCATTGCCTTGCGCTACTCAGAACGAAATTGATGAAACCAGCGCTCAGGCGTTGGTAGACAACGGTTGCACCGTGGTTTGCGAAGGTGCAAACATGCCTTCTACCCCAGAAGCCATCGCTGTATATCAGGCAAACAACGTGCTCTACGGTCCAGCAAAGGCCGCAAATGCGGGTGGCGTAGCTGTTTCCGGCTTGGAAATGAGCCAGAACTCCTACCGTCTTTCATGGACCTTCGAGCAGACCGATGAGAAGTTGCGCGAAATCATGAAGGATATCGTGGCAAGCTCTTTGGATGCTGCACAGAAGTACGGTCACGAAGGCGATCTGATGGCCGGCGCAAATATCGCTGGTTTCGTCAAGGTTGCGGATTCTATGGTGGCCCAAGGCGCTTACTAAAGTTGGTCATTGACTAAATCCACGAAAACTTTGGTGTAAACACGCAGGGGTGGGGCTTACATGATGTAAGCCCCACCCCTGCGTTATATGCGGGTTATATTCTGCGGCGCATAAATGCCCAGAATTTATTGTTTTTCCATCGGTACCGTATCGTCTAGCACTGTAGCGTCTAGCGGCTTGGTGTGCGCTAATGTCTCCGTATCTTCTCCTTCAGCATCCGTAGAAAACTCTTCTAAGGTTACGGTTTGTTCAGCATCTGCTGAATCTTCGTCTTGCGAAGGGAGCACGGTCGTTTCCTCGGTATCCCTCGCTCTTGTGCTGTCCTGCTCAGGATTGGCAGCAGCTTCAAATGGTGCCGTAGCTGGTGCCGTAGCTGGCGCTGTGGCTTGCTCGCGAGTTGTATCCGACTTTTTCTCTGTGGATTTGCGCCAAGCCGTAATGCCCGCCGCCACGACAAGCACCACACCGATAGCAATCAATCCCGTGGTTATCACATAAATCGGAGCCAGACTGAAGAGTGGCGATGGCTCTGGGAAGGTGTATACAAAGACGCCTGCAAATGCTGCGATAATCAAACCAATAATCGAAAGCACCGCAACCACAATATTTGGTCGCTTGTGATACTCGTACTTATAGGTGAAATGGACTTGCGTGCGCGGCTGAGCCACGGGTTTTGCATACATCGGAGGGTAATTGACGCGTCCTGGGCTAGGCGTGCCGTATGGTGGCACCGCGTAATGAGGCGGAGCAGCATTTGTGCGCGCATATGGATTGTAGGTATGTGCCGAGTTTGCATTCTGCTGTGGCGGCTGCTGATTATAGAGAGTCCAGTTGGGTACGGTGTTTGCGTTCTGGGCATTTTGAGCGTTCTGAGCCCCTTGCGCGCCTGCAGTTTGCCCGTTGTATGACTGACCATCTGCAGAAGTAAAAGCAGAGGAATTATCCTGTGAATTCATTGGGGTATTCATTTCTTATGCCTCCTGCACCTTCAAACGACCGAATGAGGTCATCAAATTTATACGCAACTCAATGTCTTTTTCTAGGCGATTGCTTAATTCATTCATGTACTCATCTCCCAAATTATTCAAAGAAGAGGTAGTAGAAGTTAGCTGGTCGCCGTAGTCCCCGAATCTCAGCCACGCATCGTACCAATCCGCGTCATCGTTATCGTCGAGGAATTCGTAGTCATCCGAATCTTCGGAAGAATCCGCATTCAACGAATCCTCTTTTTGCCTCATGTCACGCAATGCAGCTCTGAACTTCTCTGCATACTTATGGTTCAGCTCATTTTCGATAGGTGCAGCCCAATCGGTTTGTGTATCAAAAGCACCAAATCCACCCATCGTGCTTCTCCCATATGTGCATCCTTCTGGCACAATCAGAGTCAGATTCACGGAGGTTAAAGCCATTGTGAAGTCACCCGTTGGGCACGAGGATGTCTGAGTCGTGCCGTCAGACTTCGTCCACTCGTGGGAGCCCATAACATCGCTCCAATTCGATAAATCTACGGTAACCTGAGCAGTTGTGAACTTATCGGAAGACGTAAAAGCGACGCCTTCCTGTAGATCGCTAATGAGCTTTTTATCTGCCTTTATCGTGGTTCCATCTGAGACAGAGTATTCATGCGTGATGCGGGAATTGCCAGAAACTGCCTGGTTGGCAGAATAGCTGATGACATGAAAATTGTTATATGCCACGCCTCCGGTGGACAGAATCAAGCACCCTATGACGCCGATGGCAGTCAACCACATGTAGCCCGCAGTTTTGCGTCCTGCAAGCGCTAGCACCAAGGTGAGCAAGCATAGGACAATGGTCACGCCCACGCCCCACATCATGCCCAAACGTGCCCAGCCGACGAAATCGGCAGCACCCAAGTGCATGAGAATGCCTGAGAGATACGTCAATCCTGCGGATAGGAAAATACCTGCCCATACCAAAAGTCGGACTACCGGTCCTGCGCTTTTGCGGGTGCGAATGACCTGTTCGCGCTGCACATGCTGTACGGGTGGTACATAATATGCAGAGGACTGTGGGTAAGCATAAGGATTTGATTGCGGCTGAGCTGAAGCCTGAGGCTGGGATTGAGCAGCCTGTGCTTGTGCAGCAGGATTATCACCCTGCGCAGCAGCCATGTATGCAGGATTTACGGGTGATCCGGGTGCTCGAAACCTGGCATCATCATTCTGCGGAGTCTGATACTGCTGGCCCGCGTACGGCTGACCAGCATACGGCTGATTCTGCTGGTTCTGCCGCGGACCACCGTAAGAATTGGCAAACGAGTTCTTTTGCCAACCCGCTGGATTTGTGGCCTGCTTTTCTGCTGAACCAATGAGCACGAAGAGCAAAGCTACGGTTAATAGCCCCCAGAAGGTGAAAGCCGTAGACAGCGCACCGATAACTAAGAAAATCAGAGCTGCGACACTTTCACCTGGCGTAGAACGACCTTCAAAGAGAGCCTCGGCTAATATCTCACCATTGGTGTTTGGCAGAAGCAACCAGGCAAGCGGATACACGAATAATCCCGCGCCCACGATGGTCAGTAAGACCATAATCACACGGACCAGCGCCACATCCCATCCGAGACGCTGAGCAATGCCGGCGCACACGCCTCCAATCCATCGTTGGTCGGAGCGCATTATCTGCGAGCGCCGTATCCAATCAAAAAAGTTTTTCATTGTTCTCTCCCTTATCAAGAGCTATCTATCGAGAGCTATTATTTCTTACTTTCGAGTATGCCAAGTTTCCACAGGCTCTGATATCGGGGACAGCCCTGATTCTCCCCCGATTTCGCGTTTTGCGCCCTATATAAACCCCCTGAAGCCATGCATAATAGGGATATGACAGATAATAGGAATGCCCCACCCGTTCAAGACGCCCCAGCTGCACGGCCACTTTTGCCCGCGCGTTATCCGCTGATTCGTCCGTACCAAGGGCGCATTTTTGCAGGTGTGTGCAAAGGGTTATCTTTGCATTTAGGCGTTCCCGTGTGGTTGGTTCGCCTCATATTTATTGCTCTGACCCTGTCCTTCGGATTAGGAATTATCGGATACCTGTTTTTATGGATTACTGTGCCTTCGCAAAACCTGCTGTACGCACCATACAATTCCCTTCCGCCCGAGCAGACAGCGCTTTCACGGGGAAACAATGGCCAGTACGCCGAGCATATCGGAGAGACCATTGGCAATGCATTTATGCCTGTGGCTCCTCCGCCACTGTTTGGAAGCATGGAAAACCCCAATGCGAAACGTCAGCTGCGTTGGAACCTTCTGGGCATCAGCGTTGTGGGCATTGTAATTATCGCTTTGGGCTTTCTGTGGGCCATCGATAGACATATTCTCGACCCCATCATCGCTATAGAAATTGTGATTGCTGCATTATGCGCATTGGGTGTCTGGATTTATTTCGAAAGTTTTAGTGCCGGTCACCAAATTGTTACAGCCGCCGCACTGACGCTGTTTATTATCAGCGTTTTTGTGTTAATCTTTGTCAGTTTTAATTATCGAATTTCCTTGCAAATTTTCGGTATTTTTCTCATTGGCATTATCAGCACGGCTCTTATCGCCGCTCCATGGTTGGCGTTATCGCACCAAAAACTGGTTGAAGAGACCTCCCGCAAGGAGCGCGAAGAGGAGCGAGCAGATATGGCCGCTCACCTGCATGATTCCGTGCTTCAAACCTTGAATCTTATCCGCCAAAATAGTGGGAATGCAGATATGGTGGCACAATTGGCACGTAGTCAGGAACGCGAGCTGCGCAGATGGCTGTATGAAGATCGAGAGGCGGCCCTGGATTCGATAGCCAGCAGTATGAAGCTTGTTTCAGCGCGCGTAGAAGATACCTTTGGCGTTCCGATTGATGTGATTACCGTAGGCGATGCACAGCCAAATGAGCGGACTCTGGCTCTCATTGAGGCCACTCAGCAGGCGCTAACGAATGCTTGTGTACACGGTAAAACACCGATTTCTTTGTATGTGGAATCCGGCGCAAGGGATATTCAAGTGTTTGTGCGAGACCATGGAGATGGCTTTGATATTGACAATATCCCCGCAGATCGTATGGGCATCCGCCATTCTATGAAGGGCCGTGTGGAGCGCGCAGGCGGTACAGTTACAATAGTATCCAGACCACAGTGGGGTACGGAAGTGCGCATGAGCTTGCCATTGGAGGATAAGAGATGATTCGCGTTGCGGTAGTTGATGATCACGAAATGTTTCGTGCAGGGGTGATTGCTGCCATTTCAGGATCCGTGGAAATCGTGGGGCAAGCTGGCGATGTCGAAGGTTCCATTGCCATGATTGCAGACACCAAGCCACATGTGGTTTTGCTGGATGTGCATGTACCGGGCGGAAATGGCGGCGGCGGAGCGGAAATTTTGCTGCGGTCCAAGGCGCTCTCCCCATCCACCACCTTCTTGGCACTGTCTGTTTCTGACTCTGCGGAAGATGTAGGAGCTGTTATTCGTGCGGGCGCACGCGGCTATGTGACCAAATCTATCAGCCCCGATGAGCTCATATCTTCCATTCAGCAAGTCTACGAGGGATATGCCGTTTTCTCACCTCAGTTGGCGGGCTTTGTTTTACAAGCTTTCCAAGGCGGCTTAGCGTCGGCCTCCTCTGAGCAAGAGCTCAATCCATATGAGGATGAAGAGCTCAACTCCCTCAGCGAGCGCGAGCAGGAGGTTATGCGGCTTATTGCACGCGGATACACCTATAAAGAGGTGGCCGCAGAGCTCTTTATCTCCATTAAAACGGTAGAAAGTCACATGTCGAAGGTCTTACACAAGCTTCAGCTCTCAAACCGCGCGCAGTTAACGCGCTGGGCAGCCCAACGCCGCATAGTGTAGGCTCGTGTGGGCCTCTCCACCAAATACGTAGACCCTAGTCTAAATCCTTCACGGCAGCGTAATGACGTTCCATGCCCGTCACATCGGTCAGCACGAATTCTCCGCAGTAATACTGCGGATTTGTGGCATAATCCTCAGCAGAGTATGGCACGGCATCTGTAAAAATGCTTTCGTATTCGTCCATGCCCACCTGTTGACGGTTGTCCAGTAACGCCTGATGTTCGCGGGTATACAAGTATTTTTCGTAACCTTCGACGAGCCTTCCTGTAAAGAGCTCCCCCACCGCACCTGAACCATAGGAAAACAGTGCTAACGTGTCTCCTGTCATGAGGCTGTGATCCAGCTCGAGCAGGGAGAGCAAACCCAGATACAGGGAACCCGTATAGAGATTGCCTACGCGGCGTGAGTATTGAATGCTGGCATCAAATCTTGTGCGCAGCAGCTCCTGCTCTTCTGCGCTGAGATCCGTTAAGGCAAAAAGCTGTTTTAAGCCCTTCGCACCCATTTTTGTGTACGGCAAATGGTACAGGAAAGCCGCAAAATCGGAAGCTTGTGCGCCGGTTTTCTGGGAGTAATTCGTCCAAACGTGTGCGAAAAATTCCAAATACTGCTCGGTAGAGTATTTGCCGCGAGCCTGCGCCTCGTCTGTGTACACGGGACGCCAGAAATCTTGAATGCTGGCGCTATAAACCTCCGAGTCTGCGCTAATTGCTAGGATGCGAGGATTCGCTGTGACGAGCATGGCCACAGCACCGCCGCCTTGCGTTACCTCACCACCTGTGTTCAGGCCATAGCGCGCCACGTCGGAAGCGATAATCAACGCCTGCTTATCCGGATGAGCCGCCACGTAATCGCGAGCCGTTAAAAGCCCTGCCGTACCGCCGAAGCACGCTTCCTTAATTTCCATTACGCGCGCAGCGTGTGGCAAACCCAGCAATTGGTGAATATACAAAGCTCCAGCCTTTGACGCGTCTACGCCAGATTCCGTGCCCAGGATAACCAATCCTAGATTGTCTTCATCGATGTCCTCACGCAAACGCAGGGCTGCAGTAGCCCCCATGGTCACTACGTCCTGGCTCGAGGGGATGACGGCTTGCTGATCTTGGCCAATGCCAATGGTGTATTTATCCGGCTCCTCTCCGCGCGCTTCGGCGAGCTCACGAATATCCAGATAATAATGAGGAGTAAAGAAGCTGATACGATCAATGCCGATGGATTGATGATTATTCATGACTTTCTCCTTGAACATCTGAGGCCTGTGCCTCTCGTAAGCTCTGAACAATGTCCTGCGCACGCTGTGCTGTGCGTTCAGCTGCTGGTAAAGCACGCAAGGCATTGGCTACTGCATCGATTTCTTCGCCTGTAGCACCTGCAGCGATGGCCAAGGCGTTCATTTGCAAGCTCATATGGCCTTCTTGGATTCCCGGTCCAGCTAGAGCGCGCAAGGCGGAAAGATTTTGCACCAGTCCTAGAGCTGCAAGCACGTTCTTAAACTCTGTTACGCTCTGGTATCCACCCATAGTGCGCGCAATCTTCGCCAGAGGCAGCGAGCTCGCCGCTCCACCCACAATGCCTACTTGCAGGGGCAGCTCAATGCGCCCGCAGAGATTGCCCGCATCGTTTATCCACCACTGCGATAGTGGCATATAGCGTCCGGAGTGTGCCGCATAGGCGTGTGCACTGGCCTCGACAGCGCGGGTATCATTGCCGGAAGCTAACACCGCGGCCGAAATACCATTCATAATGCCCTTATTATGCGTCACCGCGCGAGCATAATCTTCCTGTGCTAAATCGGAGAGTAAGGCAATGCGATGCACTAGGCGCGCTGGCTCAATGCCACGGATTGCCACAGACTCTGGCGTCAGCTCCACGCTTGCCTGCGTCAGGCTGTAGTCCGCACTGTTGGACAAAATCGCCACCAAAGCCGCAGATCCGAGCCATTCAGATAACTGTGTTTTTAGTGCTTCTGCGATGGTGTTTACAGCATTTGCACCCATGGCATCACAGGGGTTGATGGTGAGGAGGACTCGTACAAAATTGCCTTGTGCCGTAGTATCCACGGATATATCCATCAGCCCACCGCCACGCTTGTGCATACTAGGCAACGCATTGCGCGCGATGTCAAAAAGCTCCGTTCCACGTGAAACAATGAGCTCCTTGACGGACTCTTCGCTGACTTCTGAGGCTGGAAACACGATTTCCCCGATAACGCGATGATCTTGGGACCACGCCTGCACGCCACCGCAGCGTGCCACCATCGTCGCGCCATGCGAAGCGGCTGCCACCACGGAGGCTTCTTCTACCACCATGGGAACGTTGTAGGTGTGACCATTGACTTTGAGTTCGCGCGCCACCGAAAAAGGCAAAGCGTACTGTGAAATTTGATTTTCTATGAGGTGGGCTGCCACATCTTTGTCGAGGATGCCTTCCTCGTTTGCCTTCACTAGCTGGTCGTACTCCGCAGATGACACAACGCCTTCGGACAGTAAAATATCGAGCCGTTCTCGAGCAGAGAGTTGATAAAATCTTCGGGCATTATTCATAGCACACTCCTCATCTGCTCGATATCTCCATTTGCAAAAGACTAGCGCTCGTTTCTAACTCGCCAACCGCACAGCGTTTTATGCTTATGCCACTTCTACTTGCATAGCCACGCCGATGCCCCCGCCTACGCATAGGGCTGCCACGCCGTTATGCTTGCCGCGAGCGCGCAACGCATGGATAAGCGTGGTGAGAATGCGCGCGCCTGAGCAGCCCAGTGGGTGGCCGAGTGCAATGGCTCCGCCGTTGACATTGAGCTTTGCTTCGTCCAATTTGAGCTGCTCTGCCACGGCCAAGGATTGTGCTGCAAAGGCTTCATTCACTTCTACAAGATCCATGTCTTCGAGCGTGGAGCCGGAGGCTTTCATTAGCTTTTCAATGACATGCTTTGGCGCGTATCCCATGAAATCTGGATCGATGCCACCCTCACGATAGGCGCGAATTTCCGCCAAATAAGGAATGCCACGTTCAAGAGCAGCGTCCTTGCGCATAAGAATCAGCGCGCAGGCGCCATCGTTAATACCACTGGCATTGCCTGCTGTCACCGTACCCTCATCAACAAAAACGCTTTTGAGCGATGCCAACTTTTCCAACGAAGTATCTGGCCGTGGGCTTTCATCTTGCGATACCACTACATCGCCACGGCGCGTATGAATCGTAACGGGTACGATTTCTGCATCAAAAGCGCCGGCATTTTGCGCTTCTACAGCCTTTTGATGCGAGTTAAAGGCAAATTCATCTTGCTGCTGACGGGAGATGTGGAATTTTTCCGCTACGTTTTCCGCCGTTACCCCCATGGCTTCGCCTGTAAACGCATCAGATAAACCATCGCGGAAAATAGCATCCACCATTTCCGTATTTCCATAGCGGTAGCCATCGCGCAGTTTTGGCAAATAATGTGGCGCATTACTCATGGACTCCGTGCCCCCGACGAGCACGATATCAGCATCGCCCATGACCAGAGCTGCCTGCCCCACACGTACAGCTTTAAGGCCTGATCCGCACACTTCATTAATAGTCATTGCAGTGGAATCCGTGGTCATGCCAGCGTTAAGCGCGATTTGACGAGCCACATTTTGGCCTGAATTCGCCTGTAACACATTTCCAAAAATCGCCTGATCAATGTCGGACGCACTTAAGCCGGAGCGCTCAATAGCAGCCTTCGCAGCGATTGTTCCTAAATCTACTGACGTGAGGGATGCTAAAGCTCCACGAAATTTACCAATAGGCGTGCGCACTGCACTTACAATAACTACATCAATCATAACGAAGTTAATTCTACGGTTCGCCTCTATGATGAAAAAGTAAAGACTTGCATTGTGCGCAATTCCGCTACATTTTTACACTGTGAGATTAATGAAAATTCCACCATATTCCAAAGCCTTCTTGTCTCTTTTTTCACTTTCCATACTTCTTTTTCCACAATTGAAAAGTCTGTGAAAATTATGTAAATACCGCTTACGAGCGGCCATTTATCTACCTAACGTGGAAAAGTTGGCCTCTTTTGAGGAGTAAAAAAGAAGGAGAAATCTGTGTCTACCACACAGAATTCAATACATCATACAGAAGCTCGCACGAGCAATTCTCATATCAAACACCCTTATAGAGCTTTATCGGCCTTATATATAGCAGCTTTTACCGGCATGTATAGCGAAACGGCAATGAATATCATTTTGCCGACCATCGGAGAGCAATTCCATGTCTCCACCTCGCTTACCCAATGGCTCGTTGTAGGCTATATGCTCATGATCGGACTGGTTTTACCGTTCTCATCCATTCTCATCAAGCACTTCACCATTAAAAGCCTCAGCATAACTGCTCTCGGGGCTTTTTTCATCGGTGCTCTTATCAGTGCTCTCTCGCCTAATTTTGCGCTGCTCGTTATCGGACGCGCCATCCAGGGTATCGGCTTAGGCTTGGCTTTGCCGATGACTTTTTCCCTGCTGCTTGAAATTTTCCCACCGCACAAGCTGGGCGCAGCCATGGGCTTTACCTCGCTTATTATTATGCTGGCACCTGTCGTAGGCCCAACTTTTGCAGGCATTATTTCTGGCACCTGGGGCTGGCGTTTCGTGTTTTGGTCTATTGCTCTGCTTGCCGTTGCGGGCATCGTATGCGCAGTGCTCTTCCTCGTCAACCCTTATACCCTCACCAAACCTCCCGTAGATATTGTCTCTGTAGTCTTGTCTATTTTGGGTTTTGGCAGTTTAGTACTGGGCGCAGGCATTGCCAGTGAATTTGGCTGGATTTCTGCGCCTGTTCTGTCCTGCTTCGTCATCGGCATTATTGCACTGGTGCTTTATGGCACGCGCCAATGGGAAACAGAAAGCCCGATTATCAATTTGCGCGCATTTTCTTACCGCGACTTCAGCCTCGGCGTTACGCTTGTCATGCTCAACTTTGGCATTACGCTGACCGTCATGTTCCTCTTGCCGCAATTCTTACAAAATTCGCTTGCCGTTGCCGTTTCACTGTCCGGACTGGCTCTGCTGCCGGGCGGCGTTATGAATGCGTTAACTTCCGTATTTTCCGGTCGTTCGTACAACAAGATTGGCGGTAAACTTCCGTCTATTCTCGGTTTTGCATTGGCCATCTGCGGACTTGTGCTGGTGCTGATACAAACACAGGTTGCGCATCCAATGCTGGCACTCGTTATCCTCGGACACGTCATTGCTATGATTGGCGTTCCGCTTGCTATGAGCCCTCTGCAGACATATACATTGAGCACGCTGCCTCGCGAGCTCAATCCAGACGGTTCTACCATTATGAATACTCTGCAGCAGGTAGTCGGCGCTATTTTCACCGCAATTGCCACATCTTTGCTTATGGCAGGGCAACACAGCGTCAGCGACCAGCCAGCTGCCATTCAGTTTAGTCACGGCACACGGTGGGGTATTATTTTTGCCCTCTGCATCGCTGCTTTCGGACTCTTAGGCTCGCTCTTTGTGCACGATACGCGAAAGACCGTGGCTCAGAGCGCTCAGAACACGCACGACGAAGCCGAACCTATGCTCAGCAAGCTTATGAAAACCGATGTGTATACCATTTCTGACACAGCTACCGCGATGGATGCCATGCGTTTATTGACCGCCCATGGCATTTCCGGAGCACCTGTTGTCAATGATGCAGGAAATCTCGTCGGTTTTATTTCCGATGGTGATATTTTGAGGCTCGTCGCAGATCAGACGCCAGAATTTACCTCGTTCTATAGCACCTTCATCGAGCATAATTCTGAAGAATTCTCCACGCGTGTGCGTGAGAATATCAATCGTCCCGTAACAGAATTTATGCATACGCCGGTTATTACTGTGAATTCTGACGATTCTATGGCGCATATTTGCGAAGTATTGGTTTCTCACCATCTGAAAAAAGTTCCTGTGATGGATGCACAGGACTCACAGGGTGCGAAAACGAGCGGCCGCATGCTCGGCATTCTCAACCGTTCGGACGTATTGAAATACGTGGTCGACCATTTCTAATTGCATCAACAACAAATAATTGCGGTGTTCCAAGTCTTTAGAACACCGCAATTACTATATCGAGGCTATCTCGAATATTTAGGCTTACTCACCAATCACGCTAATACGCTCCTGAATATGCTTGCCTTCAGTTATTTCATCTACCATGGCAATGGCATAATCCGCGTAGCTCACAGAGCTTTCGCCCTTGTCATTGACCGTGAATTCTTCACCAGCGAGAATGTACTTTCCTGTACGCTCACCCTCTGCCTGGAAATCGGCTGCCGGGCTCACAAAAGTCCATTTCACATCATCACGCTTACGCAGTTCAGCCAGCGAATCCGCCATGGCAGAGGCTAATGGCTTGAAAGCATCTGGGAAATCAGGCGTATCAGCCAAAGTAGTGGTATGTGATGCATCCATATACAGGCTTCCTGCACCGCCGACAACGAGCAGTCGAGTATCCGTACCACTCACAAGATCAGATAACTTCATCAAAGAGGTGGTAAACAGAGGGAATGTTTCCTCACTCCATGCACCGAAAGCATCCACAACTGCATCAAAACCCGCTAAATCTTCCTTCGTTAAATCGAAGAGATCCTTCTTGATGAAAGACTGAGCCACCGTTTGATTATCGCTACGTGCGATAGCGGTCACATCCAGACCACGTTCCACAGCTTCCTTCACAATCAGCTTTCCAGCCTTACCATTAGCAGCAACTACAGCAATCTTCATATTCTTATCCTTTCGGTACGCAGCCACACCTATTTATTTGTTGTAACTATGTTTGTTACATCAAATATAAACTGCTTTTGTTGTAATGTCAATTGTTACAACGTAAATATTGGGAAAAATCTTAGAAACACTTGAAAATAAAGGTTTTTACGGAGCTACCATCTGCGATCATCGGCGTGTTACCACCCATTATTACTCCCGAAAATAGAGCTACGATGATGACAATCTTTGAGCAGCACCGCTTCGCTGAAGAATGCTTACAAAGGGCACAAGATAGGCAATTATCTCCTCGAAAAAAGAACAATACGCAATCGACTCAGCTATAGGATAGCCCTGGGAAACGAATACCCAAAACGGTCTAAAATCTTTCCACTCGGCTTATAGGAACACGATGCAAGCTCCGCAAAGAGGCAGAAAACAGCATAAATAAAGGGTTTCAAGCTCGTAGCCTGAAACCCTAATGGCGGATAGTGAGGGATTTGAACCCCCGGTACTCTCGTACGCTTGTTTTCAAGACAAGTGCCTTCGACCGCTCGGCCAACTATCCAAAGTGATTAAGGAGGCTCATACGTCCATTCCCGAATCACAGTAACTTAAAGTACTATAGGCGGTTTTTTCGCTATACGCAAATTAAAACGCGACTATTGTGACAAATTTTAAGCTTCCCACTTAGTTGGCTGGATGACATCCTTACCACCCATATAAGGGCGCATAGCAGTAGGAATATTAATGGATCCATCCGCATTCTGATGGTTCTCCAAAATAGCCACAAGCCAGCGCGTGGTCGCCAAAGTACCGTTCAATGTTGACACTGGACGTGTACCACCCTCGTCTACACGCTCACGAATATTCAAGCGACGAGCCTGATACTCGGTGCAGTTAGACGTCGAGGTCAATTCGCGATAGCGACCCTGAGTTGGCACCCACGCTTCGCAGTCAAACTTACGTGCAGCGGAGGAACCCAAATCTCCAGCCGCAGTATCGATGATGCGGTAAGGCACTTCCACCTTGCCCAGCATCTCCTGCTCCATAGCGAGCAAACGCTGATGCTCAGCCTGAGAGTCTTCCTGCTTAACATAGGTAAACATCTCCACCTTGTTGAACTGATGGACGCGAATAATACCCATGGTGTCCTTACCGGCAGAACCCGCTTCACGGCGGTAGCAACTAGACCAACCCGCATAGCGCAAAGGACCATTGGACAAATCGAGGATTTCATCCGCATGCATACCTGCAAGCGCCACCTCAGAAGTACCGACCAGATAGGAGTCATCTGGCTCACGCAAACGGTAAATTTCATCTGCATGGGCATTCAAGAATCCTGTGCCCGCCATAATTTCCGGTCGCACCAAGGTTGGCGTGGTGGTCATAATAAAGCCATTTTCTTCTGCTTGATCCACAGCCATGGTCAGCATAGCCAGCTCGAGACGTGCAATCGCGCCGCGCAGGAAGTAGAAGCGAGAGCCAGAAACCTTAGCGCCACGTGTCATATCAATGCCCGCTACGCCTTCGCCCAGCTCGAGGTGATTCTTTGGCTCGAAGCCCTCCGCAGCGAAGTCACGCGGCGTGCCGATTTCCTTGACGACAACGTAATCATCCTCGCCGCCTTCAGGAGCAGCATCTTCCACGACATTGGAGAACTTCCACATCAAATCTGTGTAAGCTTCCGTAGCCTTATCTGCCTCATCCTTGAACTGAGCAACCTGTGCTGCAAGTTCCTTTGTCTGAGCAATCAGAGCAGCCTTTTCCTCGGCTGGAGCTGAAGCCACCTTCTTGCCCATGCTCTTTTGCTGCGCACGTGCATCCTCAAAAGACTTGAGAGCGTCACGTCGCTTTTGATCAGCCTGGAGAGTTTCATCGACAAGTTCCACAGATTCGCCGCGCTTGCGCTGGGATTCCTTAACGATATCTGCATGTTCGCGAATAAATTGAATATCAAGCATACTGTCAAAATTATCCGCAAATATTGACATTACAGAGCTTTACCACGGTATGGGAGCTGAGAATCTCATATGACGCTCCATAATTTCACATTCCTTGAATTATTTCCATAAATCACGCCACGCGGAAGAGCCTCAGTATTATGGAGCAGTTGTGTAATTCTCAAAGTTTTTCCACTCCATAGGGGCCTTCCTCGGTATGAATGAAACTATGAGCATGAGCTGGGGCATTTTCACAACGACAGTGGCGGTTATCGCAGTCGTTCTTCTTATTGTTATTGGTATTTCCATTAGCGTACGCAAGGATCGAAAACAACAACAAATTGCCGCAGCCGATGAACGCGTCAGCGATGAAAAAATTACCTACGCTTTTATCATTAATCCTTCCAAACCTGAGGCTCCAGAAGCTTTTGCCTATATCAAAAAATACTGTGCAGACCACGGCATCGACAATCCGCTCTACATTGAGACCCAGCTAGATTACGACGGTCGTGCCTGTGCAGAAGAGGCTTTAAGGCGCGGCGCCGACGTCGTCATTGCTGTGGGCGGCGATGGTACCGTGCGCACGGTATCCAGTGCTATGGCCTACTCCACCCATGCTTTCGGCATTATTCCTATCGGCACGGGTAATTTATTTGCCCGCAACGTGGGCATTCCTGTCAACAACATTGAAGCCGCTATGAGCATTGCCACCTCTCATGGAAGTCGCCGTGTGGATATGGGACGTATGAGCCTTTTGGACTCCTCTGAGCCTGAGCACGAGCATGGATTCCTCGTAATCGCCGGCGCAGGCTTTGATGCCTATATGATTAACGACACCGACCCTGCTTTGAAGGCGAATATCAGCTGGATTGCGTACTTTGTAGCCGCTTTTCGCCATCTGTTTGGAAAGAAAAGCCGTGGCACTATACTTATCCGCGATGCGCAAGGCATGGATCGCACGATTGAAGATGCCCAATTTAGAACGATTATGGCCGGAAATTGCGGAAATATCCCGGGCTTTAGTTTGATGCCGGATGCCGAGTTTGACGACGGTCTGCTGGATATCGAAACCATTGATACACGCGGTGGTCTCATCGGCTGGTTCAGCCTGTTTTGGGATGTGGTCCATAAAACGGTAACGCGCCGCTCCGAGCAATCACCGTTTGCCACGCATGCGACAATTCGCCAGTATCAAGGCGTCAGTGCCGAGGTAATTCTTGGTAAACCGGTGCTTGCTGAGGTGGATGGTGATATTTTAGGCAAAACAAATCACTTCATGTTTTCCATCGATCGCAGGGCTTTACTCGTGCGTGTGCCTCAGCCGGGCGCAGCCGTAGAGCAAACCGGTACCCTGCCAGCGGTGGATGCTCAGATAAACTCTGCACACTAAACTCTGCATTAAAGCACACATCCCATCTGTGCGTTTAACACTCCTGCCCTTGCAAATGAAGGCGTAGAGTACCTCTTATGGCACAATGGAGTATATGGTAGCTAATAATGCAGGCATGCTTGCCACAGACAATGATTTAGTTGATATCGATGCTCTGATTGGAGCATATTACGATGAAGTTCCCGATTCTTCTGTAGCTTCCGAACGTGTTATTTTTGGAACATCTGGTCACCGCGGCTCAGCTCTGAAACGCACCTTCAACGAAGCACATATTGTGGCAATTTCCCAGGCAATTGCCGAATATCGAAAGAATGCGCAGATCACCGGACCTTTGTATTTAGGTCGCGATACTCACGCACTAAGCCTTCCAGCATGGAAAACTTCGATTGAAGTTCTCATTGCGAACGGTGTGCGCGTGCGCATCGATGCACATGATGATTACACTCCTACGCCTACGGTTTCACAGGCCATTTTGACGCACAACCGCGCAGCCGATGGCACCCAGCGATTCAGCGGTCCAGACATTGCGGACGGCATCGTGGTCACCCCATCACATAACCCTCCAACGGATGGCGGATTTAAGTATGACCCAACGACCGGTGGCCCGGCATCGGCAGAAATTACTACTGCGATTGCAAACCGCGCAAATGAATTGCTGGACAATTGGAAGTCCGTAAAGCGCATTCCATTTGAGCAGGCTATTAAGTCGGATTTGATTGAGCGATTCGACTTCCGCCAGCATTACGTAGAAGATCTGAAGAATGTCATCGATTTTGATGCCATTCGCTCCTCCGGCGTGCGCCTCGGTATCGACCCTTTGGGTGGCGCTTCGGTAAATTACTGGCCATTGATTAATGAAATCTACGGCACAAATATTGGTGTGCTCAATCCTGAGGTGGATCCTCAGTGGTCCTTTATGACGCTGGATCACGATGGCAAGATTCGCATGGACCCTAGCTCTCCATACGCTATGAAGGGCTTGCTGGACCGTCTCAACGCCGGCGCATGGGAGCAGTATGATCTCGTGGGCGGCACGGATCCAGATGCCGATCGCCATGGCATCGTCTGCCCCGGCACAGGCGTCATGAATCCAAACCACTACATCGCAGTGGCGGTGGAGTATCTCTTTGGTGGTAATCGTCCACACTGGCCTGAAACAGCCGGCGTAGGCAAGACCCTAGTCTCCTCCAGCTTGATTGACCGTGTGGTGGCATCCATCGGCGCTAAGCTCGTCGAAGTACCTGTGGGCTTCAAATGGTTTGTGGATTCGCTCTTTAGCGGAGAAGTTGGTTTTGGTGGTGAAGAGTCCTCCGGCATGAGCTTCTTGCGCATGGATGGTCACGTCTGGACCACTGATAAGGACGGACTTATCCCGGACCTTCTGGCCGCAGAAATTACCGCAAAAACGGGCAAGAATCCTGCGCAGTTGCACGCAGATTTGGTCGAACGCTTTGGCCAAAGCTGGTACACACGCGTAGATACGCCTACCACGTTGGAAGCCAAGCAGAAGTTCGCCAGTCTGACGGCAGATTCTGTCACCGCCACTACCGTAGCGGGTGAAGAAATTACTGCAAAAATGACGACGGCTCCTGGCAATGGAGCAGCTATCGGTGGTTTGAAGGTCTGCACGAAGAATTCTTGGTTTGCAGCACGCCCATCCGGCACGGAAAACATCTACAAGGTGTATGCTGAGTCCTTCACCTCTCCTGAAGCTTTGGACGAGGTTATCGCTCAAGCAAACCAGGTCGTGAGCGACGCATTAGCAGATTAATTGTAGAAACTGATTAATTTATGGACATCGACTTTACAGTTACCGTATCTACGGACGGCAGTGCGCTCAACAATCCCAACGGTCCTATGGGCTGGGGTTGGGCAGAGCACACGGATAAAAATCCCGGTGGCGTTATCACCAGCATTACCGGTCACGCAGAGGACTGTGGCGGCGCTTCGAATGGTACCAACCAAATCGGAGAGCTGGCGGCAGTCCTGCAGTGCTTGCGCGCACATCCGGGTGCTTATCCACTGATTATCGAAACCGATTCGCAGTACGCTATTAAATGCTCCACCATTTGGCTAGTCGGTTGGAAAAAGAATGGCTGGAAGAATTCTCAGAAAAAGTCTGTGAAAAACGTGGAACTCATTCGCGCTATTGATGCCGAGCTCACCGCACGTGAGGGATCTGTTAAATTCGAATGGGTCAAGGGTCATGCAGGTAATTTCTATAACGAAAAAGTCGATGATTTGGCCCGTGGTTTTGCAGAAAAAGCCGGAAAGAAGTTGGTCGAAGGCTACATGCCGGACGAGGGGTGGCAGGTCCTGCTCAACGGAGCATTTGCGGATTTAGTAGAATTGCCGAGCGATTATGGCACCCAGAGTAAATCCTCTGATTCGGCTTCTGCTCCTGCCCCGGCTTCTGCTTCACAGGCGCTATTCGATGCTGAAGATTTTGTATCATCCAGCACACAGCAAACACCATCAGCCCCTGCACAGACAAATGCTGAAGCCGCAGAAGCACAGACAGACGCAGTCGAAGAAACAGCTTCTTCTCCTGCTCCGACTCCGGTCTCGAAACCACAATTTTTCGATCAGGCACTGTTTGAAGAGGACAACACAACGCTGAGTGAAGAGCTGATTTCACGACTGAATCAAGCCACAGAACGTTTCGATTTAGCTGCGCAACGTTTGCAATTAGCAAGCGAACACATGGATCAGGCGGTAGCAAAGCTGGATGAAGCAATTCGCCGCTTTGATGATGTGAGCTGGAAAAACAATCATCAGGACACGCTGTTTTAGCGAAACCTCGAATACACTCAACATATTCAAAATTCCAGCGCAAGCGTAGACTGATTACACACTATAAAGGAGGAAATATGGCAACTCAGGATGAACTGAAGAAGGCAGCAGGCATCGAAGCTGCAAAGCTTGTCAAGGACGGCATGACCGTTGGCCTGGGCACCGGCTCAACTGTGCGCTTCTTCGTAGACGAATTGGGTCGTCGCGTACAAGAAGAAGGTTTGAAGTTTACGGGCGTTACCACATCGGTACGCACGAAGGAGCAGGCTGAAGGTTACGGTATCACCATCGTAGATGTAGACGATGTGGAACGCATCGATGTCACGGTTGACGGCGCAGACGAGGTGGATGACCGTTTCGATGGCATCAAGGGCGGCGGCGCAGCATTGCTGTGGGAAAAGATCGTGGCTACCAACTCTGACAAAATCGTATGGATTGTAGACGAATCTAAGGTCGTATCCACCATCGGCAAATTCCCTCTGCCTGTGGAAGTCATCCCATTCGGCGCAGATCATGTGGTCAAGCTCTTCGAAAAGAAGGGTTACAAGCCAACGTTGCGTCTCGATGCTCAGGGCGAGCCTGTACGCACGGATGAAAAGAACTACGTGGTGGACTTGCATCTGGAGCGCATTGATCATCCTCAGGAGCTCGCAGAAGACTTGATCCACACCGTTGGCGTGGTCGAGCACGGATTGTTCCTCAACATGGTCGACACCGTTATCGTGGGCGATGAAAACGGCCCACGCATTTTGACGAACCCAAATAAGTAGTCCTTGTGCGATTGCACAATCACATGCACAATCGCACACATAATCACAGCTGAGCACGTGTACCCCACATGCTCAGCTTTTTTATTGCCTTTATTGCTTTTTTCCTTATAAAAAAGCCCTCACCCGCAGGCAAGGGCTTAACAAGGCTTAACGGTGCTTAACTAGGGCAAATTACTTGGATTTCGCTCCATAAATATCGTTATCGATAATATCCGCGAATCTGTCCACGATAACGTTGCGCTTTGCCTTGAGACTGGCTGTCAGCATGCCATTATCTTGGGTAAAACTCTCAGTCAAAATCTTGAATTTACGAATCGACTCAGCCCTCGACACTTGCTCGTTAGCATGGCTTACCGCTTGTTCAACTTCCGCAATAACCAACGGATTTTCGGCCGCCTCGGCAAGTGTACTCACTTCAGCAGCATTCTGCGCCTTCAACCACGCATTCGTATCGTTCATATCGAGCGTAACCAACGCGGCAATAAACGGCTTTTTGTCGCCAATAACCACACATTGATCCACGACTGGGGAAATCATGACAGAAGATTCCAACCCTACCGGGGACACATTCTTCCCACCGGCAGTGATAATCACATCCTTCTTACGCCCAGTGATCGTGATAAAACCGTCCTCGTCTATATCTCCTAAATCACCGGTATGCAGCCAGCCATCCGCGATTTGCGTTTCCGTAATTTCTGGATGGTTGTGATATCCGCGGCAAATGCTCTCCGACTTTATACACAGCTCTCCATCATCGGCAATACCAAAAGTAATGCCCTCCAAAGGTAGGCCTACGGTGCCAATTTTGTATCCCTGGGTCGGATTTACACAGGCTGGCGCACAAGTTTCCGTCATGCCATACCCCTCCAGCAAAGGCAGTCCCACACCATTAAAGAAGTGCGCAATGGAAGCATCCAGCGGGGCACCGCCAGACACCGCAAAATCCACCTGTCCACCAAATACATCCAAAATATTTTTGTAAATCAGATGGTCGTAAATATTGTATATTCTCTGCTGCATCCAGCTCAGCTTCTCGCCAGACTGTTGCATATGCGACCACTGACGCGCCATAGAAGCCGCACGCTCAAAAAGTTGACCAGCAAAGCCTTGTCCCGCCTTCTGCACAGCTGCATTGTACACCTTTTCAAAAATGCGTGGCACGGCCAAAATAAAGGTTGGCATAAAGGTCTGGAAGTCGTCGATAATCGTTTTCATATTGCCCGAAAGGCCGAGCACCGTATCCGAGCCAATGCAGTAGAACTGCATATAGCGCGCAAACACATGAGCCAGTGGCAGGAAGAGCAAAAGTCGCGCTCCACCCTCACGCCAGCAAATATCAGGCATGGATTGGATGCCCGAGTAGGCCGCAAATACGAAATTGCGATGGCTGAGCTCAATGCCCTTTGGCGTACCCGTGGAACCTGAAGTGTAAACGATGGTGGCCAGCGTATCACCGGAAACCTGACGCATTCTGCTCTCCAGCACTTCATCGGCAATATCCGCACCCGTCTGCATAATATCCTTCACAAACGGCACCGGTGCATTCTCATCATCCATCACAAACACAGTGAGTAGCTGCGGAATATCCTCACGAATTTCCGTAATTTTTGCCTTCTGATCTGCGTCTTCTACGAAAAAGTATTCGATGTGCGAGTCCAGAACGATGTTTTTAATCTGCGCTGGCGAATTCGTTTCATACACAGGTACGGTTACCGCGCCAATGCTCATAATGGCAAGATCCAACGCAGTCCATTCCCAGCGCGTGTGAGACAAAATGCCCACGGCTGTTCCCTGCTCTACGCCCAGTTTGATAAGACCTTTAGCCAAACCACGCACGATATCTTGGAATTCTTCTGCGGTGTAGGAAGCCCACGTGCCTTCTGCATTCTTGTATTCGATCAGTGTCTCGTGGGCTACACGGTGCACACGTTGGGCAAGAATTGAAAAGACATTATTATCCGAGTAAATGGGCACGGAAATTGGACGCGTGTATTCCTTGAGCATTCTCACAACCTTCGTATTTCTCTATAGATAAATTCATTGTATTGCGAGCACTCTAAGAGTTTCGGTGTAAGGCATGCGTATGGACACGGGCTGGGCAATCGCATGGAGAATAAACACGTGGAGAATAGAGAGAAGAAAATGGAGAAATGAAAAAGGAGCAAACCCTGTGGGCTTACTCCTCAAACACTTAAATTAAGACTACTTACGCTGGTGGCGAGTCTTACGCAGCATTTTGCGGTGCTTCTTCTTACTCATCCGCTTGCGGCGCTTCTTGATGACCGAACCCATCAGAGCCTCCTCTAGTAAATTGACAACTTTCCCTATGTTACTACGCATTGCAGACGGAGAGCCGATTTTCTCAAAATTTTCTCAAGTTTTGCGGCTGGTGCGAGAAAAACGTGGTATAACCCCGCCTTGGTTTAGGGCTAGTACGGGAAGCTCGAGAAGAAATTATTCACCGCATTCTTAGGGCCGGTGGCTTGGAAAATCATCGTATCATTTTGCCACACCACGACGGATTTGCTGCCATCTTCAGCATCTGCGTGAATTTCGTAGGTGCCCGTTTCGTTACCACCCACATTGACCTTGCCTGAAGCAGTTGCTTGGTTTCCCAGCGCTACGATTAAGGAATCATACTTTTCTTTAGCGTACTGAGCGGAAGTCCACTGACCGAAAATGATAGAAATATCCGCCTGAGAATCTCCCGTGGTATACGTCACTTCGTATTCTTCAACCGGGGAAGCCGCCTCCCATGACGTGGTGGTCTTCACCTCGCCGCGCGCATAAGAACCCACCGTATCCGGCAAGATTTTCTGCATCTGCGTAGCATTTTCCGGTAACGCCACCGGGTCCACGGCCACTACTTCAGCTTGACCTGTGGCTGTAGCAGAACTATTCGACGCAGTTTTCAGTGCCCATCCAGGCCACACAAAAGCGGACACAAGAGCCAGCACGATGATGCCGATAATCACGCCAATCACAATGCTGCGATTGCGATGAGAGACCTTATGCTGCTCCAACGCCTCTTTGGCAGCCTCTTGAGCCGACTGGGATGCGGCCTGGCTCTCTGGGTTCGCTGCATGCTGCGTGGTCGAATGTGTGCGAACCTCATGGCTCGCATTCTCTGCTTGCTCCTGCTTGTGTGAATCTGCACTACTGCTTTCAGTCATGCCACTATTGTTACACAAATTTGAGACGAGTATGTCTATATGCAAACTGCTTCCAAAGTACTGATAAAATTAAAATTACTCTAGAAAAGAAAGAGAAGGTAGCGCCATGTATCCTATCAATCGCGCAGCTTTAAAAAGTCAAGCCAAAGCTTCCCTGGCTGGAAAATGGGGCAAAGCAGTACTTGCAATCATTATCTATGAATTTATTGTGGGTATTCTTACCATTCCATCCACGATTTCCGCCCTCACAGGCATGCTCATGTATTCAAATTACGATAACTATTCCTCGTATTACAACACCTATGAGAGCAGTTTTGGATGGCTTTTCAGCATTGTTGCTGGCATTTTAAGCGTTATGCTGACCATCTTCTTCCTGCACATTGTGGATGGTACCGATGGTGATTTGGGTCAGGAGATTTCCAGCCCATTTGCACATGGTAAAGCTGGCGGCACACTGATCAACTGGTTCCTCACAGCCGTTTTTACCACATTGTGGAGCTTCCTCTTCGTTATTCCAGGCATCATCGCTTCTTACGCATACTCCATGAGCTACTACATTACGGAAGATTGGGGCAACCAAGGATACAAGGTGAAGTCTACCGAGGCCATTAAGGCTTCTAAGGAAATGATGCGCGGACATAAGGGCGAGCTTTTCGTTCTGGATTTGTCCTTCATCGGTTGGTATCTGCTCGTTGGTATTACCTTCGGCTTAGCAGGTTTGTATGTGCTGCCTTATCATCAGGCCACACGTGCGGCATACTACCGTGCATTGCTTGCTCAGCAGGCACAGATGAATGGAAACGGCGCTGCTCCACAAGGTTACGCTCCGCAGGGTTATGCGCCACAGGGTGGTTTTGCTCCACAAGGCTTTGCACCACAAGATCCACAGGCAAGCCCTTCAAATCCGTATGCACAGAACGCTCCTGCACAGGCAACTCAGGCTACCCAGAGCGCTTCACAAAGCGGCGCAGCACAATATGGCACACCACAGTATGGCGCAAACGGGCAAAATCCACCAGCTCAGCAACCTTATGGTCAGCAGAGCTATAGTCAGCAGAGCTACGGTCAGCCAGATATTAATCAGCCTGCTTATGGCCAGCCAACGCAAACAGCACAGCCTACTCAGCCAACCCAGTATTCTCAGCCAGTCGAGCCATCCCAACCCGCACAGACGGCTCAGGCTGCACAGCAGAGCACAAATCCATATGCTCAGCCAGAAACGAATACACCTCAGCCCAACGGAAACACCGATTTCACGCGTCCGGAATCATCGGGAAGTACGGACACTGGCAATAGCACCAGCCAGTTCTAAACGCGCTCCATTCTGAGACAGAAAAACATTCAATTCCAAGAGGTTCCAGAGAAATCTGGAGCCTCTTGCTTTTCCTATTGTGGATAACTCACCTGCGCTCTTCCGAGAGCTGAGTTGTCGGAGTGAAAAAATACAGTTGCCATATGGCTAAGAATGCAACGCAATTTGTGTGTACCGAATGCGGGTGGAATGGTACAAAATGGTTCGGCCGCTGCCCAAATTGCGGTGAATGGAGCACCATTCAAGAATTCCACGAAGCCCGCCCGCAGCGCAGTTCAAGCAAATCAAACGGTGGCATTTCCGCGGCTCCTTTGCACATGGATGTCAGTCATCTTGTTCGGCCAACCTCTGACGCATCCGTGAAACAACACGCGCGCATACACACTGGCTTTGAAGAGTATGACCGTGTACTCGGCGGAGGCATCGTCCCCGGAGCCGTTATTCTTATGGCGGGCGAACCGGGCATCGGCAAATCCACCCTCCTGTTGGAAACAGCTGGACACATTGCTGCACAGCAAGTCACCCTCGACCCTCACGCCAAAGTTTTGTACATTTCTGGTGAGGAATCTCTGGCTCAAATTCAAATGCGCGCCGCACGTATTGGCGCTTCGCATGAAAACTTGCTGATGGCCTCCACCACCGATCTCGATACGGTGTTGTCTCTTATCGAGCAAGAAAAACCCGTTCTGGCCGTTGTGGATTCCGCCCAAACTATTCAGTCGGCACACGTCGATGGCATCCCAGGCGGTTCCACGCAAGTGCGTGAAGTGGCTACCGCGTTGATAAATATGGCGAAGACGCATGATATTCCTATACTGCTGGTCGGGCATGTCACGAAAGATGGGTCCATCGCAGGACCGCGTACGCTGGAGCATCTCGTAGATGTGGTATGCCAGTTTGAAGGCGATACTCAAACTGCTCTGCGTCTACTGCGTTCTGTCAAAAATCGATTTGGACCTACGGATGAAATCGGATGCTTTGATATGAGTGGCGATGGCATCGAAGAAGTCACCGATCCGAGCGGCTTATTTATGAGCGATTCCGATGAAAATCCTGCCGGCACCTGCGTCAGCTTTACCATCGATGGACACCGCAGTTTGCCCATAGAAATTCAGGCCTTGGTGACAAACTCTGTCCTGCCGACCCCGCGTCGCGCGACCAACGGCGTGGATACCAATCGCCTTGCCATGCTGGTAGCTGTGCTGTACCGGCATACGCATATCAATCTACTGGCGCAAGACTTGTATGTATCCACCATCGCGGGCGGAGCCGCAAAAGAGCCAGCCTGCGACCTCGCGCTTGCGGCCGCTTTGGCGAGCGCGGCTTCAAACCAGCCTATTAACCGCACAACGGCGGCTATCGGCGAGGTATCCTTAACGGGTCAAGTCCGACCCGTTCCTCGGTTAAACCATCGCATTCGTGAGGCTGCTCGTCTAGGATTTACGAAGATTTTAGTACCGAAAATGCGCAATGGTGTGCAGTATGACAAGCCGCAAGGCGTCCAGCTCGTGGAGGTGTCCTCTTTAGGCGCAGTCATCCAAGAATTAGGCTTATCAAAGCACTAGCGGCAGCAGTCGCACAAGCCGTCGTGACAATTGTGCAATTTACAGGATGCTGAATTTCACCGCATCCGATTTCATCGTGTCATCGGCGCTGTTTATCAGTTCTGCAGTGTAGTCTCCGGCAGCTGCCACCGGAGCGGCTTCGCCCTCATTCATGCAGCCGTGGCCATTGGCGTTAACTTGCGCACGTGAGGAGATGGAATCGTCCACGGCTGTATTGGACACCGTACCATTCCATGTGGTGACCTTTTGGTAATTATCCGTTTGGCTCAGCAGGATATCTGCAGAATCTACCGAGCACGCGTCACTGCGCCAAATTTGCACGCCTTGATCATTGGAAATGACGATGACCATAGCATCATCGCTGGTATCGAGCAGGCAGTCCGTATCACCCTTATGCGTGAAATCCTTCGTAAAGGTCATGGTATTTCCAGAATACAGCGAGCTCTGATCTTCGATGAGCTTCATATCTACATCACTAGCGCTGCAATCTGGGATGCCCGAATCTTGCGCCTTTTCACTGCGGAAGTTTCCGCTCGATTCGGAAGAATTCTGCGCATCCTCTGCAGAAGTATCTTGAGAGGATGCGGATGTGCTGCTTGATGGGTCGGCATGTGAGGAGGCGGCAAAATAGCGCACGCCCCACACTGCAAGAACGACGATGCCCACCAGCGCCAGCAGAGCTACGATGCGCCGGATAAGGAATTTACGTGCCAATTTCTTCGATCGTTTTCTTTGTGCAGCCATGTTTTTAGTTTACTCGATAACCTTTATAACGATTATTGAAAATATTTCTGTTTATGGCAGGGCGAGGCTGTGATCTTCTGCGATGATAATCAGTCCATCCTCATCCAAACTGGCAATGCATTCGTCTAATTGAGCACGGTTTTCCCACACGGATTGAATCGCACTATACGGAAGCTTATGATTTTCGGCGTGACGCAAGGCCTTTAAAATTAAGCCGCGCACTTGGCGATTGGTGCCTTGGAAACTTTGTTTTGGCCGCGTGCGTTTTTCACCTAGGCCGGGGAAGCCGGCGGCAACAAAGGCGCAATTACTTTCGAGCGGGCACTGAGCGCACTGCGGGTTCTTAGCTGTGCAGACGGTGGCACCCAGCTCCATAGTGGCTTGATTCCACGTTACTGATTGCTGCACATCCTGCGGCAGTGTGGCTTGAGCGATGCGCTTTTCCTGTGCAGTGGTGGCTCCACCGCGAGATTCCTCCCCCGCCAAGGATCGCGAAAGCACGCGACGGATATTGGTGTCGATAACGGCTACTCGACGATGATAATGAAAAGCAAGCACCGCACTGGCCGTGTAATCGCCAATTCCTGGCAGAGCCACGAGATCGTCATACGTATCAGGCACCTTGCCCTCGTATTGGTCCACAATAGCTTGTGCACATTCACGCAATCTCAAAGCACGACGCGGATAACCCAAGGTCCCCCATGCTGTAATCACCTCTGCGGGCGTAGATTGAGCCAAATGAGCGGGCGTAGGCCACACATTCATCCAGTTCAGCCAATACGGAAGCACACGTGTCATCGGTGTTTGCTGACTCATCACCTCAGACAGCAGCACACCCCAAGCGGTGGTTTTCCCAAAGCGCCAAGGAAAATCTCGAGCCGACTGATGCCACCATCGCTCCAGTTCTGGATAGAGTTTCTGAGCCGCTTGTGCAAAATTCTTCTGGTCTGTCATCGTTACTATTGTCGTGCATATGACGAACGAGCAAAACACAAGTGCGCACGATTCTACAAACGCCGCACAAAATCCAGCCACGGCTACACGTAAAATTCCGCAGGCGGCCGTGCAAGAGCAGACGGCCATGTTTGAGTATGGGTACCGCAAAAAGACCTATGCGCCCGATGAGCTCATTACCGATGCTCATGGCAATCCTATTACCGTTTCTGACACCATGCTGACCGCCATTGAGGCGAGCAAACGCGTCACGCAAACGCCACACCTGTGCTTCTATGAGCCACGCATTCCCGGAAATACGGGTTCTGCCATCCGCCTGTGTGCGGTAACGGGTTCGATTTTGCACCTCATCGAGCCGCTGGGCTTTGATTTGAAGGACACGAAGCTACGCCGTGCGGGCTTGGATTATCACGATATGGCTCATGTGGTGATTCATCCGAGCTTCGAAGCCATGGTGGAAGCCATGCCAGACTCGCGCATTATCGCATTTACCGCATACGCGGAGAAGACCTATACGGAGATTGAGTATAGGCCTACGGATATTTTGCTCTTTGGCCCAGAGCCCGGCGATATCCCAGATCCGATGGATGTTTTCTTTGGCCCTCATGTGGCAGAGCAGGTGAAGCTGCCGATGCGTCCGAGCTTGCGTTCCCTGAATCTGACGAATACGGCGTCTATCGCCTTGTATGAAGCTTGGCGCCAGCTCGGTTTTTCAGGCGCGGGCGAAACGGAAGAATTGTAATACGCGAAAGTCACCGACCATCGCAACTGAGCATGTGCGTTACTGGGCCATGCTCAGCTTTTTAACCTCTCGACTCCTGCTTCTGAGCCGCGCATCCAGTATGTTCCTTAAAATCGTTATACTTTAGGTACATGCGGATTTCCGTATAATTCTAGCCTTCCAACTTTCAAGGATTCGTCATGAATAAAGCCATTATCACCGTTGTCGGTCAGGATACCGTTGGCATTATTGCTCGCGTGTGTACATATTTATCTGAGTCTCACGTGAATGTTCTCGATATTTCGCAAACCATTATCGATGGTTTCTTCAACATGATGATGATTGTGGACTACTCGCAATCGACTGTGGAATTTGATGAGCTTACCCAGCAGCTGGAGAAAATTGGCGAAAATATTGGCGTAAATGTGCGTTGCCAGCGCGAGGAAATTTTCACTAAAATGCACCGCATCTAAACCGAAAAGAATTATTCATCCGTATTTCGGCGAGGACTAAGGAGTTTCTTCATGCTGAATATTATGGAAGTCCATGAGACGAACCAAATGATCGAGCAGGAAAAGCTCGATGTGCGCACAATTACTATGGGTATTTCGCTGCTCGACTGTGTCAGCGATGACGTAGATGTGTTGTGTGAAAAGATTTATAACAAAATTACGACTTATGCCAAGGACCTCATTCAGGTGGGGCAGGATATCGAGCGCGATTACGGCATTCCTATTGTAAACAAGCGCATTTCCGTCACGCCTATTTCCTTGGTGGGCGCCAGCGCCTGCACAACCACCGAAGATTATGTGAAGGTCTGCCAGACATTGGATCGTGCAGCAAAAACCGTGGGCGTAAACTTCCTCGGTGGTTTCTCTGCCTTGGTTTCTAAGGGTATGACGCCTTCTGAAGAGCTTCTCATCCGTTCTCTTCCTCAAGCTTTGTCTACTACCGATTTCGTCTGCGCTTCCGTGAATGTGGGCTCCACCCGTACCGGACTGGATATGGATGCGGTGGCCTTGATGGGTCAGGTGATTCGCGAGGTTTCTGAGGCTACTGCCGATCAAGATTCCTTGGGCAATGCCAAGCTCGTGGTCTTCTGCAATGCGCCAGATGACAATCCATTTATGGCCGGTGCTTTCCACGGCGTCACGGAAGGCGATGTGGTCATCAATGTGGGTGTTTCCGGACCGGGCGTGGTGTCGCGCGCACTGGATGAGGCCAAGGGTAAGGATTTTGAATTCTTGTGCGAAACCATTAAGCGCACGGCCTTTAAGATTACGCGCGTGGGTCAACTCGTGGCTCAGGAGGCTTCTGCGCGTTTGGGCGTGCCTTTCGGCATTATCGACCTGTCGCTGGCTCCAACGCCTGCTGTAGGCGACTCCGTGGGTGAGATCTTAGAAAAGATTGGTCTCTCTCAGGTCGGTGGTCCGGGAACGACTGCGGCTTTGGCTATGCTCAACGATCAGGTGAAGAAGGGCGGCATTATGGCCTCCAGCTATGTGGGTGGCCTGTCTGGTGCGTTTATCCCAGTTTCCGAGGATAAGAACATGATTGATGCTGCTACGAATGGCAATCTGACCATCGAGAAGCTCGAGGCTATGACCTGCGTCTGCTCGGTGGGCTTGGATATGATTGCTATCCCAGGCGACACCACCGCTGCAACCATTTCGGGTATTATCGCGGATGAAGCAGCCATTGGCATGATTAATCAGAAAACTACAGCCGTACGCGTAATTCCTGTTATTGGCAAGAAGGTGGGCGATACCGCTGAATTCGGTGGACTTTTGGGTCGTGCACCAATTATGCCGGTGAATACCTCAGATTGTTCTGAATTCGTGTATCGTGGCGGACACATTCCAGCCCCTGTACACAGCTTTAAGAATTAATTCGACTCTTATAATTCTTGTGCTCCACGTGTGATTTTCACACGTGGAGCACAATTGTATGCTGCGGTATTTTGCGCGAAACTTACCGCACCCGCTCTGCAGGATTGGACGCTACTACCGCGAGCGCGCGCGGAGCATTCCAGCCCTTTTCTTCAAAGGTGTCTGCGATCTTTTGAGCGATATGAATGGCTTCGCCCTTATCTACCAAGGCGATAATGGATCCGCCAAAGCCACCGCCCGTCATGCGTGCACCATAGGCACCATTGTCACGTGCCACGTCCACAGCCACATCCAGCTGAGGTACGGTGACTTCATAGTCATCTCGCAAGGAATTATGTGAGCCATTGAGTAATGCGCCCGATGTTTGGACATCGCCGTCTTTAAAGGCATCGACAAATTCAGTAACGCGGCCAATTTCGGTAATCACGTGGCGCACGCGCTTCTTTGCTTCTTCCGTATCCAAACGTTCCAACACTGCATCCAAGGCAAGAGCACGTTCTTTTTCCGGCAAAGCATGGATACGGTCTGCCACCACGCGTAAGGATGCAACGCCCAGCTTTTCCGCGGATTCTTCGCATACCCGGCGACGCGACTCGTACTGTCCATCATTTAAGGAGTGCGGTGCTTGCGTATCCAGCACGAGCAATTCCAATCCCAGCTTATCCAAATCGAAATCATGCTGGGATGCACTCTCCATGGCAGACAGAGCCGGATTAAAGTCAAGGAGCAGAGCCTTACCCGCCTGGCAACGCATGGAGGCAGATTGATCCAAACCACCCGTTGCAGCGCCGGCCATATCATTCTCGGCTGCCATAGCCATCGAGATGAGGAATACACGGCCTTCATCACTATTGCCGTGGCCCAGTCCATACACGTCATCCAAGGCCAAGGCCGTGGAGCAGGTCATAGCCGCCGATGAGCTCAATCCACCGCCTAGAGGCACACTGGAGGAAAAAGCTGCATCGAAGCCCTGGACCTTATCGCCGTATCCTCCACGTTCGCGCAATGCCCACGCCACACCTGCTGGGTAAGCGGCCCAACCATCGACGCCGCCCGCTTCCAAGCCTGCGAGATCCGTTTCTGTTACCTTACCCTCAGACAGGGTGGAGATGACGCGTACCTTTGTATCTTCACGCGGGGAGAGCGCAATAAATGTGCGATGAGGCAGTGCAATAGGCAAGCACAAGCCCTCGTTGTAATCCGTATGCTCGCCAATGATATTGACACGGCCAGGCGCATCCCACACACCTTCTGGTGCATAACCAAAGCTCTGCTCAAAAAGCTCTGTTGCTGCGCGAGAGCCGTCTTCAACGTTGAGCACGTCAATAAATTCAATCTGTGCCATAGTAGTACTCCTAGTCCGTCACGTCCGAGATATCGATGGAGCCCAATTCATGGAATCGTGCAGCTATCTTTTCTGGCGTGGTATCTGAAATCCACGCTGCCATGCCCGACTCGGATCCCGCTAAATACTTGATCTTATTTGCCGAACGGCGGAAGGAGAAGAATTGCAGATTCAAACGGTAATTCTCTCGCCTCTCATCGTGGATAGGAGCCTGATGCCATGCCGAAATATATGGCAGATCCATGCCCTTGCCATCGCCCGTATCGAAGAATGCATTGCCCCGCTTAAGAAGCTGCGAGTACATCTGCGCCAAGCCCCAGCGCTCCTCATCATTCAATTCCTCGAGGGTGCGTACATCGTCACGCAGAGGCTGCACATGCACCTCGAGCGGCCAGCGCGCAGCGGCAGGCACATAACCCACCCACGTATCATTGCGTAGCACGATACGCTGATTGGCTTCAATTTCAGCCTTCTTTAAGTCGGTCAGCAAGTCTGTACCATTCTTTTCGAAATATGCCTGCGTATGTTGCAATTCGGTTTCCAGACGTGGCGCAATGAATGGATAGCAATAAATCTGGCCGTGCGGATGAGAGAGGGAAACGCCAATTTCCTGACCGTGATTTTCGAATGGGAAAATCTGCTCGATGCCTTCGATAGCGCTAATTTCCGCTGTTCTAAACGCCCATGCCTCTACAACCGTGCGCATACGCTTCAAAGAAAGATCTGCTGGAAGACCCTTTTCATTCGGGTCGAAGCAGACGACCTCGCAGCGTCCCACGGCTGGCTTGGACTTCCACAAGGGATTGCCATCCACATGGGTTACCACATCTGGAATACCCGGCACACGCGTCATAGATGGGAAACGATTTTCAAAAACTACGACGTTGTAATCCGTATCTGGCACTTCGCCATCTTGGTAAGGATCGCCTGGCTTGCGTGCCGCCAGAGGATTTCCCGAGGCTGTGGTGTTTGGACCGGCTGTAATTGGCCTATTCATACGGGCCGTGGCCATAGGAATCCAGTCACCTGTCAACGGATCTTGGCGCATTTCAGGAGCCTGAACAGGCATAGGATTGCCCTCGCCATCGATGCCTGGCTCATAACGATTGGTCAACTGGCGAGGGTCTACCAACTCGCGTGTCTTTTCACCAGAAACGTACTGCTTGTCATCATCGAGATAGAAGAAATCTCGACCGTCAGACAACGTCGTCTGTGTGATACGAATATTTTCTGAAGCGTACCGTCCTGGTACGTACTGTGTGAATGTACTCATGTCTCACAGTATACCAAAATATTGTCCCAAACTGTGCGATTTATGTGAGTTTATGTTATAAACTTGTCAAAACATGAGTTTTTCTTCAATAATCTTTCTCACGATGCCACAAACTCTCACAACACGCAGAGCGAGAATTTCATGCACGCACATTTCCTAGAGCTAATCGGCAATGATAAGATTTCGCGCCACCTCACGCGTGGCCGCCACATCTTCCGGACTGATACCAGAATCCGTAATAATCGTATCCACATCATCGAAGCCTGCAAACAGCGACAGCGAGGTTAGCTGCCACTTCGTGTGATCCGTGAGCACAATCGTGTGGTTGGCGATGGACATCAACGCAGCCGCCGTAGAGGACTCCAAAGAATTAGGCGTCAAGAAACCGCGCGGCACCGACACCGAATGCGTACCCAAGAAAAGCAGATTCACACGGAGTGAAGAAATCACGCGATCTGCAAGGGGTCCCACCAAGGAGTTGGAGCGCGTCGTCACACCACCCGTTACAATGACTTCCACATCCTTATTTTCTGCGGTTTGGACAAGTTCCGCCACCGGCAAAGAATTCGTCAAAATGGTAATGCCTGTAGAATTTTCGCTTTCCAGCAGGTGCTGCGCAAACACATAGGTGGTCGAACCACCGCCGATAGCAATCACATCGCCCGGCTGCACCAGCTCCACCGCCTTCATCGCAATGGAATCCTTTAGACCTACATCCATTTGAGACTTCACGGCGAACAACGGCTCTGCCAGCAGGGTCGAGCTCGACACAGCTCCACCGTGCACGCGCTTAACCAAGCCCTTATCCGCCAGTTCTGCGATGTCACGACGAATCGTCATAGCTGACACGCCAAACTCATCCGCGAGTCCCGCAATGCGTACAGCACCACGCGTGCGCAAACGACCAAGAATTAATTGTTGCCTCTGTGAAGAAATCATGTGAACATTATCGCACAATTTCGAGCGTAAAACCAAACAGAATTAACCATTTCTTTAAAAGAAACTAAAAACATTGACACGATTTCATCCAGTTTGACTATTATGGAAGAAGTTTGTTGTAAACCGCGTTGAACAGAGGGATGAAAACGCATGATCGCTGACCCAAAGATGCTAAGCGATGACACTCTCAGCGTTGAAGAGCGTACGCTTCTACATACTGCGCTTTTTGAACACGTGTCATTAGATGATGCTCACCAACTCTTGCCATATCTGGAGCATCACACCTATAACAAAGGCGACTATATCTTCCACGAAGGCGATGAAGATACCAATATGTACATTATTGAGCGAGGTCGCATCAAGCTTACACGCGAATCGTACGATTATCGCGTACAGCTTCTCAGCATTGCCGGCGCTGGGGAGATTGCCGGCGAAATTCCGGTTTTTGATCCTCATGGCGGGCCGCGCACCGCATCGGCTATCAGCATGGTCAATGGTACTTCTACGCTGTCATTGACCTCTGAAGTGCTTTTCTCTTGGCTGGGAGAGCATCCGCGTGTCGCTGTGAATATGCTGCAAGTGTTGGCAAATCGCATGCGTCGCAATAATGAACGCATCAGCGATTTGGTCTTTATGGATGTACCTGCACGTTTGTCTAAGACGTTGATCGATTTGGCCAAGCGTTTCGGTGAACCGACGGTGCAAGGTTTGGTCGTCCCTCATGATTTAACGCAGGAGGAACTGGCGCAGCTGGTGGGCACCTCGCGCGAAACCGTCAATAAGGCTTTGATGGACTTTACAAATCGCGGCTGGATTGCTCGCGAGGGTCGCACCATTATTATTTACCAGCCAGGTAATTTAATTCTTCGCGCACGCCACTAACGACATCAGATGCTGGTCGACGTGTGTGCCCGCGTGCACATGCGCGCCCACGTCGACCTAGATTTTCAGGGCCTTATCACTGTGAAATGTGCGAACTTCCCGCTTATTTCCAGTAAACGCACAGCGAAGTGAACTATTATGAGTGGTTTTCGTAGCGATATTGTGCCGTCCTCTTAAGCACCTCTTTTCAAGGGCATATATCACGCTAAAATAGGGCTCATGTCTGAAGAAACCGGGAAGAAAAAACCACTGACAGCAAAGCGTGTGTTCACACTGCTTTTGTCGTATCTTTTATTCTGCGTTATGGGCGGCGTTGTAGCCTCTGGCGTGGTGATGCCAGCAGTTGTGGGCGCAAGCGTGATTACAAACGCGATTGAGCCACAGATGAGTGCTGGACTGGATGATGTGAATTTTGATCTGGAAGATCTTCCACAGCAGTCCCGCATGTACGCTTCTGATGGCACTACCCTCATCGCTACCTTCTACACGCAAAACCGCATTATTGTGCCTCTGAAGGATATTTCTCAGATCATGCAGCAGGCGGTGGTCGCGCGTGAGGACCGCCGATTCTTTGAGCATTCCGGCGTGGATGCTACGGGCGTGTTGCGCGCATTTGTTCAGACGTATATTTCCAAAGGCGACACCCAGGGTGGCTCTACGCTGACCCAGCAATATGTGAAAAATATTTTGATCGATCAGGCAAACAATGCCGACGATCCAATTGCTGCATATCACGCTCAGGAAGATACCATTGCTCGTAAGTTGCGCGAAATGCTCTTGGCCGTGCAATTGGAAAAATCATATTCCAAGGCCGAAATTTTGCAAGGCTATCTCAATATCGCTCAGTTCGGTTCCGGCGTGTATGGTGTAGAAACGGCGGCTCGTCGTTACTTTAATATCAGCGCAAAGGATTTAAATCTTGGTCAGGCGGCCATGATTGCTGCCATTACCAAGAATCCTCAGGCATATGATCCAACGCTCCATCCGGATGCGGCTCAGCAGCAGCGCGATATCGTGCTCGATTTGATGCAGGGACAAGGCTACGCCAGCGAAGAAGAGGTTGCTCAAGCCAAAGCTGTCAATGTTTCAGACATGTTGGATGTGCAGGATGTGCCGGTTGGTTGCCAAACCGCTGGAAATGCTGCATATTTCTGCGATTATGTGGTCAATAAGATTCTATCTTCCTCGCAATTCGGCGAAACCCGTGATGACAGGCGCAAGCTCTTGTATCAGGGTGGTCTCAACATTGTCACCACCATGGATGTTACCGCGCAGAATGCAGCTTCGGATGCGGTGCGCGCCGCTGTACCGGAGGACGATGCCTCGGGCATCGAGTCCATTATCGCTGCTATCAAGCCTGGCACCGGCGAGGTGCTTGCACTAGCTCAAAATCGTACCTACGATGCGTCAGCCGACGCTTCTGGCACGCATACGGCTGTAAATTATGCGGTAGATCAAGAGGATGGTGGTGCGCAGGGTGTGCTACCAGGTTCTACTTTTAAGCCCATTAACTTGGTGGCATGGCTCCAAAACGGACATTATGCCAACGAAAGCTTGGCTACATACACCTCGTACGCCAATTCTAGCTTCCCGTGCAATATGACTACGACGGGCACATGGCAGGTGCAAAATGCAACGGGTGGTACGGTCAGCCCAGAAACGCCATATCAAGGTATTTTGCGCTCTCATAACACCACGCAGGCGTCTATGGCCCAAAAGATTGGTCTGTGCGCCATTGCAGATACGGCAACGGCTCTGGGTTATCACAACGCCATTACCAACCAGAGCGATATCCACGACACGCTGTTTGCACCAATGGTTATCGGTTCTTTGAACGTAGCACCGCTGACCATGGCAAATGTGTACGCCACCATTGCTGCCAAGGGTGTGAAGTGCGACCCTATTGCTATCTCCAAGGTGGAAAAGGATGGCACCGAGTACGAAGTTCCATCTGCGAACTGTGCTCAAGCTATTCCTGAGAATGTGGCACAAACCGTGTCTTACGTGCTGAACCAGTCAGCAACGGTCGGTTTGGCAACGTCTGCAAACCTGTCGAACCGCAAGACTTACGCGAAAACTGGTACGGCTGAGGATTACTTCCTCTCCACCGCCGCCTTTACCAACGGTGTTTCCGTATTCGGCGTAGCTGGAAATATGGAGTCCCAGCTGGCGTTGACGGGCCGCACCATTAACGGCGTCACACGTCGAAATTGGTATGGTGAGTACGTGGCTGCGCCTATGGTGAAGCAATTCCTGACGACGTACACCACGGAGGCAAATATCCCAGACGATACCAGCTACGGCGTGGCGGATAACACCTTAATGAATGGCTCAGGTCGCTCCTCGTCCAGTAGCAGCACGACGACGAATAATTCAAATAACAGCAACAACAGTAGCAATAACAACAATTAGACGGCTACGTTGCCTATACAAGTGGTGGCGGAAATCCTCTAGTCAGGATTTCCGCCACCACTTTATCTGTTTTTATCTGTTTATGCGACAGTTCTTTCAGCGTTCATAGACATTACTGCACATCAATGCCCACGGCCTGCTCTACCGAGCTAAAGCCATCACGACGTAGCAGCTGTGCAAGACCGCGCTTAAGCACGGTAATGTTTTGAGGCCCGCGATACATGAGTGACGTGATAAACATCACCAGACTCGAGCCCTTGCGAATCTTCTCATATGCCTGCTCAGGCGTGAATACACCACCAATACCCGCAATCGTAAAGCGGTCGTGATACTCCCGGAAGGTTCGCTCAATCAGGGCATTATTGAGGCCAATCGTCGGCAGACCGGAAAGACCACCCTCCCAATCCGGCGGCACATCCAAACCATTGCGATCCTTACGCAGATTGGCAATGGAAACACCATCCACCTTGTGGTCTGCCAAGACATCCAGCAATTCCTTGAATTCTTCCCACGACTTATCGCTCGGCATCTTGACCAGCAAAGGCTGAGAATGGTCAATCGTATCAAGCTCGGTGAAGAGCTGATCGAGATTCTCTGGCTTCGTAAACTGCTCGCCCACCATGGTATTTGGGCAGGAAATATTGATTTCCAACATATGTGTGCGATTTGCCGCACGCCTTACGGATTTTGCATAATCTTCCACACCCTCGCTAATATCGCCCGTGAGGTGGTCATTCGTGCGTGCGATAGAGGTGGAAATACGCATTGTTTTGGAGTTGAGATAAGCCTTTTCAATGCGTGGCATGACTTGAGCAATGCCGTCGTTAGCTAAGCCTACATGCACCATCATGGACGCATATTCCGGCAGGCGATGGAACCACGGACGCGGATTGCCCTTGCAGGGGCGTGAAGTAATCGAACCGATGGTTTCAAAACCAAAGCCAATATTGTCGAGCAAAACCGGCAAATCGCAGTCCTTATCCAAGCCTGCAGAAAGTCCGAAAGGATTATGGAATTTTATGCCCATAACCTCTGTTTCGAGAATCGGATCCGTGTAATCCATCATGCCGCGCAATGCCCACATCAGTGGCGGAATATTGCGCGTTACACGTGCGAATTGAAGCATTTGCGTATGGGCATCGTCCGGCGACTGATCAAAAACAAAAGGCTTGACAGCTTCCTTATACACCAGCTGAAATAAGCCCGTGCTTGCTTTATTGATAGTATCGCGCACGCCATTGTTCTTTACATATCCCATAACTGCCTCCTCAAAGTCAGACTTCTTCTACTTTACCAGCCCAATCAACCAATAATTTGGATGATGTGTGGGCCTGCTGAGGAAGACTAACGAATGGCGTAGGTCCACTCAGTCGTGCTGTACTTGGATTTAGCCAGTGTTTGAGCTTGAGACTGGGTGGCCGCATCCACCGTATCGGCATGTGAATGCGGCAGAATATCCAACGCTTCACCACGCAAAGCCTGCACCATCTCATCTCTGCTCAGCATGGTCTGACTTTTGAGTGGATCCACGCGTTTAGCTGCGGATTTTACGGCTTTATCCGCTGATTTTTCGCGAGAAATACGCAGAACCTCCAGCATTTTTGACGCATCAATATCGTACGCCATAGTCACATGGTGCAGCACACAACCCGGGCCGCGACTACCTGCGCTGGGACGGAACTGTCGCTGAGCTGCCCCACCAATTTTTCCTGCCGGTGACGTGATGTCATTAATAGCCTTGTAATGTGCGTCGATGCCGAGGTTGTTGAGCGCCAGCAGCACCCATTCATCGCAGCGCTTATACGCCTCATAGCCTTGAAGTCCTTCGAGAAAATCTCGAGGAATATACAGCGAGTAGGTAATGGTATTGCCCGGTTCGATGAACATAGCGCCACCACCGGTCATGCGCCGTACCACGTCGATATCCAGCTCGCGCGCACGTTGCACATCGACCTCATTGCTCACACTTTGGTGGAGACCGATGACCACCGCGCTGTGCGCCCACTGCCAAAATCTCAGGGTGGGTCCCCGTTTCCCATCCGCCACTTGCTGGGCAAGCACCTCATCCAAGGCCATATGCATGGCCGGACTTTGGGGCGTATCGTCACTTAATACGGCGATATCATACGCGCTCCAGGCGGGGCTGAGTTGCGTTATTTTTTCTTCTGTAGCTCTACTTACGGGGGTTACGGTAGTTGCTGCAGGCGCAGACGTGATCTCAGTCGTATACGACGGCTCTCCAGAGCGACTGTGCAAGGCGCGTTCAATGGCCGTATCGATAGCCTGAGCGGTCAGTCCTACGAATTGAGCGTGATGAAAGGCTTGCTGTGTCTGCTTCATTGCAGCCGTGGCGCTGACAGCCAGTAATTGATTTTCTAGATAGTTCACGACCTGCGTTGGGTCATCCACACCGTCGATAAAAAAATCCCCATCCAGGCTCAGTCGTGTGATGTGCCCGGAATGCGTGGAGAGCTGCACGGCCACGAGTTTGCCACCCGGCACCTTGTACTCTCCACGCAGGGTATTGTCTGAAAGTTCTTGATTATGCTTGTCGAATTCTTGCAATGATATCCTGCCCTACCTCGTCTGTGGAGCGCTGGGTAGAACCATTACGTGCAATATCCTCTTCAACGGCATCTTCAATGCGTCTGGCAGCATCCTCTAAGCCTAGGTGGCGAAGAAGCATAGCTGCTGACAAAATGGCCGCCGTTGGATTTGCTATGCCCTGACCAGCAATGTCTGGAGCGGAGCCGTGAATTGGTTCAAACATAGACGGATATGCGCCTGAAGCATTGATATTTCCAGATGCGGAATATCCAACGCCACCAACCACTGCACCTGCTTCGTCGGTAATAATATCGCCAAACAAATTGTCGGTCAAGATGACGTCAAAGCGTCCCGGATCGGTAACAATAAAAATGGTAGTGGCATCGATATGCAGATAATCGTGGCTGACTTCTGGGTATTGTGCTCCCACTTCGTCGACGATGCGTTGCCACATATCGCCAGCATTAACGAGTACGTTCTTCTTATGCACCAAAGTGACGTGCTTGCGGCGCTTCATGGCGAGTTCGAACGCATAGCGCACGGTACGTTCCACGCCTCGTGCAGAATTTATGGACACTTCCGTAGCCACTTGGTCTGCCGTACCCGCATGTGTGGAACCACCGGCACCGGCATACAGCCCTTCGGTACCTTCGCGCACCACCACAAAATCAATATTTCCCGGATGAGCCAGCGGCGACTGTACGCCCTTGAAGAGCTTGGATGGACGCAAATTGATGTAGTGATCCAGCGCAAAACGCATTTTCAGGAGCAATCCTCGCTCGAGCACGCCTGCCTTCACGCGGGGATCGCCAATAGCACCGAGCAAAATGGCATCATTTTTCTTGATCTCCTCCAGAATCTCATCCGTGAGGATAACGCCATCGCGCAAATACCTATCCGCGCCGAGATCAAACGGCGTATAAGTGAACTGAGCAACACCCTGAGTTGCAGCCTCCATAACAGCTTGAGCTTGAGGGGTAATTTCTTTTCCTATGCCATCGCCAGGAATAACTGCAATGTTAAATTTCTGCGTATCTGCCATGTCCCCAGTCTACGAGGACATGACCATTTAGTGACCACCACGTTTCATTAATTGGACAGTTTCATGAGGTCTAAAGTCCACGCATTTTCTAAGGATACTTCTTCCCACTGCTTGTATCTGCCCGTTACGCCCCCATGGCCCGCTTCCACCTCGATCTTGACGAAGGCTTCTGCGCCCACTTCTGGCTCATTCAAACGTGCAATCCACTTCATAGGCTCCACGTAGAGTACGCGTGTATCGTTCATTGAGGTTGTAGCGAACACAACAGGGAAATACGCGGTACCAAAGGCTTCGACGCGCTCTTGAGCGGTCATCACATTTTCGTACGGCGTATAGGACTTCATATAATCGTAAACCTGCTCATTGTGGAGCGGATCTCCCCATTCATCCCATTCTGTGACCGTCAGCGGTAAAGACTCGTCCAAAATAGTAGTCAACGCGTCTACGAAAGGCACATCTGCTTCGATGCCTACATACAGGAACGGCGCTTGATTGAGCACCGCACCCATAAGTAAACCACCCGCAGAACCACCATTTGCTACGGTACGCTGCGCATCAGCAATGCCTGCCGCTTCTAACGCAGCCGTCACATCGACGAAGTCATTGAAGGTGTTTTTCTTATGCAGACGGCGGCCCTGCTCATACCATGCACGACCCATTTCACCACCACCGCGGATATGAGCCACCGCATAGACAACGCCGCGGTCCAGCATACTCGGGCGCGCCACAGAAAAGCTCGGACCCAAGCCAATTTCGTAGGACCCGTAGCCGGTAATAAACATAGGCGAGGCTTGCGGCGATACAGCTGTCTCTTGAACCTTATACAGTGTAGACAGCACAGGAGCTTCTAGCTCCACGTCGCTTGCATCGCGGTTATCCAAACTCGGCACCAAGCCACGCTTCCACACGAGCGAAACGGGCACACGCACGCCATCGCGCACCTTCACCCACATGCGGCGTTCCGCATACAAAGTCTCATCATAGTTAAGCACATTGGCACGCTTCAGCAATATATCCTCGCCAGTGTGCACATTGAGCTCACGCAATTGGCTAGGCTGAGTGTATGAACCGTACCCATAGCGCAGCACAGGCGCATCATAGGACGGATTGGCGCCAAATCCCACAGCTGGGATGACGTTGTCAAGATCCTCACCCAGCACGGTAAAGCTCCACGGACGACCCGCCTGCCAGTCTTCAAAGGCCTGCTGTTTGGTGATAAGGGCGCAGTGCCCTAAGCCCTCCGCCTGATATCTCAGGGTAATAAAGTCCTTGTAGACGCCCAGTCCACCGACCTGCAAACCGGAAGCCCCCTGCAAAATGGCTGGATTTACCGGATTAAAATAGGCTTCACTCACAGAGCGCGCACGGTCTTCCTCAGATGCATTTTCACACCCATAATCCGACCCCACGGCAATACACACACCCTCACCCAGCGTGTACTCGCCTGTGTGATGACGCATATCCACAATGTCGATTTCGAAGTTAGGATGATTGACATTGTGCACCACCACGGCCACAGGAATATCACTACCATCACTGTCTGCGCCTTCGAATTTCGCAAAAAGCACATCGTATTCCACGCCCTCAGTACGCGGGATAAACACCTCAAATCGTCGAGCGCAGGGGTCGTCGTCCGGCAAAAGCAAGCCTTCGATATCAGACACCGGAAGATGCCAGGTCTCCGAGGTGGTTTTGGAGCTCGTATCGATGATAATCATGGATTCATCGAAGGACAGGCCGCTGCCCATCCAGAAGCGCTCATCCTCTTCCTGCCAGACAAGTTTATCCGTGCTTGCATCCGTGCCCACCTTGTGTAGCCACAGTTCGCAGGGTCTCCATGCCTCGTCGGTGCGGATATAGAATACCCATGCACCATCTGGTGTAATAAAAGCTCCAGAGCTTACGCCTGTGATGACGTCCGGCAAATCCTTACCCGTGCTCAAATCCCGCAGGTGAATATCGTAACGCTCATCGCCGGTGGTATCGATGCTGTACAGCAAAATCTGACCGGATTTATCGAGATCAGATCCGCCTGAACGGAAGAAATCATAGCCTTCAGCCTCTTTGTTGGCGTCGAAAACGACTTCTTCGCCGTCTAAACGCTCATCAGCCTTAATCTCTGGCGCTGTCCAGTCGTTATCATCGCGAATCGGCACGCGACTTTGCATGCCGTACTGCTTGCCTTCTTGTGTGCGCGCAAAATACCAATACTTGCCTATGCGCGTAGGCACGCTCATATCCGTTTCTTGGACGCGGTTTTTCAGCTCATCAAACAGTGTGGCGGTTAGTGCGCTGAAACCCTGGGTAAGGGTGTCTGTGAAATGGTTATGGCGCGCCACAAAATCGCGGACATCTTGGGAATCTTTATTTCTCAACCATTCGTAATTATCCGTAAATGTTTTACCGAAATGCTCGCGTACTGTGGGGATTTTTTGTGCGGTTGGAATCTCATCGCGGCTGACGCCGTGAGTTGAGAAATAATTATTCATCGTGTGGTCCGTATTCTTTTTCAGCCAATGCTTCCAAAGTTGGCAGCATTGTGGTCATCAAATTGACGCCTGATTGTCCATAAAAAACAGGTACATCCACATCAGGCGTGCTTGTAGGCGTGAGTATCTGTTGTAAATGTCTTTCGTCGCTGGTGAGTTGGCGAATTCCTATGGCGAGAATTCTGCCCGGGTACAGTCGCGTTAAGCGCGCATAGGTGGTAGGGTCTTGCTGCCCATCATCACCCAGCACGATGAAACGCATGTGCGGAAAATCAGACATGAGCTGCTGTACAAATTCGAGCTTGTGCTGCACGCCGGAGGGCACAAATGTCTTCGGACGCGGGTCGATATCGCGCAGCAAAATCGGACCTTGTGGGAAACCATGGGAACGAATCAGCTCACGAATGCTTCCCTCCACATTCCATGGAGAGGTGGAGAGGTAGAAGAAGGGCGCACCCGGAAATAATTGGGCAATTTTATTGTAAAAAACAGCCATGCCGGGCACGGAGGTGCGTCGCTTTGGATCTTTGAAAAGGAAGGTCAGCGTGGCCTGCGCGATTTGTGGTACCTGTGACACCATAATCGTGTCATCTACATCCGAAATAATACCTACGGGTGAGCCGTCTGGGCTGATATACAGCGGCGAAGATACGGGCGCACGGTGCTTAACCGAGTAGGTAATGGTGTGCACGCCCGGCGTCATATCCCGCTTGGCAAGCAAATCCATGTAGCCTTGGGCATCCGTATTGATTTTGCTGATATCCGATTGAGCGATGGAGTCCAAGGTATCGAATTGATTGAGATCGCCCACCTGAGCCGTCAGCACAGGAATGCCGTCAATGCTGATGCGCACGGGCACTTTTGGAGCGGGAATCATAAAAATATTTTGAATGCCGCGACCAATGCGTCGTCTCAGCCCATGACCGGGAGCCCCAAAAACAGTGCGGCAAATAATGCGCGAAAACTTTTCCGTACCATAGCCCACATAAGGCTCTACACGCGGGGCCCAGCCGGCTCGCGTGGCGCAATGTGTGGAGAGACTATACCAAGCACCGAATGCCTTCGTAATCAGCCTGCGCATGAGCTGCACATGCGCAGGCTTGCGTTCCGGCTGCTCACGAACCGAGGGACGATCAATCGTAGTGCGGGTGCGCTGAGCTACGATTGGCTTGGTTCTCTTCGTCTTTCTCGTTTGCCCGGATTCGGATGGATTCTTCGTCCTACTTGACAATCTTGGCGTAACCTTCTGCATCTAAGAGTTCAGGTTCGTCATCATCGAGTTCGATCTTTACAATCCAACCCTCACCATAAGGGTCACCATTGATGACTTCTGGATCATCAACCACCGCCTGGTTAACGTACTTAATAGTGCCAGAAACAGGGATAACCATGGTAGAAATGGCCTTCGCAGACTCGAGCTCTACGGGCTCATCACCCGCACGTACCTCGGTATCTGTATCAGGCACATCGACGAAGACCAAATCACCTAATTGCTCTGCAGCATACTCTGTAATGCCCAGAACGGCAGGCGATACAGATGTATCCACCCATACGTGATCTTCGGAGTAGTTCAAGTGTTCCGGAATGCTCAGGTTTGGAGCATGTTCTGTATTTTCATTCATACTTGATATTCTAACCTAATTTTGCTCCATACCATTGCTCTATCATTTTGAGCGCAATCGATGAAGGCACTGCTAAATGAACCGTACCGCGCGCCAGCGCATCCATGAGTTCGTCTCGGCTAAACCAGCGGGCGTCGCCCACCTCGCGATCATCGAGGACAAGGCGATGTATGTCCTCCTCGTCGCCCTCCAGCAGGTTCTTCGCCTGCGCACCGAAAGCTAGCATCAATGATCCCGGGAATGGCCAAGGCTGTGAGCCGAGATAATGCACATCTTGCACCTCAATGCCCAGCTCTTCTTTCACCTCGCGATGGACGCTATGCTCGACCGTTTCGCCCACTTCCACAAATCCAGAGCACACGGAGTAACGCCCCTCAGGCCAGGCTTTATTATGCTGCAACAAAATGCGGTCGTGATCGTCTGTGATGCGCACAATCATAGCTGGCTCGATGCGAGGGAATCCCATATGCGCAGGCACTTCGTCGCACTGCACAGCCCAGCCGCCGTTCATCACGTGGTTTGGCGCGCCACACTGTCCGCAATGCTGCGCCCGGCTATGCCACAAGCCCAAGCCCGTGCTCATCACGGCCAGTTGCGTATCCTGGCTAGAGAGCTCTTCCGCCGCTTCCCGCACGCCCTGCCATTCAAAGCGCTGCTGAGCATGATCGATGATGCGGCGTAGCTTCGTGCCAGAGTCCTCTGCCAATCCTGCAATATTCAGAGCGACGTAATTGCGTCGGATGCCCGTAGCCGGATCCACAATTTGTCCGAGATAGTACAAGGCCTGAGGATACACGCTGAGGATCTCCGCCACATAACTTCCTTCAAGCATGGCTAGACGACGCAGATGCCCCGTGCGCGCACCGGATTGCACAGATTTTTGGGCCAAGGCTATCTTGTCGTTATCAATCAGAATCACGCGGACATCGTCTCGACTGAGCACGCTATGCCAACCCGTGGAATTGATTTTCTCTCGTTCATCGATGCGCCATTCAATCGACCCATCTGTCAGCGGAATATCAGCGAGCGTTTGGCCTTGACGTAAACTTTCAAAACCGAACTTTTTGGCCCTGCGGCTGTGATAAGGACGTACAGGCATACGGTTTTCGGTTTCACGGCGCATGACGTCATCGGCGAGGATAAGCAAAGTGCGCGCTACTTCTGCAGGCTTCTCAAAGCTCGTGAAATGTCCCGCATCATCGATGGTTGTAAAGTGTACCGGTGCATGGGTCATGGCCTCTGCAATAGGTTTCATCACATCCGGATTTGAGGAGGGATCCAAAGAGCCACTGACGATGCTCACCGGCACGGTAATGTCCTCTAAAATGTCCTTTTCATCGCGACGCCCCGCCGCCATACGCTGCCTAAACGCAATGCCCGCGGGGGTTTGCTCAGAAATCCAGCCCATAAAGGTGCGGATAAATTCTTCAGATTTTTTAAATTCCGAATCGCCATCTTGAGGCTGAGCAAAATGCACTACCGGCGCTAAGGTAGCTTCCTCCTCTGCTTGGCGTGCAGCGTCCAACCGGCGAGCGCGCTGGTCTGGCGTATCTGCATCAGGCTTGGTATCGCAGAGGGCCATGCCGGCTACGGCCTGTGGGAATTGACGCACAATCGATAAGGTGGCATATCCGCCCATGGAGATGCCCACGTAGATGGCTTTTTCGTAGCCGAGCGCGTTGATGGCGTGCACGATGGAGGAAGCCATGCGATCCATAGCTTCGGTATATGCGCCGTCGGCTGCAATCTCACCGATGAGTTCTGTGCTGGGTGCTGGATTTGTGCCTGCACCGGGCATATCTACGGCAAGAATTGTGACATCTCTGCTGGGGCCGAGTCGTTTAATCATCTGCTCTGCCGTGCGGTCCCACACGTGATGGTCGACCGGGAAGGCATGGATAAGTACAAGCGGAATATCCGCGCTTGTTTCTGCTCCCAAAGCTCGGTGATATGTATAAACTGGGATATCAAAATACTTAATCGCCATATTTGTACGCTACCATGTGAGCTTTACTCTGGCGAAGAATTTCAGTAAATATCTCGGGCAAACAGTACAGAAGGCATGGCTCGATTCAGCCCCCTCCACGCTGCCACTTCTCTATCTACATGATCTACATGCCTGCGCTGTGAATACCTTGGACAACGATGCGATCAAATCCGTTCGGCAACTGCTCCAAGAATTGTGGACTTAAGGCCGCATGCACGCTCACCCACTCCACGTCCAAGGTCTCATCCACAGCCTGGCATTCTCCGGCAATAGACACCATATAGCACAGAGCAACCGCATGCTGGCGTGGATCAAAATAGGGGCTGAGTCCTGGTGTTGGGAAGAATTCTGCCACCGTAAAAGGCTGTACATTCACGGGTAGGCTCGGCAGCGTCACATCGCCCAAATCCTTGGAAATATTGCGCGCAATGGCCTCACGGATGGTTTCATGGAAAAGAATACGCCCGGCTACCAGCGTGCGAGACACCGTTCCATCCTCATCGCTGGCTGTAAGCAACGTGCCCACATGCGTGATACGTCCAAATTCATCGCTGCGCACCGGCAGCACCACCACATAAGGCACAGGCATTGTGGCACGCATGCGTGAAATCTCTTGACTGCTCAACCAACCGGGAGGGTTATGAGAGGAGGCACCGCGCAAGAAATCGTCCGGCGTGATGTGGTCGAACTCACCGCGCTTGCGTCCTGCGTCAAAATCATCGTCATCTGGGACTTCATCATTGAGAACTGGCATACATCTATTATGACACTTTGCTCAGAGCAAAAGCACGGGAATGAAATGGCGGATAATGGAGTTACCAAAGCAGTTACTTAAATGAAGTTACTATAAACCACACAAAGGTAAGGGAATATTATGGCAACTCATGAAATCAAGCAGAACCAGTTTAATGACGTTGTAGATAAGAACGACATCGTCCTCGTGGACTTCTGGGCTACCTGGTGTGGTCCATGTAAGGCATTTGGCCCTGTATATGAGAAGGCATCTGAGAAGCACTCCAATATTTACTTCGGTAAGGTGGATGTGGACCAGAATCAGCAGCTTGCACAGGCAGCTCAGATTCAGGCAGTACCAACGTTGATGGCTATTAAGAACGGCAACGTTGTATTCCAGCAGGCCGGCGCATTGCGTGCATCTGATTTGGAAAACCTCATTAAGCAGGTGGAAGAATTGGATCTTGAAAAGGCTGCAGCTTAAGACTTCACCGTATTCCACGGATTAGGGTTCGTTACGATACTCTCGTAGCGAACCCTTTATTTTTCTTGCGTGAATTCTTCACATTCTCGCCTCAATCCGCTAAATGTAGCCTCTCACACTTCCTATCCTTCCCTATAGAAGATGACTTTCCGGGCTTGAAATCTGACAAACACAGGTTCGAGTGCTAAACTTTTATAAGTTTGCTTAATCACTTGGGCATATTTATAACTAAATATCGATATTATTCGCCGATTTTAGGAGCTTTATGTCAGGTCGACACGGACAACCAACCGTTCCCTTGAGAAGGAAGATGACCCGCAAGCATTGGATTGCTGTAGGCGCCGGTGCAGCAGCAACCGTACTTCTTGCAACAGGTGGCATCTTCGCTACTATCAATTATGCGTTCGGTTCGCGTTCTACCGACATTACTGCGTATTCCATTAACGACTTGGTCAGCAATAGCCAGGACGTTTCTCGTAGCACGTTGCGCGCTGCTTTGAAGAATGGTCAGGGTGACTCTTCTGCAGATGCTCAGTATGTTCAGGTATCCATCAATGGTACAAACCGTATGGTTGTAGGCACCAACTTCACCACGGTAAAGTCCGTGCTCGAAGCGGGAAATATTACCTTGGAAGACACAGATACTGTTACGCCTGCTTTGGATGAAACGGTGACGGAGTCCACCACTATTAAGATTAACCGCGCAAATTCTGAGGTTCAGACTGTTGAACAGGCTATTCCTTTCAACACCGTCGAAATTCAGGATGACACCTTAACGGAGGGCACCAAGAAGGTCACCGTTGAAGGTAAAGAAGGCACGGTTGAGCAGACGAATCTCGTCACCAAGAATGGCGATAATGTCATTTCCACTTCTACTATTGCCGAGTATGTCAAGACAGCTCCTGTAGATCAGGAAGTGCACGTGGGCACGAAGAAGGTTACAACCTCCAGCTCGTCCTCTTCGTCTTCCAGCTCTTCCTCCAGCACGGATTACGGCACAACCACCCCTGTCAGCGAAGCGCAGTCTATTGCGCACGACATGGTTATCGCTCGTGGCTGGTCCGAATCTGACTTTACCGCCTTGGTGAAGCTGTGGAATAAGGAATCTGGTTGGCGCACAACCGCCGCCAATGCTTCCGGTGCGTATGGCATTCCTCAGGCGTTGCCTGGTAGCAAGATGGCTTCTGCTGGTTCGGACTGGCAGACCAATGCAACAACCCAGATTACCTGGGGCTTGAACTACATTGCAGGCCGTTATGGCACACCATCGGCTGCTTGGGCTCATTCCCAGTCGTATAACTGGTATTAAAGCGCAATCGCTTCGTTCGTAAGAAAATCTCGCAGTATGGCTTCGCGCACTGCGAGATTTTTTGTTGCACCGCGTCCGTGCTTAAGCTACGTTTGTATCCATACCTATGCATTGCTGCCAACTCTCCGTTTCGCGTGTTTTCCTAGCCTTTCTTAGTCAAATGCATAGAATAGAAGTATGAGTTACATTGATGTACAACACTGCTTTAAACGCTATGAGATGGGCGATACACGCATCATCGCGAACAACGATGTAACTTTTAGCGTGGAAAAAGGAGAACTCGCCATTATCCTCGGCGCCTCAGGCGCAGGAAAGTCCACCATGCTGAACCTGCTGGGCGGCATGGATACCTGCGATGAGGGATCCATCGTGATTGACGGTAAGGATATCTCCGGTTTTAACGCCCGTCAGCTCACCGCCTATAGGCGCACCGATGTGGGATTTGTTTTCCAATTTTATAATTTGATTTCAAATCTTACTGCCCGGGAAAATGTGGAGTTTGCCTCCGAGGTCGTATCCAAAGCTATGAAGCCGGAAGAGGCTCTCGCTTCAGTGGGGCTGAGCGAGCGCATGAATAATTTCCCTGCGCAGCTTTCTGGCGGCGAGCAGCAACGCGTGGCCATTGCACGCGCTATTGCGAAAAATCCGAAGCTGCTCTTATGCGACGAACCAACCGGCGCGTTGGACTACCAGACGGGTAAACAAATACTGCAGATTCTTCAGGATATGAGTCGTGTACACGGATCGACAGTGATTATTGTGACGCACAACGCGCTCATCGCGCCGATTGCGGACCGCGTTATCCGCATGGCTGACGGCAAAGTGCGCAGTGTAGACATCAATGAGCATCCAGAAGAAATCGCCAATATAGAGTGGTAGGGCTGTAAGATGGCACGGAGTTATCGAACGCTATGGAAGGATATTTGGCGTTCGCTACTGAAGTCGAAGGGACGTTTCCTCTCGATTCTCATACTCATGGCCATTGGATCCTTTGCTTTGGTGGGATTGAAGGCTACGAGTCCAGATATGCGCCTCACTTCGCAGCATTATTTTGATACATATAATCTCGCCGATATTCAAATGACCAGTACGCTGGGCATGACGGATCGGGATGAGAAGATTGCCTCCAGCATCAGCGGCGTGAAAAACGTGGAGTTTGGCTATTTTACAGATGTAACCGTGGGTACTTCGATTACGCCGATTCGAGTCTTTTCCGCTCCGGATAAAATTTCACGCTATGAAGTGGTATCAGGCAGGCTTCCACAGTCTGGCTCGACCACCGAAATTGCCGTGACAAATCAACTCTCCGACGACTACAAGCTGGGCGACACCATTACGCTGAAGGAGTCAAGTAGTACAGAGTCGACCTCAGGGAACAGTGAAGATACAGAGTCGGATGTCCTTTCTGAGCACACCTTTACCATCGTGGGGTTCGTCAATTCTGTGGAGATGATTTCCACCCTCAATATGGGACAATCTACGGCGGGCACGGGCACGCTGGAAGGCTACGCCGTTGTCGATCCGCAGGTATTTACCACGGATTACTACATGATTGCCCGTTTTACCTTTGATGATTTGCAATCCTTGGATCCCTACTCCACCACCTACACTTCGCGTCTGACTGCACATAGGGATGCTTTGACGGCTGCATACAAGAATCGTCCAGATGAAAGACTGTCCGAGGTCAAGGCCGAGGCACAGAAAAAGATTGACGATGCTCAAGCACAGGTAGATGAGTCTAAGCAAAAGCTTGCCGATGGACAGACACAGCTGGATGATGCGCAAAAACAGATAGACGAGGCGCAGGCGCAGATAGACGCTCAAAGTGCGCAGGCGACGGATGCTCAAAACACGATAAACCAGTCACAAGCTCAGCTAAACGAGGCTGCACAAACCTTAAATTCTTCCGCGGATTCCTTAAACGATTTTGGCAATCAACTCGCCACAGCAAAAGCTCAGCTGGATTCGGCCTATACGCAGCTTCAGACTCAGGCCGAAACGTTAAACGCCGCACGCATACAGCTGATTGACGCTCAAAATCGCATAAATGCGGGGCGTCAACAGATTGAGCAGGCGCGGAGTATGGGCGTACCCGAAGAGCAACTTGTCGCTCAAGAGCAGGCTTTAAACGCTTCTCAGAGTCAAGTAAATGAACAGCGCGCCACCTATGATGCCGGACTGTCCCAGTACAATGCCGCTCTGGAAGCATACAATTCCGGCGTAGCGAACTACCAAGCGCGGTACGCCCAATGGAGTCAAGCGGTCGATGAGTACAATGCTGGCAAGTCCACCTATGATTCCAACGCCCAGGCCTTAGATCAAGCTCGTTCTGATCTTCAGAGTGGAAATGCCCAGATTGCCGACGCACAGGCTCAGCTCGACGAGAAAAAGCAGGAACTCGCTCAAAACAAGGCCGACTACGACTCCCAGCTGGCTGATTCTCAGCAAAAAATTGCCGATGCTGAGGCAGATATCGCCCAATCCCAAGAAAAGCTCGATGCCATGACCTCCTCGGCATACTCCATCGACAGCCGCCGTGAATGGCTGGGTTCCGAGGGTTATATCGTCTACAGTAGCTCGCCGCAGACTATCGAATCCTTGTCCAATATCTTCGCCCTCTTCCTCTACTTCGTCGCCGCTATGGTGACCATCACCACCATGTCCCGCTTCGTCGATGAGGAGCGTACCAATGCAGGCGCCATGAAGGCCTTGGGCTACTCCAATTTCGCGGTCATTCTCAAATTCCTCGTCTACGGCTCCGCATCCAGCCTTCTCGGCGCAGTCATAGGCATCCTCTTTGGTCTGTATTTTATGCCTACCGTTGTGTACACTTCGCTCGTTTCGAGCTTTACTATGCCGTCGATTGAGTTGCACTTCTACTTTGGCATTTCTGCGATTACGGCTCTTGTATCCCTCGCCTGTGCCACGGTACCGACGCTGTTCGTGGCTATTAAGGAATTACACGAGAAACCCGCGGCTTTGCTGCTGCCTAAGCCTCCGGTGGCGGGCGCCTCAATTTTGCTCGAGCGCGTGCGCTTTATCTGGAATCGCCTCAGCTTCACCTACAAAGTGACGATTCGCAATATCTTTAGATATAAGGATCGCATGTTTATGACGGTGTTCGGCGTGGCCGGCGCGACGGCTCTACTCTTCGCCGGGCTGGGTTTGCAAGCATCGATCAATGGCACAAGCTCTCGTCAAACGGATACCTTGGTCACGTATGACCTCATCGTGGCGAAAAACTCCTACACCACGGCAGAAGACGACCAAAAATTAGAGGATATGCTGGACTCCTCCTCCGTATCTTCGTCGAAGGCCGTGCACTTTGAGACCACATCCATTACTGCGGGCAAGAATGAGGAAAAGAACACCATTTCCGTCATCGTCCCAGAAAATAACACGAACTTTGACCAGTACGTCACCTTATACAGCAGAAGTGCCAAATCCGTGCTGAACCTCACGGATGAGGGCGCGGTAATCACCGAGCGTATGGCCGAACTAAAGCATCTGAAGGTGGGCGACTCCCTCACTGTGCAGGATGACAACGGCATAGACCGCACAGTCAAGATTGCGGGCATTGCTGAAATGTATATGGGGCATTCGTTGTATATGACGCCTGCGTACTATGCGAAGATCTTTGGCAAGGCCTACACCACCAACGCATATTTGGTGAATTTGAAGGATCGCAGCAGTAACTCCATCCAGCAAGTTTCTGCCGATTTCATCCAGCTTTCCGCCGTGGCATCTGTCATACAAAATATCGCTTTAACACGTCAAATTGATGTGATTGCCGATTCGCTGAACATGGTCATGCTGGTGCTCGTATTCGTCGCCATTTTGCTCGCCTTGATTATTCTGTACAATCTTACGAATATCAACGTTTCTGAGCGTATTCGTGAATTGTCGACGATTAAGGTGCTGGGCTTCTTCGATAAGGAAGTAACGCTGTATATTTACCGCGAAACGATTATCTTGTCCATCGCGGGCATCGCACTGGGCTTTGGATTAGGCGCAGCCTTGCATCTGTATATGTTGGAAGTGGTGCCACCGAATTTGGTGATGTTTAATCCAGATCCGGGTTATCTGCCGTATGTGGTGCCGATCGTAGTAATCATCGCCACCTTGTGGGGCCTGTCGCTGTATGTGCACCGACGCATGCGCACAGTGGACATGCTGGAAGCGCTCAAGTCCGTGGAGTAAATCTCGCAGAGTAATAAGCGAAAAAAAATGGAGGTAGACCGAAATCTACCTCCATTGCTGTGTTCAGATTGTATACACTACAGCGCCGCTTGCAAAGCCAAATCAATCACGAAAAGCACAGCTACAGCCCAAATAATTGGGTGCACCTTGTTTGCTTCCTTCTTGCACACCTTGACGATGCAGTAGGTGATAAATCCTGCGGCAATTCCATAAGAAATGGAGTAGGCAAATGCCATGAAAATGCCAGTGAAGAAGGCAGGAATAGCTTCGGAAACGTCATCCCATGCGATTTCTGCAAAGGAGCTCATCATCATGCAACCAACGATGACCAGTACTGGAGATGTGGCAGCACTTGGAATAGCGGAAACGAGTGGCGCAAAAATAGCAGACAGTGCGAAACCAATGGCTACGACCACGGAAGTTAAGCCCGTACGGCCGCCAGCAGCAATACCTGCGGCGGATTCCACATAAGTGGTGGTGTTTGATGTACCGAGCAAGGAGCCGATGGAGGTAGCGGTCGCATCCGCAAACAGTGCCTTATCCATCTTGGAACTGAAGCCAGAGCCCTCTTCCATTTCCTTCTCATCCTCTTCGGAGAAGATGCCTGCACGGCGACCAGTACCGATAAAAGTACCGATGGTGTCGAAGGTATCCGACAGGGAGAAAGCGAAAATCGTGACGAGCACAATAGGCAGACGCGAGGCATCCGCAAACAAGGAAGGGAAGCCCTGAGGCGTGAAAATAGCCAAGAAGGTTTGTGGCAACTGTTGGAAAGATTCGCCCAGGCTAATGGACTGACCCATGGTGGTTAAACCATAAGGGATGCCCACAAGCGCAGCCACGATAATAGCGATAACCAATGCGCCCTTGTTCAGCCAGCTCAATGGCTCTGGGAATTTAATCAACAGCATAGCGATGGCTACGATTAAGCCAATAAGAAATACTTGCAACTGTGGGTCTGCAAAAGAGGACAGCGCAGGCACGCCTGAATCAAAATTGATGACCTTAATATTGAGCAGACCGACATAGGCAATGAAAATACCAATGCCGCCGCCGATAGCGTGCTGAAGCATCGGCGGGATGGATTTGATAATCATCTTTCGCAGCGAGGTGGCGGTAATGATGATGTTGATAATGCCGCAGATGAATACCATGGACATGGCTTCCTGCCAGCTAAAGCCGACGCCCTTGACGACGGTGAAGGTGAAGAATGCATTCAACCCCATACCTGGAGCGAGCGCGTATGGCACATTGGCAAATAAGCCCATGATTAATGTGCCAATAATAGAAGCAATAATGGTAGCGAGGAAGACAGCACCCCATGGCATGCCGGTTTCGCTCAAAATGCTTGGATTAACTGCAATGATGTAGGCCATTGCAAAGAAGGTGGTCAGACCAGCAGTAATCTCCGTAGATACTGTGGTGCCATTCTTCTTTAAATTGAAGAATTCCATGTCTTCGTGAACTTTCTCTCGTTTATTATTCATAGGCAATAAGCTTGCACTCTTACTGCCGCTTTAAAAGCAGAAGTACCCCGAGATAAACTCCCGGAGTACCCTGCTCTTAAAGTTATGAGGTCGCACCTACAGTGCAACCTCATACAGTTTACTTAACCAAATCGACCAGAGATGTAGTTCTCGGTTTCTTCTGAATTTGGATTGGAGAAGATCGTCGTTGTATCGTCCATTTCTACGAGATGACCCGGCTTTCCAGCACCTTGGGTGTTGAAGAATGCCGTGGTATCGCTGACACGTGCAGCCTGCTGCATATTGTGTGTCACGATGACGATTGTAAACTCTTCCTTCAATTCGCCAATCAAGTCTTCGACGGCGAGCGTAGAAATTGGGTCCAAAGCCGAGCACGGCTCATCCATAAGCAGGACTTGAGGATGCACAGCAACTGCGCGCGCAATGCACAAACGCTGCTGCTGACCACCGGACAGGCCGATTCCCGGCTTATCGAGGCGATCCTTCACGTCTTCCCACAAAGCGGCACCACGCAGGGCCCACTCCACCAGCTCGTCCGCGTCCGACTTGGATATGCGCTTATTGTTGAGCTTGACGCCCGCGAGCACATTATCGCGAATAGACATGGTTGGGAATGGGTTTGGGCGCTGGAATACCATGCCCACATCGCGGCGTACCTCTACAGGATCTGTGTCTGAAGCGTAGAGATCCTTGCCCTCGAGCAAAACCTTACCTTCGACATGTGCGCCCGGCGTGGTTTCATGCATGCGGTTCAAGGTGCGCAATACGGTAGATTTTCCGCAACCAGATGGTCCGATAAAAGCAGTGACCTTGTTTGGTTCGATAACCATATTCACATCGTCTACAGCGTGGAAATCGCCGTAGTACACGTTGAGATGATTGACATCAATACGTTGTCCCATGAAAAATACCTTTCACTGCTTACTTGGTCTTGACCGAGAAAATCTTGGCAACCAGGCGACCAATACCGTTCAAAATAAGTACCAGCGCAATCAGCACAAGAGCGGCAGCCCATGCGCGTTCCATACGAATTCCTGGTACACACAATCCGGCGGAAGCTGTGCCGATTTGCGCATCGGCTGGGCAGGATGCGATGCCCTGCTGGAATTCGTTATAGACATACACTGGCAAAGTTGTCATGCGTCCGCTAAAGAGGTTGAAGTTTGTGCTCGAAATCGATCCTGCGGCAATCAGCAGTGGCGCTGTTTCGCCGATAACGCGTGCAATAGCCAAAATCACGCCGGATACTATGCCCGGTAAGGCGGTTCGAAGCACCACCTTGATGATGGTGCGATACTTCGGCACACCCAAGGCGTAAGCCGCTTCGCGCAAATCCAATGGCACGATGGCGAGCATTTCCTCTGTCGAGCGCACGATGGTTGGAATCATCAAAATCGACAGGGCGACGGAACCCACGAAGCCGTTCACCGTGCCCGGCCCGAAGATGAGACTGAACATGGCGTAAGCAAACAAACCAGCCACAATCGAAGGAATACCACTCATCACGTCGACGAGGAAGGAAATGGCCCCGTGCAAACGGTTCCTCTCGGAGTATTCCACCAGATACACGGCTGTCATAATGCCCACAGGCACCGAGATAATCATGGCACCTAGGGTGATTTCCAGCGTTCCAATGGCTGCATGCAGGATGCCGCCGTACGGGTACAAGCCGCCGACGACGCCACGCATATTATGTGTCAGGAAGTACCAGTCAAATCGTTGCACACCGTTGACAATGGTGGTGTACAGCACCGAAATCAATGGGATAAGTGCAATGGCGAAGGCCACATACACCAAGCAACGCATGATGACATCTGTGCGCTTACGCGAGGCGATAAACGAGCGCGTTGGCTTGAACTTGTCGAAGTCTGGCTGGGGACCCTTGGCTTTGCCTGGATTAGAGGTAGAAGTTTTCTTCTCCACAGCCTTCACACTGATGTGAGGAGTAGCTTCAGTAGCCATTACTTACCTCCCTTCTTAGAAGAACGCTTTGGAGTAGACGAGCGATGTGTAATGCGTCGAGCCGTGTAATTGACCACGAAGGTGATGATGAAGAGCACCAGACCGGAAGCAATCAGCGTAGAGACACCCATGGAATCTGCCTCTGGGAACTGAGCCGCAATATTGGCTGCAATGGTTTGATTGCGAGAAGCGGTGAAAAGCTGAACCATGTAGGTGCTTCCTGGAGAAAGAATCATCAGCACCGCCATGGTCTCGCCCAAAGCACGACCCAGACCGAGCATGGAAGCCGACAGCAGACCGCTCGCACCGAAAGGCAGTACGGATAGCTTAATCATTTCCCATTTCGTAGCACCCAAGGCCAAAGCTGCCTCCTGCTGAAGCAGCGGTGTTTGCACGAAAATATCTCGAGCCATGGAGGTGATAATAGGCAAAATCATAACCGCCAGCACCACGGATACAGTTGCGATGGTGCGTGGTGGATTGGATACTTCCCCACCAAAAATAGGAATCCAGCCCAACACATCGTGGATGACTTTCCACACAGGATAGGTGTGTGGTACGAGAATCAAGGCTCCCCACAAACCGTAAACTACGGATGGGATAGCCGCCAGCAAATCGACTACATAGCTCAGCAGCGTGGCGAGTCGGCGTGGCGCGTAATGAGAAATGAATAATGCAATTCCTACCGCTACGAAGAATGCGAGCGCGAGGGCGATTGCGGATGCGAGAACGGTACCGAAGATCAGCGGACCGACAAATTCAAAGAAGTTTTTGGTTCTTCCTCCGGTGAAGGAGGAAATGGTTTTTTCAACTGCTGCCTTATTTCCTACGAAAACAGGGCTAGCTTGGATGAGCAAGAATACTGCGACTGCAGCAAGAACGGCAAGGATGAGCACGCCTGCTGCAACGGCACACCATCTGAAAAGCTTGTCAGCTGTAATTTTTTTCATTACTGAGCCTCCTCGCTGGTAATGGAATCCACCGTTGTCATCATTTGTTGTCTTAAGGCTGATGGCAAGGCTGCTGATCCAGCATTATCCTGAGCAATTTTTTGACCTGCATCGCTCAAAACGTAGGTAAGCCATTGCTTCACAAAGGTGGCTGTGCGGTGCGACTTGTAGGTTTGACATGCTACGTCGTAGCTGACCAAAGCGATTGGATACACACCTTCCACTTCGGTGGCGTAATCTACATCGACAACGTATCGATTTTCGCCTTCGATATCGGTTTTGAGCGGAGAGTTTTCAATGAGCTTTGCGGTGGCGTCTGGGCTTGGGGCTACATAGCTATCTCCAACTTTTACGGCTATTGCTCCCAAACCTGCAATCTGTGCGTAATCGGCATATCCGATGGTTCCCTGAGCTTGACCAATGGTCATCACCACGCTTGGCGTACCTTTAGCGCCCTGTCCGACGCTGTTTGGCCACGTTTCTGTTGGTTCGCTCGTCCACACTTCCGGAGCTGCTGCGTGCAAGTATTTTTGGAAGGTTTTTGTCGTACCAGACTTATCGGATCTCCACACTGGTGTGATTTCCAGCTCTGGTAGCTGCGCGGCAATGCTTGGATTTTCTGCCTGAATTTCAGGATCGTTCCACATCGTTATTTTGCCTTGGAAGACTTTGGCAATGGTTTGTGGAGACATCTGAATGGCATTATCTTCTAAGCCGTAGTCGGAGAGGTTGTATGCCAATGCAATTGGTGAAACATATGCAGGCACTTCAAAGGCTGTGCCCTGTGCGCAGACATCTGCGGACTCTTCTAACTGCTCATCACTTAATGGGGAGTCCGTTCCGGCCCACGCGATGGCGCCTGTCAAGAAGGTATTGACACCAGCACCAGATCCGGAAGGATCATATGAAATCGCGGTATCCGGTTGAGCCGCGCTGAATCCTACAATCCATGCATCTACTGCAGATTTTTGGGAAGACGCACCTGCTGCTGCAAATTCGCCCTCAAGATGCTCAAGTTGGGTAGCACTCCATGATGCTTCAGTAAGTGAAGAACTAGGAACGTTGTCTCCGCAAGCTGCGAGTGAGAACACACTTGCTCCAACGAGCATAGAAGTTAGTACTTTACGCCACGACTTCGGTACATTCGAAGAAGATGGACGGTGTTTTTTTGTATGACCCATGACTTCTCTCAATACTCACGAGATGTGTACAAGTCTTATTTTACAGTAACCGGTCACAAATGGTTCATTCGCCTGCGGGCATAGCACAATCTTTTAAAAATTTTTTGGCAAAAATACAAAATATGGCCGAATCGTTAACAAGCTCTTAATAAATCGGCCTAAAATCTTTATTTTGGTAAGGTAAACACGCCGAATATGACGAACATCACACAGTGAGACACGCCACAGCGACGGCTTATTTCTTAGCAAAATGAGAACGCTCACATTTTTTCTCTGCACACGGTTGAAATGAAAACACAGAGTTGCTATTCTTAACCAAGCCGATGATGCTCCTCTTTTAACCCTCTTCTCTTGGACTCATCGGCATTCTCTTTTTCTTTATTTTATTTAGCTCCATTTTATTATCCAAAGATTTTTATGCAAGTTTTATAATTTTTTATGAGACTCGCGGATTTTTCTTTCGTTATGCTACAAATCGGCTTTCTGTTTGTTTGGATAACATGCACAGATAGACATTATTTTCGAGGAATTCTCCTCAAACCGGTTATTCGGCGTGTTGTGCGTTTTACCAAGAAACTGCATATGTGGTTAAAAAAAGATGGCCCCCACTTACGCGGGAACCATCTGTGCAAAACCTTGTGCTTGTGTGCACTGCACCACAATCTCGGGACAGCGCTAGCAGGAACTACGATTGCGGAACTGCCTGCGCTGGACAGCTGTGCAAAACCTTAAGCATGGCATTCTTCTCAGCAGAGGTGACCGTCAGACTATATTTCGCCTTTACCCCAATTTGCCGGGCGACATACGGACAGTCATAGGATGTGTTGCTAGGTAGCCATTCATCCGCCGCGGCATCTTCTTTTTGCTGGTTTGCATGCCCGTCCACAGCGAGCAAGTTATACGGGTCATTACTGAAGGTGTAGCGCTGTGCCGTGCTCCATGCGTGCGCCCCCGACTTCCACGCATTGCTGAGCGCCACCACGTGGTCGATTTGTACCGCTTTGCTTGTTTGCGCACCACGCGTAAAGTGAATGGTTTTACCGGTATACGGATCGTGCAGCACGCCTGAGGCCACTTTGCACGAGCCGGCGCTTTTATACACAACATCCGTTAAATCGCGACTGAGCACGTCCTCACGCACGTCACAGCCGTTGCCATCCACATCCGTTTCACGAAATCCAAATAAATCTCGTTTGTAAATGCTGGTAGGGCGTGGATTATCCTCTACGGTCAAGCTATTGAGCACGTCAGCAGCAGGCCCTGTGGCCGTGTATTGGCCGGTAATCGTGGCAATAGTGTCATTTGAACGCACGAGTGCCAGCGCAAGCACCACACCGCAGACAATAATAAGGCTGATGAGCGAATACCAGGCACTGGCAATTGTGGGCGTGCGTTTATAGCCGCGCCGAGCTCCTGACCTATATCGAGAACTCTTACGGCGGTTTACACCTCGTACCATATAGAACCTAACGACCTAACTGTAGGAGAACGTGGATGGATCATGCCCAGCACGCGTCGAAGTATTCAGACCATCGATGAACGCAATATCCTGAGCATCTAAAGAAATCTGCGCACTGGCAAGATTTTCCTCCAGTCGCTGCTTGTGCACCGACTTTGGAATGATAACAGTATTATGCGAAATATGCCACGCCAAAATCACCTGAGCTACACTGGCATTATGCTTGTGCGCAATGCTCTCCAACTGCGCTCCTCCCGCAGTAAGATCTGCGCCGCGCGCCATCGGCGAGTACGCTTCTACTGCAATGCCGTGCTCGATGCAGTACTGCACGACCTCTCTTTGCTGGAAGGTCGGATGAAGCTCGATTTGATTCACCGTCGGATACTCACCCATCTGATCAAACAACCGATCTAGGTCGGACGGCATAAAATTGCATACACCCAGCGTCTTCACCACGCCACTCTGTCTCAGCTCCGTAAAGGCCTTCCACACCTTATCACTGCGCCAGTCAAATGGCGTTGGCCAGTGAATCATGTACATATCCACGTAATCTGTCTGGAGTAGCTTAAGCTGGCGTTCAAACGCACGCAGAGCACTGTCATAGCCCTGCTCAGAATCGCGCAGTTTAGTCGTGAGCCAGAGGCTTGTGCGATTGTCTCCCTGCGCGAAACCGGCGTTGATCAGCCCTTGGCCGACGCCTTCTTCGTTGCCATATCCGGCGGCGGTGTCGATATGACGATATCCCACCTCCAACGCATCTTCGACAACGCGAGACACATCATCATTGTCAATGCGCAGCACACCCGCACCAATTTGTGGGATGCTCAAGCCGTCATGTAATTGCACGCTCAATTGTTCAGTCATATCTCCACCTTAGAAGACAGGCTCGATTGTTGTGCGCACAAGGGGCAAGGGTGAGTTATCCACAATGCCCCCATTCTAGGGCGCTTGCACAAATGTACAATTCGGCATGAAAAAACCCGCTCCTGCGAAAAGAAGAGCGGGTTTCAAGTTCTTGTTCGTAAAATCGCGAACGCTAACGTACGACTGAAACTAGCCTACCAATGGAGCTGTGTCCAGAGGAACGCCAGGACCCATAGTAGAAGTCATCGTAGCCTTGGTGATGTAGCGACCCTTAACGGTTACTGGCTTCAAACGGCGGATTTCATCAGCTACTGCGCGGAAGTTCTCTTCCAGAGCTTCCTCTGTAAAGCTGAGCTTACCTACGATGAAGCTCAAGTTTCCGTGACGATCAACGCGGAACTCAATCTTACCGCCCTTGATGTCGGAAACAGCCTTAGCCACATCCATGGTAACGGTACCGGTCTTAGGGTTTGGCATCAAACCACGAGGACCGAGCACACGACCCAAACGACCAACCTGACCCATCATATCTGGAGTTGCTACAACTGCATCAAAATCAGTGTAACCCTTAGATACCTTCTCGATGAGCTCTGCATCGCCGACCTCATCTGCGCCAGCTTCAAGAGCTGCGGTAGCAAGTGGGCCACGAGCAAATACGATTACGCGAGCGGTCTTACCAGTGCCGTTAGGCAAGTTCACGGTACCGCGAACGAGCTGGTCAGCCTTACGTGGATCTACGTTGAGGTTGTACACAGCCTCAACTGTTTCATCAAAACCGCGAGCTGGCATGCTCTTGAGCAATGCAATAGCTTCGTTTGCGGTGTAGAGGTTAGAACGATCTACCTTCTCGGCAGCTTCGCGATACTTCTTAGAACGCTTTGTCATCTGCTTCTCCTTAGCAGTCGCAGTGTGGGCAAGCGCTTGCCCTTCTGCTTAGTGGATAAAAATTAGTCGGTAACGGTAATACCCATAGAACGAGCGGTACCCTCGATGATCTTCATACCTGCTTCGATGTCACGAGCAGACAAATCAGCCATCTTGGTTTCAGCAATTTCGCGTACCTGTGCCTTGGTAACGGAGCCAACCTTTGTGGTCAGTGGGTTGCCTGCACCCTTATCCACGCCAGCTGCCTTGCGAAGAAGTTCTGCTGCTGGAGGAGTCTTCAAAACGAAGGTGAAGGAACGATCTTCATACACAGTAATTTCTACTGGGATGATCTGACCGATCTTGTCCTTAGTAGCGTCGTTGTATGCCTTGGTAAAGTCCATGATGTTCACACCATGGGAACCCAATGCTGGACCCAGTGGTGGAGCAGGATTTGCCTTACCTGCAGCAATCTGCAGCTTGATAAGTGCTGAGACTTTCTTCTTAGGAGCCATTTTATGGTTCTTCTTTCTGTGAGCGGTTCAACGGAGTATGCCCGAAAGCACGCCCCTCCCGCGACTATTAATTCAACGTCATTTTTAGATGTGTCACTCGAGCACCCTAAAAATGGCAAGCCTTACTATTATGCCGTATATGCCTGACAAATGCAAAAGTCCGCACACCAGATGTGTGTGCGGACGGGGAAAGCAAAAATGCTAACTACTGGTCGATCTTTGCCACTTGCTCGAAGCCGAGTTCCACAGGTGTATCGCGACCAAAGATGGATACGAGTACGGAGAGCTTTTGCGTAGCTGGGCTCACTTCAGAAATTACCGCCGGCATTGTAGCGAATGGGCCATCGGTAACGGTGACGGATTCACCCACCGAGAAGCTGACCTCAATCTTGCGAGCCTTCTGACGTGCTTCACTGTCGTTTACACCCTTCAGCGCTTCCGAACGAATCATTGGAGCCATCATGGAAACGACTTCCTTGCGGGACAATGGTGTAGCTTCTCCACCATTGCCTACGAAGCCGGTAACGCCTTCGGTTTCACGCACAATGCGACGCGCATCATCGTCTGGCCACATACGAATTAAGACATAGCCTGGAATGCGCACGCGAGAAACGATTTTCTTACCCTTATCGGTGTGCTGCTCTACTTCTTCCATTGGCACTTCAATTTGGAAGATCTGGTTTTCCAAGCCGAAGGAGGCTACGCGAGATTCCACATTCATCTTGACGCGCTTCTCGTAGCCAGAGTAAGTATGCAGTACGTACCACTTACCTTCGAGAGTACGCAAAGACTTAGAGAATGCCTGCACGGCTTGCTCTCCAAGATCGAGATCCTGGTCAGCTGCCTGATCGTCCTCGCCTGCCTCAGCCTGAGGTTCTGTCGAATCTGCGGAAACGGCTTCAGCTTCTGTGTCAACCGTGGTGTTTTCTGTTTCAGCCTCGTGCTCAGCGAGCTCAGAAGCGTGATTCTCCTCGACTGTCTCTTCCACAGCTTGCACTGCAGGAGCATCGAGATTTTCCATTGGGTCTTCTAAATTGTCAACCATAATTCCCTACTGGGTTTAAAACGTGTGATACTAGAATTCAATAAACGCAAGATTAGCCGAAGAGGGCTACCATAAGCTTGCCCAAGCCAAAATCAAGGCTGGTGATAAATACCATAAGCAAAACAACGAAGATAAACACTGCTACAGACCATCCCAACAGTTCTTTACCGGATGGAGCAACAACTTTGGAAATCTCTTCGAACATCTGCCTGATGAACATGCCAACGCGCAAGAAGATATTTGGCTTGCGGACTTTTGCAGCCTTCTTGTTCTCAGACTTTGCCATAATGCAATCCTAACTTCGTGTCATGCGTGCAGTTTTCACTGCCCTAGCAGGGGCCGCGGGACTCGAACCCACAACCTACGGTTTTGGAGACCGTTGCGCTACCAATTGCGCCAGACCCCTAGGTGTACTCATACTAGTACTCAATCCACGGGATTGCCTTTATATTGTGACAAGCCCCATAGACGAGAAAAATATGGGCGGTGTTTTCACCGCCAAATGTTTAGTTTACCGCGCAGAGTCGATTTCGTCTAATCGCTTATTTTTCAGTTCTTCGGCGTGGTGGAGATTTGTCACTTTCTCGCGCCACGCCGAAACAGAAATGCAAACGCACGACTTAGTGAGAAGACTCCAGCCACGTCTTTAGTCGTTGCATACCTTCTGCCAAATCCTCATCTGCGAGCGCGTAGGAGAAGCGGATATACCCCGGCGCACTAAAGCCCTCACCCGGCACTGCAGCCACATGAACTTCATCCAAAATCAGTGCGGCAAGCTGCACGGTATTGTCACACACGGTGTTGTTCTTGCCTAAAGGCTTGCCCAAAAGTTCTGAGAAATCCGCAAAAGCATAGAAGGCACCTGCTGGCATGCTGCACTTCACACCCGGCAATGCGTTGAGCGCATCCACGATAGCGTGGCGGCGCTTATCAAACGCCTCGCGCATCATTGCCACCGCGTTCAAATCCCCACTGACTGCCTCGATAGCCGCTCGCTGTGGAATATTGGACACATTCGAGGTCAAATGACCTTGAAGCTTCGCTGCTGCCTTTGCAACTTCGGCAGGAGCAATCATCCAACCTACACGCCAACCTGTCATGGCATAGGTTTTTGCCACGCCGTTGAGCACGAGCAAGCGATCGCGTACCTCAGGCACTAAGCTTCCCATATGGTCGGTAGTTTTGCCATCGTAAATCATGTGCTCATAAATCTCATCGGAAATAACCCACACATCATGCTCGATAGCCCAATGTGCAATGGCTTCCAGCGTCTCAGCAGACCACACGGAGCCTGTTGGATTATTTGGGGAATTGACAACGATGGCCTTGGTCTTTGGCGTTGTGGCCGCTTCAATCTGTGCTAGCGTCGGCTCGAAATTCTGATCCACATCCGCAAAAATCTCTACAGGCACACCACCAGCCAGCTTAATAGTTTCTGGATAAGACACCCAGCACGGCGTTGGCACGATAACTTCGTCGCCCGGATTGAGCAAAATCTGGAAGCTCATAAAGACGGCTTGCTTACCACCATTGGTGACCACGATATGCGCCGGATCCACTTCATACCCGCTGTCACGTAAGGTCTTCTGAGCTATAGCCTCACGCAATTCCGGTAAACCCGCCGTTGCGGTATAACGATGATTCTTTGGATCGCGCGCAGCTTCTACTGCAGCTTCCACGATACTTGCAGGAGTAGCAAAATTTGGTTCGCCTGCGCCAAATCCAATAATGTCCACTCCGCTAGCCTTAAGAGCCTTAGCTTTGATGTCGACTTCCAAGGTTGCCGAAGGAGCAACATTATTAATACGATTGCTTAATTGTGCCATGCATTCAACTTTAATGCGAAGTATTTACAAGCACCAAATCATCTCGATGGATGATGGGGCGGGCGTATTCTGCGCCGAGGAAACGTTCAATTTGCTGCGTATTTTTGCCAGCCAAGGACACGATATCCGCCGAGTCGAAGGCGCATAAACCACGGGCGATGTGGACACCTTGCGCATCGTCCACCCATACAGGAGCACCGGCGGAGAAATCGCCCACTGCTCCCAAAGTTCCGACGGCGAGTAGGCTCGCGCGGCCGGCGCGGATAGCCTGTGCTGCACCATCGTCTACCACGATACTGCCTTGCGGATGAGAGGCATAGCCAATCCACAGGCGACGCGCGGACTCTCGCGCGCGAATAGGCGGAAATACCGTGCCTACAGGGTCACCCATCAGGGCCGGCCCTGCATTTTTGGCAGAAGTGAGCAAGCAGGGAATGCCACTAGCTGTGGCTATGCGCACAGCATCGACCTTGGTCACCATGCCACCGGTTCCTACGGCCGAGCCGGATCCGGAGATAGTAGAGTCGTCGATATCCGTAATCGCGTTTTTCACAAAAGACAAACGCTTTGAGCCAGGTTCGCTCGGTGGTGCGGTGTACAGTCCATCCACGTCGGAGAGCAAAATAAGCGCATTCGCACGCACAATATTGGCCACAAGTGCGCTGAGATGGTCGTTGTCGCCGAAACGTACCTCACTGGTCACGAGGGTGTCGTTTTCGTTGACAATAGGCACCACGCCGAATTCCAGCAGACGCTCCACCGTATTGCGCACATTGTGGTAGCGCGAGGAACGCATGGTGTCCTGCGCAGACATCAAGACCTGACCTACGCGGATGGAGTAGCGAGAGAATGCCTTCTCGTATTCTGCCATGAGCAGTCCCTGCCCTACGGCCGCTGCGGCCTGGCGGGACACGGAATCATCCGGCCTCGAATCAAACCCCAAGGGCTTCAAACCCGCGGCTACAGAACCGGAGGACACGAGCACTATATGTGCGCCTAGTTTGACAGCACTTGCTAGAGAGGTGACCAAATGGTTGAGCTTGTCGACATCCAGGAGGCCTCGCTCGGAGGTTAGTGAGCTCGAGCCCACTTTTACTACGATGGTTTGAGCCTGAAGAATGCGTCTGCGGGTTTGTTCTTCGTTCATGTATGTTTAATCTTCGTGTGATTCCGTGGTTGACTTGTCTGCAGCTGGCATATCTGGGTTGCCAGCAGAATTCTTTGTGTCAAATGCCTTCAAGAAATCCTGCGCACCTTCCGGGTCATCTACGCGAGAAGGATCTGCCCAGTGACCAGCCTTACGCTCCGCCATCATAGCATTACGTACAGCAGTTTTGGCATCCATCCACTCGTGGTACTGACGGCGGCGCTCGGTGTTTGTACGACGACGGTTGAGGCCTTGGACCTCGTCCATGCGGGCATCGTGACCACGCTGCGCATGGGGATCACCATCGAGCATTTCCGCGCCTGCTTGGACGGTTGGGTCCCAGTCGAAGGCGACGGCCTGCTCTCCTCGACCAATGCGTACCTCGTCACCCACATGAGCACCCTTAGCACGCAAAGCATCTTCTACACCCAGACGCGCCAAACGATCCGCGAGGTAACCAATGGCTTCTTCATTGTCGAAGTTGGTTTGACGTACCCAACGCTCTGGCTTCTTTCCGGTGACGGTAAACCAGAAATTACCATTGCGGTCTTGCTCACGTTCAATCTCGAAGTCATAACCCAAGCCGACCTGCTTAGGATTGCGGCGCATCTTATCCAAAGGACGGATAACCACGCGTTCAGCCTGCTCCTTGTCCGCATTTTCCTGAACCTTGGCACGCATGTCCTCTACCAAAGCGCTTAAGGCATACGTCAGCTGTTTTAAGCCTTCATGGGTAGCCGTAGAAATGATGAAAGTTTTCAAACCCATTTTTTCAAAATCAGGCTTCACAAACTCTGCCAATTCTTTAGCATCCGGCACATCGGCTTTATTGAGAATAATTATGCGTGGACGTTCAGCAATAGGTATGGCGCCTAACGGCAAATCCAGCTGATCGGCATATTGCGACAGTTCATTTTCCAGCGCGTGATAGTCGGATACTGGATCTCGATCCTGCTCCAGGGTCGCGCAATCAATAACGTGTGCTATGACCTGAGTGCGTTCGATATGACGCAGGAATTCTAGCCCTAGACCTTTGCCCTGTGCAGCACCAGGGATAAGCCCCGGCACATCCGCAATGGTAAATCGCTTGTCTCCCGTATCCACCACACCCAGATTTGGTACCAGCGTGGTAAATGGATAATCCGCAATCTTCGGGCGTGCAGCGGACAGTGTGGCCACCAAGGAGGATTTTCCTGCACTTGGGTAGCCGACGAGTGCGACGTCCGCGATGGATTTGAGCTCGAAAATCACATCACGCTCTTCGCCCGGCTCGCCCAGAAGTGCGAAGCCTGGCGCCTTGCGGCTTTTATTGGACAAAGAACGATTTCCCAATCCGCCTGCTCCGCCTTGAGCCACCACATAACGATCGCCCGGATGGCTCAGGTCGGCGAGAATCTCGTCATTTTTGTGCTTGGCAGCGCTAACCACGGTATCGCCCTGCACATTCTCTGGATGCACGCGCGTGGATGAAAAGATGACTGTGCCCACCGGTACTGGCAAAATGAGGTCTTCTCCTCTAGAGCCGTCCTTGTCATCACCCTTGCCCATGGTGCCGTTGGGTGCCGTACGATGCGGCATAAAGCGATAATCCAGCAAAGAGGTGGCATTGGTATCTGCTACGACGATAACGCTACCGCCATCGCCACCGTCACCCCCATCTGGGCCTGCTAATGGCTTGTATTTTTCTCGACGAATTGAAGCAGCCCCATTACCACCATCGCCGCCCTTAACATGAACCGTCACGCGGTCTACGAAGTCACTCATAATTTCTGTCAATCCTTACAACACGTGCATATGCTCAGCGCATAACTTCCGTGAATATACAAAAAGCCGCGCTAAAACTAGCGCGGCTTCAATTTTACCCGAATTTACTCGGAAATAACGTCTACAACCTTACGATCGCGACGGATACCGAACTTTACGGTACCGTTTGCGAGAGCAAAGAGGGTGTGATCCTTGCCCAGACCCACGTTCTGGCCTGCATGGAACTTAGTGCCGCGCTGACGTACGATGATGTTGCCTGCAGCTACTGCTTCGCCGCCGAACTTCTTCACGCCAAGATATTGAGCGTTCGAGTCGCGACCGTTGCGGGTACTTGCCGCACCTTTCTTATGTGCCATGACATATTCCTTTCGAAAGAATTACTCGGCTCTCAATCGCACTAAGCGATGGAGGTTACCTTGAGAACAGTCAACTTCTGGCGGTGACCCTTACGGCGTGCTACACCAGTCTTGTTCTTGAACTTCTGGATGCTGATCTTTGGACCCTTAGCCTCGTCATCGACAACCTCTGCCTTCACAGAAATCTTTGCCAAGTCCTTAGCTGCGAGGGTTACCTTGGAGCCATCAACTACGAGTGCAACAGGGAACTCTACGGTATCGCCCTTCTTTGCATCAAGACGGTTGACGGTAAATTCGTCGCCTACCTCGACCTTTTCCTGGTGGCCGCCGGCTTTCACAATAGCGTACATGTTCTTACCTTTGCCTCTTAAAAGCTTTGCGTTTGATCTTCTGGTTTCTATCTTGAGCATACTTACCCAAGGCCTCCAGAAGACACCAACTAACTACTGTATCGCATTGCTTGACAAACGTCAAATCTGTCACGCCTATGTGCGACACACAAGACTTGTTACATTACACTCACGGATGGACTTCAGAAGGACTCCTATCTCAGCACTGTGTATTCCCTTGCGAATTCTGCACATTGTGCTGAGACAGGTCGGCCTAGCTTATCCGTGCTCCGAATAAACTTCTTCTATTCCTCTTCATTCGAAGTATTCGCCATGCCCGCTCCTGCTGCTGCAATGGCCGCCATGGAGTTCTTCACTTCCTCCGTTGTGCCTTGGCGCTCCTCACGTGAGGAATTATCCTCGTAATTCTTGGAAGCATGCGTATGCTTATTGGTCTTGACGAATGGATCTCCGCCCTTCATTGCATATGGATCGTCATACTTCGCAGAAACCGTTGGCTCGTCGTGCAAGATGAATCCGCGGCCGGCGCAGGTTGGGCACTCCTCGGAGAAAGCTTCTACCAATCCTTGGCCCACACGCTTACGCGTCATCTGCACAAGACCCAGCGAGGTCACTTCAGCCACTTGATGCTTGGTGCGATCACGTGACAAGCATTCCACCAGACGGCGCAAGACGAGATCACGGTTTGCAGGCATAACCATATCGACAAAGTCAATCATGACCATACCGCCGATATCGCGCAATCTTAGCTGTCGCACAACTTCCTCAGCCGCTTCCAGATTGCATCGCGTCACCGTTTCTTCCAACGACTTGCCCTTACCGATAAATCGGCCTGTATTCACGTCGATGGTTGTCATAGCCTCCGTACGATCAATGACCAAAGAACCGCCCGATGGCAAGTACACTTGGCGTTCCATGCCCTTGCGCAGCTGGCTATCAATCTGCCAACGGTCGAAGACATCCTTACCGCGGTGCTCTTCTGGATCCCATCGTTCTACACGGTCGAGCAGATCCGGCGCCGCAGATTCGATGTACTCATGGATGCGGTTGTATACACCTTCACCCTCGACTATCAGCTTCTTAAAGTCGTCATTAAAGATATCGCGGATTACGCGGATAACCACATCCGGCTCGCCCTGCAACAGGTGAGGCTTCTTGGAATTCTTCAGTTCTTCCAATCGGCTAGAAATATGCTCCCACTGATTCTTAATATGCTCAAAATCTTTGATAATGGCTTCTTCTGATGCACCCTCAGCAGCAGTGCGGATAATCACACCTACTTCTTGCGGAGCAATCTTAGAAACGATGGACTTCAAACGCGCACGTTCACGCTCTGGTAACTTACGGCTGACACCTGTCATACCGCCAGATGGTACGAGCACCAAGAAACGACCAGCGAGGGTGACCTGGCTCGTCAAGCGCGCACCCTTATGACCGATAGGATCCTTCGTCACCTGCACAAGCACCGGATCGCCAGACTTAAACGCATGCTCCATACGACGAGGCTGCCCATCGAGGCGGGTCGTATCCCAGTTCACCTCACCCGCATACAGCACGCCGTTGCGCGCCTGGCCGATGTCCACGAAGGCGGCTTCCATGCTCGGTAGCACGTTTTGCACGCGTCCCTGGTAAATATTGCCTACGGCTGAGACGTCTGCAATGTCAGAAATATAATGTTCTACTAATACGTCATCCTCTATGACGGAAACCTGCGTATGCTTGCCTCGCTCGCGCACAACCATGATGCGGTTCACGACTTCGCGGCGGGCTAGGAAGTCCTGCTCGGTGATGAGCGCTGCTTGCCTATTGCGGTCACGACGATTGTCGCGGCGACGCTGACGCTTGGCCTCGAGTCGCGTAGAGCCTTCCACATCCGTAATTTCATCGATGTACTGCTGCTTGCGCGAGCGGACACGGGTTTCTTCTGAAGCATTATGCGAAGACTGGGTATTATCGTCTTCTGCGTTTTTCGAACCACGGCGACGGCGACGACGGCGTGTGGTGAATTCTTCCTCGGCCTCGTCATCCTTGAAATTCGTATTTCGCGCATTGCGAGAGCGGCGATCTTGCTTATCGTCCTGCGATTGTGCCGCATAATCCTCGGCGTCCTCATCGGATTCGATCGGCTCGTATGCGATATCGTCGAATTCTAAGTCGTTTTCAATGAGCTCCACTTCTGCAGCTGCACGGCGCTCCTGAGCGTTCAGTCTGCGCGAGCGGCGTGACTTTGACTCAGAGGCGAATTCGTCGCTCGATTCTTCAGGCTCTGTGACATGGTCGCGGTGTGCATTGTCATTGCGCTCGTTTTCGCCGCGATTCTTACGGTTCCTGCGGCGCTCGTGGCGAGAGCTCTTCTCCGCATACTCGTCTTTATTTCTGCGCGCATCAGAATTCTTCCGCGAGGAATTGTCGAAATCCTCGGCACCGTCATCCGCATTATCGTCATCTGCATGGCGCGAACGCTCGGTTTTGTCCAAAGCGTGGCTGATATTGTCCAGAATATCCGAATTCTGAGTCCTATCCTTACGGTTGCGACGATTGCGGCGCTTGGAATCCTCCGCAGTTGCCTCGTCTGAAGTCTCGTTTGCATTCGAGGCTTCTGGGATAACCGGAGCTTGGAAAAGCAAACTCATCATTGGACGCGATTGCGCTCCAAAGTTTTCTGCATAATGAGGCGTTTCCCGCGTGGTATCAGAGGAGGAGAATTCCAGCATTTGGCTGACCGCAGCACGGGCACGATGGGAACGCTGCTGCTGAGAATTGTCTTCGATAGTCTCGTGATTGCTGTTTTCAGCATTGTGCTGATCAGCATTATTCCTCTGCTCACTATCCTTTTGCTCATTGCGGCTCTCTCTGCGATTCTCGTAGCGACGTCCGCGTGCTGAGTCTTCCTGAGTATCTCGAGTGCTGTTTTCACGAGAATTTGCATTGCGCGCACGCAGGCGCTGAGCGCTGTGATCTTGAGCCGACTGATGCTGACGCTGTGGAGTCTCTGCTTCAGTCTGCTGAGATTGCGTCTCTGTTTCCGCTTCTTCCGGCACTTCGATGCCCGTATCTACAAAGAGCTCAGCCGCTATGCGCTCTGCCTGTGCACTGCGCGTGTAGGATGCACGGCTGCGAGGCTGGCGTGAATTTTTTGCACCGCGTTCCGTTTCTGCGTGATTCTGATCGTCTGTTAACTGTACAGAAGCGGACTGCTCAGAAGAGGACTGCTCAGGAGCCTGAGTAGAAGACTGCGCAGAACGCGGGTTACGCACATGCGTGCGAGCAGTGCGCTCGTCTTGTGCATTATCCGCTTGGGATCGCGTCGTCCTTCTGCGACGGCGCGTAGTCTCTCCTTGTGATGCTGCCTCCGCAATTTCGCGTTTGACGGACTCGCTCTGCTGATGCGCGGAGTCCACTGGCTGTGTTCCAGTCTGAGAATTGTTCGCGTCCTGCATGCTTGCAGACATATCGTTGTGTTGGTCGCGTTTTATTTGCGTTGGTAATTCTGTAACTTGAGAATCTTTTGCTCCAGTTACGCGCACTACGCGACGGGAATTTTGATTTGTTCTACGTCCGAGAACCGGTGGTTCCGGATTGATACGGTTAGACACTGATGTCTCCAGTCAAGCGGCTGCGCCCACTTTGCACGTCATGTATACGGCGAATCTTTCAAAATCACCGTATACGGTTTAAAAGTCTGTTCGTACTATGCGGACGCCGTCGCTTGCCGCTGTATAAGTCATCTATCCTTTTTAGGCAAGGGGATCAACGCATAGTTGTATGGCGACTGCGCAGAGTCACCTTTTCTAGTCTATCACATCCGAGCTTTGTCGCGCATTCGCCGAGCTTAACCAAGTTTTCAGAATGCTCGTATACTCGTCTATGGCGTCCATAGCAATCTGTTCATCGCTTTTATGCGCGAGTAACGGGTCTCCGGCTCCAAGATTCACGGCGGGAATGTGTCGTGCGCTAAAACGCGCTACATCTGTCCACCCAAATTTTGCTCTCGCACCCTGCCCGCTGTGTTCCTGCACAAGATTGACCAAGGATTGCACTAGCGGATGATTCAAACCTGGTCGCGCACCTGCGGATTCATCCTTCATCTCAATGTCATATCCAGCAAACAGTCCGCCATCGGCATGGAGCACGCCGGTATCTACGCCGATATTATGCGCGCATTCCTCGCCCATGAGCAGAGCTTTAGCTTCTTCAATGCTTTTATCCGGGGCAAAACGATAATTCACATGAATGCGGCATTCTTGAGGGATGATATTCGTCCCCTCCCCACCAGAGATCATAGTAGCGTTCAAACCTTCGCGGTATTCCAACCCATCTACTTCAATGGTTTGAGCCTCATACTCGCTGAGAATCTGCAAAATGCGCCCTGCGTGATGGATGGCATTATCTCCCATCCACGCGCGCGCCGAGTGCGCCGCCACACCATGCACAATAATGTCAAAACGCATCGTACCATTGCAGCCGCCTTCAATCAACGCATTCGTCGGCTCACCGATAATGGCGAAATCGCCACTTATCCAGTCCGGATGTGCCGCAATAACTTTGCCTAAGCCATTTTTCTGCGCCTGCACTTCCTCATGATCATAAAAGACGTAGGTGATATCGCATTGGGTTTTCTCGGCACTATCGATGTCGCGCGCAAGATACAAGAAGGCCGCATCGCTTGCCTTCATATCCGTAGCCCCGCGGCCCCACATCACGTCACTATCCGGATAGGCGCTCGCCACATCCTCACGAATTTCCGTACTACGCGCCGGCATGATGCGCGCAGGGAAGTTGTCGATAACTGGCACCACATCGATGTGCCCTGCCAAGATCACACGTTGCTCTTTGCGGAAATTCGTCGATGCTATCACGGTATCCCCGTGACGATGCACGTCCAAGTGTGCGCATTCCTTCAGAAAATCTTCCACCATGTCGGCGAGCGCGCTTTCATCGTCCGATACGGAGTACACATTCATGATGGTGGTGAATATGTCTGTGACGCTTTTTCCCAATTCTTTTGTCATACTCATATCGTAGACGATGCATCACCTTTAGAGTATGCCAAGTGGCAGTATGTGAGTATGGGATTATTAAGTGCTTTACAAGGTTTTGCTGTTATCGGTATCGTGATCGGCACAGGATATGTGGCTGCGCGTATGAAAATCGGCGGATCTCAAGCACAGTATGTTCTCAATCGCATCAGCTTTTTCGTCTCCAGTCCCTGCCTGATGTTTGCGATCTTGTCCCAAGAAAATTTGAGTGAAATTTTTGATTCGACTATTGTGGTTGCATTTTTCTCCGCTGCTGCCGTGGGTCTGATTTTTATCCTGTTGAATGCGTTATTTTTTAAGCTTTCTGCGGCACAAACGACGATTGGTGTGCTCAATAGTTTGTATCTGAATTCTAATAATATTGGCCTTCCGGTGGCTACATATATTATCGGCAATCCGGCATTGGTGGCTCCGATTCTCGTCATGCAGCAGGCCGTGTTTACGCCTATTGCGCTGACCGTGCTGGATTTACAAACTAGTGGGAAGTTTTCCTTGAAGCGCGTGGCTTTGCAACCTCTGCACCAGCCTTTGCTCGTCGGATCGTTGACGGGCATTCTCATCTCCTGGCTGTCTTCTGTAGCGGGCTATTTTGTAGTGCCTCAATGGATTTTTGATCCTATCCAGATGATTGGCAACTCGGCTGTGCCTTTGATTCTCATGGCTTTTGGTATGAGTTTGTATGGCACGAAGCCGTTGCAAAAGGGTGCGAATATTCCAGCAATTGCCACAGTCACAGTACTGAAAAATATCGTGATGCCTCTTATCGCTTTCGCTTTGGCCTACACCATGGGTTTCAGAGGGGCGGTGTTGTATGGTTGCGTAGTTTTGGCCGCTTTGCCTACGGGACAAAATGTGTATAATTATGCCGCTCGTTACGATGTGGGTATGAGTTTTGCGAGGGATGGCACCTTGTTTAGTACGCTGACATCGCCGATTATTATTTCGATTATTGCTTTGCTTTTTTCTTAACCGCACATACAACGTATTGGGGAGGATGAAGACTGAGAACTTCATCCTCCCCAATGTGTTTATACCGAAGAATAGCTTTCTTAAATGCGATACTCGCGAGCAATCACATTCAATCGCTGCAAGAAGTTTGGCAGGTCATTCTTAAAGTACGACAGTAGCTTCAAATTATCTAAGTCTTCTACGGCTATCCATCGCACATCTTCGCTCTCATCGTCCGTGGCATGAGGTTCCACCATGTGGCCCGGTTTTTCGAACGCAAATACGGTGGTATAACTCCATGGACCGTGGTCTTCGCAATATGCACCAACGACTGCAATATCGTCTGGATGGATATTCGCCTCTTCTGCGGATTCGCGCAGTGCGCCTTCGAGGAAGTTTTCTCCGGTTGCAATGGCGCCACCCGGAATGCCCCATGTGCCGCCTTCTGCGCTCCACTTTGCACGATGCTGCATGGCGATATGAGAAATTTCGCCATCGTCATCGCGACGAGCAACGAGGATACCTGCTGCGCTGTTTAGTCCCCAGTGGCGATGACCGCAAGCACAATCAATCCAGCCGTCACCAGGCTGGCTGATATTCGTACGTGGCGTTTGGATATCTTTTTCGTTGTATGGGATCTCCGGTACGCGCACTTGGTCCCACAAGTTAGGCCAGCTGATGCCTAATTCTTCCACCAAAGCGCGCAGCGTTGGCAGGCTTAGGCCCATCACGCCACTCGGATCACCTTGAATGGAATCGATATACGCAGATCCCAAACCTTCCAAGGTGAAGGAGCCGGCCACCTCCAACGGCTCACCGGATTCGAGATAGCGCTCCAAATCGTCATCGCTAAAGTTGCCAAAACTCACCTGTGCGTGACTAATAGACTGAGCAATATCGCCTGTGGATAAATCGATAACCACATGACCGGTCCACAAGGTTCCCGTATTACCGCGCATCTGCCGCAAACGGTTGCGCGCTACGGAGACGGTATGTGGTTTGCCGAAAATTTCATCGCCCAAGGTAAACAAGGAATCACAGCCCACAACCACGGGACCGTGGACTAAGCCAGAAAGTCCTAAATGACCGTCCACGTACTCCTTCAAGGACGTGCGCTCCGCAATGCTGCCCTGACCTTGCTCTAACGGACGAGAAATATTGAGATCTCCCGTAGCCTCTTGCATGGTTTTCCATGTCTGCGTGTAATCATCCGCCACCTTCTTTGCCTTTGCACGTGCCAGATTTATCACACGCTCCTCGACAGACAGCTCCTCCACCTGGACGCCCCGTTCCTTTGCCAGCTGTGCGAGCACGGCAGGTTCGTCCACATGGGATACGCGAATTGTTGGTTGAATTCCCGCTTGAACGAGTAAGCGAGCGCGAGAAATTGATTTCGACGCAAGAACTACTGGAATTGTCATTGTCCCCTGATTTCTCTCATCCACGTGAAGTCACGTGTGAAACTCTTATTCTACGCTAACTTGTACGCCTTGACGATCCACCGCGAGATGATGCATGGTCCAATGTCCCATGTCTAAGAATTGGGCGGTGATATTCCTCAACGCATCCGTGCTATCACCATCGTGTAGTACCAGCACGCATGGGCCTGCGCCGGAAATTGTGGATGCGTAGCCGTGAGACCGGAGGAATTGCACGAGGTCTGCGGACTGTTGCATGAGCGCAGCACGATATGGCTGATGCAGTGTATCTTCGGTTGCGTCAAACAGTAAGGCATTATCGCCACGCGATAATGCGGCAGGTAACAGCGCCACGCGAGAAACATTCATTAAGGCATCCCCGAAGGGTACAGAGGCTGGTAAAGCGCGGCGAGCTTCTTCGGTAGATAATTCAAAATCCGGCACAAATATCCAAGCATTGACCGTAGGCGCTACCGAGTATTGTGTCGTGAAGAATTCGTCATTCCTTTTCCACGATACGGTCATGCCGCCGTATACGGCAGGAGCCACATTGTCGGGATGTCCCTCGAGGTGGGCAGCAATGTTGAAAATCGCATCGCGCACTTCTGAGGATTTCACATCCAGGCCGGCAAATCCGGCCGCCGCACTTACGCCCGCTACGATGGCGCTGGCTGAAGAGCCCATACCTCTGGATTGAGGAATGCGATTAAATGCCGTCATATTCAAGCCAAATTCCGGCAAGTCAAACTCTTCTGCGGCAGTGCGCAAGGCCTTCACGATGAGGTGCTTTTCATTGCGCGGCAAGGTATCCTTACCTTCACCGTGGATGTCCATCATAATGGCATCAGAGGGCAAAGCCTCCACACGTATTGTGTCATAGAAGCCTAAAGCCAGACCGCAGGTATCGAATCCCGGCCCTAAATTCGCACTGGTTGCTGGCACATCCACACGCACCTGTGTTGCAACAAATACCATGTTAATCCTCGAATACTCGCATCACAGACAAGACCGTTCCTATGGAGCGGTCTTGGTCCATTTCGCTGACGATTTCGCGGATGACGCGATCTTCTACGATATGGGTGGTGAGCCATAATTCGTGATTGCCGTTTTCGTCTTCCTCAGGGCGCTGCTGTACGGCGCGAATAGAAACATCATGTGCGGCGAAAATCTGTGAAATACGAGCCAGCACACCGATGTTGTCCGACGCACTCAAGCGCACCATATACGAGGATTGAGAATTAGCCGCATCCACGATAGGCACATCCGAGTACAAAGGAATTTGAGGACCAGTGGATCCTGAGACACGGTGACGAGCCACGGTAACGATATCTCCGGCCACTGCAGAAGCCGTCGGTGCTCCGCCAGCACCACGACCATAGAACATCAAATCATCCGATGCCTCACCCTCCACAAATACAGCATTAAAGCTGCCGGAGACCTTGGCAAGCTGGTGATTCGCAGGCAGCATCACAGGATATACGCCTGCGCTAATGCCTTCTTCATTTTCGGAGACGACAGCGAGCAGCTTGATGACGCGATTCATGGCACGAGCTGCGGCAATATCGGATTCTGTGATGTGCTCGATGCCTTCGACATACACGTCGTCTAAACGCACATCGCGGTGGAAGGCAAGCACGCACATAATTGCTGCCTTAGCGGCGGCATCAAAGCCACCGATATCGGCAGTAGGATCTGCTTCTGCGAAGCCTTTCGCCTGGGCGTCCTTAAGCACGGTGTCAAATGGCAGACCCTTGGTAGTCATTTCATCCAAAATATAATTCGTGGTGCCGTTGACAATACCCATAATGCGGTTAATCTTGTCGCCCACCATGGATTCTCTCAACGGACGCACAATAGGAATTGCGCCACCAACAGCGGCTTCAAAATAAATGTCTACACCATTCTTGTGTGCCGCCTCATACAGTTCAGGACCGTGTTGGGCAAGCAGTGCCTTATTTGCGGTGACAACGCTAGCTCCATGGTTGAGTGCACTGAGCACGAAGGTACGAGCAGGCTCAATGCCCCCGATGAGTTCTACAACCACATCGGCGCGCGTTGTTAAGCCCAAGGTATCCGTGGTCAGCAAACTCTTATCAATCCATGGATCATTCACCTCACTAGGATCGAGCACGGCCACGCCTACCAGCTCAATGCGAGCCCCCACACGACTTTCCAGCTCATCTGCCTGCTCGACGATGAGGCGAGCCGTTTGAGAGCCCACCGTGCCTGCACCCAGCAATGCGATTTTAATTGTTTTCTCACTCATGTTTATCCTGAACCTTGTCCTCGGTGTTTTAGGGGGCTTAAGCCTTCACTACTACGTTGCGCAAACTTCCGATGCCCTCTACATGGACGATGGCTTCATCGCCCGGCTTAAGGCTGCCTGTGGCATCCGGGGTGCCTGTCAAAATCACATCTCCCGGCAAAAGTGTGGCGAAACTAGAAATAAAAGAAATTTGTGATTCGATGGAGTGAATCAGGTTTGCGGTGGTGCCAGAGGCTGCAGGCACATCCTCACCGTTTAACGTGAAACTAATTTTTGCATCCGCATAATTGAGATCCGTTTCAACCCATGGACCCAATGGGCACGCGGTATCGAAGCCCTTTGCACGCGTCCATGTAGGATCGTCGCCCTGCAAATCACGCAAGGTAACATCATTGGTGCAGGTGAAGCCCAGCACATAATTCATTGCTTCAGATTCGGAAACATTTTTCGCTATACGACCGATAACCACAGCCAATTCTGGCTCAAAATTCATATCCTTGCTGAAGCTAGGGAAGACAATAGGATCATCCGGTCCAATAACGGCTGTCGATGGCTTAGAAAAAATTACCATATCCTCAGGTGCTTGTACGCCGTGCATGCCATGGATTTCTCCCATAAATTGCGCATGCGCCTGATAGTTTTTGGCCAATCCGTAAATTTTGCTTGGAATAACGGGCGCAAGCAATCGAATACCATCCTCATCCAAGGCGAACCGGTTTCCCGTAGGCGTTACCGGATTGCCGGATAATGGGTAACCCGAAAGTTCCACGGCATAATCTTTGCCGTCTTCTTCATCTTTTTGGATAAAAGCGTAGGACACTGTGTCATCATGACTAAAACGCGCAATTCTCATACTTTAAGAATATAGAACCCCCGCGAACGCTTCGCCAATCGTCCACATCCTGCGAAAGTCTTGTCACTAAATAAAAGCCCTTTCGCCAAAAATAGCTGTGCCAATGCGAATAATCGTAGACCCTTCAGCAATAGCCCATTCCATATCCGAGCTCATGCCCATGGAGAGTTCTTTACAATCCTTCGGACCCGCAGATTGAAGGTCTTCTCGCAGTCCTCGTAAATGCGCAAAACAGGCTCTGACAGTTTTTTCATCATCCACATGCGTGCCAATAGTCATCAAACCTTCCAGTTTCAACTGAGGTATTTGCGCAATGCGCAGGGCTAAATCGTACGCCTCTTCCGGCTTGCAACCGGATTTGCTCGCTTCTCCCGATTCGTTCACCTCAAGGAACACACCAATGGTCTGGCCCTCCTCCAACCTGCGCGCAATGCGTTCCGCTAGTTTGAGTGAATCTATAGACTCAATTGTGGAGACATATGGCACAATTTTGCTAATTTTATTGGACTGCAGTTGCCCAATCATATGAAAAGGAATGGATAATCCACGTTCTGCGAAGGCTGTTTCCAATCCTTCTGCTTTTGCAACGATTTCTTGAGGGCGGTTCTCACCAATACATCGAATGCCACTATCCACAGCGGAGACGATTTCGCCCACATCACGGGTTTTCGTAGCGGCCAGTAGGCTTACATCGCTGCGTAAACGCCCGCTTTTATCTATCGCGCCATACATGCGCTCCAAGGTGCTTTCCACGCCTTGGCGAATCTGCTGGCGGCGTTCTTCGGATATTACGGTATTACTTAAATCTTTGTGATCCATATAGGCAGTCATAGTGCCACTATAACGCGATTGCTTAACAGACAAAGAAAAAGGGTACGGATGTGAAACCATCCGTACCCTAGAAAGAATAGTGTTTTTTTACTAGCCAATAAAGATATTAGCGAGAAGCACACCTACAATAGCGCCGCAGATTGGGGCTACAACAGGAATCCATGCTTCATTCCACTTGGAGCTGCCCTTGTGCTCAATAGGAAGCAGCTGGTGAGCCAAACGTGGCATCAAATCACGTGCTGGGTTCAAAGCTGGACCTGTGGCACCACCCATAGAGGTGACCAAGCCCCATACGATGAAGCCAACGATGATAGAAGCTGCAATTGGGCTCTTCTGACCCCAGTCAAGGCTCAAAATAGTCAACGCGCCGAAGCACAGAATCAACGTGCCCACGAACTCATTGATGAAGTAGTTGAACTTATCGTTTGCCGCATCATCTGTAGCAAAAGTGGCAAAGATTTCTTCTGCATTATCGGTGTCATCATAGAATGGCTTGTACATGAGCCATACGATCAGCTGGCCTACGAAGGCACCTGCAAGCTGAACGATGATGTACAAGGCTGCCTTATTCCAGCCAATCATGCCGTTTACAGCTTGGCCAATGGTCATAGCTGGGTTGATGTGTGCACCAGAAACATAACCAAACATGGCTACTGGAATCATCACGCCAAGACCGTAACCCATTGCGATGTTAATCCAACCAGCATTGTGTCCCTTAGACCCCTTGAGAAGGTGGTTGGCCACAGCACCATTGCCGAATAACATCAGAATTGCTGTGCCGAAGAATTCAGCAAGCAATTGAGTCCACAATGGAAAATCCATGAGATACTCTCCTAATCTCTTTTCACTAATAGAAAACCTTTCCAATTCTATAGGGAAAGTGTGATATTCCATCGGCGTGTTTAGGATAATTAGGGAAGCTTGAAGGCTTTTAAATAAAGTAGAAGTAGTGCATTTTTGGTGTGTGTGGTGGGGGGTGTTTAGTATTTTGTCCCCAATATGTGAAGTGAGGGGTGGCACCGTGTTGGTGTCACCCCTCATCATACGTGTGATTGCGGCGGTTTGTTACTCTCCCACACCCTATCGAGTGCAGTACCATCACCGTACTAGGTCTTAGCTACCAGGTTCGAAAAGGATACTGGGCGTTTCCCCTAGGCCATGACCACCGCAAAATCTTCAATTATCAACCCCATCAATAATGGGCTCATGTATCATTTGTTTCGTGTTTGTGGTTCGGGGACCGGCTAGTAGACGCGACACGTTTCGTGTTCTCATATAATGCTCCTTGTTGAGTATTAATCGTATTCGCATAAGGAGTGTTCAATAAGAGTGTGATTACCTTCGACTATTAGTACCGGTCAGCTCCACACGTTACCATGCTTCCACACCCGGCCTATCAACCTCATCATCTCTAAGGAGTCTCACACACCCCCAAAGGAGTGTCAGGAATTCTCATCTTGGAGAGAGCTTCCCGCTTAGATGCTTTCAGCGGTTATCTCTTCCGAACGTAGCTAACCAGCCATGCCACTGGCGTGACAACTGGCATACCAGAGGTTCGTCCACCCAGGTCCTCTCGTACTATGGGCAGGACTCCTCAAAATTCCAACGAGCGCAGAGGATAGAGACCAAACTGTCTCACGACGTTCTGAACCCAGCTCGCGTGCCGCTTTAATCGGCGAACAGCCGAACCCTTGGGACCTGCTCCAGCCCCAGGATGCGACGAGCCGACATCGAGGTGCCAAACCATCCCGTCGATATGGACTCTTGGGAATGATCAGCCTGTTATCCCCGGGGTACCTTTTATCCGTTGAGCGATGCCGCGTCCGTACGCCGGCACCGGATCACTATTTCCGACTTTCGTCCCTGCTCGACCCGTCAGTCTCACAGTCAAGCTCCCTTGTGCAATTACACTCAACACCCGATTACCAACCGGGCTGAGGGAACCTTTGAGCGCCTCCGTTACTCTTTAGGAGGCAACCGCCCCAGTTAAACTACCCGCCAGGCACTGTCCCTGACTAGGATAACTAGTCGAGGTTAGACATCCAATATAAACAGAACGGTATTTCACTTGCCGACTCCACACAAGCTAGCGCCCATGCTTCCAAGTCTCCCGCCTATGCTACACAATCCACACCGAATGCCAATACCAAGGTATAGTAAAGGTCCCGGGGTCTTTTCGTCCTTCTGCGCTTAACGAGCATCTTTACTCGTACTGCAATTTCACCGAGCTCCTGGTCGAGACAGTGGGGAAGTCGTTACGCCATTCGTGCAGGTCGGAACTTACCCGACAAGGAATTTCGCTACCTTAGGATGGTTATAGTTACCACCGCCGTTTACCGGGGCTTAAATTCACCACGTCACATTACTGTTAATGGATCCTCTTAACCTTCCGGCACCGGGCAGGCGTCAGTGCATATACAGCGACTTACGTCTTCGCATGCACCTGTGTTTTTGGTAAACAGTCGCTACCCCCTGGTCTGTGCCACCCCCAAAAGCTCCACCCGCAAAGAGTTTCACCATCAAGGGTCTCCCTTATACCGAAGGCACGGGAGTAATTTGCCGAGTTCCTTGACCAGGATTCGCTCGATCGCTTTGGTATACTCTACCTGACCACCTGTGTCGGTTTAGGGTACGGGCAGTATACACTCTCACACCGAAGTTTTTCTTGACACCAAGACACACCAAAACACCACCCAACGATGATGCGCATCACACCTCACCCACACGTTCAACGGATTTACCTATCAAACAGGCTGCGTGCTTACCATGCCAAAACCACCTGACATGTCGGCTATCACGATGCGTCACTCCTGTGCTGTCCTACTACAAACCAAGATCCCAATCATGAAAACTCACCACACCCGAAAGCATGGATCATAAACATCAGAGGTTAGTATAGTAAGCCTCGGATTTGACGAGTATACACTGGTAGGAGAATATCAACTCCTTCACCCAATCGACTACGCCTGTCGGCCTCGCCTTAGGACCCGACTCACCCAGGGACGATGAACGTGGCCCTGGAACCCTTAGTCATCCAGCGGACGGGATTTTAACCCGTCTTTCGTTACTCATGTCTGCATTCTCACTTCCATACAGTCCACAAAAGTTTCCACTCCTGCTTCACCCCAGTATGGAACGCTCTCCTACCCAACCAGCCCTAAAGACTGATTGCCGCGTCTTCGGTGGTGTGCTTGAGCCCCGCTACATTGTCGGCGCGGAACCACTAGACCAGTGAGCTGTTACGCACTCTTTCAAGGATGGCTGCTTCTAAGCCAACCTCCTGGCTGTCTATGCGACTCCACATCCTTTCCCACTTAGCACACGCTTAGGGACCTTAGACGACGATCTGGGCTGTTTCCCTTTCGACAACGAAGCTTATCCCCCGCTGACTCACTGCTAGACACCACTTCACAGGTATTCGGAGTTTGGCTGCTATTGGTACCCTATACGGGCCCGCAAGCATCCAGTAGCTCTACCCCCTGGAAACTAATCTAACGCTGCACCTAAATGCATTTCGGAGAGAACCAGCTATCACGGAATTTGATTGGCCTTTCACCCCTATCCACAAGTCATCGCCCCAGTTTTCAACCTAGGTGCGTTCGGTCCTCCACAAAGTCTTACCCCTGCTTCAACCTGCTCAAGGATAGATCATCCCGCTTCGGGTCTAGGGCATGCAACTCAAACGCCTTTTAAAACTCGCTTTCGCTACGGATCCCCCACACGGGTTAACCTCGCTACATACCACTAACTCGCAGACTCATTTTTCGATAGGCACGCCGTCACCCCTCAAGGCTCCGACGGATTGTAAGCTCACGGTTTCAGAAACTATTTCACTGTCCTCCCGGACTACTTTTCACCTTTCCCTCACGGTACTCGTTCACTATCGGTCACATGGATATATTTAGACTTACCCAACGGTCTGGGCAGATTCACACGAAATTCCTCGAGTATCGTGCTACTCGGGACAACTCATAGCAAGACAACGCGCTACCACCTACGGGGCCATCACCCTCTCCAGCCAGGCATTCAATCCTGTTCAGCTCACACGCCATTTTATCACTCACCACCAGCCTGTCAGAACCAGTACAAAGCATCCCACAACACCACTCACGCAACCCCTGACAAGTATCACACGCAAATGGTTTAGTCTCCTCCGCTTTCGCTCGCCACTACTCACGGAATATCTCTTCCTGTAGGTACTGAGATGTTTCACTTCCCTACGTACGCCCCCACAAAAAATGGGTATCAAGCATTCATACTTGATGAGTTTCCTCATTCAGACATCCTCGGATCACAGCTCGGTTGACAGCTCCCCAAGGCTTATCGCAGCCTCCCACGTCTTTCATCGCTCCCATGTGCCAAGGCATCCACCCTAAGCCCTTAACAGTAAAAACACCATTAAACACTACCGAATACAATTCCTAGACAACAAATCATCACACTAAAATGATCACAAAACGATCGAACCACAACTCAAAAAAATAAAAATTCTCAGAGTTCGATTCAATTACAACAAACAAGCAAAAAAATAAAACTTGTTTGCTCGCGTCCACTATCCAGTTCTCAAACCACAAACCCACACACAACCACACACCAAACAAACCATCCAGCATGCAATCACATGGGGAAGCTACCAAGACTGCTGTCGCAATCCGGAAACCCAAAAGCATATTCCACACTACAATGTTTCAATAACATTCCACACCAGAACACAACACCCCACACCACAACAGTGCAAGAAAAAAAATATGTTGTGCCACAAAAACAACCCATAACAATGGGTTCTCAAAATCTCCGTAGAAAGGAGGTGATCCAGCCGCACCTTCCGGTACGGCTACCTTGTTACGACTTAGTCCCAATCGCGAACCTCACCTTAGACGGCTCCCCCAGAAAAACTGTTAGGCCACCGGCTTCGGGTGTTGCCCACTTTCATGACTTGACGGGCGGTGTGTACAAGGCCCGGGAACGCATTCACCGCAGCGTTGCTGATCTGCGATTACTAGCGACTCCACCTTCACGGAGCCGAGTTGCAGGCTCCGATCCGAACTGAGACCGGTTTTCAGAGATCCGCTCCAGGTCACCCTATCGCACCTCGCTGTACCGGCCATTGTAGCATGCGTGAAGCCCAAGACGTAAGGGGCATGATGATCTGACGTCATCCCCACCTTCCTCCGAGTTAACCCCGGCGGTCTCTTGTGAGTTCCCACCATAACGTGCTGGCAACACAAGACAAGGGTTGCGCTCGTTGCGGGACTTAACCCAACATCTCACGACACGAGCTGACGACGACCATGCACCACCTGTGAAAACGCTCCGAAGAGAAACCCCATCTCTGAGGCAATCGTTAACATGTCAAGTCTTGGTAAGGTTCTTCGCGTTGCATCGAATTAATCCGCATGCTCCGCCGCTTGTGCGGGCCCCCGTCAATTTCTTTGAGTTTTAGCCTTGCGGCCGTACTCCCCAGGCGGGATGCTTAACGCGTTAGCTCCGACACAGAACCCGTGGAAAGGGCCCCACATCCAGCATCCACCGTTTACGGCGTGGACTACCAGGGTATCTAATCCTGTTCGCTCCCCACGCTTTCGCTCCTCAGCGTCAGTCATAGCCCAGAGACCTGCCTTCGCCATTGGTGTTCTTCCCGATATCTACACATTCCACCGTTACACCGGGAATTCCAGTCTCCCCTACTACACTCTAGCCTGCCCGTACCCAGCGCAAATCCACCGTTAAGCGATGGACTTTCACACCAGACGCGACAAACCGCCTACGAGCTCTTTACGCCCAATAATTCCGGACAACGCTTGCACCCTACGTATTACCGCGGCTGCTGGCACGTAGTTAGCCGGTGCTTATTCAAAAAGTACACTCACAGTAAAACTGCTTGCTCCCAATTAAAAGCGGTTTACAACCCGAAGGCCGTCATCCCGCACGCGGCGTCGCTGCATCAGGGTTCCCCCCATTGTGCAATATTCCCCACTGCTGCCTCCCGTAGGAGTCTGGGCCGTATCTCAGTCCCAATGTGGCCGGTCGCCCTCTCAGGCCGGCTACCCGTCGAAGCCTTGGTAGGCCACTACCCCACCAACAAGCTGATAGGACGCGATCCCATCGTATAGCACTCAATCACTTTCCCACACCACCATGCGATGATGCGGACCATAGGGCATTACCACCCGTTTCCAGGAGCTATTCCCCACTACACGGCAGGTTGATCACGCGTTACTCACCCGTTCGCCACTCTCACCAACCCAAGCAAGCTTGAGCCAGATCCCGTTCGACTTGCATGTGTTAAGCACGCCGCCAGCGTTCGTCCTGAGCCAGAATCAAACCCTCCACAAAAAACTTGCAAAAAGGCCATCAAAAATGACTCACAAAAATAAAATCAACGAAAAAACAAAAAGTTTCAACGCACAAAAAAAGACACTCATCAAACCATCACAGTACCCAAACACAAAACAATATTCAGGCGAGCATCACTGGCATTATCAAAACAATAAAAAGTAGTACAAAACACGCTCTTGAGTTCTCAAACCACCACAACACAAACCAGCACAACCACTCACAAACCAAGCAATCACACCGCATCAGGCAGCGAATAAAAACAATACACCAAACCACAACCC
>NZ_AQXR01000011.1 GCF_000376885.1 Alloscardovia criceti DSM 17774
CGGGTGGCGTCCTTGCCGGCGTTCATCTTTTCGACCAACGGCTGGGGTTTCGCGCCTGAACGTACGCGTCGTCCGCCCCCTGTGGGTTCCGTCTTTGGCCATAGGTCACCTCCCGTTTGTATAATAATCGTGCTTTTCGGTTCTGGGGTCTATGTGAGGTGCGGGTGGTTGGGTCTTTCAAACTGTTTATTCGTACCTATGTGTATTGGGTAGGGTTCATCCTCGGCTTTGCGATATTTCCCGGTTATCTGCTCTTCGCTACCGGACTCACCTTGGTGAACCCTTCATTGTGGCTTGCACCTCTGGCCGGGCTGCTTCTCCTTGTCATTGATCGACCATCAGCATGGGAGACGCCGCAGTGGCGATCATGGCTGATCCGAGTGCTTGGTGCAGGATTCGCGACCGCCGTGCTCGTCGCGTATGTATCCGTTTCTGCCCGCTACGGTTCTCGCCACTGGTTTGAAACGTCCCTATCTCTCGGTCTGGGTTGGGTTGTCTTCGCTGTCGTGTCAGGACACATGCTTAAGGGCCGCTCCGCCCGACTCGACGTTCCCGCCCGCATGGGAAGGGATGCGCTCCGTGCATACGCGGCATGGGGCGGGATCGCTTTCGGGATTTTCTATATCCCGGCTACGGGTCTGTCTGCGGCCGGCACCCTTTGGATGATTCTTCCCCTTTTGGGCACGTTCTTCGTCGGTATCGTCCTTTTGGCGGCCGACCCGCCACGTCGATGGCCGCAACCCCGATTCGTGTCGCTGTGGATACGACTTCTTGCTAGCGGGGCCGCGGCATTCCTATTCACCGTAACGAGCTCGGTGTATTGCGATGCGCGCACACACGAGGTCTACATCGGCGACTGGCAGGAAAACCTGGTCTTCTGCATGGGCGCTTGGGGACTTTATGCTGCAATGGCTACGATAGTATCGCTTATGCGGAATGTCAGCCAGAAACCATAGGCAACCTCAGTAGATGAATTCGGCCAAGGCTTGGCACGCTGCCTTCTTGACTTCTTCGCTGGGTTTAACGCCCGAGTAGCCGTATGTACCCCTGAAGCCACCTGTAAGAAGATCGACATACCTGTCATCCAACGGACCTTCAAGTTCTTGTAGAGCCTGTTTTTTGCGGTTCCTTTATCGCTTGCACCGATGCTCTCCGGGATTGCCTTGAATCGCTGGGATAGCGAAACGAGATTGTTGTAGTAACCCCTCAGCGTACGGGACAGAAGGTTCGAGTCATCGGCTCTTGAGCCTTTCAGCATCGCAGTCAGTCTGATTGACTCCCTGTCGCTACATAGGTCGGAGTAGTTACAGTTGTTCGGCAGATTATCGGGGATGGTCAAACCGCGAAGTCCGGTATGGTTCCTGTCGTCCTCCCTTGGCCAACGAGCGCCCGAGCGATTGCGACGGCATTTGAACCCGGATTCGGGTCGACTACCCTTGAATCGGGCCGAGTGCCGACGCCAAATCGCTTGCCCAGCCAGTCCATTTATCTGGAACAAACGGGTTAACATTGATGTAGCCCAGAGTGGTCACGCTCATATGCGCGACGTCTACTGCGCCACCCGCAGGATCTGTCCAATCCTTTCGATCAGAGCCAATCCACTTATTCAAGGCTGAGATTATCGGGAGCGCTTGAGCATCTTCTTCCAGCCTTTTCACGTCCTCCTCCCGATATGCTTCAGCCGACGCAGACCATTTTGAGTTTCCCGTTCCATCCATTCAAGCTGGTATGCGATCATCTGACATGGTGTACGGTCAACACCATAGACGAGGAAATCCCAAGTTCCTTCGGGCATGTCCGCAAATTCATCGATAAACAAGCCGCCAGACTTAGCAATTTGTTCAGCTAACGCCGCACCGGATTCATATGATCTCACCTGATATTCCTCCCTCACAATAGAGGGCTACCGAGATAGATCTCCGAGCACTTTTTAACGCAAGCCCGATGTCAGTGATCTTGGCTATGTAGAAAGGGTATGACCTAGGCATCTATAGCCCAGCCACGGCACAAACGGGATGCTCTCAGAAGCTCTGAGCTACGAACAAAACCTCGCTATTTCAACGAAAAACACCCATTCGAACCTCCGCCCTCAGTCCTGAGAGCTTTGTATCCAAATGGGTGTCTAAGTGGAGCGGATGACGGGAATCGAACCCGCGTAATCAGTTTGGAAGACTGAGGCTCTACCATTGAGCTACATCCGCAGACAAATGACCATTATATGCATGAACATTGTGAAGTGCAAGTCTGACACGCATGAGTGTTGCTATGCTATGGACTATGAATCAGCATGTTTTTATTATTGGAAATCATGAATCGGTTAATACCACGCAGGCGCCAGCCCGATACTCTGGACTTGTAGAAAACCTCGTTAAAAACCGCGCAAATACAGCGATTTCCTATCATATTGCATGCTTAACTACGGATGAATCGCACACACATTTCAGCAATTTTGGTGCGGACTATTTTACGGTTGCTGTTTCCCGCTGGATGCCGTTAAGACAACTTGTGGGCGACATATCTTCCTTGCGTTATGCTCTGGAAATGGTCAAAGAGCAGGCTATAGCCTCGCCTATTTTCTTGCTGATTTCCGATGCTTTGGGCATTCTTACCGCGTATTTCGCGCAGAAAATTCATGAAGTGGGCGGACGATTGATCGTCAAGCCCCGTGTATCTATGGCTCAGCCATCTTCCTCGTGGATGTCGCGCGTGGCGGGCTCCGTCAGGCAGCACATTGAAAAACAAAAAATCACACATGCGGACATCGCGTTAACGGACAATCCATCGGTTCGTGACTATTTACGGCAGAAATATCCAAAAGTGAGCAGCGCGTATATTCCGCTGGGCACTGCGCCAATTCAGGTTAAAATGGAGGAGAATAATAGCATTCGCCAGTTTTTTGCTGCGCACGGCATCGAAGATTATTCCTATTATTTACTTGTGGTCCATCCTCACATTCACGATAATTTCGCGATGATTCTGCATGAATTTATGCAATCGAAAACCTCGCATAAATTGGTCGTGCTCGCAGACCGTGCGCAGCTTGCAGAATTCAAAAATCTGCGTGAGAAGACCAGCTATCAGACGGATGAGCGCATCATTTTCGCCGATATGGCAGAAAACGAAACGGTACTCGGCTATCTGAGGCAGAAGGCATTCGCCAGCATTATAGACGGTCATGCGGTTGAGCCCAATGCAGAATTGCTTCAATCCCTATCGTCCACGGATTTAAACCTCGTTCTGCGCACGGATGCAAACCAAAGCATGGCTCAGGATGCATGTCTGTACTGGGACCTTCCAACTATCGACACTACTGGCGTCGAGAGCGATACAGAGCAACCACATGACGCAGCACATCCACACGCCACGGCACTGCACACGGTGATAAACAAGGCTGACGAGCTCAGTCACATCGAACGTCAAACCTACGGCGCGCAAGCGCAGTACATCGTGGACCGTGAGTTTGTGTGGAGCAAGATCGTGCCCCAGTATGAAGCCCTGTATCAGGAAATTTTCACGCACCACGATTAAAATATGTACAGCAAGCATGCGTAGAGCGAGCTCAACTGGGAGGACAATTTGGTAGCAGAAAACAAAGTAGCAGTAGATGCAATCGTTGCTACCTCCACCTATGATCAAATATCCATTGCAGACGCTCAGCGATCCAAGCGCATCAAGCCATGGAAATACGTGCTGGTGGGCATTGCGCTTCTTCTCGTGCTGACCGTGCCGTACGGCATTGGCCGCCACAGTGTTTTCTCTGATACGCCGTGGACGATTTGGTTCCTCAGTCAGTTTCAACCTATCGGCTGGGCGCTCATTAGTTGGAGCTTAACCGTGCTAACCATGCTGGCCTTGGCGCTTGCTGTCATCGAGTCTGCATGGAAAACATGGGGTGTGGTGTCTTACCTCGCCTTTGCTGGTGTGGAGTATTTGTCCGGGTTATCTATTTTGCGCGTCAATTATTGGTGGAGTACCAAGGTGATTTTTGGCTCCAGTGATGTGTATGCAAATGGCATTAATGCCGGCATTATCTGTGCGGTCTGGGCATTAGGCGTTTTCGTGGCCTTTTATATCACCACTTTGGTTTTTGTAAAAAAGACCTCGCCGCTCAATATTTTGACCCGCAGTTGGGTTGCGTTCTGCGGCTTCTTTCTTATTGAAGTCGGCGGTTTAATTGTCGCTATGTTTGGTGGCATGATTTAAGTAGCGCCGGATTGTTCCGCGTGCATCACCTGCGTGCATCACGTCAGCACCGCAGACACGCGCAAACAGAACGGTATGTGTTCTTTCTCACGTGAAAAATTCAAGCCAAATCAAGGAATTAAAGCTAAAATAAGACTAGGTGCGCGCTTTATACGCTAATTTTTACAGTTTGCGCGCGTTTATAGACTTCATAACCAGAAATTCTTGGTTAATAGAGAAGGGAAAACAATGTTAAAGGGTTTTAGAGATTTTATTTCTCGTGGGAATGTCGTGGATATGGCAGTCGGTGTCGTTATGGGCGGTGCGGTGACGGCTGTAGTCACATCTATTGTGCAGAATTTCATCAATCCATTGGTTGCTATGATTTTCGGCAAGCCAGATATGTCAGATTTGCTGACCTTCACCTTCAACGGTGCCACCATTTCCTTTGGTGCAATTTTAACAGCGCTGATTAATTTCCTCATCATCGCTATCGCCGTATACTTCTGCATCGTGATTCCTATGAACAAGGTCAAGGATATGGCAGAAAAGCGTGCAAAGAAGGAAGAAGCAGAAGAGGAAAAGAAGCCTTCGACAGAAGAAATTCAGCTTGAAACCTTGAAGGAAATTCGCGATCTTCTGCAAAAGCAGCAGAATTAATCTCTGTATTTTCTGAGCTATAAAGTTCCAAGAGTTACAAAGTTCAAACAAGGATTGAAATAGTGCCTTGTTTGAACTTTTTTATGAGTGTTCTTTGATAGCGCAACACAAAACACGTAAAAGAGCTCGATAAATAGTGACCTCATGCTACACTGAATAACTGGCGTGTTTCGCCCGCGGATAGAGAGCGCTTCATCACAGGGATGAATGCACCGCGCAGCTGAATGTAAGGAGAAAGCTATGGCACTTTCTAAGGATGAAAAGAAGGCAATCATTGCAGAGTACGCAACTCACGAGGGTGACACAGGTTCCCCAGAAGTTCAGGTTGCATTGCTCACCAAGCGCATTAACGATTTGACAGCTCACATGAAGGAGCACAAGCATGATCACCACTCCGGTCGTGGTCTTTTGCTCATGGTTGGTGATCGCCGTCGTCTGCTTGGCTATTTGCGTAGCATTGACATTGACCGTTACCGCTCCTTAATTGAGCGTCTCGGTTTGCGTCACTAAAGTCTTCTGTGCCCAGGTTATTTCAACCTGGGCTCTTTTTGCATATAGACGTAGGTACCATCGGGGAGAGGGTCTCCCCACTGTATGCAGAAGAAGGAAGCAAGTAGGTAGTTGAAATAAATAAGGAGGAACCCTTGCAGGGTCCCGAAATTAAAGCAGTAGAAGCCGTCATTGATAACGGCTCTTTTGGCAAGCGTACACTGCGCTTCGAGACGGGACGTCTCGCCCAGCAGGCTGATGGGGCAGTAGCAGCTTATCTCGATGGAGAAACCATGATTCTGTCTACCACGACAGCGGGTAGCAGCCCAAAGGAGAATTATGATTTCTTCCCACTTACCGTTGATGTTGAAGAAAAAATGTATGCAGCCGGTAAGATTCCAGGATCCTTCTTCCGTCGTGAAGGACGTCCATCCACAGAGGCTACATTGGCAGCACGTATTATCGACCGCCCATTGCGCCCACTTTTCCCACACACTTTGCGTAACGAAGTGCAGGTTGTAGAAACTGTACTCGCCATTCATCCGGATGATGCATATGACATGGTTGCTATGAACGCCGCTTCTGCATCTACGATGATTTCCGGTTTGCCATTTAGCGGCCCAGTATCCGGTTTGCGTTTGGCTTTGATTGACGGCCAGTGGGTGGCATTCCCACGCTGGTCCGAGCGTGAAAAGGCTGTATTCGAGCTCGTTGTAGCCGGTCGCGTCGTCGAAAATGGCGATGTAGCTATCGCAATGATTGAAGCAGGCGCGGGTAAGAATGCATGGCAGCTCATTTACTCGGAAGGTCAGGCGAAGCCAGACGAGGAAGTCGTCGCAGGCGGTTTGGAAGCAGCAAAGCCATTTATCAAGGTTATTTGCGAAGCTCAGAATGAGTTGAAGGCTTTGGCAGCTAAGGATACCAAGGAATTCCAGCTCTTCCCAGAGTATACGGACGAACTGTATGCACGCATCGACGAAATTGCCCATGCAGATTTGAATGAGGCTTTGTCCATTGCAGAAAAGCTGCCACGTCAAGACCGTATTGCGGAAATTAAGCAGGTCGTCAAGGACACCTTGGCTTCTGAATTTACCGATATGGACGAGGCTGAGAAGGACAAGGAAATTGGCAATGCATTCAAGGAATTGCAGCGTCAAATTGTGCGTCGTCGTATCTTGACTGAGGATTACCGCATCGATGGTCGTGGTCTGCGCGATATTCGTACCCTTTCTGCAGAGGTAGACATTGTACCTCGCGTGCATGGTTCCGCATTATTCCAGCGCGGTGAAACCCAGATTTTGGGCGTAACTACTTTGAATATGCTCAAGATGGAGCAGATTACGGATGCATTGTCGGGTCCAAATACCAAGACTTACATGCACAATTATGAGATGCCTCCATACTCCACGGGTGAAACAGGTCGTGTAGGCTCTCCAAAGCGTCGTGAAATTGGCCACGGTGCTCTGGCTGAGCGTGCTTTGGTGCCTGTACTGCCAAGCCGCGAAGAGTTCCCATATGCTATTCGTCAGGTGTCTGAGGCCATCGGTTCCAACGGTTCCACCTCTATGGGTTCCGTCTGCGCATCCACACTGTCCTTGATGGCTGCGGGTGTGCCAATTAAGTCACCTGTGGCGGGTATTGCTATGGGTCTGGTGTCCGGAGACGTTGAGGGCGTACACACCTTCAAGACTTTGACCGATATCTTGGGTGCGGAAGATGCATTCGGCGATATGGACTTCAAGGTAGCCGGTACTTCTGAATTCATCACCGCTTTGCAGCTCGATACCAAGCTGGATGGCATTCCTGCAGATGTGTTGGCTTCTGCTTTGCAGCAGGCGAAGGAAGCACGCATGACCATCCTCGATGTCATCACCGAATGCATCGATGGTATTGCAGAGATGAGCCCATACGCTCCACGCATTATCACCACTGTGGTGCCTGCGGAAAAGATTGGCGAAGTTATCGGCCCTAAGGGCAAGATGATCAACCAGATTCAGGAAGAAACCGGTGCTGAAATCACTATTGAAGATGATGGTACTGTTTACATCGCTTCCGAGAATGGTGACTCTGCTCAGGCAGCTAAGGATATGATTGATCAAATCGCAAATCCTCATGTGCCAGAAGCCGGCGAAACCTTTAACGGTACGGTTGTGAAGACCACCAGCTTCGGTGCTTTTGTGAACCTGTTGCCAGGCACGGATGGTTTGCTCCACATCTCCCAGATTCGTAACCTCACCAATGGTGAGCGCATCGATGCTGTGGATGATGTGCTGAAGGAGAACGACACGGTTGAAGTGGTCGTGCAGTCCGTAGATGATCGCGGCAAGATTTCCTTGGCTATCCCAGGTTTTGAAGATCAGGACAATGGTTCGGATCGCGCAGAACGTTCCGAGCGTCCTAGCCGCGAACGTCGTCCACGTCGTGATCGCGATGATCGCAGGGATGACCGTCGCGAGGATCGTCGTGAGCGCGATGACCGCCGCGATAACCGTGAGGACCGCCGTGATCGTGAAGATCGCTACGATCGTGAGGATCGTCGCGAAGACCGCCGCGGAGATCGCCGTGATAGCTACCGTTCCCGCCGCAATCGCGAGGACCGCTATGACCGCGACGACCGTGAGGATCGCCGTGATCGTGAAGATCGTCGCTACCGCCGCGACGACCGTGATGAGCGTTATGACCGCAATGATCGCGAGGATCGTGGTGAGCGCAACGAGCGCCGTTCCCGCCGCGAAAACCCACGCTACGCGGTAGACGATTCTTACGATGATTACCGTGCAGAACGTGCAGAGCGTTCCGAACGCCCACGCCGCCGCGTACGCCGTGACTTCGATCCATTTGAGGATGAAGAGTAAAGCGCACAGGACGCAGCTCATACGTTAACAGCGTAAAAATACAGAGGGCGTAGCACACAGAGGCAGATTCGAAAGGGTCTGCCTCTTTTTATGCTTAAACGGGAGTAAGGGGGGGGCAACTTGAGCAACGCAGCTTGCATTGAGGGCGGTGTAGGATAAGAAGTATTACCGTAGAACGTGCGAAGGAGCGAAAATGTCAGCACTGATGCGTCATATCGGACCATACACCACCACTGCAATAGGTCTCGGAGCCATGGGCTTATCCATTGAAAAAAGGCCAGAGCGCAAGGATGCTATCCAAGTTATCCACGATGCTCTGGACGCCGGGTGCCGCCATATCGACACCGCATGGGCGTATTACATGTCTGGTGGAGAAACGGAGCATAACGAAAAGCTCATTCGCGAAGCCTTGGACACATGGAAGAGGCCTCGTGAGGAAGTGTTTGTGGCTACCAAGGCTGGTCATTTCCGCAATTTCACGGATGGTGTGCCTACCTGGGATGTGAACGGTGCGCCTGAGGCTTTGATTGAGTACGGAAAGCAGTCCGCAGTAGCTTTGGGCGTCGATGCCATCGATTTGCTGTACTTCCATCGCCCAGATCCTAAGGTGGAGTATCGTGCTTCAATCGAAGGTATGAAGGCGTTGCTGGATCAAGGTGTAGCCAAGAAAATTGGTATTTCCAATGCCAGTGTGGAGCAGATTGATATTGCACGTGAAATTTTGGGTGAAGATCTCATTGCCGTACAAAATCAGTTGTCACCAATCTATAAGGACAGCTTGGATACGGTAGAATACACCGCAAAATTAGGTCTCGCTTTCGTATCGTGGAGTCCCTTGGGCGGGTTTAGAAAGCCAAAGGATGAAAGCAAATATGATGTGTTCAAGGAAGTCGCTCAGGAGCATGGCGTGAGTTACCAGCAGATTGTGCTGGCGTGGGAGCTTCAGATGGGCGAGCACATGTTTGTGCTTCCGGGCGCTCATCGCAGTGCGACTATTCTCGACTCACTGCAGGCAGACCGCATCACTTTAAGCGATGAAGAAGTAGCAAAGCTGAACCGCGGATAGTGCAATCGCCGGGGTAAACACAGGCTCGCAGGCTCGCAAGAAGGTCTCTGAATTGTTACAATGCCTGATATGACAAACGATCACGCATATGAGGACCGTGCACGTGAGGACTACACTCAAGCAGCAGAAACAGGTGAGATGATGGAATCATCGATGTGCGATGAGGAAAAAATTCCAGCCGTTATCCCTATCGACATCGCCGAAGGATACCGCGTGTGGTACTCCACGCGTTTAGGTGGGTATTCTTCTGCCGAGTACGGCTATGCCAATATGAGTGCCCGGCAAAATGATGATGCCTATGCGGTAGTGCGCAATAGACAGGCGTTGCAAGATGTCATTGGTGCGCTTGTGCGCACCGTGCATCAGGTGCATTCCGGGGAGGTCGTTTTTGCGGACGAAGTAGACAATGATGCTGAGTTGGATACTTTAGAAGCCGATGGCATTGTCACCGCGCGCGGCGATATGGTGGGCGTTTTTGGAGCGGACTGTCTGCCGGTGCTACTTGTGGATCCAGTGCATCACATCAGTGCGGCCGCGCATTGCGGACGCAAGGGCCTGATGAATGACATCATTGGCCAAACCGTGGCAGCCATGGAATTCAAAGGCGCCAAGCGAAACGACATCCTAGCGACCTTAGGCCCGTGTATTTGCGGTCAATGCTATGAAGTCGGCAACGAAATCGCTATGGAATTCGAAGCACGTTTTCCTGCCACGGCCACGATTACGCGTTTTGGCGGAGCAGGCATTGACTTAGAAAAAGCGGCGCTAATAGCCTTGCACGAAGCAGGTATCCGTCCAGAGCATCTGGTGGATTCCCTACCGCGCATCGCTGCAGCCACGGAGTACTTGGCTCCTGATGACGAGCTGCGTGCATTGTGCGAAAACGATGGCGAAGGCGAGAGTTTCGATGAGCGTTTTGCAGCGATGACAAATGCTTTGTGCACGCTGGAAAATCCATTGTGGCATTCGCATAGGCGTGCAGTGCTTGCTGGAAAGAAGGTTTCGGGCAGGCACTTGGCAAGCATTGGGGCATTTGACGGTCCGAAGTATTAATCCTGAGCACGTTTGAGGGTACACAGCGGGCAGACACATGTATAAGGAGGAGGACACTATGGAAAACTACCGCGTCGTAGTGTGTGGCTTTGAAAAGTACGAAGGCGTAGAGCAAAATCCTTCACGTCTGGTGGCAGAAACTCTTGCTGACGAGGGCATAAGCCTCGATAATGCAACGGTTTCTATCACCTGTGTGCTCCTGCCGTTGAGCTTTGCGCACGCGTGGCCCACGCTGAAAGCTGCATTGGATCAGGTCAAGCCGCATATGGTGCTCGCCAGCGGCCTTAAAACACATGCCCGCACCATCGCACTCGAGAGATGCGCTACAAATATCATCGATGCCTCGCGCCCAGATGCCGATAATGTACAGCCGAAGGATACACGCATTTTGGAATCCGGTCCTGCAGCATACTGGACAGGCCTGCCCCTGCGTGCTGTGAGTGAGCAATTTGCGGCTCATGATATACCTGTGACCTTCAGCTCGGATGCGGGAACTTTTGTCTGCAATTCTCTCTTCTATGAATTGCTGGATTGGTCCTCACATCAAGAAAACGCCTACGCGGGTTTTGTCTCCTTCCCACATGTGGAGAAGCAGGTCGGATACACGCAAGGCATGAAATTATATGTGATGGTCAATGCTGCGCGCGATATTATTACCACCACGCTGAATTTTCGGAAAAACAATATGACACAGCAGGATGAGTAAGCTATTCGACTTCACCCTGCATATGTAGAATCCTGTAATTAATATGCGAAAAACACGACGATTTCTCGCGCTTTGAGAAGTATTCGTGATAGCGTTTTGTATCGGTTGAGTTCATCTATTTAGTGGGGTAGCAATGGCTGACAATTTCCCAATTGTGCTTCGTGGTTATGATAAAGAAAGAGTAGACGACGCCTTTCTGCGTGCTCAGGAAAATACAGCACGTCTTCGTGAACAAATTAAGATTTATGATGCTCGCATCCTCGAGCTAGACGCCCAGCTGCAGGAAGAAAAAGAAAAGAACAGCGGACAGCAGCAAAATTCGTTTACGGCCTTAGGCGCGAACGCCCAGCAGTTACTGGCCTCTGCCGAGCAAACAAGCCGTGAATTGCTGGCACGTGCAAAGCAGGATGCACAAACCGTGCACGATAATGCCAATAATGAGGCACACACCTTGCTCAATAATGCGAAGCTCGATGCAGATAATATGCGTGCCGACGCGCGCAAGGAAGCCGATGCGGCCATTGCTCAGGCGCACGAGCAGGCAGATAAGCTGCGTGCAACCGCACAAAACGAAAGCGCACAGCTCGTAGCTTCCGCAAAGCGCGAAAGTGAAGACCAGCGCCGTACCTTGGATTTGGAGCTGACCGCAAAGAGCGAAGAGCACAGCAAGCGTTTGAATGCTCAAATGTCCGAGCAGTCCGCACAGCTCGCGCAAATTCGCGCACAGGCAGCCGATGAAATCGCGCAGCAGCGCAAGCAGGCCGACGACGAAATCGCTACGAAGAAGAGCGAAGCAAACGATCAAATTCAAAAGGCTTTGGATACCGCAAATCAGAAGTTGGCTGATGTGCGCGAACAGGTGAGCAAGCTCTTGTCCGATGCTAAGCGTCAGGCGGATGAAATTACCGATGCAGCGCATGCCAAGGCTCGTCAGATTACGGATTCCGCAGATGTGGAGCGTGCCAAGACCCTCGCAAAGGTTGCACAGGAAGCAGAAAAGGTTCGTAAGGATATTTCTGCAAGCCAGGAAGACGCAAATGTGAAGGTAGCGGACATGCTTGCCGACTTGGCTCAGCGTCGTACAACTGTGGAGGAAGAGTCCACGCAGCTGCTCAACGATGCCAAGGACGTGCGCAAGAAGGCTGACGAATATGCCACCTCCAGCCGTGAAAAGGCTCAGGCAGAGGCTGAAAACATTATCGAAGAAGCCAAGCAGCGTGCAGAGCAGCTAGTCAACGACCGCCGCGATGCTGCGCAGGACGAAATCGAAGGCCTGCAAAACCGCATTGCAGCCCTTCAAGAGCGTGAGGCCTCCATTACCGCTCGCGTGGACGAATTGCGCTCCATCTTCTCGAATGCTTTCGGCGGATCACTGTTTGCAAATGACGACCAGTCCAAGAATGCAGCTCCAGCAGAAGCACAGAACGCTGCTGCGCAGAGTGCTACGGATGACGCCGATAATGGAGATGCTGTGGCTCAGAATGCTTCAGTTGCGGGCGATAAGGCAGAAGCCTCTTCCGCAGGCGCCAGCGATAATGCTGAAGATCACGCCAATGCAGCCACACCAGCAGAGGCTCACGAATAAACTCAGTCTCAAAAATTGTAAGAGAAGCACTTTCGCTTTCCACTAGAGTGCCGAATAAAACGTTGAACCGTGCAGTGTTTAGGCTGCACGGTTTAATTGTAAGAAACAATCTCAAACGAAAGGGTATACCATGTCTTTCGAACCATTGAGTGCTCAAACATTGGAAGGTTTGCGCTCAAACTTCGATCAACGAGAAGCTAACCGTATTGCAATGAATGCAGTCACCGCTGCTGGAATCGATGGCGTGGCCAAGAATTTTGACCGCGCTCGCTATCTTCAGCGCCGTTTTAGCACCGTGATCGACAATGGTGAGGCTACAAGTCAGAAGCGTTCTGGACGTTGCTGGCTCTTCAGCTCTTTAAACGTTGCACGTTTCGTGGCTAAGCGCGAAATGAATATGAAGGGAACGGATTTCGAGTTCAGCCAGTCCTATGCGATGTATTTCGATAAGCTCGAGCGTGCAAACTACTTTATGCAGGATATGCAGGCTTTGATTGCCGCAGGCGAAAAGTCTGATTCCCGTTTGGTGCAGTTCTTGCTCCACGATCTCATGGGTGATGGTGGACAGTGGACCATGGCTATGAATATTTACACGAAGTATGGCGCCGTGCCAAAGGACTTCTTCCCTGAAACTGCATCCAGCCAGAACACCGGTGAAATGAACACTCAGTTGCGTTCCGCATTGCGTCAGGCCGTTGCTCATATGTATGCACACCCTGAGAATGCAGTAGACATTGCTCAGGAAGCAGTGGAGCAGGTTCACCGCATTTTGACCATTCATTTGGGCACCCCTCCAACCTCCTTCGATTGGGAATACTACGATAAGGACGGCGAATTCCACCGTGTGGGCACTATTACGCCTGTGGAATTCTGGCAGAAGTACGTCACTGCTGGTTTGGAAGATTACGTCTGCTTGGTGGACGATCCGCGTACGGAGCATCCAAAGGGCAAGATGATTGGCATTGAGCATTTGGGCAACGTCGCCGGTGGCACACCAACGGCTTATCTCAATGTGGACACCGCCTTTATGAAGAAGTGCGTCCGTACTATCCTCGAAGAACAAGGCATTCCAGTATGGTTTGGTGCAGACTGCCACCCAATGATGGATCGCAAGGAAGGCGCGTGGGCAACGGACTTGTTCGAATACGGTCGCGTATACAATATCGACTTCGATTTGAACAAGGAAGATCGCGTACGCTTTGCGGACTCAGCTATGAATCACGCTATGGCATTTGCTGGCGTCGATGCAGAGGGTGAGACCACGAATCGTTGGCGTGTAGAAAACTCTTGGGGCACAGACATCGCAGACAAGGGCTTCTTCACCATGGATGATGCGTGGTTCGATGAATTCGTCTACGAAGTAGCCGTTCCAAAGTCCATGCTTCCTCAGGAGTACCAGGCGGCATTGGAGGAAGAACCAATTATGCTGCCAGCATGGGATCCAATGGGAGCTCTTGCTTAAGCTATAAACAACAGGGTTTTCGCACAAGCACACGCCATCTGTGCGGCATAAACACGTGCGGTGAGAGAAACCCGAAACTGAAATATTCAGGAGAATAATGAGTCGTTTGCGTGGTCCTTTCGAAGATGCCAACAGCGTGCATCTCGGACATGAGGCAGTGCTTCCGGAAACAGTGGACGTCAATATTCGTCAGCTGGATCCTATCCCTGCTCCTCGCGCTTTCATCAGCGAAATTCCTCTCGATGCTCAGCTTGTACGCCGAGTACAAGAATCTCGCGCAGCCATTCGGGACATCCTTCATGGGCGTGACGATAGGCTAGTGGTGATTGTGGGACCATGCTCGATTCATGACCCTCAAGCAGCGCACGACTATGCACAGCGTTTGCACACAGTGGCCACAGAGCTGGACGACGATATTCTCGTAGTCATGCGCGTGTACTTTGAAAAGCCTCGCACGACCATCGGATGGAAGGGACTCATTAACGATCCCGACCTCGATGGTAGTTTTAATATCCGTAAGGGTATGTGGCTGGCGCGCAAGATTTTGGTGGACACGGTGGAAATTGGGTTGCCTACGGCTACCGAATTTTTAGATCCGATTACACCGCAGTATATTTCGGATGCCATCAGTTGGGGCGCTATCGGTGCGCGCAATACGGAAAGTCAGGTTCATCGTCAGCTGGCTTCCGGTTTATCTATGCCGGTGGGCTTTAAAAATTCAACGGATGGCAATGTGAAAGTTGCGGCGGATTCTTGCTTTACCGCAGCTCAAGAGCATCATTTCTTGTCCGTGAACGTGGATGGTGCGGTTATTTCTGCAGAAACGCTGGGTAACCCAGACTGTCACGTCATTTTGCGCGGTTCCATTCACGGGCCGAATTATGATGCCCAATCCGTGGCAGATGCGTTGCAATATTTACAAGAGTCTAATGCACCTGAGGCTGCATCTCGCGGAATCATCATCGATGCAGCGCACGGCAACAGCGGCAAAAACGAGGTACGCGAGGCCCAAGTCGTAGAAGACATCGCCGCGCGCATTGCCGCAGGTGAGCAAGGCATTTCGGGCGTGATGATGGAAAGCTTTATCGAAGCAGGCAATCAATCACCTGCACCGCTCAGCGAGCTCGTCTATGGCAAGTCCATTACCGACCGCTGCATTTCTTGGGAACGCACCGATGAATTACTTCACACTTTAAGCGCTGCCGTTCGCCAACGCCGTGCGTTAAACTAAAATGTATGTCCGACATTGACTCATGGAGTAGCTCCATTTCCGATAATTCTTCTGCAGAAGCCTCTAGCGTTGAATTCAATAGCACTGAGGCCTTGGAGCGTCATGCTCAAGAGGCTGCACGCCACAGGGCTGCTTTGCACGCCCAACTGGCGCAATCAAGCGAGCAAAATCCTCTGGACAGCGTCAGTCGCTGGGAGGATGAGGTCGGACTGGCACGCATTCTGAATCGTCGTGTGCTGGAGCTTGATGCACTGCCATCACCAGCCACGGTTTTACATAATTTCCCTTTGAGCGATTTTGCCCGCCAGCTCGTGGTGGAGTCTCGCGAAGAAACACGCGCCGTTTTGGCAGGTGAGGATGACCGACTCTTGGTACTAGTGGGCCCTTGCTCCATCCACGATCCTCAGGCTGCCGTCGATTATGCGCAGCGTTTAAGCGTGGTGCGCAAGGAATTGGGCGAGGATTTGCTCATCATTATGCGTGTCTACTTCGAAAAGCCGCGGACCACCATCGGGTGGAAGGGGTTGATTAACGACCCAGATTTGGATGGTACGCATAAGATCAATAAAGGTCTGCTATTGGCACGTCAAACCCTGCTCGATGTGCTGGATGCGGGGGTAGCGGCGGCTACTGAATTTTTGGAACCTACCTCGCCGCAATATATTTCCGATGCCATTACGTGGGGTGCCATCGGTGCGCGCAATACGGAGAGCCAGGTCCATCGCCAGTTGGCGTCCGGTTTATCTATGCCGGTGGGCTTTAAAAATGCCACCGATGGTTCTGTTTCTGTGGCAGTAGACAGCGTTTTCACCGCGGCTCAGCAGCACACCTTCTTCGGCATCGACCATCAAGGAAGAGCCGCAGCGGTGGAAACATTGGGCAATCCGGACTGCCATGTGGTGTTGCGCGGTTCCAGTACAGGCCCTAATTATGACGCTCAGTCCGTGGCTTCGGCTTTGAAGGTGGCTCGAGATAAGCTCGATCCGGCATCTATCGGTGCACAGGGTTTGATTATCGATGCCTCGCATGGGAACTCCGGCAAGGATGAAATCGAGCAGGCGCGTGTGGTGCGCAATATTGCTCACCGCATCGCCGCCGGGGAGCAAGGCATTTCTGGCATTATGATGGAAAGCTTTATCCAAGGCGGAAATCAGCCTGCGGCACCATTGAATCAACTGGAATACGGCAAATCGGTGACGGATAAATGCATCTCGTGGGAGGAAACAGAGCGTTTGCTACACGAATTGGCAGAAGCGGTTTCCCAGCGCCGGACTACTCGTCATTAGTAATGTGCTAAACTCGCTAATCTTCGAACGAAAAGGATAAAGCATGACTACAACAATTGCCGTCATTGGTGCCATGGATGTGGAAGTGGACTTGGTAGCTAAGTCCTTGGAAGACGTGCGTGAGAATTCCCAGGCTGGGTTCACGGTTTTCGATGGAAATCTACCGGGTGCGGATGTGCGTGTGGTTGCCACCGTTGCAGGCATGGGCACGGTGAACGCAGCTGCTACCACGCAGCATTTGATTGATGCTTACCAGCCAGATTACGTGCTGTTTTCTGGCATTGCAGGAAATTTGACGGATCATTTGCATATCAACGATGTGGTTTTGGGTAAAACATTGGTCTATTTGGATACGGATATGCGCATGATTTCGCAGTCCAGCCCCTTCTTGAATGCGTATCATTCGGATGACCAGCTGCTATCCGTTGCGGATGCTGTACTGGCTGATATGGGTATCGAGCATATCCAAGGAACCATCGCCACAGGAAATACCTTTGTCGAAGGCGAAGCTGCTGCAGAAGTCAAAAAACTTACACACGCCGATGCCGTCGAAATGGAAGGTGCTGCGGTGGCTCATGTGGCTATGCGTAACGAGGTGCCGGTGCTTATCATTCGTGCGCTGAGTGATAATGCGGATACGGAATACGAAACATTTAGAGAATTCGATGTCCGTGAATACGCGGATAACGCAGCTCGGATCGTACTCTCGATTATGCAAAAATTAGCTTAATATCCGGCGAAAGCGGGAGAAGTGAGGAGTACCACAGAAAGAATTCTTCATTTCGCCACGCTGAATGTAGACAAAATCCGTACCGTATTGTATATTATTCATTTGTAAACCACAGACCGTTGGTTGGGATGTTCCCAGTAAAGCGTAAAAACGCCATCGCAGGTTGAGTCGAAAGCTTATTAGCTTTATTATGTTGTGCTCTGCTTGCGTGCAGGGCTTTTTTTTTACTTACTGTGGACATGTCAACGAAGCGGTTCCATAGGAAGGAATGCCAATGAGAAGGCCAGAAAAGGCAGAGGCAATCGCACAGCTCACTGACAAGTTCCGTGAAGCTGACGCAGTGCTCCTCACCGAGTATCGTGGCCTTAGCGTTCCACAGATCTCTGATCTGCGTGAAAAGCTTGGCACCGATACAACCTACAATGTGGCGAAGAATACGCTTGCTCGTATCGCAGCTAAGGAAGCTGGTATCGAAGGTCTTGACGACATGCTCGCAGGTCCAACCGCTATCACTTTCGTTAAGGGCGATTACGTAGCAGCCGCTAAGGTTTTGCGTGACTTCACCGCAGCAAATAAGCAGCTCGTCATCAAGGGCGGCTTTGCAGATGGTTCCCTCTACGATGCTGCTGGCGTCAACACGCTTGCAGATCTCGAGCCACGCGAAGTTCTCCTCGCAAAGGCAGCAGGTGCTCTCAAGGGTACCATGGCCAAGGCAGCATTCGCATTTGCAGCATTGCCAACCAAGGCAGTACGCACATTCGATGCATTGCGCGAAAAGCAGGAAAAGGCTGCATAGTTATTTCGTTAGCTCGCTAACAATAACTGCATAATATTAAAGATTTCGGCACGCAAAACACAGTGCAGTGCCACAACGAAAGGAAGCCATTATGGCAAAGCTCAACGCTGATGAGCTCATTGAAGCTTTCAAGGAAATGACACTCGTAGAGCTTTCTGACTTCGTCAAGAAGTTCGAAGAAGAGTTCGACGTAGAAGCTGCAGCTCCAGTAGCTGCTGTTGCTGCTGCTCCAGCTGCTGGTGCAGCTGCTGCTGAGGAAGAGAAGGATGAGTTCGACGTCATCCTCACCGCAGCAGGCGACAAGAAGATTGCTGTTATCAAGGCAGTTCGCGGCTTGACCAGCCTCGGCCTTGCTGAAGCAAAGGCACTCGTAGACGGCGCTCCAAAGCCAGTTCTCGAAGGTGCAAACAAGGAAGATGCAGAGAAGGCAAAGGCAGAGCTCGAAGCTGCTGGCGCATCTGTAGAACTCAAGTAGTTTCTTCCTCACATTTATTTAGGTTTACACTAATCCTGCCGTCCTCGCGATGGCAGGATTTTTTTGTTTATCTGCGCCTATTGTGCTGTTCGCTCAGAGTCACGGCTGCGGGCGTTTGGACAAGATACGGCGGTTCTTTGTATAAAATGTTTATTTATCCACGCGGTGTAGAGAAAATCGGCGAGGGGAACGTACAATAAAAACAGTATGCCTGTTTCTCTCAGGCTGTAGGAGTGAAGGATATAACGGTGACTGATCCAGTAAGGCATGGAACAACCTGGGTAATTTCTGTCCACGATCAGAAGGTCAGAGTAAGTGCGCCTGCACAGGTGTTTATCGGCCGAAAACCCATGCGTCCAGTACAAGTTCCTGATAATGCAATGCGCATGGATGTGGTGGATGCGTCGAAATCGATGTCCAAAAATCATGCCAAGCTTACGGTTGAACGCAACGGTAATATTGAGCTCAGTGACCTCAACTCCACGAACGGTACCTACGTTATAGGTGCGCAGGGCAAGCTTTTACGTGTGCCTGCAGAAAATCCTTTTGCTATTTCGCCTGAAGGTATCCAAGGCCAGTTCGGTGATGTGAAATTTGAGATTCTTCCTCTCGATAAGGTAGAAGAGCAGGAAGATACGACTGGTGAATCGCAAGTAACCAATCTATTCGATTACCAGTCCCAAGCCTCGGATGATGCGCCACACAGCAATATGTCCGTGGATGACATTTTGGACTTGCGTGCAGGCGAGCCAACCAGCATTTTCGCCATGCAAGAACCGGCTAGTGAGCAGAAGAACGCAGATAATGTGGACGATACCTTTACGCCACTGTTTAGCCATGCCTTGAGGAATTCTGCGCAGGCACAGTCTGAATCTGTGCAGCCTGAAGCAGTGCAGGGTGATACTGCACAGGATGAACCAGTACAGACTACGCTCGACCATCTCTCCCACGAACAACACGAGGCTCAAGTTGAAAATCCAGTTGAAAATGCGCAGTCAGCCGAAACGCCGGAGCAGACTGAGAGAACCCAGACTGGTAGCGAGGAAAACCCAACGGGCCTCGACTTCGGTAAGCCTCATGTGGATGTAGCGGCGACCTCCTTAGCTGCCGTCACAGAAGATTCCGGATACATGCCTGCATACGAGGCGGGATCCGTATTTGACAGGTTATCGCGCGGCGATTTCGATCATCCAGAAAATATGGTGGAAATTTCTGGCCATACCAGTGTGGAAGCGAAAAGTACGCGAGACTTCAATACGCAATTTGAAATTGCGCAGATTCCCGAACTTCTGCCTTTCCTTGGACTCAATCCATTCTTGTATGACGACTTATATGCGTGGCTTGTAGCACAAAATAGCCCGAATATTAACTCTGCTTTGGAATCTAACGAGGGTTACTTGGCATGGAAGGCGAGTAACAAGTAATGAATGACGATATGAATGACAAGATGAACACAATTAAGACATGGTATAAGGATTACCGTGCCAACCATGGTAGTGCACCGGTAGAAGATACCAATCAGTTATCTGCACGCCTGGAACTGAACCATGCGCACCCGTCGGGCATTGCACAGCTCTTTTCCACCGGACACGCCCACTTGGACTCCCTGTATCGTGAAAACGGCATGCTGAAAGCCACCGAGCGTAAGCTTGCGCGAGTACTTGATGATAAGGCAAATAAGGAGCATGCCGAAGGCACGGCACATTTGTCCTTAAGCATCGGCTTAGCCGTATGGCCGGGCAAGAACATGCCCGTCTTGCTCTACCCTGTGCGTGTAGAGTCGGATGATGAAAAATCCTTAGCACACAGCCAAATCCGCATTACCGGCCCAGCCACGGTGAATGATGCCTTGCTGGGTGCGTTGCGTTCATTGGGCATGAATATCACCGCTCAAGATTTGCTGGATGGCGCGCATACAGATGGCATTAGCGTGGACAGTGATGTCGTCTTTAATAATCTTAAACTTCGCGTAGGCGCCAAAATCGAGAATTTTAGTGTCAACAACACGATGATTATCGGATGTTTTATCCGCTCATCCACACTGATGCTGGCTGATGCCGATCATATTATTACCCAACTCGAGCAAGGTCCAACGGGCAACGATCTCATCGATGTGTTTGCAGATCCTGAGCACGCGGGCGAAAACCTACGCAATCAGGAGATTCTGGAGTATCGTCCATTCGACAATGATCCTCATGAAGAGGTGGAAGTGGGCGATGTGGATAATGTCACACGCCATGCTGCTCGCGTTGTCACCGCGGGAAAGAGTATTTTCATCAATCTGCCTGTGGCATACAATAGCGTGCAGCAAGCAGCAGCCATCGCCTCACATGCAGCGCTGTCAGGTAAAAGTGTGCTCTATGCGCCAGGCGTATCCGAGCAGAAGCGTAACTTTATGCTCAACATGCGCGACAACAAGCTAGTCGGATTTGTGCTGGATCTGGCAGACCCTCAGTCGGGCTCCTCTATCGACAAGCAGCTGATCTCCGCCGTGAGTTTCCAGCCAGGTATGGCACACAACACGTTTAATCAGCTTGCCGATGAGCTCGTGGGCGTCAGAGGACGACTGACAAAGTACCTCAGTGACCTCCATGGTAAGAATGAAACGTGGAATGTGAGCGCATACGAGACCATCGAAAATCTCGCGCGCATTTCTGCACTGCCTACGCATCCATCCACACATGTGCGACTGACGCCAGATACCGCTCGTGCCTTAGTGGGTCATGAAGGCGAATGGGGACACAAGCTCGTGCGTGCCGGAGAACTGGGCGAGTACACCATTACGGAGAACGATACGCCATGGTACAAGGCAAGCTTGTATACCAAGGACGAAGCGCTGACCGCATATCAGCGCGTTGAACGCCTTCTTGACTCCATCCTGCCTGCTACCGTCAAGCAAATTGCGAGTACCTCTCAAACCTGCGGCTTCTCGGTGCCTCCAAACGCACGCCAGTGGAATAGACAAGTACACGTTCTACGCAATCTGCGCAAGGTACTCGATGTCTTCCAGCCTGCCATTTTTGAGCGTGATATCGACTCCATGATCGAAGCCACTGCATCTAAGCAGGAGCGCAAGGAGAGCAATAGTTCCATGGGCTTCTGGGAGAGGCGTCGTCACACGAAGGAAGCAAAGAGCTTACTGCGTGCGGGTGCGCAACCAGAAAACCTGCGTGACGCGCTGATTATCGTACGCCAGCAAGCCGAACTATGGCGCGAATTCGTTCCACGTGGCGGCTGGCCAGTATTACCTCCACGTTTGGATGACATCATCGAAACTCAGGAGAACCTCGAACGTGATATTACCGCCTTATCGCATGTGCTCACACGCACACCGGTGGGTGGAGACCTCGAAAACACGGATTTCGAAGTACTCGAAAAGAACCTACGACGCTTGTATAACGATCGCAAGGCTCTGGAAATCCTTCCAGAACGTTCCACCCTTGAAGTGGAATTTAGCAATGCCGGTTTGGATGAGCTCATTGCGGATTTGCGCGCTCGCAAGGTAGATGCACAGGCAGCGCCAGATGAGCTGACCTTGGCATGGTGGACTACGGTGTTTGAAAGCATCGTACAGTCATCTCCTATCATTTCAAATCAGGATGGTTCCGTGCTCTCCTCTGCTACGGAACGCTTCATCCAAGTAGATAAAGAGCATGTGCGCTCCATCGGGCCTTTAGTCAATGATGAGCTGATGAAGCGCCTATCCGAGATTGTGTATGCACACTCCCAGGACGCCAATGCTGCACATGCTGCGCTCACCTTGCAACCATCCATGCATTACAGCACGATTGTGGACATGTATCCGGGCATTGTACGCGGTGCAAAACCAATCGTCGTAGGCATGCCGGTAGCAGTGGCCTCCGAAACGCCGGCAGGGGTAAAGCTGGCGGATATTGCCATTATCGATGCGTGTGCTCACATTGAGCCTATTGAGCTCTTCAGTATCCTTTCCAGAGTGGATACAGCAGTGGTTATCGCTCACGAGGAAACCATTTCTTCTCCATCGCTGAAAACGCTCATCGAGTATCTTCCGCGTATCGACGCATCTGTGCGTTTAGATAAGCGCGATTCCCGTCTGTCCTCCTTCCTTATCGAGGCTGGATTTGGTCGTTTGCCATTGGGGGCATCCCCAAGCAGTGCGGATAATCTCATTACTTTCTCGCATGTTCCTGCAAACGGTGTGCCTTCCAGCACCAGCGGAATTGTAGAAACCAGTCGTCAAGAAATCGACTGCGTTGTGTCGCTTATCGAAGAACGTAGTCAACAGTTTGACTCGATTCCGCGTGCATATAAGCTTACGGTGGTCTGCTTAAACGATACGCATCGTCAGCGTGTAGGTGCAGAACTCAAGACCTTGGCAGGTAAGGATCCTAACATTCGGAAGTTCCTTCATCACGTATCTGTGGTTGCTATTAATGATGTCGCAGGAATGGACTCCACAGATGTGATTTTGACGATGGGCTTCGCAAAAACCACGCATGGACGCTTGATTCAGCAATTCGGCATGCTCGAAAACCCAGATGGTGAGGGTATGCTTTTGGATGCTTTGGCCTTGGCTCATTCACGACTAGACATCGTGACCTCCTTCCTCGACCATGAAATGGAAGATGAACGTTTGCATCAGCGTGGGCCACAGTTACTCAAGCAGCTACTCACCTGGGCACAAAACTTGGAAGAATCTTCTACGCATCCTTCTGAGCATGTGCATGCAGATGATATTTTGCTCAACGATCTGGCTGAGCGCATGCGCTCGCGTGGATTGAATGTAGCCGTGAATTATGGCTTTGACGGTGGTCAGAAGATCCCGCTGGCTGTGGGATTGCCAAAGCAACCATTCGCATTAGCCGTGTCCACCGATGATAAGCAATTCATGAATATCCCATCCACGAGGCAGCGTCATCGCTTTACGGTGGAGGATTTGGAGAATCTCGGCTGGTCTGTGATGTATGTCTGGTCCGTTGCTGCATTTGTCAATCCTGAAAAAGAAGTGGATAGAATCGTGGCCTATTTGGCTAGGTTAGGCAAAATGTAATGAAAACATTAGGAAAGGCAACGCGCCCGCCGCATCGTGTAACGCGTGAAGGGACAGAATTGTTTGATGCCGATGGGGTCAAGCTGGAACCCTCGGATATGCAAACAGATGCTGAGAGGAAATCGGATGATGATCAGCGCATTTTGAGTGAACTTCCGCCACATTTTGCGGTTTTCAGCGAGCGTGACGCTTAGCCATTACGAGGCTAAGACGAATCATTAAAATTATGTGTGCCCATTATTGTGGATCCTTCGACGAAGGTACTGCGATAATGGGCACAGTACTTTGCGCGCTGAGCACACGAACCGCATCTTCAGCGGGTAGTGCAATCGTCACTAGCGCAGATTGGGCATCAGTATCCTGCCATAACACATTCGAGCTTTTCGGCGTTTCTGGGATGTTCATGACGATGGCATCGTCGGAGATGCTTTCCTCCGAAGAAATCAACGCAATGTTATCGCCCACACGAATGGTGGATAAGGAGCTTGCAACTCTGATATCGATGCAGGCATACCCGCGGGGGAGTATAGGCACATCGGTGATAAGGGTCTTCGGAATCACGCTTCCCTTGCTGAGCGTCACAGGACTCATCTTCCCAACGATGCTGTGCGCATCGCTGACGAGGGTCTGCGTATCGATGCCAGAATTGATGGCAGTATACGAAAGATCATCCTCGGAAATAACCGTGCCTTGATACAGTGTGCGATTGAGCGCTACTACGTGGGTGCTTCTGTGTGATGCATGGAGTAACCCAGCGGTAATCAGTACACCCAGACCAGCACAGAGCAGGAAAAAGCTAACAAGCAACTGGTGGCTACGTCGCCGCTTGTGAGCGCTGGAGTAGAAACGCACATATATCCAGGTAATAATCCTTTGCCGTACAGTAGGACGTGAGATGGCGGAAGGTGTAGCTCTGTTTCTATGACGTTCGCGGGTGCGTGCGCGACGGGTATCGGGGCGTGCGTGTTCTGCAGTCGCAGCTGGGGGTGTGCGAGAGCGTCTGTGCTCTCCATATGGTGTGCGTGGAGTTTTCATACTTCTATGTAAACCTGCTCGAGGTCTGGAGCAAAGCAGTACGGAAGTTGTTGACGGATGTGGATAACACGCCTGAACTCAGAAAAATATCGCAGATTAGCTTACGGGCAGAAAAAATGAACTACAATGCCAAACAACAAAACTCCACACGAAAAGTTGTACGGGCAGGAGCAACTAGCGTGTGGTATCTTGCAAAAGAATTATTTGTGAGAAGAAAGGATGAAGAGACTTCTACTGTGCTGAGCTCGATGCCTTATCCGTGCGGTAGAAGCCAGATCCCTTAAATGTAATTCCCGCTACAGAATACACCTTGTGTACCTGTGGCTCGTGGCATTGTGGACACTGAGTAATAGGCTCATCGGAAAAAGACTGCACCTTTGTGAAATCATAACCACAATTCTTGCAACGATAATGATATGTAGGCACTGTTCCTCCTAAAAAAGCTAACGTGTCTATACTAATTGCACGCGTGACATACGAGGGTCTGCGCACCTGCTGTGAGTGAAAATTCACAAATGTGGCGAGATTCACACGGATGTCCAAAAAATTGCACAACACACCGAAAAATTGATACAAAATTCCATGCTTGTCATTTATTGTAGAAGTTATGGATATTCAATCTCTCAGTGGCATTGTGCTGATTGCTATAGCACTTGTGGTGCTTGTGGGCGTGATTCCGTCAAGAACGATGAAAAGCCTCAGAAATGCTTCACGCCACCTAGAGGATAAATACTCCACATCGCTACGTGTGCTCGACAATGACGATGCGTATGTGCGTGATGAATTGCGAGCGGTGATGCCAGTCAACGGCAAAATTCGCGATGTGAAACGCTTCCATCCACGCAATGTACAGCGTGTGCGTGAACAAAGAAAGAGGGGCATACGAAATCGGCAGATATTAGTAGCTCTGCTTACAGTCGGCACCCTTGCAACCGTAGCAGGCGCGTATGTCCTCCATTTCACTTACTGGTTTACGGCCATTCCTGGAGCTCTTCTGGGTATCGTGCTCATCTTGGGAGTGCGAACGAGCCGAGCTGCTGTACAGTGGGAAAAAGAATTCGAAGATTTTAAAAAACAATGTGAGCAGGAAGCGCTTTTCTCGGTGACTACTTATGTAGACACTCCTCAGGCGCAAAGTGCAACGGTGGGGAAGGAAGCAGAGGAAACGACTGAGCATCAGACGGTACCATCACAGCCACTGTTCGCTGTTGATACAGTGAAAACAATTGAGTTTGAGACAGTTAAACATCAGTTGAGTACACATGCAGCTCCGTTACACGGCGTGACGAGCACAGTGCGCGTAGCAGAAGACGATGTGCACAGCCGTGAAATTAAGTCGACGAAGCAGGTATCTGTGGCCGTTCCGCCACAGTATGACGTTTTTATCCCTGCAAGTGATACTGCAGCGGGCACGAGGAGCAAGTCCGATTTGACGCCTTCTGCGCGCCCTCAGGCTACGGTGGCACGCAACACTGTGCAAAGTCATGCTCAAACGCGTCCACTGATCCAGTCTGCTGCAGATACGCAGGCGCCGGGGAAAAATAAGCAGACGAAAAAGCAGCTCCCGCGTACTCTTGTGCAGCCTGCGCCGGTGCGGAACGTCCCTGCTCAGGACGCGGCTACACAGAAATCTACAGCACAGGATTTTGCCGACACATCGGCAGAATCCCAGAAAAAACCGGCATCTTCAGACCTGCACGGCTCCCAACTGAGCGTGGAAAGCATTTTCGAAATGCGCCGTCAGTAAAATAAATCAAAAAGTTGAGCCGGTAATTAGCAAGTTTTGCACATTTAGTGATAAATTTAATGCTGAGGTTAATAGCAAACGGAAAGGAGAAGCAATGGCATTTGCACTCACACCTTTGGAAGACAAGATTATCTTGAAGCAGGCTGCTGCTGAAACCACCACCGCTTCTGGTTTGGTCATCCCAGATAGCGCAAAGGAAAAGCCACAGCAGGGTGAGGTTCTTGCTGTAGGACCAGGACGTCGCAACGACGCTGGTGAGCGTATCCCAGTTGACGTAAAGGTAGGCGATAAGGTTCTGTATTCCAAGTATGGCGGCACCGAAGTAACCTACAAGGGTGAGGATTACTTGATTCTTGGTTCTCGTGACGTTCTTGCAATTTTGAACTAATTATGAACTAGGAATGTATTACGGTACATAAGTACTGGGTATTTTTACAACCGATTCTCCGTATGAGTAGATCATACGGAGAATTTTTTATGTCTGTGTGTTTAAAATATGCTCTCGCCTTTTCCGGGCGCGCATTTCGCAGAGTTTTTTTAAGCTTTCCTTGAGGTCACTGCAGTATCCTCCTCGAGTGTAGAAAGGGCAAGTCGTTTTGCTCACCGTGGAAAAAAGTGCGAAACGCCGAGCTGGAAAATTCCGCGTATGAAGTTTTTGGCTCAAACCCATGCGTGTTGTGAAAGCACTATATAACCCGTGTTTGAAAAGTAAGCATACGTATATATAGTAGTTGAGTACAGATTAATCGTAGATGAGGAGGCATCCCTCTATGGAGGATATTGCGCAAAAACGCGAGCTCAGCCAACCCGAATTAGCAGCGGCTGGCAACGCAATCGGTGCAGTCGTATATTTTTCTTCGGCTTCTGAAAACACCTCGCGTTTTATCCACAACTGTAAGCTTCAGGATCATGGAATTAACGTATATCGCATTCCACTTAAGCCTAAAGATCCTGCATTAAATGTCGATGAGCCCTATATCTTGGTGGTTCCTACCTACGGCGGAGGTACGGCGAAAAAAGCAGTACCCGTGCAAGTGAAAAAATTCCTCAACGATCCTGCAAATCGAGCAGGCATTCGAGGCGTTATTGCCAGCGGAAATACCAATTTTGGCGAAGCATTTTGCATGGCAGGAGACATGGTCGCAGCAAAATGTAAAGTTCCTTTCATGTATTACTTCGAATTGATGGGAACGCAGACGGACAGAAAGAAAGTAACCCAAGGCGTGGTGGATTTTTTCACCAACCGGGCGGCGGCTTAAAATATGAAGCCCACCAACATAACTAAAAAAACGAAAAACTAAAAATTCAATAAAAGCAAAACTTAATGACGAAGATACGGAAACGTGAAAAATACCACTGTGTTTTTCACGTCTCACCCCGTTATTCAGAGTAAAATCGACCAGAGTTATCGTACGGATACACATTCTTATCCGAGAAATTCAGGAGAAAAATATGGCAGAAACAGCCGTTTATGATGCATCGAAGGATTACCACGCGCTCAACGCGATGCTCAATCTTTACGATGAAAATCACCAAATCCAGTTTGACAAGGATATTGCTGCAGCAAAGCTTTTCGTAGAGGGCGAAGTTGCAGAAAAAACCAAGACCTTTGCATCCGTACAGGAACGTCTCAATTATCTGTTTGATAATTTGTACTACAACAAGGATGTTTTTGCGGCATATTCGCCGGAATTCTTGGATAAGATTTACGTTTTTGCCGACTCTTTCCACTTCAAATTCGAAACCTTCCTCGGTGCCTTCAAGTTCTACTCTTCGTACGCTTTGAAGAGCTTCGATGGAAAGCAATATCTCGAAAACTTTGAGCAGCGTACCGTAGCTGTGGCTTTGGAATTAGCCGCAGGTGATGAAACCAAGGCTATGGAATTCGTGGAAGAAATTATCACAGGTCGTTTCCAGCCAGCCACACCAACCTTCCTGAACCTTGGAAAGGCACAGCGCGGCGAGCCAGTATCCTGTTTCTTGGTGCGTATCGAGGACAATATGGAGTCCATTTCTCGCGCCATCAACGCATCCCTGCAGCTGTCCAAGCGCGGCGGCGGCGTAGCGCTGCTTCTGTCCAATTTGCGTGAGCAGGGTGCGCCAATTAAGCACATCGAAAACCAGTCTTCTGGTGTGGTTCCTGTGATGAAGCTGTTGGAGGATTCCTTCTCCTATGCAAACCAGCTGGGCGCACGCCAAGGTGCAGGTGCGGTGTATTTGAGTGCACACCACCCAGATATCCTCACTTTCATGGATACCAAGCGCGAAAATGCGGACGAAAAGATTCGTATTAAGACTCTGTCTTTGGGTGTGGTCATCCCAGACATTACCTTCGAATTGTCAAAGAAGAAAGAGCCAATGGCTCTGTTTAGCCCATACGATGTCGAACGTGAATACGGCAAGCCATTCGCAGATGTGCCTATTACCGAAAACTACTACGATATGGTCAATAATCCACGTATTAAGAAGACCTATATCAACCCACGTGACTTCTTCCGTACCATTGCGGAAATTCAGTTCGAGTCCGGCTATCCTTACATCGTGTTCGAAGACACGGTAAACAAGGCCAACCCAATCGACGGTCGTATTACCATGTCCAACCTGTGCTCGGAAATTCTGCAGGTCCAAGAGCCAAGCGTGCTCAACGAAGACCTCACCTTCGCACACGTAGGTCGCGATATTTCCTGCAATCTCGGATCCTTGAATATTGCCAAGGCTATGGACGGCGGACTGGCAGACACGGTTGAACGTGCAATTTACGCATTGACTTCCGTAGCGGACCACACCAGCATTGAATCCGTGCCTTCTATCAAGCGCGGAAATGAAGAAGGTCACGCTATTGGTCTGGGGCAGATGAATCTGCACGGCTTCCTTTCGCGTGAAAAGATGTTCTACGGCTCTCCAGAAGCTCTCGATTTCACGGATATGTACTTCATGACCGTGGCATACCACGCATACCGTGCCAGCCACAAGATTGCAGTCGAGCGTGGCAGTGCCTTCAAGAGCTTCAAGACCTCCGCATACGCCAAGCCAGCAGGACAGGGCAACTACTTCGACAAGTACACGGACGGTTCGCGCTCGCTGGAGCCAAAGACTCAGAAGGTCAAGGACTTGTTTGCACAGTTCGGCATCCGCATTCCAACCGTGGAAGACTGGGCAGAGCTGCGCGATGCAATCCTTAAGGATGGTATTTACAACCAGAACCTCCAGGCTGTGCCTCCAACCGGTTCTATTTCCTATATCAACCACTCCACTAGCTCCATCCACCCACTCGTATCGAAGATTGAAATTCGTAAGGAAGGAAAGCTGGGCCGCGTATACTACCCAGCGCCATACATGACGAATGACAATCTCGAGTACTACGATGATGCTTACGAAATTGGTTGGGAAAAGATTATCGATACCTATGCCGAGGCAACTCAGCACGTGGATCAGGGCCTGTCTTTGACGCTCTTCTTCCCAGATACCGCCACCACGCGTGACGTAAACAAGGCGCAGATTTACGCATGGCGCAAGGGCATTAAGACCTTGTACTACATTCGTATCCGTCAGGCCGCGCTTGAAGGTACGGAAGTAGAAGGCTGCGTATCCTGCATGCTCTAAGATTCGTGGAGAATCAATTCTCCGAAAGAATCTTGGTGACGTTTTGAGCTTCGTAACGTTTTCTTGCTAAGCTCGAAGAACGCTATCGGTCAGCTTGAATGACCATATTGGCAATTCATTCAAGCTGACCATACACATATCTTTTGATTTTATTTGCCAATTTTTCAGTCACACAGCAAAACTCACAATCTAGCCATTGCCACGCAAGCTAGATTTTAGATAACGAAGAGGAGCAGAGTCATGGTAACAGTACCAATTTCCGTGCCACGCAAGCCATTAAAACTGATTGATCGAGTCAGTGCTATCAATTGGAATCGTCTCGAAGACGAAAAGGATTTGGAAGTATGGGATCGCTTAACAGGAAACTTCTGGTTGCCTGAAAAGGTGCCAATTTCCAACGATTTGCCATCTTGGAACGCTATGACCGAAGAAGAGCATACATTGACCATGCGCGTCTTCACAGGCTTGACACTGCTCGATACGATTCAGGGCACGGTGGGTGCTGTGTCGTTGATTCCGGATGCCTTGACACCGCATGAAGAGGCTGTATATACCAATATTTCCTTTATGGAATCCGTGCATGCAAAGAGCTATTCTTCTATTTTCTCCACGCTGGCCAGCACTAAGCAGATTGACGAGGCGTTTGCATGGTCGGAAGAAAACGAGTACTTGCAGAAGAAGGCCAGCATCGTACTGGATTACTACGAAGGTGACGATCCTTTGAAGCGTAAGGTAGCGTCGACCTTGCTCGAATCCTTCCTCTTCTACTCAGGATTCTATTTGCCAATGTACTTCTCCAGCCACGCAAAGCTGACCAATACGGCAGATGTGATCCGTCTGATCATCCGTGATGAGGCTGTGCACGGCTACTACATTGGTTACAAGTATCAGAAGGGCTTGGAACGAGTCAGCGAAGAGAAGCGTCAAGAGCTCGAAGACTACACCTACGATTTGCTGAACGAATTGTACGACAACGAAGCAGAATACACCGAGTCTTTGTACTCCGGCGTGGGCTTGGTTGAGGATGTGGAGAAGTTCCTGCGCTACAACGCAAACAAGGCTTTGATGAATCTGGGCTACCCAGCATTGTTCCCAGCAGATGCCACAGATGTCAATCCTGCCATCATCGCTTCTTTGAGCCCGAATGCGGATGAAAATCACGACTTCTTCTCGGGCTCTGGCTCATCCTATGTCATGGGTAAGGCTGTGGAAACCGATGATGATGACTGGGACTTCTAAGGCTTTGTTATTCCTCGCATTTTGAGGTGTACAACGGCCGCATACTAAGGCTCATAGGAGCTCGTAAATGTGGTCTAGCTCATAATTGAAAATAAAACTTCGACACGCCGCAGGCGAACACTTGCGGCGTGTAGAAATTCGTGGCATACTATTCAAGTTGCCAATCGACAGATTAGGAAACCCTGGCGGATTTCCCAAGCGGTCAAAGGGAGCGGACTGTAAATCCGCCGGCTTCGCCTTCAGTGGTTCGAATCCACTATCCGCCACGCCTCGATAGCTCAGTGGTAGAGCACTTCCTTGGTAAGGAAGAGGTCGCGGGTCCAATTCCCGCTCGAGGCTCCATAGCGGGATAGCTCAGCTGGCTAGAGCGTACGACTCATAATCGTAAGGTCGAGAGTTCGAGTCTCTCTCTCGCTACAAAGGCAATTGTCTATTTTATTTTATGGAAGGTGAACAATGGCAAAAAGCGCCGATATTCGTCCAGGCATTACGCTGGCGTGCACCGAATGCAAGGAACGTAACTATCAGACGACCAAGAATCGTCGTAACACCCCAGATCGTTTGGAACTCATGAAGTTCTGCCCACGTGACGGTCGCATGACTCTTCACCGTGAGACACGATAAATCTTTTAGATTTTGCAAAGCCCGGTTTTCACCGGGTTTTTTTGTATCTTTTTTGAGTTCTGTGCCGTTTCGAGCGCTTATTGAGCTGACCGTGAAGAATAAAGTTCAGCAGAATTCTCGCCACCATCCAAACATTTCTCCCATTCGCATAGTGCCATGCTGAAAGTACAATGAACATTATGACTACATCTGATACACCACGTTTTGCAGACATTACGACCATGGCAGTGGGCGGAGCAATCGCCCAGTTTGTTGAGCCAGACTCTCGAGCCAGCTTTTTAGAAGCGATTATTATGGCGGATGTCGAAGGTAAATCGCTCTGTGTCATCGGTGGCGGATCAAATATGCTCGTCTCTGATAAGGATTTCGATGGGGTTGTTGTGCGCGATGCGCGCAGACAGATTTCTATTCTTGATGAAGCGGCGCCGGTAGAAGAGGGCGCTGCATCTCTTACTACTGTCAGTGCTACGGCGGGTGTGCATTGGGATGATTTTGTAGCCTACTGCGTGCGCATGGGGCTTGCGGGGGCGGAAGCATTATCTGGCATCCCAGGCACAGTGGGTGCAAGCGTGGTACAAAACATTGGCGCGTATGGTCAAGAAGTGGCGTCCATTGTCCACAGTGTAGAAGTCTGGGATCGCGAAACAAAAACCGTGCGCGTGCTCAACGTATCCGAGTTGGATTTTTCGTACCGTAATTCTGTGCTTAAGCAAAGCATGTACACCCATGGCGCTCACAGTGCGCCAAGCCAATACTTCCCATCGCCGCGTTATATCGTGCTGGAAGTGACCTTCCAGTTGCTGCATTCCGCGAAAAACACGGTGAATATGGCGCAACTGGCACACGCGTTAAACGTGGAAGTCGGTCAAGAATTCGATATTGCGCAAATTCGTACGGCGGTTTTGCACATTCGCGAGTCCAAGGGCGTGCTCGAAGATCTGCATCGTTATACCAATGCATGGATGCAGGGCACGCGTGACGCTCAGGAGGGGGATGCAGAAGCTCTTAAGGGCGCGGAGGACCGCAATAAATTCAGCTGTGGCTCCTTCTTTATGAATCCTATGATCAGCCCTGAGCAGGCTGCAAAGCTGCCGGAGGATGCGCCAAAATTCCCTGCGCAATTCGCCGATGGTAGTCCTGCAATAAAAACCTCGGCTGCATGGCTGATCGATCATGCTGGTTTTAAGCCAGGCTACAAGATATCCGAGGAGAGCAAAGCTGGCCTGTCTACAGTACATACGCTGGTGCTGTCTAACCGCGGGGGAGCTCAGACGGCGGATGTCATAGAGCTGGCACGCACAATCCGCGATGGTGTGCGCCGCACGTATGGTGTCACTCTCGTGCCGGAGCCGGTGTTTATCGGCGTGGAATTATAAAAGACGGAGTACAGTTACAAGTATGACTTATGTAATTGCTGAACCATGCGTGGATGTCAAAGATAGGGCATGCGTCGATGAATGCCCAGTCGATTGCATATACGAAGGCCCACGCACGTTATATATCAACCCTAATGAATGCGTCGATTGTGGGGCCTGCGAGCCTGTTTGCCCTACGGAGGCTATCTTCTATGAGGATGATTTGCCAGATGATTGGGCATGGTACAAGGCTGTAGCGGATGATTATTTCGCAGAAATTGGCGATTTTGGTGGTGCCATGAGTGCTGGTCCTATCGATCACGATCACGAGGATATTGCAAAGCTTCCATCGGATATCAATGCCGAGTATTTAAATAGTTTGAAATAATCCGGAACTTTTCTAGGGATGAGCTTGAGCTCATCCCTTTTTCGTGTTCTTTTCGCATGTTAAATGCCGAAATTAATCGAGGAATTGCCAAAACGCTGACGAATATCATCCAAGGTGCGTTCCGCGGCTAAATTCTGTTCCTTGGCTTTGCTGAGGGTGCGGTCCGCTGCTCTGGCGTCGTGGCCCTCCTCATCAAAGAGGTCATCAAAGCTAGGCTGAATCACGGTGGCTGTCGCATCGCTCAAATTGGATGTGCTGATGCCTGCGAGTCGGATGTATTGGGATAATTCTTCGTCTTCCGTGTCTCGGGGGAGCAGCTGCTGAAAAAGCCTTTTTGCATAGAAAAATAGGTCCGAAGCGGACTGTGTGGGCACATCCATGGTGCAAGCCTTGCTCACATAGCGTAGATTTGCGAAACGTAATTTCACGCTGACCGTTCGAGCCACTAAACCTTGAGCGCGCAGATGCGATGCCGTGGAATCGCAGCACTGGCGCAAAAGATTGAGCACGGTTCGCGCGTCTCGCGTGTCTTCAGCAAAAGTGCGTTCCGTACCGATAGATTTGGGTTCGTAATGTGTGGTCACGGCACGCTCATCCTCACCGTGAGAGGCGTTGTACAGCATGTGTCCAATCGCCTGCGAACCCACTGCGCGGACAATATCGGTCTCGCGCAGGGCAGCAAGCTCTTTTACGGTACGAATGCCATACTTTTCCAGAGCGTTCTGGGTGGCAGGACCCACACCGGGCAGCGAACGCACGGGCATCATCTGGATGAATTCAGCGTGCTGGTTGCGCGGTATGAGTAGCATGCCGTTGGGTTTTGCATTCGTCGATGCGATTTTTGCTATGAGTTTGTTGGATGCAATGCCTACTGAGCAGGTCAAACCCAAACGTTCAAACACGGTTTTACGAATCCACTGGGCGATAGTTACCGGAGATTTCCACAGAAGCAGGGCGGATTTGACATCCATATAGCATTCATCTACGCTGACACGTTCAATCTGATCCGTGACCTGGCTAAAAAGTTCAAAAACTTGAGCAGAAATATCGCGATAATACTTCATGTCCACCGGCAAAAATACACCTTGCGGGCACAGCTTGCGAGCGCGAGATACGGGCATGGCGGAGTTTACGCCAAAACGGCGCGCTTCGTAATTTGCCGCAGACACGACGGACCGTGCTCCTGTGCCGATGATAACGGGCTTGTCGTGGAGCTCCGGATGGCGGCGAATTTCGCACGATGCATAGAAGGCATCCATGTCAATGTGCAAAATTGTGCAGCCTGATGCGTCGTGACCCCAATCTTTTTTCACGGCTGCGTTTCTCGGTGCGGTGCTCATGCATCCATAGTAGCGAGAAGGCGGTGTAAAGGAAAAGATGTGTTGTGCGAGCCGAGGAAGTCGGGCAGGATGTTGTGGTGTTGGTGCGGGGAGGGGAAACAGAGAGGGAGAAGAAGGGCGGGTGTCCTGATATTTCCGTAGTGTGTTTGTGTGAAGAAGTGGATGTCCAATATGCTGAACACCTCGCCGGTGTTGGTAGTTCTAGCAATTCAAACCTTGTCGATTTCCTTTTCTAATGAAATCAGCACAGTAGCATTTACGCAGCTAGATCCCCTTTTGGTCTCCTGGTGGCGTATGGCTTTTGCCGTGGTCATTATGTTGATATGGCGCCGCCCATTTTCCGCAGAAAAACGCAAAAAGCTACCGCGTGACCTGAAAACGTGGATTATCTTCGCAGGACTTGGTGTGGCGGTCGTAGGCATGAGCGGCGTTTTTTATATCGCTATCGACACCTTGAATTCCGGTGTGGCCACAGCTATTGAATTCATCGGCCCATTATCCGTGGCAGTGTTTACCGGACGTACATGGCGTGAATACCTCGGCGCTTTCCTCGCTTTCGTTGGTCTTCTCACGCTGGCAGGCTCGTCACTTTTTAGTTTGGGACCGTCTTCCATTCCGGGGCTGATTGCCATTTGCGCCAGTGGTGCGCTGTGGGCGACGTACATCGTTTTGGGGCGTATGGTGGCGCATGGATCTTCGGGTTTGGATAATTTAACGGTTTCATTGACTTTAGGATGGATTATTCAAACGTGCCTCATCGGCTATCCTGCGGTAACGCAGGTTTTCCATCCGACTGCTCGAGCCACGTGGGCGCACGAAAACGGCGGAATTATTAAATTGCTGATCATTCTGCTCATTATCAGCGTGTGTTCCTCGATTATTTCGTATGTGCTCGATCAGGTGTTGATGCGCCGAGTTTCTGCAAACCGCTTCTCCGTCATGCAAGCCTTGCTGCCTGTGGTCAATCTGCTCGTAACTTTGCTTTTCGGAGCGCGACCAGGCGTGTTTGATTTCCTCGGAGTGGGCATTATTGTGCTGGCGGTAATGATTAGCTTCTCGAGCGATGCGGATCCGCTCCCAACGCATGAGTTGACCTCGCGCAAACATACGACGATGACGAATGAAGAAGGCAAAACCGAAGAAGTGAATGTCATCGATTAGGCCGAGCTCATTGGGTCGAGCGTTAGTGTACACACCGATTTGCTCTTGAGCAAAAAAATGATAAACTAGCAAAGTTGCATGTTTCGCAATCGTGAAATGAGCAACGGAGACGTGCCTGAGTGGCCGAAAGGGGCACCCTGCTAAGGTGTTAACTGCGTAAGCGGTTCAGGAGTTCGAATCTCCTCGTCTCCGCGGATACCGTTCTAAGACAATTCTTAGAACGGCTTTTTTATGCCAATTCCCTAGTGTTTTCAACGATTACAGCCCGTACATCCTCAACCGTGTAAACTGGTTATTAACGGTTATAGACGGGTAATGACGGTCATCTCGTAGGGGACCAGATAGGGGAAAAATCATGGTTGGGAGCACGGGGAATAGTTTTCCACTCTTCCGTGTCATCTACAATGCAGTAGGAGAGGATCAGCTTTGAGGAGCTGAGTTTGAAACTTTCCAATGAGCATGTTTGTGTTCATAGTTGTTATTTGCACGTAATTGATTATTATTCCGGTGTTCAACCAGCTCGATTTTCCGCATTTCTTGACTTTTGAAATGAATCACCACGCCCTGTATGTGAAAATAAGGCTGTTTCAGGCACCATCAGGTTTCGAAAATCGAAGGTGCGTCACAGGCACACAGCGGGGTTTTCGCACTAAATTTGATGATGACAATCCGCACTATTTTGTCTTAGGCAGGCTTAATGACCGCGTAAGGTGGAATGTATCCGGAACGATGTGGAAGTAGGAAAGAAGTAGGAAAAGAGGGAAGAGATGAAACCCCAAGGTAGAAACCGTTCAAAGACAGCACCTCAAAATCAATTCCAAGCTCAAACAACTACTACTACTACCACCACCAATCCCTTGCACAAGGAGACTTTCGATCGCGAATCCCAAGACGCCCTGCAAAGCAACCAGCAAGGTTTTATCCATGACCACATGAGCGCGCTCGCAGATGGGATCTTCGCCATCGCCATGACCATTTTGGTGCTCGAAATTTCCACTCCGGAAACAGCAGAGGGAGTAGGCACGTTTATCCGACAAATTTGCTTATTTGCCTTGAGCTTTTTAGTCATTTCGAATTTTTATTTTGAACGTGCTAGGCTCATGGCGATAGTGCACCATTCGAATGTTCCAATTATTACGTTGGATTTCGTTTTCTTCTTTGGTGTCTGCCTGATTCCGCTGTTTACCAAATTTATGTTTTCGTATCAAGATCCACGCGTTTCCGTGCCCGCATATGGTGTGCTGGTTCTTATCGTGGCAGAAATTGGTATGCGTATGCAGCAGCTCGTGCTGCGCTATCATCTTGTGGATTCGGAGTATATGGATTCGGCATACACGAGTGACTATGCGAAGCAGGTGATGCGTCGTGATTTCGTTATGCGTACCTTGTGGGACGCAGCTGCCGTCATTATTGCGTTTTTCCTGCCTCATGTGGGCATTATCATGTTCATTGTTATCCCGGTTTTGCAATTCGTTCGCCGATACCGTGTAGGTCTTTACCACGCACGCAATGGTTTAAAACAGCCAACGATTTATCACGAAATAATCCAGCGTTCATTTATGCGCCAACGACGTCGTAGAAATGATGGCGACCGAGGCTAGCCTCGGCAGGCCTAATTCTGTGCAATCATCTGCAAGGTTGTAAATCCTCGGAAAACGTTGTAATTAAAGCGTATCTGAATGCCATTGGCGGGAAGTTCATGCGTATTCCACACAAGCACAGGTGGGCAACCCGGAGCAGAAATTTTCATGTGCTGCTTTTCTTTGCCAATGTAGTCCACCTGAGCAGTGTAAGGGACGTGCAATTCGATGACTGGATACTCGAAATTTTTGCCAAAAGGTCCGATGGAGTCCAAAAAATCGGCAATCTCTTTGAGAGCATTCTCGTTATACCACGCCACGTCATTGTTTTCTGTGCCGATAATGAGTGCAGGTTCTTTCTCCCAATCATCAGGAATTTTTACATCCTGCAAAGCATCCAGCAGTGACTGCAACGGTCCTTTGACGCCGCCGGCACCTTGATGTCCTACGACCTCTAAACCGTGAACATTATTGAGACTGTCGACAATAGGATAATAGTCCGGCGAGCGCATAGAACCCTCAATGCTGTCTCCAGACTCGGAGGTGACATGCACTACGGCTGTAGGAAGCTGTGATTCATGCATAAGATGTCCTGCCAGTAAGCCCAGCATGCCCTGTGGAGCATCTGTTATATACACATAAGGCGCGTAAGTATCGTCGATTGTGTGCAAATAGTCTTGCACGGACTGCTTGCGTTGTGTGTTCGCTGCTATCAGATGGACGATGGCTTGGCGTCTTTCTTCCGCATCCTCAGACAAGAAAATATCGAAAGCATCCTGCATCGGCGTGCCTACGCGGCGCGGAGCATTAAACATGGGCGCTAGTGTGTAGCCATAAAAACTTTCACCCAGATTATTTTCGGCAATGCGCAGTTCCTGAAGCAGCTGATTGTACCCTTCAAAAGCGGTTAAAAATCGTGGGTGTACGGAAGGAGTGGACTGCAAAGCACGCAGGGCATGAGGGTTGTGTACTAATTCGCGGGATAGTTGCAAAGATTTGCGCACTAAGAAACGGTTATCATGAATCAGAGGCATAACGTCCGAAACCGTGCCAATGCCTGCAAAAAGTTGCAGTAAATCGAGAAACTTGCATTCCTCTGGCGATGCGTAGGTGCGCGCATACGCCACAACGAGCAAATATGCCACCGCAGCACCGCAAATGCCCGGCAGTGGGAATGTGGAATTAAATTGGCAAGGATTGATAAAAGCTTCGGCCGGGCAGTCAATTTCTTGCTCGTGATGATCCGTAACCAGCACCTGCATGCCCAGAGACTGCGCATATTTAATGCCTTCGGCAGAATTAATGCCACTATCGCAGGTCAAAATCACCTTTGTATTCGGAAAGCTGCCGACGATATCTTTCACATCTTCGATAGAAAAATCATGACCATAGGTGTAATCAGGAATATTGATATTGATATGAAACCCTAACTGGCTTAAACCCGCGTACAAAATAATCCCGGACGTGATGCCATCCATGTCAAAATCCGGCGAAATGGTGATTTCTTGGGACTTCACACCGTGGAGCGCGGCTACGAAGGTGTCCATATGGTCTAGCTGAGCTGCATATGGTGTATTAATGCGCTGGAGATAGTCCTGCGTAAAACCTGTGCGTTCGATGAGTGTGCGTAGAGCGGGTGAGATTTCAGACATGGTCACATTCTAAGGCAGCTTGAAGAAATCTAAAGCCCTTCGACTATGAGAGAAACGCATTTCAGCAGCCAGCGCACGCGAAACAGCGATGGGGATACCCTGTCCTTATGATAGAAGCATGGCTGATGACACGATTATTTCTTATGCAGAAAATATGCTGGAAACCTTTGATAAGGTGCCCTTTAATGACGTAGACGCCTCCATTTTAGCGCAACTGGCATATGCGCAACTTGAGGGCGATCACGTGCCTAGTCTTCAGCAAACGCGTGATGCGTACAAGCAGAAGTTGGAGGAATCTGCTACGCCTTCGATGAAGAAGATGTGGAAAGATTTGTCGCAAGCCTTTACGCGCAAGGCTACGCAAGATGTGAGCCTCAAGGACGATGAGCGTTTCGTGTCCTTATATGAGGCGATGTGGCGCAAAGAGGCATTCGAATCCATTTTTCCATCGCCTTCTACGCGTGACATGATGATAGAACTCGTGGGCGCGTTGATTTCCTCGCCGCGTTTTCGTGAGATTAAGGTGGGTGAATTCCAGTACGAATTTCATGAGGAACGCTACAATGATCAGCAGTTCGCTGCCATGACCTTCCTCCTGCCTACTGGAGAAGAGTACATCGCCTTTCGTGGCACCGAAACCTCCTTTGTGGGTTGGCGTGAGGATTTCGAGCTCGCCTTCCATCAGGAAATTCCATCCCAGATCTCCGCTGTCGAATATGTGACAGAGGTGTCTACGCATGGTCCTGCTGACCGTCCGCTGATGATTTCAGGGCATTCTAAGGGCGGGAATACGGCCGTTTTTGCGGCTTCTAAAATTCCTCCGGCACTCCAAAAGCGCATTTCGACCATTTATTCTTTCGATGGTCCAGGCTTCATCACAGATCTCATGGATTCTGAAGGCTACAAGCGTATCGAAACAAAACTGAAAAAGCTTGTACCGCAAGATTCCTTCGTTGGCATGATGTTTTCGGGACGCGAGCCTTATGAGGTTGTGCATAGCAATGCCATGTCCTTCTCGCAACACTTTATCTATAACTGGTTGGTCGATATAGAAAAACGCGATTTTGTCCGTGACGAAAGTATTACCGAAAATGCTCTGAATATCGCCAATTCATATGTCGACTGGACGAATTCACTGGATTTGGAAACACGGCGCCGCGTTATCGATACGGTGTTTAAGGTCTTCGAATCTACCGGATATTCTTCCTTTACCGAGCTTGCGGATAACATTACGTCTGCGGCTCCCGCCATGTGGGAGGCTATCCAAAATTCCGATTCTGCGGACAAAGAAGTGACGATGTCTGCATTTAAGAATCTTTTCTCTATGATTTTTGGATTTGAGCGTCCAAGTTTTCATTTCGATGATATTTTGCAGAACCTGCCTTTTGGTCTCGGCCAAACCTTCTCTAAAGCTGAGGAAGAAACAGAGAGCAGTGAAGAAAAATCTTCTGAGGAAGAACGTACGCACAGCGTGGAGACTGCAGTCGTAGAAGTCGCAAAAGCTCTGTCTGAGCACAGCGGCGAACAGGACGCCTCTGAGAATGAAGCGGAATCTAGCGATTCCAGCACAAGCGATGAAAATGATACACTCTAAATGCTGACTGTAGGTAACCCCTCCCACTCACCGGCGCACAGCGTCTATATCGAGAAAAAATCCGAATTTATCGCTGATGCGTGCCATATCAATTCGCTGGACGAGGCCGTATCCTTTGTGGAGAAGATACGATCCCAGCATCCCAAGGCCCGTCACGTGTGCTTCGCCGCCGTGGTGGGAGCTGAGGAAGCACAATTTCAAGAGCGTATGAGCGATGACGGAGAGCCCAGTGGCACCGCAGGCAAACCCATACTGCAGGTATTGAGACAGTCCGGTACCACGAATACGGTGATAGCCGTTACCCGATATTTTGGCGGAATTCTGCTGGGCGCTGGTGGCTTGGTTCGCGCATACTCTACGGCAGCTGCTGACGCGCTCAAAGCGGCTCAATTACGGGAAATCGTGCCAGCTCAGTACTTTTCCTGCACCGTGGATTATGCACAATATACCACCGTGCAGCATGTCATAGCCCAGAGTCAGGGCAAAATCACCTCAGAAGAATTTACTGATAAAATAGCTCTCGAATTTATGGTTCCCGTGCAGTGGGCCGACACGGTAGAAGAGAACATACAACAGACGTTTCATGCATCCATTCAGCCTGTGCGCACGCGTGTGGGCTCCATTATCCAGTAGGCGAAACGGGGGAAGATTATGACAGATCAAGATTCTTTAACGACGGAGTACGAATTCCTGCGCCATACTGAAGACGCGGAGGAACTCACGCGACGTTGCCATACGCCACTTCCAGATCCCAGTGATGCCGCTGCGTTCTCGCGTGCTACGGCTTTGCTCGAAGCTGTAGCAGGAAATCTGCATACACCGGAGGAGGACCGTATTTATTTGGCCACGCATATGCCGTACCCAAATATTTTGGTCAAACTGTCAACCGATCCTTCAGCTCAAGTGCGTGCGGCTGTGGCATCCAATACGGATTCTAAAGATTGGCTCGTGGGTAGGCTAACCAAGGATGAGGATGCTGAGGTGCGTGCACAGGCACTCATGAATCCTGTTACGACTTGGCGCATGCGCATGGAAGGTGCGGAGGATGAACGTACAGGCCAGGAGGTGCTCCGTCATCTTGCCGAGCTGGGCACCGAAGACGATAGCAAGGCGCCAACAGTGCTAGCGGCTATGGTACGGCGTGCGGTGGCACTCAATAGCAATACGGATGCGGATACCTTGCACAGGCTTGCGCAGGATGCGGTTCCGGATGTCGCGCACGCGGCGGCATCGAGACTGGGTTAAGCGTGAGGAATAAGCCTTTATAATCCATAAAATAGGCTATAATGATGGAACTTCAATACTAGAGAAAAGTATGCAAAAAATACATGCCCAGATTTTGACACTGGTCTTGCATATCCGCTATGATTGAAGATTGTTGTGTTTCCCTAATAGGGGTCCAGGAAAGCGCTTTCCCACTCGCTCACTAGGACTTTCAGGGAGCCCACGGATAAAGGATGCCATAAGGTATCTGGAACACAATGAAAGAAAAGGTTATTACAGTGAAGACTTTCACTCCAAAGCCAAGTGACTTGACACACGAATGGTACGTCGTTGACGCTACTGACGTAGTGCTCGGTCGTTTGTCGGTACAGGTAGCAAACTTGCTTCGCGGCAAGAACAAGCCAACTTTTGCTCCACATGCTGATGGTGGTAACTTCGTTATCGTTATCAATGCGGACAAGATTGCTTTGAGCGGCAATAAGCTGGCAAAGAACATCTACCACCACTCTGGATTCCCTAGCGGTTTGCGTGCGGACTCTTATGCAGAGCTCCTCGAAAAGGATCCAGAACGCATTATTCGCACAGCAGTCAAGGGCATGATGCCTAAGAACAAGCTTGTTAAGGTACAGCTTGGTCGCTTGCGCGTTTATGCAGGTGCAGAACATCCACATACCCCAAACAAGCCACAGGTTGTAGAGATCGCACAGGTCTCTCAGCAGGCTAAGTAGGACCGAAAGGAGAATCCACAATGGCTGAAAATGCAAGCTCCGCGGTTCTTGAGACCGAGGTAGAACTCACTTCTTATACTTCTGAAACCAATGCAGGTGCTGGCACCGGTACTTCTGCAATTGCTCCTGGCTACGGCACTGGTCGTCGTAAGGAAGCTGTTGCTCGCGTACGTTTGGTACCAGGCTCTGGTAAGTGGACTGTTAATGGTCGCACTCTTGAAGAGTACTTCCCAAGCCGTTTGCACCAGCGCGAGGTTAACTCACCAATCGTTTTGCTCAAGCTTGAAAACAAGTTCGATGTAATCGTTCTCGTTGATGGCGGCGGCGTAACTGGTCAGGCAGGTGCTATTCGCCTCGGCGTTGCACGTGCTTTGAACAGCATCGATCGTGATGCTAACCGCGCAGCTTTGAAGAAGGCAGGCTTCTTGACTCGCGACGCACGCGTTGTAGAGCGCAAGAAGGCTGGTTTGCACAAGGCACGCAAGGCTTCTCAGTACTCCAAGCGTTAATCTCATATTTCGCTTATTCAAATCCCCTGTATCCATTACGGAGCAGGGGATTTGTTATATTTGAACTACGTGTTCATTGTGCGAAAGAGAAAAGACTATGACCGAACTCAACCCGAATACACCGTCGTATCCTCAGGATAATGCCTCGCAAAACTCTGCTCATACCGAGAGTGCAGAAAATATCACCCCGCTGGATCAAACAGAAATGCCGGAATTGCCGACATATATCGCTGACGATAATGTGGCGCAGAATTCGCAAACATCGGTCAACTCCGTGCACGAAAATGCTCCCTCCGAATCCGCACAGTCTTATAGTAACCAGCCATACACGGGTCAGCAGGCAAATGCTCAGGCGGATTATGCTCAGCCTCAGGCCGTCAATGATACTTACAATTATCAGCAAAGCCAGCCATATCAGGCTCAGCAGTATCAGGGACAGCCTTACCAAGATTCGTCATACCAGACTCAGCAGACACCGACCCCACAAGCCGACTACGCTTATGCTGCTCCTCAAAACAATGCGGCTCCCCAAGAGCAGGTTCCTTACTTTAGCCGACCTTACGCTGATTATCCTTACAACCCGCAGCAAGAGCAGCAAGCTCAGGCAGCACAGACCGCTTCCACTGGTCCATATCAGAATATGCAAAACATGCCAGGTGGTGACTACTCCGTTTATAACTCTTACATCGGAGAATACGCCACGAATCCAATGGCAGACGGTCAACCACTCATCGTGGGAGACAAAAACAAGATTGTAGCTGCTTTGCTCGCATTCTTCCTGGGTGCTCTCGGCATTCACAATTTCTATCTGGGATACACGACTCGCGGCGTCATCCAGCTGTTGATGACTCTCGTGGGCTGGATTATAATCTTCCCTCCATTCGTGGCTGCAATTTGGGCTTTTGTAGAGTTTATTTTGATTCTCGTCTCGAGTCCAGGCTCTCGATATCACAAGGATGCAAAGGGCTACGAATTGCAGGATTAATATGCGCATACCCGTGGAATGCTGAGCATTTTTCTGAACAAATGCGGCTATTTGAGATGAAATCGTCCTCGAAAGAGGGCGATTTTTCTTATGTTAGACAACTTTTGTAAAACACCTTTATACAAGTGTGGCTGGAAATTTGTGGAAAGGGGAATACTTCCCTAAAGTGTGAGCTATAACACATTTTGAATTGTGATTTACGACCATAGGAGGTCACTCGTGGCAAAGGCAGCTACTACCGCTCAGACGCCGGTAAAGGAAACCGAACCAGAAATGTCTGATGCTCAGAAAGAAGTAGATGGTCTTGTTCAGCGTGCTCTTGTAGCCCTCGATGAGTACCAGAAGTTTGATCAGAAGACCATTGATTACATCGTGGCAAAGGCATCTTTGGATGCATTGCATGCTCATTTGACATTAGCAAAGCTGGCGGTAGAAGAAACCGGCCGCGGCATGGTGGAAGATAAGGCAACGAAGAATATCTTCGCATGTGAGCACATTACACACCACCTCGCAAACCAGCGCACCGTTGGCATCATCAGTGAAAACGAAGTGGATGGCATTACGGAAGTGGCGGAGCCAGTTGGCGTGGTTGCAGGTGTTACACCTGTGACAAACCCAACGTCTACCACCATTTTCAAGGCTCTTATTGCTTTGAAGACACGTTGCCCAATCATCTTCGGCTTCCACCCATTTGCTCAAGAGTGTTCTAAGGAAGCTGCACGCATCGTGCGCGATGCTGCTGTGGCTGCAGGCGCTCCAAAGGACTGCATTCAGTGGATTGAGCACCCATCCATCGAAGCCACTGGTGCTTTGATGAAGCACCCAGGCGTTGCTACCATTTTGGCAACGGGTGGTCCGGGCATGGTCAAGGCAGCATACACCTCTGGTAAGCCAGCACTTGGTGTAGGCGCTGGAAATGCTCCTGCATATGTGGATAGCGATGTCGATCTCGACCGCGCGGTCAACGATTTGGTGCTCTCCAAGCACTTCGATTACGGTATGATCTGCGCAACCGAGCAGGCAATTATTGCGCATACTGATATTTACGATGCATTAATCGAAAAGCTTAAGGCTCGTCACACCTATTTCGTCAAGGGTGAAGAAAAGGCGAAGCTCGAAAAGTTCATGTTTGGCACCACGGCGTACGCAAAGGATGGCACGAAGCCACAGCTGAACTCTAAGGTACCAGGCAAGTCCCCACAGTGGATTGCTGAGCAGGCGGGTATTACCATTCCTGAGGACACCGTTATCATTGCCGCAGAGTGCAAGGAAGTCAGCGAAAACGAGCCATTAACACTCGAAAAGCTTGCGCCAGTCCATGCTGTTTTGCGTGCGGATAATAAGGAAGACGCCTTCGTGATGTGTGAGCAGATGCTGGTACACGGTGAAGGTCACACCGCAGCTATTCACACAAATAATGAAGATCTGGTGCGCGAGTACGGTCTGCGCATGCACGCCTGCCGCATCATCTGGAACTCTCCATCCTCCTTAGGTGGTATCGGTGACATCTACAACGCCATCGCTCCATCCTTGACTCTGGGTTGCGGTTCTTACGGTGGAAACTCCGTGGCTGGAAACGTACAGGCAGTAAACCTTATCAATGTGAAGCGTGTAGCACGAAGGAACAATAATATGCAGTGGTTCAAGATTCCACCAAAGACGTACTTTGAGCCAAATGCGATTCGCTACCTGCGCGACATGGTGGGCGTGAACCGTGTAGTATTCGTTTGCGATAAGGTGATCCTCGATCTCGGCATCGTGGACAAGGCCATTGCTCAGCTGCAGCAGCGTTTGAACAAGGTGGAATGGCGCATTATCGACTATGTGGAGTCTGAGCCATCTATCGATACTGTGGAGCGTGGCGCAGCCATGATGCGTGACGAGTTCCAGCCAGATACGATTATCGCCATCGGTGGTGGTTCTCCAATGGATGCGGCCAAGATTATGTGGCTGCTCTACGAACACCCAGAAATCGAATTCCGTGATATTCGTGAAAAGTTCTTCGATATCCGCAAGCGTGCATTCCGTTTGCCAGAGCTGGGCAAGAAGGCAAAGCTGGTCTGCGTACCAACCACATCCGGAACTGGTTCCGAAGTTACGCCATACGCTGTGATTACGGATACCAAGACGGGCATTAAGTATCCAATTACGGATTACTCTTTGACCCCATCGGTTGCTGTCGTCGATCCAGTTTTGGCTCGCACGCAGCCTCGCCGCGTAGCATCCGATTCTGGCTTCGATGCCATTACGCACGCTATGGAAGCCTACGTATCTGCATATGCGAACGACTTCACCGACGGTATGGCGTTGCACTCCTTGAAGCTGCTGTGGGAGAACTTGGCTCCATCTGTCAACGAAGGTCAAGCAAATCCACAGGCTCAGGAGCGTGTACACAATGCAGCAACCATGGCGGGTATGGCATTCGGCTCTGCATTCTTGGGTATGTGCCACTCTATGGCTCACACGATTGGTGCTTTGTGCCACGTGGCTCACGGTCGTTGCAACTCTATCCTCCTGCCATACGTCATCCGCTACAATGGTCAGACGCCATTGGAGCCAACCTCCTGGCCAAAGTACAACAAGTACGTGGCTCCAGAACGTTACCAGGATATTGCAAAGCAGGTGGGCATCGATGCAAAGACCCCTGAAGAAGGCGTAGAAAAGCTGGCGCAGGCTGTAGAAGACTACCGTGACAACAAGCTTGGTATGGATGCATCCTTCAAGGCGGCAGGCGTAGACGAGAAGCACTTCTGGTCTGTGCTCGATCAGATTGGTATGCGCGCATACGAAGATCAGTGCACGCCTGCAAATCCTCGCATCCCACAGATTGAGGATATGAAGGATATCGCCATCGCAGCTTACTATGGCGTATCTCAGGCTGAAGGTAAGAAGATTCGCGCAGAACGTGAAGCGAAGGAAACACAGTCTGCACAGTAAGGGTAGACATGCGTGACACAAGTATTGAGTAACGCATAACACAAAAGAAGGCAACTCCACGCGGGTTGCCTTCTTTTGTATGTGGAGAGACCTGTGGAAGTAAATTCTGAATTGAATTCAGATTTCGAGGCAGCGGCCCGATAAACTAAGATAGGCTGAACCTAAGAACCACGTGAGAGAATGTGAAATCTATGGTGCAGAAGCAGCAAGCACCGCATCAATCGGACGATAAAACCCAAGAAAAGTCCTCTAAACGCGGGGAGTATGCACCTACTGTGCACCGCAAATCACTGATTGCACATGTAGTGCTAGAAGTCATTGATGCACAAGGGTATGAAGCCGTGAGCCTAGCGCGTATCTCCGAGATGACGGGCATAGGTCAAACCTCCATTTCGTGCCATTTTCCTAGCCGAGATCACTTGCTGGTGCGTGCAAGAGCTGCTCACGCGCAAACACGCAGAGGAGCTCGGGCTTATCCGCCCACGTACGGAGCAGAATGCTTCCGGCGTTGACCACGCATTTAAAAATGCGGACTTATCCGATGATTCCATTGTGGGATTTGTTATCGATCAGTCGGTGGAGGGTTTTGCGCTGGGCGGCGACTGCACCGTGTACACCACAGGAGAATCTTTCTTGCTGGACTCCATTCGCGGTACGTATGCATTGCTGAGCGAAAGCCTCACGAGTGTGCCGCAATTAAAGAGCGGAGACATCGTGCGCATGGACAACAGTGGCTTCTTGGCGATGCAGACCTATCACAGACATCAAGTGCCAGAAGCGGGTCAAGGCTACGATGTGTGGAATCAGTTTAGACAGCCGGATGGCAGTCCTATGTATCCACAGCGTCCTTTGCTGATCGGCCCACTCTTCACACAATCCACGGGTTGCGCTCAGACGGGCGATATCCACGGCAAAATGATTCTCCTTCCGTCCATTTTGGATCGTGAAGCCTTCCCGTGGCAGGCGGATTGGTACTGTCGCCGCGTCGCGAACCCAGAGAACGTGCGCTTGTGGTACACCGACAATGCGCTGCATGCCGATGAGGATATTCAGGAAGATCCGTTGCATACGGTGAGCTATCTCGGCGCTCTCCAAGAGGCGCTCCTCCAGCTCAGCGATTGGGTAGAAAAGGACGCACCTCCAAGTAATACGTCTGCCTACGATGTCCACGATGGGCAGGTGACCCTGAGTGCTGATGCAGATGAGCATACCTGCGGCGGTGTGCAAGCGCGCGTAGAGCTGACAGTGAATGGGGGGGGGAAAAAAATCTGTTTATGTGCATCCGGGTGAGGAGGTGCAATTAGAAGTGAGCGCTTTTGCTCCGGATAATGCGCCGCTCTTGGACACCGTTGAGTGGAGTTTTGGGGAACAGAAAACCGCTATGACGCGGTGGAAAAACTAGAGAATCCACTGCAGTATGTCGAATCGAGGAAGTCTATGTCCTATAGAACAACTGGCACATATTTTGCAACGGTTCGCGTCAGCGGTCAGCGTCCAGAGAGAAAGGGGAATATAGATACGCGCATCTACAATCTTTCGCGGGTCCGCGTCGTGGTGGAATAGTTTCGTTTCCTCCACGGTATGAGTGTGTTTCTGTGTGCGATTATGTGGTGAGCGTAATCGCACACTTATTTGTAAGTTATGCGTGTCGAATTCCTAGATGCGTGTATTGTATTCACGTACTCATAACACATCCTATTTTTCTATGTCCTGTGATTGCATATTTTTCAATCATTTTTTAGCCTTTCATCGGCGGGCGAAAATTCGACACGCCCGGATGAATTAGGACATGGGTTGTGCTTAAATATATGAGTTGCCTGTTTTAGGCTCGCATGTTTTTATGCTTAATATCTTAAATAGCGAGCGTGGCAGCGGTAAGTGCCGCTAGCTACGCACTGATGGGGATTCGTCCATGAGGCGAAGTGCCGGATAGTGCTCTAAACAGGTTGGAAATGTATCGATCGCAAGAAAGGGCGGACGGCGAATGGCGGGACAGAAAATCCGCATCAGGCTAAAGTCCTATGACCATGAGGTCATCGACCAGTCGGCAAAGAAGATTGTCGAGACGGTCACGAACGCAGGCGCAACTGTAGTTGGCCCAGTTCCACTTCCTACTGAGAAGAACGTGTTTGTTGTTATCCGTTCTCCTCATCAGTACAAGGATTCTCGCGAGCACTTCGAGATGCGCACTCACAAGCGTCTTATCGACATTGTAGATCCAACTCCTAAGGCAGTTGATTCTTTGATGCGTCTTGATTTGCCTGCAGATGTAAACATTGAGATTAAGCTGTAGGGAGGGGAGAAATGGTATCTAAGAACAATCGTCAGGCATTGTTGGGCAAGAAGCTCGGTATGTCTCAGGTTTGGGATGAGAACGGTTTCTTCGTTCCAGTAACTTTGGTAGAAGTTGACACCAACGTTGTAACAGCAGTAAAGAACGAGGAATCTGACGGCTACAAGGCTGTTCAGGTGGCATTCGGCGCAATTGACCCTACTAAGGTAACCAAGCCATTGGCTGGTCACTTTGCTAAGGCAGGTGTAACTCCACGCCGTCACCTCGTAGAATTCCGCACCGATGACGTAGAAAACTACGAATTGGGTCAGGAACTTACAGCAGAGATTTTCCCTGATGGCGCTGTTGTTGACGTAACAGGCACCACCAAGGGTAAGGGCTTCGCAGGTACAATCAAGCGTTGGGGCTTCAAGTCCTACCGTCGTACCCACGGTTCTCACAAGAATGAGCGTCGTCCAGGTTCTGTAGGCGCATGCGCAACTCCAAGCCGCATTCTTAAGGGCAAGCGCATGGCTGGTCGTATGGGCCACAACACTCACACCACACTCAATTTGACCGTTGTATCTTCTGATGTGGAAAACGGCATTATTGCAGTAAAGGGTGCTGTACCAGGACCAAAGGGTTCTCTCGTTGTAGTACGTACTGCTGTGAAGGGAGCATAAGGTTATGGCAAACGTAACTTTGAACATCACCGATGCTAACGGTAAGGCAGCTGGTACAGTCGAAGCTCCTGTAGAGCTCTTCGGCATTGAGCAGGATGTTGTGCGTGCACACGTTCCACTCGTACACCAAGTTGTTATCGCTCAGCTTGCAGCTGCTCGTCAGGGCACTCATGCTGTAAAGAATCGCGCACGCATCTCCGGCGGCGGCAAGAAGCCATGGAAGCAGAAGGGTACAGGCCGTGCTCGTCAGGGTTCCATTCGTGCTCCTCAGTTCGCAGGTGGTGCAGTAGTTCATGGTCCAGTGCCACGCGACTACTCCCAGCGCACACCAAAGAAGATGAAGGCAGCAGCACTGCGCTATGTGCTTTCTGATCGTTTCAACGCAGGTCGCGTACACGTAGTTGATTTCGGTTTGGGTGAAACTCCATCTACAAAGACTGCTAAGGCAGCTCTTTCTATCGTGGACAACCGCTTCACCACCGTTGTTGTTTCTCGTGACAACATCAACGAATGGCTTTCCGTTCGTAATCTCACCTACGTACACGTGCTCTTCGCAGATCAGTTGAACACCTATGACGTAGTTACCGCTGAAGATGTCGTCTTCACCAAGGAAGGCTTCGAAGCTTTCGTTGCTGCTAAGACTGCTGTTAAGGAGGCCTAAGTCACATGGTCGCAATTCATAAGCCAGCACATGACATCATCATCAAGCCTGTAGTTTCTGAAAAGGCTTATGCTAACTCTGATCGCGGTCAGTACACCTTCGTGGTGGCTCCATCCGCAAACAAGATTCAGATCAAGCAAGCTGTAGAAGAAATCTTCAAGGTTAAGGTTACCAACGTAAACACTCTGAACCGTGCAGGCAAGCGTCAGCGCACCCGCACCGGCTTTGGTCAGCGTGCTTCTCAGAAGCGTGCAATTGTTACCATCGCTGCAGGTCAGACTATTGACATTTTTGGTAACTAAGCAGTAGCCGAGAAAGTTAGGAAAACATATTATGGCTATCCGCGTATACAAGCCAACGACTGCAGGTCGTCGTAACGCATCTGTCTCAGACTTCTCTGAGATTACGCGTTCCACACCTGAAAAGTCTTTGCTACGCAAACTCAGTAAGACTGGTGGTCGTAACTCTTACGGCCGTATTACAAGCCGTCACCGTGGTGGCGGACACAAGCGTCAGTACCGTCTCATCGACTTCAAGCGTTGGGACAAGGACGGCATCCCAGCAAAGGTTGCACACATCGAGTACGATCCAAACCGTTCTGCTCGCATTGCTTTGCTCCACTTTGCAGATGGTGAAAAGCGCTACATCATAGCTCCTGAAGGTATCAAGCAGGGCGACACCATCGAAACCGGCGCACAGGCTGATATCAAGCCAGGAAACAATTTGCCACTGCGCAATATCCCAACAGGTACCATCGTTCATGCTATTGAACTTCGTCCATTGGGTGGCGCAAAGATTGCACGTTCTGCTGGTGCTTCTGTACAGCTCGTTGCAAAAGATGGTAACTTGGCTCAGCTGCGTATGCCATCTGGTGAAATCCGTAATGTCGATGCACGCTGCCGCGCAACTGTTGGCGAAGTAGGTAACTCCGAACACGCAAACATTGAGCTCGGTAAGGCAGGTCGTGCTCGTTGGATGGGTAAGCGTCCACATACTCGTGGTGAATCCATGAACCCAGTAGATCATCCACATGGTGGTCGTACACGCGGTGGTAAGCCACCAGTGTCTCCATGGGGTAAGGGTGAGGTTCGTACCCGTCGTCCTAAGAAGGCTTCGAACAAGATGATTGTTCGTCGTCGTCCTAACGGTAAGAACCGCAAGTAAGGGAGTGTCGAAGAGATGACTCGAAGCATCAAGAAGGGCCCATTCGTCGACGCCCACTTGCAGAAAAAAGTCGACGCTCAGAATGAAAAGGGTACTCACGACGTCATTAAGACTTGGTCTCGTCGTTCCATGATTACCCCTGACTTCATTGGTCACACCTTTGCAGTTCACGATGGACGCAAGCATGTACCAGTGTTTGTCACTGAATCGATGGTTGGTCACAAGCTCGGTGAGTTCGCTCCAACGCGTACTTTCCGTGGCCACATTAAGGATGATAAGAAGGGACGCCGCTAAATGGAAGCTAAGGCAATTGCACGTCACGTACGCGTGACGCCACGCAAGGCTCGCCGCGTCGTTGACCTCATCCGAGGCAAGAAGACCAGTGAAGCCGTCACCATTTTGAAGTTTGCCCCACAGGCTGCATCCACTCCAGTACTCAAGGTACTCGAGTCCGCAATTGCAAATGCTCGTGTGAAGGCAGAACAGGCAAACGAACCATTCCGTGAGAATGATTTGGTAGTTGCAGCTACTTATGTTGATGAAGGTGTAACTCTGAAGCGTTTCCGTGCTCGTGCACAGGGTCGCGCAGGCCGCATCAACAAGCGCACTTCCCACATCACGGTCATTGTTGCAGATAAGGAAGGTGCACGCTAATGGGCCAGAAGGTTAATCCATTTGGTTACCGCCTCGGCGTAACCGAGTACCATCGCTCCAAGTGGTTCTCTGATTCCAACAAGCAGGGTGAACGTTATCGTGACTTCGTGCTTGAAGATGACAAGATCCGCAAGGCAATGAACAAGGATCTCGAGCGTGCAGGCGTATCTCGCGTAGTAATCGAGCGTACCCGTGACCGCGTGCGTGTGGACATCCACACAGCCCGTCCAGGTATCGTTATCGGTCGTCGCGGTGCAGAAGCTGATCGCGTTCGCGCAAAGCTGGAAAAGATCACCGGCAAGCAGGTTCAGCTCAACATTTTCGAAGTAAAGAATGCTGCAATCGACGCTCAGCTCGTTGCACAGTCTATTGCTGAACAGTTGGCAAACCGCGTTACCTTCCGCCGCGCTATGCGCAAGGCACAGCAGGACGCTATGCGTGCTGGTGCAAAGGGTATTCGTATCAAGCTTTCCGGTCGCTTGGGTGGCGCAGAAATGTCCCGTTCCGAGTTCTACCGTGAAGGCCGCGTGCCACTGCAAACTCTTCGTGCATTGATTGACTATGGCTTCTTTGAAGCAAGCACAACTTATGGTCAGATCGGTGTGAAGGTGTGGATCTACAAGGGCGACATGACAGAGAAGGAATTCGAAGAGCAGCAGGCTCAGCAGAACAACCGTTCTCGTCGTGGTTCTAACGACCGTCGCTCACGTCGTAACAACCGTGGTGCAGCTGCACAGCGTGGCGCACAGGAAGCTCAGGCTAAGACCGAAGCTCCTGCAGCTCCAGCTGAAACTGCAGAAGTAAAGGAGTAAGTTCGAATGCTTATCCCAAAGAGAACTAAGTACCGTAAGCAGCACCGTCCTGTTCGCTCTGGTATGTCTAAGGGTGGAAACGAAATCGCTTTCGGTGATTATGGTATCCAGGCTCTTGCTCCTGCTTACATTACCAACCGTCAGATTGAAGCTGCACGTATTGCTATGACCCGCTACATCAAGCGTGGTGGCCGCGTGTGGATCACAATCTTCCCAGATCGTCCTTTGACGAAGCATGCTCTCGGCGCTCGAATGGGTTCCGGTAAGGGTGCACCTGAGTTCTGGGTTGCTAATGTTCGTCCAGGACGCGTAATGTTCGAAATTTCAGGCGTTTCTGAAGAAGTTGCTCGTGAAGCACTTCGCCGTGCAGTGGACAAGCTGCCTATGAAGTGCCGCATCATTGCACGTGAAGGCGGTGACAACTAAATGGCAAATGCATCAGAATACTCGATCAACAATTTGAACGAGAAGACTAACGCAGAAATTGAGGACTTCCTCAAGAAGTCGAAGGAAGAGCTTTTCAACCTTCGCTTCCAGAACGCTACTGGTCAGCTTGAGAATTCATCTCGCATTAAGGCTGTTAAGCGTGATATTGCCCGCATGTACACTGTTCTTCGCGAACGTGAACTCGGCATCACCGAGTCCCCAGTGCAGGAATAGGAAAGTCTGAGGAGTAAAAATGGCTGAAAAGCTGGAACGCAACGCGCGTAAGGTCCGTACAGGCTATGTAGTGTCTGATTCTATGGACAAGACGATTACCGTTGAGTTGGAGCAGCGTTCAACCCACCCACTGTATGGTAAGGTTGTACGCAGCAACAGCAAGGTCAAGGTCCATGACGAGAACAACGACGCACATGTCGGCGATCTTGTTACAATTATGGAGACAAGGCCTTTGAGCAAGACGAAGCGTTGGCGTCTCAACGCTATCGTTGAGCGTGCTAAGTAAATAAGTTCGGCAAGGCTCCGTGTACACCTTCAGGTCACTACTGTTCAGTTTTTTTGGACAGGGCAGTGGTGGCCTTTGAGGTGTGCAGGGAGGACCAGCTCGGCTAAGGAGAATCAATGATTCAGCAAGAATCGCGACTTCATGTCGCCGACAACACGGGTGCTAAGGAAATCCTTGCAATTCGCGTGCTCGGTGGATCGAAGCGACGCTATGCCGGAATCGGCGACGTTATTGTCGCTTCCGTCAAGGATGCAATTCCTGGCGGTTCGGTTAAGAAGGGTGACGTAGTTAAGGCTGTCGTCGTCCGTACTGTAAAGGAACGTCGTCGTGCAGACGGTTCCTACATCAAGTTTGATGAGAACGCTGCGGTTATTCTTGGTAGTGGCCGCGAACCAAAGGGCACACGTATCTTCGGACCAGTTGGTCGTGAATTGCGCGATAAGCGCTTCATGAAGATCGTTTCTTTGGCACCGGAGGTGATCTAATGGTAGCTAAGATCAAGAAGGGTGACCTCGTGAAGGTTATCCGTGGTAAGGATCGTGGCGCAGAAGGCACCGTTCAGCGTGTACTTCCAGATGATCGTTTGATCGTTGAAGGCGTTCAGATTGTAAAGAAGCACATCCGTGCAACAGTGCAGGGTCAGCAGTCCGGAATTGTTTCCGTTGAAGCACCTATTCACCGTTCTAACGTAATGCTCGTAGATCCTGAAACCAAGAAGCCAACCCGCGTTGGTGTTGTGGTGAAGGAAGAAGCACGTGATGGCAAGGTAAAGCGTGTACGTGTACGCGTGGCTAAGAAGTCTGGAAAGGAGCTGTAATGAGTGAAGTAAATATCGAGGCTCCTGCAACTCCACGTCTTAAGACTCGTTACAAGGAAGAGATCATCCCAGCTTTGGAGAAGGAATTCGGCATTTCTAACCCAATGCAGGTACCAGGTGTACAGAAGGTTGTTGTTTCCATGGGTGTAGGTGCCGCTGCTCGCGACTCCAAGCTCATCGAAGGCGCTGTACGCGATCTCACCGCTATTACTGGTCAGAAGCCAAAGATCACTCTCGCAAAGAAGTCTGTAGCACAGTTCCATTTGCGTGAAGGTCAGGCTATCGGTGCTTTCGTTACCTTGCGTGGCGATCGCATGTGGGAGTTCTTGGATCGTCTTCTGACTTTGGCATTGCCTCGTATCCGCGATTTCCGTGGTATCAACGGAAACCAGTTCGACGGCAACGGCAACTACAACTTCGGTCTTACTGAACAGTCTATGTTCCACGAGATTGATCCTGATTCCATCGATCACCGCCGTGGTATGGATATCACAGTTGTGACCTCAACCAAGAATGACGAGGAAGGCAAGGCATTGCTTAAGCACCTCGGCTTCCCATTCAAGGAGGACTAAGAGATGGCAAAGACAGCTCTTAAGAACAAGGCTGCTCGCAAGCCAAAGTTCGCAGTGCGTGCTTACACACGCTGCGAGGTTTGCGGACGTCCACATTCCGTTTATCGCAAGTTCGGTCTCTGCCGCGTTTGCCTTCGTGATAAGGCACACCGTGGCGAGCTTCCAGGCGTAACGAAGTCCAGTTGGTAAATCGACGTTGAAGGTCCGCGGCCTGACGGCGGCGGAAACCACGACGAGGAAGGGCATCAGCCCAAATGACAATGACAGATCCAATCGCAGATATGCTTACACGTCTGCGTAATGCGAGTGCGGCAAAACACGAAACCGTGGACATGCCATACTCGAAGTTTAAGGCACATATTGCCGAAATCCTCAAGCGTGAGGGTTATATCGCTGATTTCACAGCGAAGGAAGCTCGTGTAGGCCAGACTCTTGAGATCACTCTCAAGTATGGCAACCACGGCGAGCAGAGCATTCAGGGTATTAAGCGTATTTCTAAGCCAGGTTTGCGTCGTTACGCAAAGTCTGACGCTCTCCCAATGCCACTTGGCGGCTTGGGTATCGCTATTATCTCTACCAGCTCTGGTTTGATGACTCAGAAGGAATGCCTTGAAAAGGGCATCGGCGGCGAAATCGTCGCTTATGTGTGGTAAGGAGGGCTTAAATTATGGCATCACATATTGGTAAGCTCCCTATCGCTGTTCCAGCAGGAGTAGAAATTACAATTAATGGAAACATCTTCCAGGCGAAGGGTGCTAAGGGCACCGACTCTTTCGAAGTTCCTGAAGGTATTTCCGTAGCAGTAGAAGATGGTCAGGTTGTCTTCACCCCTGAAGATGATGCTCGTCCAACACGTGCAAAGCACGGTTTGGCTCGCTCTCTTGCAGCAGGCATCATTGAAGGTGTATCCAACGGCTTCCAGAAGCGTCTTCTCATTGTTGGTACTGGTTACCGTGTAGTTGCTAAGGGCAAGAACCTCGAGTTCTTCCTGGGTTACTCCCACACCATTAATGTGGAAGCACCAGAAGGCATCGAGTTCGAAGTGGTCAATCCAAACGAACTCGTGGTAAAGGGTACTGACAAGCAGGCTGTTGGCCAGATTGCTGCAAACATCCGCAAGCTTCGTGCTCCAGAACCATACAAGGGCAAGGGCATCAAGTACGCAGATGAGCGCATCATTCGCAAGGCTGGAAAGGCTGGTAAGTAAATGACGGTTAAGATTTTTGGTAAGGGCAAGAACGTTGCTCGCTTGCGCCGTCACGCACGTCTTCGCAAGAAGCTCGCCGGCACTGCTGAGCGTCCACGCCTCGTAGTTACTCGTTCTAACCGCAACATGGTTGCTCAGATTATCGATGACACCAAGGGCATCACTTTGGTAAGCGAATCTACTTTGCACAACGACTTCGGTCCTTTCGAAGGCTCCAAGGTGGAAGCTGCAAAGAAGGTTGGCGAATTGGTTGCTAAGAAGGCACTTGCTGCGGGCATTACAACCGTAGTATTCGATCGTGGTGGCTACAAGTATCACGGTCGTGTGGCTGCAGTAGCTGAAGGCGCACGCGAGGGAGGTCTGCAGCTATGAGCGACAACGAAAAGGAAATCAACGTGGCTGAAGAGACTCAGACTACAGAGCAGGCTCCAGCAGCAGAAGAGCGCAGGGGTCGTCGCAGCAATCGTGGCGAAGGCCGTCGTGGTGAACGACGCAACCGCCGTGAGCGCAACGAACAGCGCGATGAGCTTCTCGATCGCGTAGTAACCATCAAGCGCGTAAGCAAGACCAACAAGGGTGGTCGTACCATGAGCTTCGCAGCTCTCGTCGTAGTGGGTGATGGAAACGGCACCGTCGGCGTTGGCTATGGTAAGTCTCATGAAGTTCCTTCCGCAATTGCTAAGGGACAGCTTGACGCTAAGAAGCATATGTTTACTGTTCCACGCGTACGTGGCACCATTACTCATCCAGTAATCGGTCACGAGTCCGCTGGTACCGTACTTCTCCGCCCAGCAGCTCCAGGAACTGGTGTTATTGCTGGTGGTGCAGTGCGTGCAGTACTCGAGTGCGCAGGTATTACCGACATCTTGTCCAAGGACATGGGTTCCGGTAATGCTATCAACACTGTTCGTGCAACTGTTTCCGCATTGAAGCAGCTCGAAGAGCCAGAAGAAGTGGCAGCTCGTCGCGATCTGTCCCTCTCTGAAGTAGCTCCAGATCGTCTTTTGCGTGAACGCGCATTGGGCATCGAAGAAGCTCGCAAGGCTCGTGAAGAGGCTCAGGCAGCAGCAAAGGACGGTGAGTAATGGCTAAGCAGCTTAAGATCACCTTGAAGAAGGGCCTCGTAGGCGCTACTCAGGTACAGAAGGACAATGTACACTCTCTCGGTCTTCGCAAGATTAACCAGAGCGTAGTACGTGATGACACTCCTGTATACCGCGGTATGGCAAACAAGGTTCGTCATCTTGTAACAGTGGAGGAGATTGACTAATATGGCAAACTCAAATGACGTCGATATCCTTCAGATGCATGACTTGCGTCCAGCTCCAGGTGCTAAGAAGTCCAAGACTCGCGTGGGTCGTGGTGAAGGCTCCAAGGGTAAGACCTCTGGTCGCGGTATGAAGGGTACGCATGCTCGTTATCAGGTTCGTCCTGGTTTCGAAGGTGGCCAGCTTCCACTTTACATGCGTCTTCCAAAGCTTCGTGGCTTCAAGTCCCCATTCAAGGTAGAGTTCCAGGTCGTCAACTTGGCTGACTTGGTCAACTCCTTCCCAAAGGGTGGCGAAATCACCGTTGAGGCTCTTGTTGAAGCAGGTCTTGTACGCAAGAACCAGCCAGTCAAGATTCTCGGTGATGGTGAAGTGACTGTAGCTTACACCATTAAGGGTGTAAAGTCCTCTGCATCTGCAAAGGCAAAGATTGAAGCAGCAGGCGGTTCTATTTCTGAAGATTAATTTCTTATAATTAAATACTTCATAAAGCAGTAATTCTGCCTTTTTGCAAGGTCCTTGACACGAAACAGTGTCAAGGACCTTATCTTTTGTTATAGTTGTTAGCAGTGTGTCTAAAAAATCAGGACACTTCAGGAGGAATTCAGTGAGAACACTTATTCAGGCGTTGCGTGCTAAGGAGTTGCGCAATAAGATTCTGTTCACATTGTTGATTGTGATTATTTACCGTATCGGTGCAGCTATCCCTACGCCTGGTATTGATTACAAGGTTGTGAGCGATACGGTTAAGAATGCAAGTAGCGGCGAAAACTTTGTGGCATTGGTGAACTTGTTCTCTGGTGGTGCTTTGCTCCAGCTTTCCGTGTTTGCCTTGGGCATTATGCCGTACATTACGGCTTCCATCGTCGTGCAGTTGTTGCGCGTTGTCATCCCACGATTTGAGGCTTTGCACAAAGAAGGACAGTCCGGTGAAGCAAAGCTGACAGAGTATACACGTTATATGACCATCGGTTTGGCATTCTTGCAGTCCACCACGATTTTGGTTACGGCACAAACCGGTGCACTATTTGGCTCTGCGGCCACAGGCAAGATCATCCCAGACAGCTCTGTGCACAACATGCTTTTCATGATCATTATTATGACCGGTGGTACGGGTTTGGTCATGTGGATGGCAGAATTAATTACCGATAAAGGCATTGGTAATGGTATGTCCGTGCTCATCTTCACCTCCATCTGCTCGGGCTTCTTGCCTCAGCTGTGGAATATTGGTTGGCAGAACGGTGAATGGACAAAGTTCGGCATCGTCGCAGGTACGTTGATTGTCGTCTTGATTTTCGTTGTATACGTAGAACTGATGCAGCGTCGAATCCCAGTGCAGTACACCCGTCGTATGATTGGCCGTAAGATGTACGGTGGCACCTCCACATACTTGCCATTGAAGGTAAACATGTCTGGTGTTATCCCACCAATCTTTGCATCTTCTATCCTTGCTATCCCTACTTTGATAGCACAGTTTGGCGATACCAACGCAGACTGGGTCCAGTGGATTAACACGAATCTTGCAAACTCCACCTCCATGTGGTACATCGGGCTATATTCCTTGATGATTGTGTTCTTCACCTTCTTCTATACGTCGATTACCTTCAACACGGATGAAACTGCAGATAATATGAAGCAGTATGGTGGCTTTATTCCAGGCATTCGTGCCGGCCGCGCTACCAGTGAATACTTGACTTACATTATCAACCGTTTAAATACGGTAGGCGCTGTGTACTTGCTCTTCGTGGCATTGATTCCAACGGTATTGATTCTGGCATTGAGCATCGGATCCCAGTTGCCATTCGGTGGTACTACCATTTTGATTATCGCTGGTGTTGGTTTGGATACCCTGCGTCAGGCACGTGCGCAGACCGAACAGTTCCAGTATGAGCCTTTCTTGAGTGTGGGCACAGATGGCGAAGGTAAGAAGAAGCCTGCAAAGCACTCTGACAAGAAAGACAAGACAGCAGATACCGTAACCGAAACGGTTGAAGACAATTCTCAGGATTCTCAGGCTGACATAGAAGCACAGAATGAATCCGCAGAAACAACTGAGGAGTAAAATATGCGTTTGTTAATTATGGGACCACAAGGTGTGGGCAAGGGTACGCAGGCGGCTAAGCTGGCGGAGCACTTCTCCATCCCTGCTATTTCCACAGGTGATATCTTCCGCTACAACTTGAAGAACCAGACCGAGCTGGGAAAGCAGGCTCAAGCCTTCATCGATAAGGGCGAACTTGTGCCAGATGAGCTGACCAACAGCATCGTAAAGGATCGTTTAGCTCAGGACGACGCTCAGAACGGATGGATTCTCGACGGTTATCCACGCAATGCTTCTCAGGTTGAGGCATTGGATAAGATGTTGGAAGAATTGGGTACACCGCTTGATGCGGTGGTGGCTTTGGATGCAGATCATGACGTGCTGATGGAGCGCATGATGAAGCGTGCAGAAATCGAAGGCCGCGCAGACGATACTCCGGAAGTTATCGCCAAGCGTCTGGATGTTTATGCACAGGAAACAGCTCCATTGCTGGATATCTACAAGCAGCGCGGCATCCTCGTTGCTATCAATGGTGTGGGCGATATCGACGAAATTCACAAGAATATCGTTTCTGAGCTGACCAAGTAAGCTCACATTCACTTCTGAAATCTTCCTGAAGAAAGGGCACAGGCTGGAGAGTCTGTGCCCTTTCTTGTTTTGTGACGGGGTGAGGCATGTCTATTCGTTGTTTCCTAGGCATTCTTAGGTCGTGAACGCCTTTCTGGGGCTCTACTTGTCGCCATGGAAAGTCGTGTATGATGAAAACATGAGTGGTTTAGTTATTACAATTATTATTCTTGCGATTCTTATCGTCGCAGTTTTATGGGTTATTGGCGTGTACAATAACCTCGTCAGCCTGCGCAATCGCGTAGGGAATGGCTGGGCACAAATCGACGTGCAGTTGAAGCAGCGTTCCGACTTGATTCCAAATTTGGTCAACACCGTCAAGGGATACGCCGCACACGAATCCAACGTCTTTGTGCAGGTAACACAGGCTCGCTCGGCTGTGAAAGCAGCAGAAGAGTCCGGAAACATCGCACAGCGTATGGATGCCGAAAATGCTCTGGGCCGTGCGATTGTCAATGTGTTGGCCGTTGCGGAAGCCTATCCACAGTTGCAGGCCAATACGAACTTCATGGATTTGCAAAATCAGCTGAAGACTTTAGAAGAAAAGATTGCATACTCTCGTCAGTTCTACAATGATGTGGCATTGAAGATGAATAATGCGGTGGAAATTTTCCCCAACAATATCGTGGCAGGCATTTTCCACTTCGAAAAGGCAGAATATTTCAAGGTCGAAGGTGCAGATCGCGAAGTACCACAAGTTCAGTTCTAGATAAGTCTAGATACTCCTCGAGAAGATTTCGCTCATGTTTGATTCATTAAAATTAAATGCTCGCGCACTGTTGGGCGGCATCAGCGGTGCGCTGGTATTTATTGTCATTTTTGTGGTTGCGAACTGGAGTGGGAACTTCTTTGATGACGAGTCTGAGTCAGGGGCGCAGCTCACCTATACGAATTTGGCATACACCGCGCGTGTGCAAAGCAATGGCGATTTGCACATTCAGCAGAATGTGACCATTGACCTGAAAAAACGTGGCTCTCCGTGGCGTCAGCTCTACCAAACGTATACTTTGAAGAGTTCAGATCTGACGAATATTGAAGATATTTCGGTAAAAAACCTGACCACTAATCAGGATTATACGCGAGCGAGCTACGTGGATGTCGATACAGATACGCATGGCTACACAAATTGGGATGAGCAGGCAGCGGGCACGTGGTATTTCAGAAACCTCGCCGATGATAGTGATATTGAGGATAGTAATGGTCTGCCTGTAACCACAAAAGACGCCGTAGAAGCCACCAGCGAAAAGGTCGAATTAGGCTGGAACATCCCCTTAACCGATGCAGGCACTCAAAGTTTTGAAATTAATATGACGTTCAAAAATATGGGTACCGCATATCAAGATGGCGTGTACTCCATGTGGGAGCCGATTAGTGCGGAGAATCAAATCCCTATCGCACATCTGGAAGGCGATATTTATTATCCGGATGAGGCGAGCCAGAATTGGACCTGGATGCATTACACCGGTAATGGCATGACCGCCAAAGTGGGTGACCGGCAGATGCATTTTTCGGCGGATAATATCGAGCCAGAAAACTATGTCGATTTCGTTATGCTGTATCAAAGCGATGCGAGCGATTATCTCAGCGCCATTGCACGTCACGATGACACACAGACCGTCGCAGAAGTGCGCAGCACAGAAGGCGCATTGGCCGATCAGTGGCAGTCTAAACAGGTGCGGGCCGCACGCATGAGACTGGCGGTGCTTGCAGGAGTGGTGGTTCTGGGCCTTCTTCTGATTTTCTGGCTCGTCAGTGGAGCGCGAAAATCGAGGAAAAAATCGCAATATACGGGAAATATCGAATACTTCCGCGAGCCTGTGCCTATTTCGCCTGCGGCAGCGGCCAAGCTGTATGCCGTCCTTCAAGGAAAAAAGAGTACGGACAAAAAGACCACACGTAATGCCTTGAGCGCTACTATGCTCTCTTTGCTGTCCAAAAAAGCTATTTTTATCTTGCCTGGCAGAGCACATAATTACATGGCAGTTCCTCTGGACGTGAATACAGCAGGTAGCATAGACGCCACGATAAGGGGTGCATTCCGAGGAGAAAGCACTGCAAATCAGCCGATGAATAATAGCATTCGAGGCTTGAACTATGCACTGTCCGAGGTAAATGCAAGAAAATCCAATCAGGGCATGACCTATATCCTCTCACGGGATTCCTTTAATGAGGACTTTGCGCGTCGGCATCATCTCAGCGAATCCGAAAGATTCCTCTTGCGTGTGTTGCAAAATGTTTCCCACGAAAGAAATAGCCTAATTATCGACAATAAAGATATTAAAAAGGTTTCAGGGGACTATGACAAGGGTCGTGCCTTCGATGTGCAGTATATGTTTACGAGCTTTACATCGGAGTTTGAATCCCTGCATCTCGTCAAAGGTACAGGGGCGCTCAAGTCCTTTCCTATGACCATAGGCACATTTTATGCGGCATTTATGGCATTTGGAGCCCAGGTTGGCGGGTATTTCGCGGCCTATATGATTCTGGGCACGATTATGGCTTTCTTTATTGGCTTAGCGCAGGTGTATGGTACGGACTCCATGCTGTATAACACGGAAGATGTGCTCATCGGACAGGTTCAGGGGTTGGCACGCTACCTGGATGACTTCAGCGATTTTCGTGATCGCGGGGTGGAAGATATGGTGCTGTGGGATCGATACCTTGTCTATGCGGCGGCATTTGGCATGAGCGAAAAAGTGGCAAAGACGATGCATGATATGGTGGCCGCGCAGCAGCAGATGGATCCGGATGCTGTGGTGGCGATGCCGTATACCTCTACGCAATGGATGTGGATGCCATACTACAGTAGTGGCTTTGGGGATACCTCCACGACTATGGGCGCTCGCGGATTTAGTGGTTTCAATGCGGGACCAGACTTCTCCAGCTTCAGTAATTTCGTCACCTCCTTTAATAACAGTCTGGGATCTATCCAAAGTGACTTTAGTACGGCTATGAATGATCCGTCTGCGTCCAGTGGCTCCGGCAGTGGAGGGGGAAGTTTCGGCGGCGGAGGCGGCGGCGGAGGCGGCGGCGGCTTCGGCGGTCGCTAAACCGACAAGCCGTGCAAATCCAGTCTTTCGTTATTCATCTGTGAGGAAGAAAAGCTGCGGCGGGAGGCTGACGATGCTAGTATTTTAGTCGCATACGATGCATATAATTGTGTATGCAAGAAATGTACGCGGACTACTTGAAACTGGTCCGCGTATTCTGTTATTATTTAATGTTGGTGTGTTTTCATAAGAAAGCACTCTAGTAATCAAGCGAGGAATGAGGCCAATGGCTAAAGATGGTGTGATCGAAGTCGAAGGAACAGTTGTAGAGGCTTTGCCTAATGCAATGTTCCGTGTCGAATTAGAAAACAAGCATATCGTATTGGCTACAATTTCGGGAAAGATGCGAAAGAACTACATTCGCATTCTTCCTCAGGATCGTGTGGCACTCGAAATGAGTCCATATGATTTGACTCGCGGTCGTATTACATACCGTTACAAGTAAAGGAAAGCCCCATGAAGGTTAGCCCAAGTGTGAAGCGTATCTGCGACTCTTGCCGTGTGATTCGCCGTCACGGTCGCGTAATGGTAATCTGCAGCGCAAACCCACGTCATAAGCAGCGTCAGGGCTAGTTACAGGTCACAGCGACCATATTAAAGGCGCTAAATCACAGCATTGCTGAGTAAGCAAGGTTGAACCCCAAGTACGGAGGCTTGGGCCGCATAAAGGCGGGAGATTTAGTGCACGACCCCCGTAGAAACAGAAAAGGAATTCGAAGATGGCACGTCTTGCCGGAGTCGACATCCCTAATGAGAAGCGCATCGAAATTGCTCTCACCTATATTTTTGGTGTAGGACGTACTCGCGCTAAGGAGACACTCGAAGCAACTGGTATCAATCCTGATACTCGTGTAAAGGATCTGTCTGACGAGCAGCTCATTCAACTTCGTGATTACATCGAAGGCAACTACAAGATTGAGGGTGATTTGCGTCGTGAAATCGATGCAGACATTCGTCGTAAGATTCAAATCAATTCTTATCAAGGTATGCGTCACCGCCGTCACCTTCCTGTACGCGGTCAGCGCACCAAGACTAACGCACGTACCCGCAAGGGTCCAAAGCGCACAGTTGCTGGAAAGAAGAAAGCTACTAAGTAGTACATAAGCCACGCGGTAACACGCATCGCTTAATGACATATAAGCTATAAGGAAATGAGGGTCTCTCATGGCAGCTGCAAAGCAAGCCACGCGCAAGCCTCGTCGTAAGGACCGCAAATCGGTTCCAGTCGGCCAAGCGCATATTAAGTCCACATTCAATAACACTATTATTTCCATCACAGATCCTTCAGGTGCAGTTATCTCCTGGGCTTCTGGTGGAGATGTAGGCTTCAAGGGCTCCCGTAAGTCCACGCCTTACGCAGCAGGTATGGCAGCAGAAGCTGCTGCTCGCAAGGCTCAGGAACACGGAGTCAAGAAGGTTGATGTATTTGTAAAGGGTCCAGGTTCCGGTCGCGAAACCGCTATCCGTTCCCTCCAGTCTGCAGGTCTCGAAGTTGGTTCTATCTCCGACGTGACCCCACAGGCACACAATGGCGTACGCCCTCCAAAGCGTCGCCGCGTCTGAGCACAAGACAGACAATTTATTAGTCCAACCCGCGAAGATCAGAAAGTGCACACTGATCTTAAGCTGAAAGGATACGAAGGTGCTTATTGCACAGCGTCCGTCACTGACAGAGGAAGTTATCAATCCTCAGCGTTCACGCTTCACCTTTACTCCATTGGAGCCAGGCTTTGGCTACACCCTAGGTAATTCATTGCGTCGTACGCTTTTAAGCTCCATTCCAGGAGCTGCAGTGACATCGGTTCGCATTTCCGGTGCTTTGCACGAGTTCACAACTCTGCCAGGCGTTAAGGAAGACGTAACCGAAATCCTCCTCAATATCAAGGGAATTGTGCTCACGAGCGAATACGACGAGCCGGTTGCAATTTACTTGCACAAGAGCGGCGAAGGGGAAGTTACCGCCGGTGACATCACTGAAGTTGCAGGCGTCGTTGTCGCAAATCCTGATTTGCACATCGCAACTCTTGCAGAAGATGGCGAATTGGAGATTGAGTTCACAGTTGAGCGTGGTCGCGGTTACGTGCCAGCTCAGATGAATAAGCAGGAAGGTGATGAAATCGGCCGCATTCCTGTCGATTCCATTTACTCTCCAGTGCTTAAGGTGAGCTATAAGGTCGAAGCTACCCGCGTTGATCAGCGCACAGACTTTGACAAGCTCATTCTTGACGTAGAAACAAAGCAGGCAATTTCTCCTCGCGATGCTATCGCTTCCGCTGGAGCTACCTTGGTAGAGCTCTTCGGTCTCGCACGTGAGTTGAATGTAGAAGCTGAAGGTATTGAGGTTGGCGCTGCTCCAGTAGTAGAAGAGGCTGACCCTGAACTTGAGATTCCTATTGAGGACCTCAATCTTACCCAGCGTTCCTACAACTGCCTGAAGCGTGAAGGAATTCACACTGTAGGAGAACTCGTCAAGCGCACTGAGCAGGATCTGCTTGATATTCGTAATTTTGGTATGAAGTCCATTGATGAAGTTAAGGAAAAGCTCGAAGCTCGTGGTCTTTCCCTCAAGGCTTCTCCATTGGGATTCAACCCAGTTGATCTCGAGGGTGGCACATTCTTTACTCCAGACGATATGTAATAAGCCTTTCAACCTGAACAGGTTGAATTTATTACGGTCGGAGTTCTGAAGAATTCACCGTCATAACACAGAACCCAGCACGGATGTTCGGGCTTATGCCCACCTGTGCCGGATAAGGAGAACAAAATGCCAAGACCAAAGAAGGGTCCACGTTTGGCTTCGAGCCCAGCTCACGAGCGTCTTATGCTCGCGAACATGGCTACAAGCTTGTTCCAAAATGGTCGTATTACGACAACTTTGCCAAAGGCAAAGCGTTTGCGCCCACTTGCTGAGCGTCTCATCACTCTCGCAAAGCGTGGTGATTTGCACTCTCGCCGTCGCGTGATGCGCGTAATCCGCAACAAGTCTGTGGTACACGCACTTTTCACCGTGATTGCAGAGCAGATGGAACAGCGTGAAGGTGGCTACACCCGCATTATCAAGATCGCTCCACGTCAGGGCGATAATGCAGCAATGGCAGTAATCGAGCTCGTAACCGAGCCAGTTTCCCCAAAGCAGGCAACTGTGAAGGAAGCTGAAGCTGCTGTTAAGGTTGCTGAAGACAAGGCTGAGGAAACAGTAGAAACTCCAGCTGAAGCTCCAGTAGCTGAAGAAGCTGCAACTGAGGAAGCAGCAGAGTAGTTCTTACTCTTTTGTTACTTTGAAAGGCCCGAGGTTCGTCCTCGGGCCTTTTTGTATGTGTGGTCTTGTGCCGTGCAGACAAAACCATGCTTTTCGCCGCGTACGCGGTTTTGCGTAGAATATGACATATGCGTTTACGAATTGATCTGGCTTATGACGGTACCGATTTCCATGGGTGGGCTCGTCAAAGCAATCAACGTACCGTGCAAGGGGAGATTGAAGCCGTACTGTGCAAGATTTTGAGGCTGGATCCGGATGCTGTGCAGTTGGTGGTGGCCGGTCGCACCGATGCGGGGGTGCATGCCAGTGGGCAAGTCTGCCACATTGATGTGGACGATGATGCGCTGGAGAAGGTGATTGGGCATATGCAGGGTGTGAGCGCTGTGGAAGCCTTGTATAGGCGTGTGGTACGCATGGTACCATCGGATATTTCAATATTTTCAATTACTGAGGCGCCGGCCGGATTTGATGCACGCTTTTCTGCTTCCGATCGTGTGTATGTGTACCGAGTGGCGGATAGGGGCGCACATCGCGACCCGCGTTTGAGGAATATGGTGCTGCGCGTGGATGAGGAGCTGGATGTGGCTGCAATGAATGCTGCCGCAGAAGCGACAATTGGTTTGCATGATTTTGGTTCGTTTGCTTTGCCGAATCCGGGTGGTACCACCATTCGTGAGGTGAAATTTGCCGGATGGCAAAGAGTGCCATCGTACGCATTAACGCCGGCGCATGTCTATGGTGGTGGGGCAGAGCAGCTACAGACTCAGGCTATCGGCGCAGATCCGCAAAGTGTGGAGTCTGCGTATGAGATTGAGGTAGCAGAGTCCGGCTTGCTGACCTTTACCATCATCGCCGATGCTTTTGCGCGCAATATGGTGCGTTCACTCGTGGGTGCGTGCATTGCGGTGGGGCGCGGCAAAAAAACCGTGGAATGGTTTAAGGATAAGGTATCCAAACCTGCACGTGAGGGGCTAACAGGTCCTGCGCCGTCTTGTGGATTAACGCTTGAGCGAGTGAATTATCCCAGCGATGATTTGCTGGAAGAGCGAGCGCAGGCTATCCGTGCCGTGCGGACGTTGGAGTAGCTGAGAAATCTACTTCTTTTTCGGTTTAAACAAATCAATAAGCAAATCAACAATGCTAAATGTGGTGCGGTGATAGATACGATTCTTGATGCTGCGTTTTGGATCATGAAGAAGTCCCATACCTTTCCTACCGTAGAAAGGATTGATAGCTCGTTTTACCTGTCTTTTCAATCTGCCAGTTGTTCGAGCTTTGAAACTTTTCTTAAAGCTGGGCTTCCTTGGTCCAATGCGCATAACTACCTCTGAACTATTGAATTATCTTTATTTTGCTGGACACAGGATTAGAGTGAGGGTTTGTCTATATGAGCACATCTAGTTCTGCGTAGCTGACTCCCAATCTAGTTCATTCAGAGTAAGACGCGCGGTTTTGGTGTGTAGAATTTGCCCGACATTATGAGGTAATTAGAGTTTTTCTTGGGATTATGGCATACTTAATAAGTTGTCTTTAACTTCCGGAAGTTAATTTAACTCAATGGCGTTAAAACAATATGGATGATTGTCCGAGCGGTCGAAGGAGCACGACTCGAAATCGTGTGAGGCTAAACACCTCCAAGGGTTCAAATCCCTTATCATCCGCCCTATGCCCTTTCCGAACATTCGGGGAGGGCTTTATATGTTTGGCGAGGCTTTTGAGGCGATCGCTGTATTCTAGTACGGTATCCCAATCGGTAGGATATTAAACAGCTTCAATGTACGGTGAAGCGCAACAATTGCCGATAAACTTAACCCAGTAATGCTTCATATGTGAATCATACTGACAAGCATGCTGCGATACAGATAAACTGCTTCAGTCAAAACGTTGTATATAACGATTTACGTGCAAAGTTAAGGTACGATTCTACGGCGAATTGAGAGAGGATCGCGAAATATTTACTTCTTTGATCAAATTAGACGTTCTAACGCTCGTTTGTTGATACCTCAATCAGTTTCGTGATGTGCGCGATTACCTACAGGTAAAATGATGATTGTACATCATCGAGGGGTGCACCAAATGCCAGCAACTGTAGATCCATTATCGCAACAGCTCATTGATTTGTTGATGAAAGCAGGGTATGAAGCAGAGGGAGAGCTAATTGAGGAGATCGTTCAAGACGGTGAATGGGCTGTTGCACAATGTATTGCGATTGGCTATATAAATCGGTTGAATATTCCAATATCTCGTAATCTTGTTGTGGATGTCTTGGATGTCGCGGAGCAAGAGGACGATGCAGAGGCTATTGAGGATTGTCACTTTTTAGAAAGAACATTGTAAAATTGGTTGCACAATTTACCTATGAGGATATCGTTGACATTTATGATAAAATCTTGACCAAGCATGGATACGACAAAGAAGTGCAAGAGATGCGTTGGTCTGCTGATGCTGGTGAAACAGCAATAGCTATCGGCACGGGGGTATTTTATGCAGATTTGTACAATTTAACGGTGCCCAATGAAATCGTGGAACAAACGCTTAAAATTGCCCTAAATTGGGAAGATGACGATGCAATAGAAGCTTGTAGATCGTTACAAGCAAAATCAGCTTAGTATGCTACTTACATGATTTCCAGAGTTGCCGGGTTTACTTCGGTAGGTGAATGAATTAGATGAGGAAAAAAATCAGTGAGAGGACACGAAAGCTAATAACTATTCTTGAAGACAGTGGTCATCACGAAGCGGCGCAGGATATTCTTGAAGATGAATTAGCTGGAGAAGGGTCGATAGCGCAATACGGTGGCATATTTTATGTATGCAAATTTGGACTCGATGTTCCGCACAATATTATTGATGAGGTCCTTTATCTTGCGGAGCAGGATGAGAATGAACAGGCTATTGAGGACTGTCAGTATCTACTACAACGTATTTCTTGAATTCACTATATTTTATTCGCTCAAGTAAGGTAGCGTGTGCTATGGATTAGCGTTGGGAGAAGGCAATAATGGTGGGTTTTCTTATAAGAGCGGTAGAGGAAGTTGCATTTTTCATAGAGAAAGAAGGACTTCCGACAGAGGCAGATGATATTAGAATTACTGCTGATTGTGATTCTGAAGTTCTCGCTTTATTTATGGCGATACAAGTTTTGCGTGAGCACGATTTAACGTATCGCAAAAGTTTTGTCGCATGGATATATGAGATGGCAGTGGATAACGATGAAGAAGAAATCGCTGAAGACTGTCAGTACCTATTACAAAAAACAGTGTAGAAGCATCCCAAAGTTTTCTGAAAGATTATTTGGATACTCGTTCTTGACATGGTTTGAGGGAAAATGAATGCATTTGTTTCTAAGGAAAAAGAAGTAATCGATTTCTATATTGCTACTCTACGTTCTCACGGTTTCCCTGAGGAAGCTGAAGAGGCTGAATATGCCTATTATAAGGCTAAAAATTCAAACACAGGGCGAATAGAGTGGGGATACAAAGGAGGGCATTCGAACGGGTATGGATGGATTGCAGACAGGCCTGTTTTCCCTCCCCATTGGAACGCACAAGACATTCTCAACGTACGGAGCAGGTTATTCGTAATAATACAGGCAATGGCAGCAAAGTAGTCAAGGGATTCTATCATAACGTGAAGATGCGAGTATCTACATCCAAGGGTAGAATTACTAGTATATATCCAGAAGGGAGGCAAGAATGATAAGCTTTCTTAAACAAGATGTACACGATATAGTGTCGTTCCTTGAACAAGAGGGGCTGACAGAAGAAGCGGACGACGTAGATGTGACTGCAGACTGTGATTCGGAAATTCTTGCCTTGTTCATAGCTGTTCACATTTTGCGTATTAATAATTTATCTTATGACAAAAACCTGCTCAAACGTGTGTACGACATGGCAGTAGACGACGAATATGAAGAAGCCATAGAAGACTGCCAATATCTTCTGCAGAAGGCAGTTTAGCATCGCCCATTTTTACTGGACCATCCATATTGGATGGTCCTTTTGTGTTAGGAGGAAGTGTATGCGTCGTGATATGGATCATGTGCGTCATATTCTCAGGATTGTTGCTCAGTCTTCGGGTGCTGTGGATGCGCGTGTTTTGGTTGATTCGTCTCATGATTTTAGGATGGCTGTGTATCATGTGGATTTGCTTATTCAAGCAGGACTGGTCAAGGGGACGATTGTGCGGGATATGAGTGGGGATATTCTTGACGCGTTTATTAAGTCGTTGACGTGGAAGGGTAATGATTTTCTCGATGAGGTTGAAAAGTGGGGATGAATCCAGTCAGCAGATAGCATGAATTATGAGGAAATGCCGAATTTAGTATTCGGTTAGACATTCCATGGGTGGGAACCGTTGGGGTTTGAAGAGTTCGATTCTTTTCATTGTTGCGTTTTAACCCCGATTAGCCGCAGGGCTGTCGGGGTATTTTCATGCCCGCAGGGGCGAAATAGTAAAGGAGTTGCCACTATGACAGACGAACAAGTCACTACTACTGAAATTATAGAGCCGGCTTCTACAGAGAATGCAGAGTCTACGCCGCAGGGAGCAGACACTGATTCTACTGATTGGAAGGCTATGGCTCGTAAATGGGAGGACCGTGCGAAAAAGTCGGATAAGGAGCTGTCTGTGCTGAAAAAGCATAGTGAATCCTCGGACAAGAGTGTGCAGTCTTTAACGAGCGAGAATCAGGAGCTGAAAAACCAGCTCAATAAGATTGTCTTATGCGGAAAACTTGGGTTTGGAGTAACCTAACGTTCCTGTTGTATTTTGAAAAACAACCTCCGAGAAGTTGTATAGTATTAAAAACTTATTGCATAGTTCTAGATGCTGAGGGAAAACGAAGCACATAAAAATTCACCATCAGATAAATAACCCCATATCGGAATACTCAATTTCTGCACAGTGTTGGATATAGCGAAAACACTTATACATACTTCTGAAAGCTGTGATGCCTCGACATTGAATGCTTTATAGAGAGCAGTGCTGTGAGAATGCCGATACAGAGAAGGGGTTGCATATTATGGACGAACATGCACACAAAAATATGCATGATATGGAAATGAATCATGAGATGCACGGGATGGAGGAGATGGATCATTCCGAGCATACTCATATGGATCACGACGTGCACGATATGGACACAGCGGATCACTCGAAGCGGATGAATCATTCAGAAATGAGCCATGCTGAGCATTCGCACCACATGCATATGAACCACGCAGACCATGGCATGAACGGTATGGCTCACATGAGCCACTCCAGCCACGACATGCACGACATGGGTCACATGGACCATTCCATGCACATGGGAAACTTTAAGCAGAAATTCTGGCTGTCACTGGTGCTGGCTATTCCTATTATTATTCTTTCCCCGATGATGGGCATGGAGCTGCCGTTCCAATTCACCTTCCCAGGCTCTAACTGGGTAGTGCTCATTGTGGCAACTATTCTCTTCTTCTACGGCGGTCAGCCATTCTTATCGGGCGCCAAGATGGAATTGACGCAGAAGCGCCCTGCCATGATGACGCTGATTGCTATGGGCATTTCGGTGTCCTATATTTACAGTCTCTATGCGTTCGTGGTCAATAATTTCTTCCACGGTCATGTGATGGACTTCTTCTGGGAACTCGCTACATTAATCGTCATTATGCTGCTCGGACACTGGATTGAAATGAGCGCCGTGTCTAATGCAAGTGATGCGTTGCACAAGCTGGCAGAGCTCTTACCAGATGAGGTGACGCGCATTCGTGAGGATGGCAGCGAGGAAAAGGTTTCTCTGCAATCTGTACAAGCCGGCGATCTTCTCGTTGTACGTGCAGGTGACAAAATGCCGGCTGATGGCGTAATTGAGCAGGGTTCGTCCATCGTCGACGAATCAGCGATTACGGGTGAATCTCGCGGTGTCACCAAGAATGCCGGCGATAAGGTTATCGGCGGTTCGGTAAACGGCGATGGTACGATGCAGATCCGCGTAACGGGCACAGGCGAAAACGGTTACCTGGCTCAGGTCATGGATATGGTACGCCGCGCCCAGGCCGAAAAGTCCAGACTGGAAACATTGTCCGACAAGGTAGCGCAGTGGTTGTTCTACGTTGCGCTCGCTGTGGGTGTACTGGCGTTTATCGTGTGGATCTTTGCGGACGATGTGCCAACGGCTTTGGAACGCATGGTGACCGTTTTTATTATCGCCTGCCCTCACGCATTAGGCTTGGCCATTCCACTGGTTGTGGCACGTTCCACTTCCATCGCTGCGCGCAACGGTTTGTTGCTAAAGAATCGCAACGCTTTGGAAAATGCGCATAATATTGACACGATTTTGTTGGATAAGACAGGCACATTAACTCAAGGCACCTTCGCAGTCACCGGCGTAGAAGTGGTGCATGATGCCGACCATACAATCGACCGCACGGAGTTGCTCAAGTATATTGGCGCGCTAGAATCCACAGCAAATCATCCGATTGCCGTGGGCGTGATGAAGTACATTCACAGCGAAGGAATTGAACCTTATACCTCGACCGATTCCAAGAATCTCGCAGGTGTGGGCTTGCAAGGCACTGTCAACGGTAAGCAGGTGCAGATAGTCAATGCCAAAGAACTGCATCGGCTAAATCTGCACGTGGAGACGAGCGCAACGTCCACGTATGTGGATGAGGGCAATACGATGAGCTTCGTACTCATCGATGGCCAATTGGTTGGTTTCATGGCGTTAGGTGATAAGGTCAAGCCAGAAGCTCGGAAGTTTATTGCATCACTCAAGGAAATGGGCATTACACCGGTGATGCTGACAGGCGATAACGAGGAGGCCGCTGCCGGTGTGGCGCATTACTTGGGCATTGACCAGTATCACGCAGCCCTTTTGCCAGAAGGCAAGGAAGGCATCGTGGCATCGCTGACCAGCCAAGGAAAGCGCGTGGCCATGGTGGGCGATGGTATCAATGATGCGCCAAGCTTGGCTCGAGCTACAATTGGCATTGCCATCGGCGCTGGTACGGATGTGGCCATCGAATCCGCAGACGTTGTGCTGACGGAAAGTAATCCGGACGATATCGTGCGTTTCCTCGATCTAGCGAAGCAAACGCGCCGCAAGATGGTGCAAAATCTGTGGTGGGGAGCAGGCTACAATCTGATTGCCATCCCATTAGCAGCTGGTATTTTGGCGCCCATCGGTTTCATCCTCAGCCCGGCAGTGGGTGCAATTTTGATGTCGCTGAGCACGGTGATTGTGGCTATTAACGCTATGACCTTGCACATTAAGAAGTAACGCGCATAACGACAAAGGCGACCTGAGCGGATGCTTGGGTCGTCTTTTTATTCCTCAAATCCGTTATACCAGCTCGAACCATACAATCGAGTTGTTATTCCGACATCGGTGGATTCACGGATAATCATCGGACATTCCACCGAAATTGTGCCCTGATAAGGCTTCCCATGAAGGGCTTGGAACAAATAATCGGCAGCCGTTTTGCCCACCAGTTGAATATTATTGTCAAAAGTCGTCAGCGTCGGATGTGTGCCTGTGCTGTACACTTCCCAATTATCATGCCCAAGGACGGCGATGTCGCCAGGCACTGTTTTACCGTGATGCATAAGCCCTATGATCATGCCGCGTGCAATTTCATCACTCAGACAGTAGATTGCATCCACTTCAGGATGGTCGGCAAGGAGCAGTCCGGCCGCGCGCTCGCCCCATTCCTCACTCCAGCGGTCATTAATAATGCGTATAGGCTGCAATCCATAGAGTGAAAATGCTGATTGTGCCCCCGTGATGCGATCTTTCGCCGCTTGATAATTCTCGCCACCGCCGACGATGGCAATGGCGGACCGTCCTATGCCAATCAGATATTCGATAGCTTGACGTCCGGCGCCTACATTATCGCATACGATGCTGCAGTCGTTAGCGTCCGTGGAAGGAGCATAGGCATACACAGTGGGAAGGCCTCCGAGAATCCGAGGATCGATGGGCGGGCGCGGGTTAGTGGAATCGCCGACGACGATTAATCCGTCAATTCCGCGTGAAGTGAGCTGTGCAATATGCTGTTTTTCCAGCTCATAGGATTTATGCGAGCTCATGAGCAGAGCCGTGTGATGCGCGGCACCCAAAGCCTCCTCAACACCGGTGAGCAGCGGCAAGGCGAAACGGCCATTGAGATCCGAGGTAATCAGACCAACCAGCCCCGTACGGTCCGAAGTCTGAGAAGTTCGTTTCGTCGTATATCCCAGTTTCTCGGCATTAAGTTGCACAATCCTGCGCGTTTGCGCACTAATGCGACCCGTACCATTCAGGGCTTTAGACGCAGTGCTAACGGAAACATGCGAAATCTCCGCTAACTGAGCAAGGGTTGGGCGCTGTGACATACATATAATTGTATGAAAAGGATCACAAAGAATTCTGTTCATGCGCAAAACTGGGAAAATTTTCCCAACCGATGGTTCTGAAAATTCGATAAAATCTTTTTTCTTACACTCGAGTATGCACGCACAGCAATGTGCTGAATGTCACTATCAATGAGGAAAGGACAAGAATGCATGCACGAGTTTCGGTGACATCGCCATTTTGGAAGCGCTACCGTGAAAATGTCGCCACAGAAGTTATCCCCTATCAGTGGGCTGTTATCAATGATGAGCAACGCATTGATATTCCGCTAGATCCATCCGGTGTAGAGGTCGAGGCCTTATCTCACGAGTGGAGTCACGCAGTGCGCAATTTACGCGTGGCGGCTGGCGATGAGCAGGCCGATTTTAATGGTATGGTTTTCCAAGATTCGGACGTATACAAATGGCTGGAAGAAGCCGCATATGTGCTGAATTACTCGGATAATCCGGCACTGCGTAAAACTTGTGATGAGCTAATAGATCTCATTGCCCGAGCGCAGGATACAGATGGCTATTTAGACACACCGTTCCAGATCCGTTCGGGATCGTATGCGAAACGACCTCGTTTTAGCCAAATTCAGCAAAGCCACGAAATGTATGTGATGGGGCATTACATCGAAGCCGGTGTGGCGTATTTCGAAGTCACCGGCAACGAACAAGCCTTGCAGATTGCACGAAAAATGGCAGACTGCCTCGATGGACATTTTGGTGCGGATGACGGCAAAATCCACGGCTCAGACGGGCATCCGGAAATCGAACTCGCGCTCGCACGCCTGTACGATGCCACACGGGAAGAACGCTATCTGAAGCTTGCAGAATTCTTTATTACGGTGCGCGGGCAGGATCCTACATTTTATGACAAACAAAATGAGGCTGCACGCACGGCTGGAGCAACGCCGATTTTCCCTCAAATGCTGGGATGGAGTCATGAATACACACAAACGGCTCGACCAATTCAGCAGCAGCAAACCGCCGAAGGTCATGCCGTGCGCGTGGCGTATTTGCTGACCGGCGTGGCACATGTGGCGCAACTGACTCACGATGAGGGATTGCGGCAGGCTGCGGAGCGCTTGTGGTCAAATATTGTGCATCGTCGCATGTATATCACTGGTGGTGTGGGCTCCACACATGTGGGCGAGGCCTTCACCTATGACTACGATTTGCCTAACGACACCATGTATGGTGAATCCTGCGCATCCGTAGGCATGAGTTTCTTTGCGCGGCGCATGCTAGAGCTGTCCTTGAGCGAAGGAGCGCCTAAGGGAGAATACGCGGACGTGCTGGAGAAGGAAATCTTCAATGGTGCGATTTCTGGCATAGCCTTGGATGGTAAGCACTTCTACTATGTCAATCCTTTGGAGGCAGACCCTCAAGCATCCGAACATAACCCAGACCGTGCACACGTGCTGATGCATCGCGCTTCTTGGTTTGGCTGTGCCTGCTGCCCAGCCAATATTGCACGCTTCATCGCATCCATCGATCAGTATTTATATACGGTAAACGCAGAAACGCGCACGATTGCGGCGCATCAGTTCATCGCAAATAATGCAGAATTCTTTGAGGGCGTGCACGTGGAGCAGGAGTCGAATTTCCCTTGGGAGGGCGATATCCGATTCCGTGTGACCGTGCCGGAGGGTGCGGATGCAGTGAACTTCCTCGTACGCATCCCACAATGGTCAGCTGCGCAGTATGCGCTGGTCTGCGATGGTGAGGATGTAACTGCTTCCGTTGCCGTGAAGGACGGCTTTGTGGGTTTTGTACTGGGCGCTGGTGAGCATACGCTTGAGCTGAGCCTCGACATGTCTGTGCGCTATATGCGCTCTACCTCTCACATCCGTCATGATGCGGGTAAGATTGCCGTCATGCGCGGGCCTGTGGTGTATTGCGCAGAAGAAAGCGATAATGCTGCGCCGCTGTGGAATTACCGCATCGCACGGGGGAGTGTGGGTGAAGCGGTGGCTTCGTATCACGCCGACGAGCTCAACGGTATTGAACGAATCGAACTTCCTGCTGTAAAGCGAGCCGAGGATGCCCAGGGTTCTTCCTTATATATGGATGCCAGTAGCGCTTCTGAAGACAAGCCGGCAACCCTCAAGATGATTCCATACTATGCATGGGCGAATCGAGAGATTGGGCAGATGCAAGTGTGGTTTGATAGCGATTTTTAGGATTTGCGAGCTGTTCGGTGCTGATATTTCTACTTTAGACGTGTTAGGCTATACACAATAAATCATTGCGATGAAGCAAGGAGAACTATGGAAAAGCGAGAAGCCGCTCGACTGGGCACAGCCATTTCGGAAATCGGTTTAGGTACTTGGCAGCTGGGTACGGATTGGGGCGATGTCAGCCCTGAGCAAGCAAACGAAGTCCTTGAAACGGCTGTACAGCAGGGCATTAATTTCATCGATACCGCAGACGTTTATGGTGATGGTAGGAGCGAAAAATTCATTGGTGAATTCCGCCAGCGCCATCTCGAGGACAATCTTTTCATTGCCACCAAAATGGGGCGTCGGTCACCTCAGGTTTTCGAAGAGTACACGCAAGAGCATTTCCTCGCATGGAACGACCGCTCACGTGCAAATTTGCAAATGGATACTTTGGACCTCGTGCAATTACACTGCCCGCCAACCGATGTTATTACCGCTCAGCGCACATACGATTATCTGGACACTATGGTGGATGAAGGACGCATCGCACGCTACGGTGTGAGCGTGGAAACATGCGAGCAGGCTCTGCTTGCCATGGAGCGTGACAATGTCGCTTCCGTACAGATTATCCTCAATATCTTCCGCAGAAAACCACTTGAAGAGGTATTGCCACGCGCACTTGAAACCGGCACAGCCATCATCGTGCGTGTGCCGCTCGCCTCCGGACTGCTGAGCGGAAAGTATACAAAAGACACCACCTTCGCCCTGACAGATCATCGAAACTACAACCGCCACGGCGAACATTTCGATGTGGGTGAAACCTTCGCTGGTGTGCCTTTTGAGGTGGGCGTAGAAGCGGCACAAGAATTTAGCGCTCTCGCAGCCAAATTCGTGCCAGATGCAACGCCGGCGCAGGCGGCACTACGTTGGATTTTGCAACAACCGGGCGTCACCACCGTCATTCCAGGCGGACGCAATGTGTCTCAAGTGACGGGAAACGCGGGAGCGGCCGCGCTCGCTGAGCTACCGCAGGAACTCATGGATGCGCTCGAAGACTTGTATGATTCGCGCATTCGTGAGCATGTGCATGATAGGTGGTAGAAGAATTAAACCGAATTGTATAAAACGTTAGATTCAGTATTATACTAAAATTGCTAATTCACAGTAAGGGCGGACTCGTTAGCCGACCTGAATTCTAGCAAGTTCTATGCGGGATTCCGCATAGTTCATCTGCAGGGGAGGCTCGACCTCCCCGTTTTGTTAATTGTGAGTCTTACCAGATATGAAGAAAAATAGGAACAATACATGTAGCATTAGCGTGCTAATAGAATATGCCTGAGTATGCTCCTGAAATGTCAAATTATGCCGGTCGATGAGGGTGTCGCATTTCTTATGCCCGTCTGCCCAGTTTGTTCGTATGAGGCAAGTCAGTGTGGCAAGATTTCTAGGATGGAGTGGATGTGTTTTATTCATCTGCAACGTACTGATAGTGATTGTGGACGCTTATTTATGCATAACTGCATCAATAGTGTTGCGATGCTCCGGGTGTCAGAAAGCATCATCAAGGCTATAAGCAACATTTTAGTCCCAATACGTCACTTTGCGTCGATGTTTCATCCCGATTGGGTTTTCTGAGTGGGACTGGTCAGACACTTCGCATTATTCTTACATCATTTTTATATGAGGGAAACAGCATTCCTCTTGATTGCGACTAGAATATGAACATATTAACGATTTCCTGAGGGGGTTTGCTTCGGTTATATTCGCTTAGACACACACATTGGTGACGAATTTTCTCGGCTAAACGATAAGGGTTGTATAAAACTCAAGTGTCTTAAAGATACCAGTAGCTCCATGCGGTACTCCTTGTCTAGGATACCAGTTATGAATTTCGATATGATTTGAAGAGTTATATTTTTTGACTTTTTTAAAATGCCCATTATTATATAAATATGAAAAGAATGAGAATAGGTATTGATGTCGGTCTCTCAGGGATTGGATTATCCACAATCGAAGTTAACTCCGTTGGACAGCCAGTTCGTATATTAAATATGCAAAGTTTTTATTCACGATGGCGGTGTAGATCCGAATAACAACAAAAACGGTAATACGAGAAAACTTGTTTCGGGTATTGCCCGGAGGACTAGGAAAATGCGGAGACGCAGGCGTGCTCGTTTAGTGAAGCTCGATAAGTATCTGCTTAGTCTCGGTTTCCCTCTTGTAGAATATGGTGACGAAACTTTTGAACCATGGGTCGCTCGTGCTGAACTTGCTGATGGATTCATTGCAGATGAAAACCTTCGTATCCGTAAGCTTTCTATAGCTTTTAGACATATTGCTCGTCATCGTGGCTGGATGAATCCGTATAAGTCAATACAATCTTTGTATGGTATTAGTTCCGAGAATCTATCTGAGCAGTATGAGGAAATGTGCGCTCACCTTGGGTTTAAGAAAGCGGATGGATTAACGCCTGCTCAAGTTGTTGCAGAGTACTTGAATGAAAATGAAAATAAGCCTGCACCCAGATTAAGAAAAAGTACAAAACACACAGATAGGTTTGCACTCTTTCCTCAGAGGTTGATGCAAGAGGACAATGCATATGAGGTGGAGTATATCTGCAAACAACAAGGAATTGATGAAAAAACTACCCGAGAAATTATAAATAAAATATTTTATGCGATTTCACCGCGCGGCTCTGCAACTGATTCAGTTGGTAATGATGTGCTCACTGGAGAGGCGCGTGCATTAAAGGCTTCTCTAGCTTTCCAGAAATTCCGCATTGCATCTGCAATAGCGAATCTCAGCCTTCATATCAACGGTGTCGAGCGTCCGTTAAGTATAAAGGAAAAGCAGATTGCGTACGATGTTCTAACAGATACTGATACAAAAAATCGTCCGGGCTGGGCGGATGTAGCGCAACAATTGGGTGTAAATCGTAGGGATATTAAGGGGATTGGTGGGATTCAAGATGGCGAAGATCGTGTTTCTAACAGAGCTCCTGTGATTGAAACTTATTACGCACTTCTTGATTCCGATGGTGGTCTTAAAAAACTCGTGAAAAAAGTAATTCTTCCTTGGTGGGACAATTCAAAGGAAGACGATAAAGAGGCACTTATTGAAATACTTGGAAATACACTCGATATTGAATCCGCGAGAGACGATATCAAATATTTATCAGCATTTGATCTCATTGACTCATTCGATGACAACGAACTTGCTCTGCTAGATAACATTAAGCTGCCCACGGGTAGAGCTGCTTACTCAGTGCGAGCGTGCTATGAGCTAACGGAGCAAATATTGACTACATCAGATAACTTGCACGAGGCACGTAAAAATGTCTATGGTGTCACAGACAACTGGCGTCCGCCTCAGGCATCAATTGGGGAACCTGTGGGTAATCCCTCAGTAGATCGTGTCCTGAAAATTGTTAATCGATATATGCTTAACACAACAAAACGATGGGGCAAGCCCTTATCTGTAAATATTGAACACGTGCGAGAAGGTTTTAGATCCGAAAAAGTAGCACGCATGTACCAGCATGATACAGAGCAAAAAGCTAAATATAGGCAGTCGATTTTCAATACTATGAAGACTGAAAATCCATCTGTTGACAGATATCAAGATTCTCAGATTAAGCGTTGGGAGGCAGTACAGCGTCAGGGATGCAAGTGTTTATATTGTGGAAAGACAATCACATATTCTACTTGTGAGCTGGATCATATCGTCCCCCGAAAAGGTGTTGGTGCGGATAATAAGAGGACTAACCTTGCAGCGGTTTGTGCGGACTGTAACAGAAGTAAATCAAATATTCTATTCTCTAAGTGGTGTCATAGTACGTATGCAATGGATCGTGGTATATCTGTCGAAGCTGCTGTAGACCGTGCCGAGTCTTTCATATTCCCAACAGGAATATATAGCAAGAAAGCAAGTGCAAATTTTATTGGTGCAGTTAAGAATCGACTGCAGCAGGAAACTGAAGATGATGCTCCTGATAATCGATCCATTGAGTCCGTAGCATGGATGGCAGACGAACTCAGAAAGCGGATAGATTGGTATTACAATTCTGAGCATTACACTTCGCATAAGCCAAAGAACGATAACAAACAAGTAAAAATCGGTGTATTTCCAGGTAAAGTCACTGCTTTAGCACGCAGGTTATCTGGAATTGAGAAAGAGATTCATTTTGCCGGTCCTCGTGGAAAAACGCGTCTAGATCGACGTCACCATGCAGTGGATGCTGCAGTCATATCGATGATGAGTCGTGAAATTGCGGTAATTCTCAATGAAAAAAACGAATTGAGGATAGCGCAAATGTATGTTTCTCATCCGGAAAAACTTGGTCAACCATTTTGGAAAGATTACCCATTAGATATAGGTAGGTCATTGCAATTTCGTAAGTGGATTGACAAAATGAAGGACTTGCAGGTCCTGGTAAACGATGCTATGGATCACGATAGGGTTAGTGTTTTACGTGATTATAGATTGAGGTTCGGAAATTCCAAGGCTCACAAGGATACAATACACAAGCTTGTAAGAATGCGTTTGGGAGATAGATTGAGTGCTGAGTTAATTAACAAGGCCTCTACGCCTGCATTGTACATGGCATTAACTCGTTGCGATGATTATGATGCTGAAACAGGACTTCCAGAGAACAAGTCGCGCAAAATCGTAGTTAATGGGCAACATTTCTCTGCGAATGATGTAGTGTTCTTCTTCGACGATGATGCTGCACAGCTAATTATCAATGGTGGGTCGGTAGAGCTTGGTGATGGTTTCCATCATGTGCGCATTTATAAGTGTCCAAAGTTCAACTCGGCTGGTAAACAAATTGGTGTGTTTTATGGAATGATTCGCGTTTTCACAGTTGATTTGCGTCATAATAGTAGCGATGACTTACTTTCTGTTGAGTTGCCGCCACAGTCATTAAGTATGCGGTACGCTGAACCTCGAACTGTAGCGGCTGTACTTAGCGGTAAGGCTGAGTTTGTGGGGCATCTGTTCATTAGCGATGAAATTCGTTTGGATTTGGATACATCCACGTATAAGGGTCAGGTCGCAGAATTTGCTGAAATTATGAGAAAGATTTCCAAGCCGGAGATTTATAGTACCTGGGTCGTCGATGGTTTCAAAAGCCCATCCCGATTTAGACTAAGGCCATCGTATCTCGCCTCGGAAGGGATTGAAAAATTACCAGAGGAGCAGAGAACTATGTTGGATAAGTTTTTCAAAGATGGTTGGACTCCATCTGTCGATATCGTTTCCAAGTTCAAGCCGGTTGTCATTCGACGAAACGGTCTAGGTGAGCCTCGCTGGAAGTCGAAGGCCGGGCTGCCAGTATCCTACCGATGGTGTGACTAAGAAGGTGTGAAATGCAAAGTGCGTGGCGCATCGTGGACTGTACTGAGCTGAAAGGCTCACTGAGATATGAACGTGGTCAGCTTCTTGTTTGTGACTCAGTAAAAGGCATGTCCGCTGGTGTGCCACTTACTGATGTCGCCGTGCTTTTGATAGGTCTGCATTGCTCGTGCTCTGCAGGCCTTCTGCATCAGTGTTCAGAATACGGTGTCTCGGTCATGATCTGTGATTGGAGAGGGATACCTATTTCGGCTATGCATCCGTGGTCTGTGATTAATACACGCATAAATATGCGTTATCGTGCTCAGATTGAGCAAACTATTCCCCGTCAGAAAAATTTATGGGGCAAAATAATTCAGTCCAAAATCCGAGGTCAGGCAGCTGTGCTGGATCAGTTAGGTATTGATGGTGGCGGTCATTTACGCGGTCTTGCCTCTGAAGTTCGTTCAGGCGATTTAACCAATATTGAAGGCAGAGCGGCTCGAGATTACTGGAAAGCATTATTTGCCTGTGATACAGATTTTCACAGAATTCCAGGAGAAGGAGATACCAGAAATGGGCAGTTAGATTATGCATACACAATTCTTCGAGGATTTACTATAAAGGCTGTGATTTCGGCAGGTTTGTGCCCGTGTTTAGGTATTCATCATCACAATGGAGGAAATTACTTCTGTTTGGCCGATGATTTAATCGAAGTATTTCGACCCTCGGTTGATTTCATGGTGTCACAGCTTTCGGAAACTGATTCGTTAATTGACAAAGAAGTCAAGCAATATTTGGTTCAGAGTATCAATAGACAATTCAATGGAGAAGGTCTAACGATACCGAGCAAAATTAACGATTTCAGTCAGCAATATGCTCTCTATGTGGAGAAGAAGATAGATAAAATAGTCATCCCGCAATACATGAAGGATTAACATGAAAGTCGATGAGGACAGTGGGGGAATGTGGTGCTTAGTAATGTTTGATCTGCCGGTCCAAACTAAACGCGAACGACACGACGCTGTGGTTTTTAGAAATTTGCTCTTGGACATGGGATACTGCATGATTCAATTTTCGGTTTACGCTCGATACACACCAACTGCAGACGGTAATCGTACAACGGTCATCAAAGTTAAAGAAAATCTTCCTCCTAATGGAAAAGTAAGAATTTTGCATATAACTGATAAACAGTGGTCAAAATCCCTTCGTTTTTGCAATTTGAAGGAGGAAGCAAACAACGAAACGCCTGACACACTTATGCTTTTTTGAACGTTAAAGTGCTTGAAAAGGTTTAAATCTACCTCTTTGATCGGATTGCTCCATTTTATCAAAGAGGTAGAAAGCTAATTCACAGCACATCGAGCGCTTTTTGATGTGGGGATTGCCATTTTATCAAAGAGGTAGAAAGCTAATTCACAGCTCATCGCTGCCATCACCTTCCTCGTCATCCATTTTATCAAAGAGGTAGAAAGCTAATTCACAGCAAGATTTTAAACGCCTCTTAGACGTGCCCCATTTTATCAAAGAGGTAGAAAGCTAATTCACAGCTTCACGGACGCATGGAGCGGGCTCGTGGCCATTTTATCAAAGAGGTAGAAAGCTAATTCACAGCCACCGTACATCCACAGTCAACGAACACGCCATTTTATCAAAGAGGTAGAAAGCTAATTCACAGCTGTCTGCTGTACGTATGGTAGCCGTGTGCCATTTTATCAAAGAGGTAGAAAGCTAATTCACAGCTGAGGAGGAAAGCGTAATCCGCTTTCGACCATTTTATCAAAGAGGTAGAAAGCTAATTCACAGCCACAATAGCAAATATGATTGTCGTATGTCCATTTTATCAAAGAGGTAGAAAGCTAATTCACAGCAATCACACCCGAATAGCCCTCCACAGGACCATTTTATCAAAGAGGTAGAAAGCTAATTCACAGCATTCCATGGAGTATCCTGATAGCCTGTCCCATTTTATCAAAGAGGTAGAAAGCTAATTCACAGCCTGGGCACGGTATAATCCGCAACTACTTCCATTTTATCAAAGAGGTAGAAAGCTAATTCACAGCGCCGTGAAACAGTATCTAGCGCAAGTGACCATTTTATCAAAGAGGTAGAAAGCTAATTCACAGCTTCGTCAACGAATCCTTGTGGAATGCAACCATTTTATCAAAGAGGTAGAAAGCTAATTCACAGCTTCTGTCACGGTTTTGACGAGCGCATTACCATTTTATCAAAGAGGTAGAAAGCTAATTCACAGCTATTATATAAATTAGAATGATAATCGTATGTTACCAAAGGAATGCTAATACTACAATAATATTTTGTATTACCGCTAATTTCTTTTGAATCTGACTTTGAGTTCTGATTGAACTCTTTTTCGTTTCGTTTAACGAATAATTGGTCAGATTGTGCCGAATTCAAGCGAAATTATCTGTGACTAATGCAACGCTATGGGCCTACCGAGTATGAGAGTATAAAAACGCATTTTTCAAGTCATTGGTCCATACAGAACGAAAAGAGTAATGTATATGTATAGAAAACGGGTGATATCCTGACATTGGCTAGTTAAGCAGGGTATAGTTATTTGACCTAGAACAACCCTTTAAAAGCCGAGTACCCATCATCCACCATGACGGTGGTACCATTCACAGCAACCGCTTCCTCCAGCGAGAGTAAATAAATCACATTCGCCACTTCTTCAGGGGAGATGATGCGGTCGCCGCGCATGTGGAAAGTCGCTCCAAGTTTGACGGTGTCATCGTCGACCATGGCGGTCTTTACCCAGCCGGGAGCTACAGAAAAGACGCGCACGCCTTGAGGGGAGAGTTCTCGGGCGAGGGCCTGTGTAAACATTTTCACGCCGCCCTTGGAAGCGTGATAGCCGATAGTTTCCGAGTTAGCGATGAAACCGCAGATGGATCCAACGTTGATGATGACGCCCGCATGCTGTCCGACCATGACTTTTGCCACAGACTGAGCCATATTGATGCTACCCATGAGGTTGATGTTGATGGTGTTTGCGATGTCAGAAAGATCTGCGTCTAGGAAGGATGTGCGGCGGCCGGTCACGCCTGCTACGTTCGCAAGTACATCAATGCTGTCATAGGTATCCAAGGTGGTCTGCACTGCTGCGCGGCAATCTTCCACGTTTGCTACATTGCAGTGCACTGCAATGACAGGGCCGAGAGGGGAGAGTTCTGCAAGTGCAGCTTCGACTACTTCTGTGCGATCCACACTTGCTGCGACTACGCTATAGCCTTTTGACAAATACTTTTTAGCTACGGCAAGTCCGATACCGCTGGTGCCACCCGTAACCAATGCAACTTTAGACATAAAAACTCCTTTGTTTGAAAGAATGCATGGTTATTATACAACGCGCTTGAATGGGCATCGCTCTGGATAAAAAATGAGAACGGCTAGAGATTTATCCCTAGCCGTTCTCAATATGTACCAATGTCAATCTAATATACGCCTATGGCAATGGTTCTGAGAGTGTTCAGCGTGCCTTCACAACCACTGTCTAAAACGAAGAACAACTTTGTGCTTGGAGCGCTCACTACCCCCCACTATTATATATACCATATTTGTGTACACGTTTACAAAATAGCCAATGTGCACTGTATAGTTGCGCGAGTCCTCACATAAAATGAAGCACGCCAACTCCTCTCGGATGAAGCAAACGAAAGAAATCAGCGTTTCCACTTCAGTTACGTCATAAGCGCCTAAAACTTAAACCCATGCAGCGCCTTTACAAAATGCGGATCGAAATGATCCACAATCTCGCTGTGTCCCAAGTCCATGGTTGCAATTTGTGCCATGTCCTCATCGCTTAGCTCGAAGTCAAACACATCGAAGTTGGCTTGGATACGCTCTTCATGCACAGACTTTGGGATGACCACCACGCCACGCTGGATATTCCAACGCAAGGCCACCTGAGCTGCACTCTTTCCATACTTGGCGCCAATCGACGTCAAAATCGGATTGTTGAAGAAGTCACGATGTCCCTCATCGAATGGGCCCCATGCTTCGGGCACGATGTCGTAGACGTTCATGGTGTCGATGTTGCGCTGCTGCTGGAAGAATGGGTGGATTTCCACCTGGTTAATCATTGGCTTAATCTCGAAAGTTTCCGCCAAATCAGCGATCACATGTGGGTAGCAGTTTGCCATGCCGATAGCGCGTAATTTGCCATCCTTGTACAGCTTCTCTAAAGCCTTCCATGCGTTGATATAATCGCCCATTGGCTGGTGGAGGAGCATCAAATCGATGTAATCCACGCCTAGACGTTCCAGCGAGCGCTCTGTCGCGGCCAATGCGCCATCGTAAGAAAAGTCCTGAATCCACAGCTTGGTGGTGATGAAAATATCCTTACGTGGGATGCCGCTTTCCTTGATGGCTTCGCCCACAGCAGCCTCGTTCATATATGCCTGCGCAGTGTCAATGAGGCGATAACCCGTGCGCAGCGCGGTCAAAACCGCTTGCTTGGCATCCTCATGCTCAGGAATTTGATACACACCAAATCCGAGCATTGGCATTTTAACGCCGTTATAAAGTTCTCTAAATTCCATGTTTTGCATTCCTTCCGGTAGCCTTCAATAGTTCTTCAATTAATCGTTTGCATGCACATCGAAAGCGTTGATAAGCATGTCTGCCACGCCCGGTGCGTCGTGATCAAACGCTGGCTTGCCCTTATCCAAAGCGCGGATAGCATCCATCTCGGATTCGCTCAGCTCGAAGTCGAAGATATCCATATTGCTACGCATGCGTTCCACCTTCGTAGACTTAGGGAATACGATGGCACCTTCCTGAATCTCAAAGCGCAAAACTACCTGTCCTGCATTCTTGCCGTGAGACTGAGCAATCTTAGTAATCACGGCATTACTTAAAAGCTCAGCATTACCCTGACCCAATGGAGCCCAGCCTTCCAAAGCTACATTTGCAGCATCCATGCGCGTACGCAGTTCTTTTTGCTGGAAGTATGGATTAAATTCCACCTGATTGACCGAAGGCATAGTCTCGAACGATGGGATGAAATGATCCCAAATCTTAGGAGTCATATTGCTCACGCCGATGGAGCGGATCTTGCTCGCAGCCTTCGCATCTTTCATAGCCTTCCAGGCGCCTGGTACATCGCCATAAGGCTGGTGGATCAAATACAGATCCATATAGTCCATATCAAGCTTGCGCAAAGAAGTCTCGATAGCCTTGGTAGCCGGTTCGTAGCCGTAGTCCTGCAACCACAGCTTGCTGGTGATAAACAGATCCTTGCGGTCGATGCCGCTATCGCGCACAGCCTTGCCCACCTCTTGCTCGTTGAAATATGCCACGGCGGTATCGATGTGGCGAATGCCCAAATCCAATGCCTCGCGCACAGCCTTATAGGTGCTGCCGTCTGCTGGAATAAGATAAGTACCGAAGCCGTACACGGGGATGTTTACGCCGTCATTCAAGGTTTTTGTAGGAATAGTAGTCATGTGTGTTCCTTAAATAGTGAATTGATTAATGTTTGGGGGAAAGCATATAAGGGGCAAGCATCGGGTGCAGAAATAGTGCACAGAATTCTTGCGTGCGATCGGTGAAGCTGTATGCGCCATCGGACATGTCCCAGCACAGCATCTGGCCATAAATCACATCCATTAACGTGTGTGCCAGAATTTTGACCGGAGTGGAGGGTTCTAGTTCGCCGCGTTCAACGCCATCTTGGATGAGTTCGGCGGTGGAGTGGATGTCGAAAGCGAGCTTATTGCGGTCCGCTTCATTTTCCACAAGATTTGGATCCACGGTGTTGCGCACCCATTCTTGGCAGAGCTTTAACCCACTGCCTTCAATACTGCGCGCGTAACCCACAAGGAAAAAAGTCATGCGTGCTTCAAAATCGCCCGCATAGGCGAGAGCATCGTCGAGTACTTGTTGGTAGGTGTCGTGGCTCAGTGCATACACAATATCCTCTTTACGCTTGAAATAGGTGTAAAACGTGCCATTAGCTACACCGCTTTTCTGCGTAATTTCAGCGATGGACGTATTTGCCAAGCCTTTTTCATTGATAATTTCTTTTGCGGCCGCAATAATCTTGCGTCGCGTTTCTTGAGCGGCTAACTGTCGTTTATTCATGTCATCACCTCCGTTCGTAATCTAACTGTACCACATTCATTGAATCATATTCAATGAATTATGCTCAATGAAAATTTGAGTATAAAAAACTCTGCACAAAAAGAGTACAGAGACTGGAAAATTGCCGGAATTTAGGAATGTTAGAGGCGTTTGAGCCATACGCCACTTTTGACGCGCCATAAAAACAGACTGCCACAAATCCACCATTGGATGACGCAGGCGAGCCAGTAGCCATTAATGCCCATCAAAGGGCAGAAGATTACGGATAAAGGCACGCGAATAGCCCAAATCGTGCCGGCGTTAAATAAGCTCGAGGCAAAGGTGTCACCCGCGCCGCGCAGGGCAGCGGAGGAGACGATTGATGCAGCAAAGAACGGCTCGGCAATCATACCAATGCGCAGCGCAGTCCCACCCATGTCTTGAATCGCCAGGTCAGGGGAGAGCAGGCCAATCATTTGAGGTGCAAAGATAAAAAGCACCACAGCGCCAGCTGTCATGGTGAGCATGCCGAGACCTATGGAAAGCCATGCAAAACGACGCGCCATGCGTTTTTGATGAGCGCCAATGGATTGCCCCACGATAGCGGTAGCCGCCGTGCCGATACCAAAACCAGGCTGATAGCAAATGCTTTCCGCAGTGACGGCAAAGGAGTTTGCTGCAATAGCCGTCGTGCCCAAAGGTGCAATAATCTTCGTACTCATGACCTGAGCACTATTGGTGACCGCATTTTCGATGGCCACTGGTGTGCCAATGCGCAGAGCCGTCATCAGCGTGCTGCGTCGAAAACGTACGCGCTCCCCAGTACGCAGTCGAAGCAAATCATTGTGCGTAAACATGTACCACAGATAAATCAGCGCACCTACCAGCTCTGCTAAACCTGTACCAGCCGCAGCGCCAGCCACGCCCATATTCGCGCCGAACCAAGGAATGCTCAGGCCGAAAAACGTGTACGTGGTCGGCGGAAAAATAAGCCAAGAATTAAACAGCACATCGCATAAACACATGACGACGCTGACAAAACCGGGTAGCTTCATATTGCCAGAGCTTTGGACCATGGTGCTGCCCATGGTTGTCACCTGCAAAGCAAAAATGGAGATTCCAAAAATGCTCAGATACTCGGTGGCACCTTGGCGAATCTCCGGCGCACCACCCAGCCATGTCGGTAGCACAAAAGACAGACTTACGATGACCGCGCATAAAAAGGCAGAAAACACAGCACCGATGATAAAGCCCTGCTTCATGATATTGCGCGCTTCTTTGTCATTTTGAGAACCGAAACGCTGAGCCATTTGCACGCTAAATCCCGCAGTCAGCGCAGCGCACAAACCTTGGAAAAGCCACGTCACAGGCGAAATAAGCCCAATGGACGCGGAGGCCTGTGTACTCAGATGTCCCACCATGGCTGCATCGATATACTGCATGACAATGTAGGAAAACTGTGCTGCAATCGTAGGCAACGACAGCAAAACGACCAGTAAAATACTGCGGCGAATCGATAGTGCATTGCCATTTTGGAGCTGATGTAAAAGCTCGGCAGAGGTGGGAATCTTCTTTCTCATTATGCGCTCATGCTAGCACACTACGAGGGATAGAATGCTTCCTAGCAGGCGCGGCACTGGACGGAAGCTAGATGAGAAACTGCTGAGCAGAAAACTGCGTTGTCCACACGTTAGATTGAACGCAGGGTTTGCCTTTGCGATGTGCACGTCGTGGTTTCACCGCCCAGATGTATAGGGGCAACGCGTTTAATGCATATTCATGTGCGGCGACTCCACAGGAGGTCCCTCATATGGCGCACGAATAGAAGAGACGCCATGCTCGAGTAGCCGACCTAAAAGTCGAGCTGCGTCTTCCATGGGTATCTGCTTGCCAGACATCACCCAACGACGCCAAACGTTTACGGAGGAATACACGACGAAGGTGTTAATCAATTCCTGCTCGGCTTCGGAGAAATTGCGATACGGATTGTACAGACTGCGGCTATGCCGAGTTGTACCCGTAATGATGGTATCGGCAAAAGTTCTGTAGTGTGGATTGATAAAAATCCGCTCGATATCTTCCGTGGACGAATAAAAACGGAACATATTCAGCGATAAATCGTAGTAATTAAACGGCTGAGGCAGCGCATCTAAAGATTTTGCAAAGTCAGAAACGAGTTCTTCGATGCGGGCTTCGTACAACTCTTCCACACTCGAATAATGCAAATAAAAGGTTTTGCGATGAATGCCCGCATGCTGCGCAATAGAAGAAACAGTAATCTCATCGGGAGAATGATGCGCAGACAATGCATAAAAGGCGCGCTGAATGGCATAATGCGTGCGCATCCACCGCTCTGAATGGTCGTGTTCCGTATTATGCGTTACCACTCGTCCTCAATTCTCTGGGTCTTTACCGCACTAGCGTTCTGCACCCCTTACGCGGTATAGCTCAGCGAAACGAAGCATGTCTCGCAAGCCGCCGATGTACCTATACGCGCTGTGCAAGCACGGCCCTTGTACGTACTGTATCCCGGGTGCTTCCAATGTATCCAATTATAGCCAAAATGTGGCATTGCCACAGAAATCGCCGATGTGGTCATTGAGCGCGTGTCAGAAGTCTTTTACGCTCAATCTATTGCGTAGTAAATCTTGTCACAGGTGACTTGATCGCAACAATCGCAACCAATGGAGGGGAAAGATGCTGGAACTCAACATCGATGATGTTCTTGCTGTGCTGGGCTCTATCCGAGTCTATCTAATCGCAATAGGCGTAGTGCTCGCGCTCGCTTTAATTGCAACTATGAGCGTAAATAAGGCCACGATAAAAAATGGTCGTGTCCGCAAACTCACTCATTCGAGTGCATGGATTGTGGCGGCCATTGCAGCCGTTGTTTCTATCAATATGATGCTCTTGGGGCCACTGAGCAGCGTGATTACGTTATCCACCAGCGCCAAACTGGCATTGTCGGATGCAACGATCGAAAAAACAAACAATTTAGCCGTGGACATGGAGCGCGAAGGCTCTGTGCTTCTGCAAAATAATGACAATACGTTGCCTATCGCAAATCCGGGCAATATCAACGTCTTTGGCTGGGCTTCCACAAACCCGATTTATGGTGGTACTGGTTCCGGCGCTTTGTCTGATGCCTATCCAACTACGTCGATTTTGGATTCCTTAAACGATGCGGGCTTCAAAACCAACGAGGAACTGAGCAAGTTCTATACGGATTACTCCACGTCTCGCGGCGAAATTGCTGTGACAAAGGCTGATTGGACCTTACCGGAGCCTCCAGCCACGCAGTACAGCCAAAGCTTGATGGATAATGCAAAGAATTACTCAGACACTGCAGTCGTCGTCATTGGGCGAGTAGGCGGTGAAGGCTTGGATCTGCCGAAGGATATGAATGCCGAAGGTGTAGTTTACAACAATAATTCCACCGAATACAAGGATTTCGAGGATGGTCAGCACTATTTGGAGCTGGACCGCACAGAAAAGGATATGTTGGACCTCGTCACCTCAAACTTTGACAAGGTTGTCCTTGTGTACAATGGCGCAAACGCCTTTGAAATGAGCTTCCTCAATGATTATCCACAGATTAAGTCCGTTGTGTGGACGCCTCACCCAGGACAGGCGGGCTTCAAGGCCTTGGGTGAAATCCTGAATGGCACCGTCAATCCATCTGGCAAGACAGCCGATACCTTCATCAAGGACTTCACAGCTTCGCCAAGTTTCAATAACTTCGGTGATTTTAAGTATGACAATGTGCAAGAATTTGCCATCGAATCTGCACGTGGTGTACGTTCCCCACGCTTCGTCAACTATGTGGAAGGCATTTATGTAGGCTATCGCTTCTATGAAACGGCTGCGGATGTGGGCGCTATCAACTATGACGACGTCGTGCAATACCCATTCGGATACGGCTTGAGCTACACCAGCTTTAGCCAGAGCATGAGCGATGTGACATATGCAAACGGCACGGTCAGCTTTACCGTTACCGTCACAAATACGGGGTCTGTAGCCGGTAAGGATGTGGTGGAAGCCTACTACAATCCTCCATACACCGAAGGCGGCATCGAAAAGGCAACGGCAAATCTCGTAGCCTACGAAAAGACGAGCGAGCTGCAGCCGGGTCAGTCTGAGGATGTACAGATTTCCTTCAACGATGATGATATGGCTTCTTATGATTACCAGAATGCGAAGGCATACGTGCTGGAGCAGGGTGATTATGCGATTTCTATCCGTAGCGATAGTCATCACATCATCGATTCTAAGAATATTACGGTGGATTCCACTGTTACGTACAATTCTGCAGACAATACGCATAGTCAAGATCAGCAGGTGGCTACCAACGCATTTGATGATGTGGCCGGTGATGTGACATATCTGTCCCGTGCACAAAACTTTGCCAACTATGCTCAGGCCACGGCGGCTCCGACGAATTACTCTATGTCGGATGAGGTCAAGGCCACCTATTATAACAATGGCAATTACGACTCCACGCAGTTTGATAATCCATCCGATACCATGCCAACGACCGGAGCGAAGAACGGCGTGCGTTTGGCGGATTTGCGTGGTAAGGACTACGACGATGAGCAGTGGGATGCCTTGCTCGATGAGCTGACGGTGGATGAAATGAACGAACTCATCGCAAACGGTGGCTACGGCAACGCTGCTATCGCATCTATTGGAAAGATTCGTCTCTCCGATGTAGATGGTCCGGCGGCTTTGAAGGATAACTTCACGGGTGTGTCTTCCATCGGTTTGCCTGCAAACGTCGTACTAGCAAACAGCTGGAACAAGGATTTGGCCAAGCAATTCGGCGAAAACATCGGCGAAATGGCGCACGAGCTCAATATCACCGGTTGGTATGCGCCATCCATCAATATGCACCGCAGTGAGTTTGGTGGACGTAACTTCGAGTACTTCTCCGAAGATCCGACGTTGACGGGCACTTTGGCTTCCGGTCAGGTGATGGGTGCTGCCGAGTATGGCGTGTACGCCTTTACCAAGCACTTTGCCTTGAACGAGCAGGAAACTCAGCGCAATGGTCAGCTGACCACATGGTCAAACGAGCAAGCAATTCGTGAGATTTACTTGAAGCCATTCGAGACCGTAGTGAAGACGGCCAATGAAGGCAATGTCAAGTCCATGGCCATCATGAGCTCCTTCAATTACATTGGTAACACCTACACCAGTGCAAAGCTCGCCTTGAATCAGACGGTTTTGCGCGATGAGTGGGGCTTTAGAGGCATGGTGGAAACCGATTACTTCTCGGGTCCTAACTACAGCTACCAAAATGCGGATCAGCTCATCCGCGGTGGCACAGACATTATGCTGGCTACGGCAAAGACCACCAATTATGTGACAAATGTGAGCGCTACAGCCGTCAAGGAAATGCGCCGCGCTGCACATAATATCCTCTACACCACGGTGAATTCCTGGGCGTACGAGAATGGTGAGCCGCAATCGCACATGGATGCGTGGAAGATTACCTTGATTGTCGTCGATGTTATCCTCGGCTTGATTTTGGCGGGATTGCTGTTCATTGCTATTCGCCGATTCATCGCACGCGGAAAGCAAGCGGAAATCCAGGCATAGCTCATACCCATAGCTCATACCCATAGCTCAGAGGAACTACCTCGTATGGGCTGATATAGAGGGCAAGAACATTGCAGGAGTGGTGTTCTTGCCCTTTTTGCATAAGTTGATGAGCAGGGTAGTGTGCGAGGTAGAAGAATTCACCCTCAGAAAGACATTCGACAATTGCGCAAAACGTGGTACATTAATGCTTGAGCAAATTTCTTGACAAAATTTGTATGTTAAGGTTGAGCCTACAGCGATGAAAATCGTAGAGAAGGCTTGACTTTGTTTTGTTATCCCTATATACTAGTTAAGTTCTGACTTGTGTCATATTGCGGGCATAGGCGTCGAAGCGTTGATACAAGTGTAAATAGTGGCACTTGCCCTCGCTTTATCCGAAATTATTCATACAGCGAATGGTAAGGAAATTCCCCTTGGCTGCTCATAGTAATAGTGCAACGGCAGTAATTGCACGCGCAGATGAAAATGATATCAAGCTGCGTAAAGCTACTGACCGCGTTAATTTTGGTTCGATTCGTGAACCAATTGAAGTACCAGATCTTCTCGGCGTGCAGACCGACAGCTTTGATTGGCTGATTGGAAACGAGCGCTGGCAGGCACGCGTTGCCGAAGATGAGAAGAATGGTACGTTCACCGTTCCACATATTTCAGGTCTCGCAGAAGTATTTAACGAAATCTCTCCAATCGAGAACTTCACTCAGACCATGTCTTTGACGTTCTCAGATCCATATTTTGAAGATCCACGCCACAGCGTGCAGGAGTGCAAGGAAAAGGATTACACCTACAGTGCACCTTTGTATGTGAACGCTGAATTCACCAATTACGACACCGGTGAAATCAAGTCACAGACCGTGTTTATGGGTGACTTCCCATTGCAAACTCCTCACGGTACCTTCATCATCGGTGGTACCGAGCGTGTAATCGTCTCTCAGCTCGTACGCTCCCCAGGTGTGTACTTCGATCGTCAGGCTGTACAGTCTTCCGATAAGGAAGTGTTTGGCGCAAAGATTATCCCAAGCCGTGGTGCATGGCTGGAGTTTGAAATCGACAAGCGCGACGTCCTCGGTGTGCGTATCGATCGTAAGCGTAAGCAGTCGGCTATTGTCTTCTTGAAGGCCATTGGTATGACGGATGCTCAGATTGCAGAAGCATTCAAGGATTACCCACTGGTTATGCAGGCTTTGGAAGAAGACAAGACTGTAGACCAGCAGGCAGCGTTGATTGATCTGTATCACAAGATTCGTCCAAACGATGTGGCTACGGCAGATGCTGGCCGCAATCTGTTGGATTCCTTCTACTTCAATACCAAGCGTTACGACTTGGCTCGTGTGGGTCGCTACAAGATCAACCACAAGCTCGGCTTGGAAGCGGATGTGAACAACCGCTCCTTGTCTCGCGAAGACATCATCTCCACCATCAAGTACTTGGTGAGCTTGCACTCTGGCGAAACTACTTTTGCGGGTAAGCGCAACGGTGAAGATATCGAGCTGCGCGTAGATGTGGACGATATCGATCACTTCGGTAATCGTCGTATCCGCCAGGTAGGTGAACTCGTACAGAACCAGCTACGTACTGGTTTGTCCCGTATGGAGCGCGTCGTACGCGAGCGTATGACCACACAGGATCCTGAGGCTATTACGCCACAGTCCTTGCTCAACATCCGTCCAGTAGCTGCCGCTATCAAGGAGTTCTTCGGTACTTCTCAGCTGTCTCAGTTCATGGATCAAAATAACCCACTGGCAGGTGTGACAAACAAGCGTCGTCTGTCTGCATTGGGTCCTGGTGGTCTGTCCCGTGACCGCGCATCCATGGAAGTGCGAGACGTACACCAGTCTCACTTCGGCCGTATGTGCCCTATTGAGTCTCCGGAAGGTCCAAACATTGGTTTGATTGGTTCCTTGGCAACCTTCGGTCGCGTTAACCCATTTGGTTTCATCGAAACGCCATACCGCAAGGTTGTAGATGGTCAGGTCACCAATGATGTGGTGTATATGACTGCAGATCAGGAATCCGAGCACTTCATTGCACAGGCTAACCAGAAGCTCGATGCGGATGGCCGCTTCTTGACAGAAGAAGCACTGGTCCGTGATGCGAATGCAGAAGCAGAGGATGTGCCAGTATCCCAGGTGGATTACATGGACGTTTCTCCTCGTCAGATGGTGTCCGTGGGTGCTTCCTTGATTCCATTCTTGGAGCACGATGAGGGTCACCGCGCATTGATGGGTGCAAACATGCAGCGTCAGGCTGTGCCATTGATTAAGTCCGAGCGCCCACTCGTGGGTACCGGTACGGAATGGCGTGCAGCCGTGGATTCTGGTGACGTGATTAAGGCTGATAAGGATGGCGTTGTTATCTACGTATCCGCGGATTTGATTCGTACGCTGAACGACGACGGCACACAGTCCTCCTACAAGTTGGTGAAGTTCCAGCGCTCCAACCAGACCACCTGCTACAACCAGGTACCTTTGGTCAACGAGGGCGACCGCGTGGAGGCTGGCTCTGTGCTGGCTGACGGTCCTGCAACGGATCAGGGTGAGCTTGCATTGGGTAAGAACCTGCTCGTAGCCTTCATGCCTTGGAATGGTTACAACTACGAGGATGCAATTATCATTTCTCAGCGTTTGGTGCAGGACGATACGTTGTCCTCCATCCACATCGAAGAGTATGAAATCGATGCACGCGAAACTAAGCTCGGTGCGGAAGAAATTACGCGTGACCTGCCAAACGTGGGTGAAGATGCACTGTCTAACTTGGACGACCGTGGCATCATCCGCGTGGGTGCTGAAGTAGAGCCAGGCGATATTTTGGTGGGTAAGGTGACGCCAAAGGGTGAAACCGAACTGACACCAGAAGAGCGTTTGCTGCGTGCAATCTTCGGTGAGAAGAGCCGCGAAGTGCGCGATACATCTTTGCGCGTACCTCACGGTGAGTCCGGTACCGTTATCGGTATCAAGGAAATCACCCGTGAAGATGCAGAAGAAGACGGCGACGAATTGCCAACCGGCGTCAACCACATGATTCGCGTGTACATCGCTCAGCATCGCAAGATTACACAGGGTGATAAGCTCGCAGGCCGCCACGGTAATAAGGGTGTTATTTCTCGCATCCTGCCAGAAGAAGATATGCCATTCCTCGAGGATGGTACCCCAGTTGACATCATGCTCAACCCATTGGGTGTGCCTTCTCGAATGAACGTTGGTCAGGTTTTGGAGTTCCACTTGGGTTGGATCGCAAAGTCTGGTTGGGATATCTCCTTGGATCCTGATTTGGAAGCTGCATGGAAGAGCTACATTCCAGAAGGTGCGGAAAAGGGTGAGCCTGGCACGCCAGTGGCCACACCAGTATTCGACGGTGTAAAGCCAGATGTGCTCAATGGTTTGCTCTCTACCACGCTGCCAAACCGCGATGGAAATCACATGGTGGGCAAGAATGGTAAGGCTCAGCTCTTCGATGGTCGTACAGGTGAACCATTCGGCAAGCCAATTTCCGTGGGTTACATGTACATGCTGAAGTTGCATCACTTGGTAGATGACAAGATTCACGCACGTTCTACCGGTCCATACTCCATGATCACTCAGCAGCCACTGGGTGGTAAGGCACAGTTCGGTGGACAGCGCTTTGGTGAGATGGAGGTGTGGGCACTGGAAGCTTACGGTGCAGCACACACCCTGCACGAAATGATGACTGTCAAGTCCGATGACGTGGACGGCCGCGTACGCGTGTATGGCGCCATCGTGAAGGGCGACAATCTGCCATCTGCGGGTATCCCAGAATCCTTCAAGGTTCTGCTCAAGGAAATGCAGTCCCTGTCCTTGAATGTCGAAGTGCTCAACGCAGAAGGCGTAGCCATCGACATGCGCGAAGAAGACAGCGACCCAGTTTCCGCTACTGATGACCTCGGCTTCAATATTGGAGCACGCCCAGATGCCTCTGCAGGTTATGAAGAGCCTGCACCATCTGAGTTCCAGGCATAGGCTGAAAAAAAGTAGACGTTAGAACATTTAAAGACAGGATATTAAATGCTTGATGTAAATGCATTTGATCAAGTGCGAATTGGTTTAGCTACAGCTGATGAAATTCGCAGCTGGTCCCACGGTGAAGTGAAGAAGCCGGAGACCATTAATTACCGTACTTTGAAGCCTGAGAAGGACGGCCTGTTCGGTGAGCAGATCTTCGGACCTACTCGCGACTGGGAGTGCGCATGTGGTAAGTACAAGCGCGTGCGCTTTAAGGGCATCGTGTGTGAGCGTTGTGGAGTAGAGGTTACTCGCTCCCGCGTGCGCCGCGAACGCATGGGTCACATCGAATTGGCCGCACCTGTAACCCATATTTGGTTCTTCAAGGGTGTGCCATCTCGTTTGGGCTACCTGCTCGACATGTCTCCAAAGGACCTGGAAAAGGTTATCTACTTTGCCGCATATATGGTGACCAAGGTAGACGAAGAGGCTCGTCACAAGGATCTGCCAGATCTGCAGGACGAATTTGAAGTCGAAATCGGCCGTTTGGCTCAGCGCCGCGACAACGAACTCGATGAGCGCGCCAAGAAGCTCGAAGAGGACATCGCCGCTGTAGAAGCAGAAGGCGGAAAGTCTCCTGCGAAGGCCAAGTTGCGTAACAGCGCCGATCGCGAGCTCAAGAGCATTCGTCAGCGCTTTGATGATGAAATCGCACGCTTGAACGCTGTATGGGACAAGTTCTTGTCCTTGAAGCCAGGCGATATGGAAGGCGATGTCGACCTGTGGCGCGAAATGGAAGACCGCTATGGTGACTATTTCGAAGGTTGCATGGGTGCAGAAGCTGTGCGTCAGCGTCTGATTGATTTCGATCTTCAGGCTGCTACCGAAGAGCTTCAGGAGATTATCGCTACCGGAAGCGGTCAGCGTAAGGCTCGCGCTTTGAAGCGTTTGAAGGTTGTTCGTTCCTTCGTTGACACGGGCAAGTCTCCAGCAGCTATGGTTCTGGATGTTATCCCAGTTATCCCACCAGATTTGCGCCCAATGGTGCAGCTCGATGGTGGCCGCTTCGCTACTTCGGATTTGAACGATTTGTACCGTCGCGTGATTAACCGAAACAATCGTTTGAAGCGATTGATTGAACTCGGCGCACCTGAAATCATGCTCAATAACGAAAAGCGCATGCTTCAGGAAGCCGTGGATTCCCTCTTTGATAATGGTCGTCGTGGTCGCCCTGTGACGGGTGCTTCCAACCGTCCACTCAAGTCCTTGTCCGATATGCTCAAGGGTAAGCAGGGTCGTTTCCGTCAGAACTTGCTGGGTAAGCGTGTAGATTACTCTGGTCGTTCCGTTATCGTGGTGGGACCATCCTTGCGCATGCACCAGTGCGGTTTGCCAAAGTCCATGGCTTTGGAACTCTTCAAGCCATTCGTTATCAAGCGTTTGGTGGATAAGGGATACTCCCAGAACATGAAGAGTGCAAAGCGTCTCGTCGACCGCGGTGACGTAGTGGTGTGGGATGTGCTCGAAGAGGTAATTTCCGAGCATCCAGTACTGCTCAACCGTGCACCTACCTTGCACCGTTTGGGTATCCAGGCCTTTGAGCCAGTGCTTGTAGAAGGTAAGGCTATTCACCTGCCACCATTGGCATGTGCAGCTTTTAACGCTGACTTCGATGGTGACCAGATGGCTGTGCATTTGCCATTGTCTGCGGAAGCTCAGGCAGAAGCCCGTACCTTGATGATGGGTTCCGACAACATCTTGAAGCCTGCAGATGGTCACACCGTAACTATGCCTTCCCAGGATATGATTATCGGTTTGTTCTATCTCTCCACCGTGGTCAAGGGTGCAAAGGGACAGGGCCGTGTCTTCAGCTCTATGGCGGAAGCGCGCATGGCTTTGGATTTGCATGAAATCGACATGCAGGCGGAAATTTTGATTCGTCAGCCAGAAGATTTCGTCTTGCCAACCAACTGGCAGCCACGTGAAATTGAAATTGTCGATCCTGTAGAAGCTGACCAGAAGTTTGCCAAGGAAGAGCGTTTCGCAGATGGTTCTGTGCTCTTCGCTACATCTTATGGTCGTATGCTCTTCAACGAAACCTTGCCGGTGGATTATCCATTCATCAACGAGCAGGTGGCGAAGGGCAAGCTCTCCGGCATCGTGGATGATATTGCTGCACGCTACTCCACGCAGCAGGTGGCAGCAACCTTGGATGCCTTGAAGGATCTCGGATTTACCCGTGCTCCATGGTCTGGTGTGACGATGGCCTTCTCTGACATCGTGGCTCCAAGCAACCATGCTGAAATCGTAGAATCCTACGAAGAGCAGGCTCGTAAGGTCAACAACCAGTACGATCTCGGTTTGTTGACCGAGGAAGAGCGTAAGCAAGAGCTCATCAACCTGTGGACCGAGTGCACCGATAAGGTGGCAGAGGCCATGCAGGAGAACTTCCATGATGACAACAACGTAAACATCATGGTTCAGTCTGGAGCTCGCGGTAACTGGATGCAGATTCGTCAGATTGCAGGTATGCGTGGTCTGGTGGCAGATCCTAAGGGTGAAACCATTGCACGTCCTGTGAAGTCCAACTATCGCGATGGTTTGTCTGTGCTCGAGTACTTCATCTCCCAGCACGGTGCACGTAAGGGCCTGGCCGATACCGCATTGCGTACAGCAGAATCAGGTTACTTGACCCGTCGTCTGGTGGACGTATCTCAGGACGTTATTGTGCGCGCACACGATTGCGGCACCAAGCGCGGCTTGAAGATGCAGATTGCAGAACGCGATGCTCAAGGCAATCTCGTACTCGTCAAGAATGCAGACGGTGGTCCATACTCCCGTATCCTCGCCAGCGATGTGGTAGATCCTGCAGATGGCGAAACCGTGCTCTACAAGCGCGGCGATGCACTGTCCATGGATGTGCTCAACGATCTCGTAGCTCACGGTGTAGAAACCGTAACCGGTCGCTCCGTGCTGACATGCGAATCCACCAATGGTGTGTGCGCGATGTGCTACGGCTGGTCCTTGGCTACAAACCGCCTCGTTGACATTGGTGAAGCCGTGGGTATTGTGGCAGCACAGTCCATTGGTGAGCCAGGTACTCAGCTGACACTGCGTTCCTTCCACTCCGGTGGTGTGGCTTCGGCATCCGATATTACGCAGGGTCTTCCTCGTGTGGCGGAGCTTTTCGAAGCCCGTAACCCTAAGGGTGAGGCTCCAATTGCTGCAGACGCAGGTACCGTACATATCGAGGACAACGAGTCCGGTCGTAAGATCCTCCTGAGCCCAGACGATGGAAGCGACGTATTGGAGTATCCAGTATCGCGTCGTAATCCTGTCATCGTGCAGGATGGTCAGCACGTCGAAGCTGGTGACCAGCTGACCGAAGGTTCTGTGGATCCTAAGAAGATTACAGAAATCCTCGGTGCTCGCGCAGGTCAGGTTTCCATCGTGGAAGGTGTACACGACGTATACCGTAGCCAGGGTGTAGATATCCACGATAAGCACATTGAGGTTATCGTGCACCAGATGCTGCGTCGTGTGACCGTCATCGAGTCCGGTGATACCAAGTATCTGCCAGGTGAACTCGTCGATCAGCAGATCTTCCGCGCAGCAAACAAGGCTGCCGTGGCAGAAGGCAAGAAGCCAGGCGTAGGACGTCCAGTATTGATGGGTATTACCAAGGCTTCTTTGGCTACCGAATCTTGGTTGTCTGCCGCCTCCTTCCAGGAGACCACTCGTGTCTTGACGGAAGCTGCTTTGAGCCAGAAGATCGATGATCTGAAGGGTCTGAAGGAGAACGTGATTATCGGTAAGCTCATCCCAGCAGGTACCGGTTTGTCTCGTTACGGCAACATTACCGTAGAGCCAGATAAGGCCATCCGTGACACCATCTACCCAAGCTTCGGTTTGGATACGGATGCAAACGGTGACTTTAGCGGTCTCGGTGATGCGGACTTCTCCGATGTGGACTTCGCTACACTCGACTTTGGTGATTTGGATCTCGGTCAGGAATTCAACCCAGATGATTTCTTAAATGATATGGGCGGACAGTCCGATTTGGGAAATTTGGATTTGGGTCCAGATACTTCTGACACTCCAGATACACAAGAGTAAACCTTCGAGCTGAGGTCTTCTCTCAGGAGGCTTAAGCTCTCCTCTACAGGGCGCATGCAGTTTATCTGTATGCGCCTTTTTGTATGGCCGCGAAAGAGCGCTGTAGGGTGATGTAGGGCGTTGTGGGCCAGGATCTGTAGGGGGAGGAAACAGTGCAAGGGAGAAAGTCCACATAGGCATAGAAAAACGGTGTTTATGCTGTTTAAACACAAACACCGTTGAATATTACGAACTGAGCTAGATACTAGTCAGCTGTACTTTCTACTGTATTTCTACAGTGAAGTTTCACTTCGGTTTTTCACTCTGCATTCTCTCCTTGAGAATCCCGATACAAACCAATCTTGATAGCAGTGGTAAGCACATAGGCTTCTCGAGGATTTGTAGCATCCCAACCCGTCAATTGAATAGACTTCTTCAAACGATAACGCACCGTATTTGGATGCACATTCAGCAGCTGAGCTGTTTTCTCCAGTGAAGAGCCGGAGAACAAATAATTGCGCAAGGTCGTCAATATCTGAGTCTTACGCTCATCATTTTTCATCGGCATATACACATTGGTATACAACTCATCCTGAGCCTCCGCATCACCCAAAAGCGCGCGTTCCGCCAGTAAATCATCGGAACTGAGCAGATTTGGATGATTTGGATATGCTGCACGCGCGTTGAAACCGTTCATTGCGGCTCTCAGCGTCTGGGAGGCACCTTCAAGGCGCGAACGCTTAGGACCCGCACAAACCTCCGGGATAACCTCAAAGAACTGTGACATCAGCTCCAGGAATGGCTGTCTAGATGTTTGATGGCCCATGCCGATCAGCATAATCGTGTACTTCTCATGCGAGGATACACATAACTGACCGCCCAGCTGCAACACAGCATTGCGCAAATCGGCTTGAATAAAGCCAGAATGCAAGCTCTTTGACGTGTCAATGCTGCCTACAATCGCGAAGAATAACTCATTCGACTTCCATTTAAAGCTCGCAACGCGAGACTGCAAAGAAGCAGAATAATCCTGATTAAGCAGCGACTCGATGATAAAAGCCTCATCGCGCGTATCCCAAATACTGCGCGTAGCAGCAACGCGACCGTAAATACGTGCCGCGGAGAACGCTACTTCACGAGAGAAGTATAAAGCGGCACGCACATACGCGGCCTCTTGCCCCGCTGGAGCAAAGATATCAATGCGTTTTTCTGCAGTATCCACAACAATGCGGATAGCTTCAATCACGTTATCTAATGTTATTTCAAATGTAGTCTCCAACGGAGCAAGATTAAACAAGTTGTCCGCAGAAATACTGTCCGGATGCGAGCCATCGGCCGCATGCTCTCGGGCGAAAATAACATAATCAGAAACTGCTGTAAGCAGGATAACTCGCAGGTATTCAGCCTCTTTAGTGCCCAAATTGGCATACCAATCTGTTTTTTCCTTACACACCTTGAGGCTTTCATTCACGATAAGCTCTACTGATTGGCGGGATTGAGGATCTAACTCATAAAACTGTACAGACCCGGCCATGGAAGCGACCACACTCCATTTCTTAAATCTCAACTATGACATTTGGTTTCATCTCTAATTGATTGTATATGACAATTCCTGTAAAAATACGCCAAAAATCCAGAGAAAACAAAAAGAAACGGAATGTTTTAAATAAATTTACTATCTAATAAATTTCATTGAAATAATTTTTGTGAAAAGTGTAAACGACACGGCGACCACGGCCTTCACAATGTCCAAAGGAATGAATCCGAAAGATGCATTCATCAAAGTCCACCAGGACATGTGCGTGATGACTGCCTGGACACTTACGCCGCATGCATAGAGGAAGAGGATGTTTCCTGCGATAAGCGCAAAGAAGTAAGCGACCGCTTGAAGCGTCAGGGAAGTGGATTCGGGTACGCGGGAAATGAGGAAGCGCGATATCATGAATGCCGGGATGAATCCCCAGATAAATCCGCTACTTGGACCAATCAATGCGAGTGTGCTCATGCCACCAGCAAAAACAGGCAAGCCCATCGCGCCTAAAGCGATATAGGAGCTGATGGCCGAAACGCCTTCGGTCTGGGTGAGGTTGAGGGCGGCCAGCATGAGCACGAAGGTTTGCATAGTAATGCCTACTTCGGTACCCGGAATGGAAATCTTTCCCGCCATGCCTGCGGCGATAAAGAGAAATGTGAATATAAGGTACTTGAAGAGCGAGAAATTCTTCGCTGCTTTTGTTAGAAACCTATAAAAAGTGGATAAAGTAATCACAATATAACCTTTCTTCGGATCTTCTGGCTGAGAACAGAAGATACTGGGTAAATATACAAAAGAATGAACACAATGTAAAATCATAGATTGCATTCATATGTATGAAAACATTGTGAAATTACGGTTTATAAGTAATTTTGTATTTTTCTTACATCTCATGAATAATTCTATAGTTTATAGAACTCATACAAAACACGCGAATGAATTTTTGTTCTTACCGCCAATAGGCAAAAATGTTGTGAATTGATAACTTTGTAGAAAGTTATAAAGGAGATTGTGTGAACGAAAGTCATCAACGGGATGCAGAACGACCATGGACGTGGCTGCGTTTTGATAGTCTCGGCTCTACAAACTCTACGGCAGTGCAGGTGCTGAAGGAGAAACTAGAAACTTCCTCAGAGCATCTCAGCCGCGACAATTCCTTAGTTTTCATCGTGAGTGCGGATCAGCAAACCCAAGGTCGGGGTCGACTGGGGCGCACATGGGTAAGCCTTAAAAATGCGGGTATGTCTGCCTCTTTTGTGTGCGCATTTGATCGGGGTGTCTATGACGAGTGTGGTTCGTGGATTTCCCTGTGCGCCGGACTCGCGGCGCGCACGGCTTTGCGAGACATCGCTCAGGTGGAAGCGCATCTGAAATGGCCGAATGATTTGTATATCGACGGACAAAAGCTGGGTGGCATTTTATGCGAAAGCGTGATGCACGACGATACGGTGTATGTGGTCATTGGCATAGGCATCAATATCGACACGCCGGATGACTTGCCAGATAAGGCGTATGAGCCCACTGGTGTGAAGGCGCACGCAACGAGTGAATTACCGAACAATGCCGTGCTCATCCACGAGCTGATTGTGCGGATTGCACAGGAACTCGAGGATGGATTTACGTACAAAGACCGCCAAGACTGGCGTAAAGACAGGGAAAATCTCCATCGGCGTGCCCGTGAGGCAAGCTGCACCCTCGGTCAGAGAGTGGACGTGGTGCGGGTAGATGGCACAAGATTTTCAGGTCTGGCTCAAGATATTGGCGAGCATGGCGAGCTTCAGGTGCTCCCGGACTCACAGGCTAATCCCGTATTTATCAGCGTGGGAGACGTATTTCATGCTCGATTGGAGAAAACATCATGAAAAAACTTCTTATCGCAAATCGTGGAGAAATTGCGTTACGCATAATTCGCACAGCGCATGAAATGGGCATTTCTACGGTGGCGATTTACTCGGATCAGGATCGCAATGCGCCGTACGTGGCACAGGCAGATGATGCCTACCATATGTCTGGCGATACGTACAACGAAACCTATCTGAACATGGATCGCATTATCGAAATCGCTCAGCGCAGCGAGGCGGATGCGATTCATCCGGGATACGGCTTCCTCTCGGAGATTTCGGCATTTGCGCGCAAGGTGCTCGAAGCTGGGCTGATCTGGGTGGGGCCACGTCCGGAGGTGCTCGATGAACTGGGCGATAAAATTACTGCACGTCAATTTGCCCAGCGTGCCGATGTGACGCCGGTGCCGGGCATTTCAGAGCCTGTATCGAGCATCCATGAGCTCATCGATTTCTGTAACGAGCACGGTTATCCGGCCATGATGAAACGCGCAGATGGGGGTGGTGGACGCGGCATTGCCGTAGTGCGGTCGGAGGACGAAATTCGCACCTTTTATATGAGTCATGATGCCCTGCAGGGTGGAGATCTAGACAAGTATTTCATCGAGAAGTTCGTACGTGAGGCGCGTCATGTGGAAACTCAGTGCGGGCGCGATAGCCAAGGCAATTTCACCGTGTATTCCACACGCGATTGCTCCGTACAGCGGCGTAACCAAAAGCTTATCGAAGAGGCTCCAGCACCATTTTTGAGTGCTGATGTCGAGCAAAAACTGCGCATATTTTCCCAGCGATTATTTGATACCGCGCAGTATGAGGGCCTGGGCACGTGCGAATTTATGGTGACGCCGCATAATGATGTGTACTTCCTAGAGGTCAACCCACGTTTACAAGTCGAGCATACGGTTTCAGAGGAAGTCTGCGGCATCGATCTTGTACGCGAGCAACTGGCCATCGCTTCGGGAGAGCAGCTGACGCCGGCACCTGAGCCACGCGGACATAGTTTTGAACTGCGTATCACTAGCGAGGATCCGGAGAAGAATTTGGCTCCCGGATCAGGTGTAATCGAGGAGCTGCATTTTCCTGCAGGCCCGGGCATTCGCGTAGATTTTGGTGTCTCGCAAGGTGATACGGTATCGCCGAAATACGACTCGATGATGGGCAAACTCATCGTTACCGCATCCACACGCGATCATGCTATTGCGCGCGTGCACAGGGCCATTCAGGAATTTTCCATCCGGGGCATTGCGACGCCTATCCGTTTGTATGATGAGATTTTTGCACACGATGATTTCACCGCACGTGGAAAATCCGGAACATTCAATGTCACCACCAAATGGTTAGAAAACACCTTCCTGAACGAACACGCCCAGTCCACGCGTGCCGGCATGCCTACAAGCGTGGTGGACCGTTCTATTAATTCAGTAGAACCCAGCGAGCTGGGTATGCAGCGGGCAAACTCCCAATTGGGCAGCTCGAGGGATGCCAGCCACACCACTTTTGTGGTGGAAGTGGATAATCGGCGCATGAAAATCTCCGTGCCGGATTATGTGGTGGCGGCTATCTCCACGTCACACAGGCCTATTGCACATCGCAAAACCCAACCTTTGCGCGGCTCTGGTATGGCCACGATGGACACGGCGGAGCATAAGGGCAACGAATTTGTAAGCTCCAATGGCGAAATTAAGGCGCCTATGCAAGCCGTGGTCACACGCGTCAATGTGGCGGTGGGGCAGGACGTGAAAAAGGGCGATCTGCTGGTCGTACTCGAATCCATGAAAATGGAAAACTACGTGTACGCACCGCTTACGGGCACGGTGCATGAAATTTACGTGGGGCCAGCCGATGGGGTTGATGCGGGAGAAGCTCTACTGAAATTGGACATTGCGCAGTCCTCTCAGCAGACACAGCAGACGGAAGATGCTGCACGCAAAGATGCTGAAGCCACACCTCATACCGAAACACACGAAGGCAAGGAGTAAAAAATCATGACACCAATGAATTTAGACTCTTTAACGCTGGCATCATCCGCCATCATTACAGGCAATGATCGCCGCACCATGGGCCCGGAAATTCAGAGGGCTGCACGGCTGGCGCGTGACAGTGAAGATAAAGCTCGCGCTCGCCAGCATCCGAAGGGCAAATTTACGGCACGCGAGCGTCTAGATTTGCTTTTCGACGACGATACCTTCGTGGAAATTGGGCGTTTTGCGGGCGGAAATATCAATGCCTCCCAAGCGGGCAGTGCGGTGATTACCGGTTTTGGCATGATTCGCGGGCGCAAAGTGGGCGTGTATGCTCAAGACTTTTCCGTGCGTGGCGGCACCATGGGAGAGGCCGAGGGAGCAAAGATTTGCCATCTGCTGGACTTGGCCATGGATATGAAAGTGCCGGTTATAGCGCTTATCGATTCGGGTGGCGCGCGCATTCAAGAAGGTGTGACGGCGTTGACACAGTATGGTCGTATCTTCAAAAAGACCTGCGAGGCCTCAGGATTTATCCCGCAGATTTCACTTATTCTGGGCCCGTGTGCGGGTGGAGCAGTGTATTGCCCAGCTTTGACTGATTTAATCGTGATGACCAAAGAAAATTCGTACATGTTTGTCACGGGTCCCGATGTGGTGAAAACGGCCACGGGTGAACATATTTCCATGGATGAATTGGGTGGCGGCTACGTGCATAATGCCCAGTCTGGCGTGGCGCATTACTTGGGCGAGGATGAGGCGGATGCTATCGATTATGTGCGCACGGTTTTGGCTTATCTGCCTCAGAGTTGCGAGGACAAGCCGCCCAGCTATCCATACTCCAATGGGCATGCGGAGGATGAAGCGGCTCAACGCATCGGCAGCATAGTGCCGGACAATGATCGCCAACCGTATGATGTGGTGGATGTCATCCACTGCTTGGTGGATTATGGCGAGTTTTTGGAGGTGCATGAGCTGTTTGCGTCCTCTGTGGTCGTAGGATTTGCCTGCATTAAAGGTCAAAGCGTGGGCATTGTGGCAAATCAGCCCGCAAGTAAGGCGGGCATTCTCGATGTGGATTCCTCGGAAAAGCTGGCGCGTTTTGTGCGCTTATGTGATGCCTTCAATCTTCCCGTCATCACCTTGGTGGATGTGCCGGGATACAAGCCGGGCAGCGATCAGGAGCATGCGGGCATCATCCGCCGTGGAGCCAAAGTGATTTACGCTTATGCCAATGCGCAGGTGCCACTGATTACTGTCATTTTGCGTAAGGCTTTTGGCGGTGCCTACATCGTGATGGGGTCCAAATCCATGGGGGCAGACTTCAACTTTGCGTGGCCAAATTCCCAAATAGCGGTACTAGGCGCTCAAGGTGCGGTCAATATCATTCATCGAAAGGAATTGCGCAAGGCTCAGGACAATGGCGAAGATGTGGATGCGTTGCGTGCACGTTTGGTGTCCGAGTATGAGGAAACCACGGTGAACGCCAATCTTTCCTTGGAAACCGGGGAAATCGACGCCCTGATTGACCCGTGCCAGACACGCGAAATGATCGAAAAATCCTTGAGATTGCTTCGCGATAAAAAGCAAAGCCGTAAGCACCATCGTCGCCACGGCAATCAACCGCTCTAAACATTATTAAGACTTTACTCAAATTCTTCACTCAGATTAAAGGTTTACACATGACACAGAAAAATAGGGATATAACTATGACCTCACACAGTACGCAGGATGCGCAGACTTTGCGCACTACGATGATGCAGCGCCTTGAAAGCGAAGACTTTGCGTTGCTTTTCGGTGGCCAGTCCACTCCTTGGACGCAGAGTCTCGAGAATCTGAAAAATAATCCCCGCGTTTTTGCCCAGGTGGAGGAGTATCTCCAGCAGTCATACCAGCGCATGAGTCCAGTAGCATCCGATGCCTTGGCCATTGTGGGTAGAAATATCGATATTCTCAGCTATGCCAGCTCTTCTCCTGTGCTTGGCAAGGCCGCAGAAGCTGTGATCTCCGTACCGGGCATTACGGCTGCTCAAATGGGAAACCTGATGGATGCGTTGGAACTGGGATTGAATCTAAATTCTGCTCATCTTGTGGGCATCCAGGGCCATTCGCAGGGCATCCTTGCCGCTCAAGTGGCACGCATTCTCGCCGATAAACAGGCAGGACAGATTACGGATGCGCAGGCAGATGAGAAAATCGTGGACATTCTCGCCATTGCGCGTCTGATAGGCCTAGCCGCCACACGCACGACGCGTCAGATGAACATGGTGGGAGATGGACAGGCTACGCAGATGCTCTCTGTAATGGGGGCGACCCGCGAGCAAGTTGAGGTGCTCATCTCTCGATTAACCGCTCCTCAGGCTCCACTTTCCGTGGCCGTAAAGAATTCCGCTACGCATTTTGTACTGTCTGGCTATCCACACGATCTCGCACAATTCATGACACAGGCTACCCGGGAGCATGAGCATCAGGCTCAACTGCGCGAGGCCAAGGTGCGCGGGGGTAGCGTATTTGATCCGCGTATGGAATTCCTCGAGGTCAGCGCTGCATTCCATAGCCCGGTCATGGAATCTGCCGTGGACCAGGTAGAAAAATGGGCAGGCATGTGCGGCATCGACACGAATCTTGCGCGTACTCTTGCTCAAGAAGTGTTGGTGGATCATGTGGACTGGGATGCGCGCATCCGCAGCATCGTAAACGCCGAGAATGTATCTGCCGAGGCGCTGTGGCTGGTCGATTTTGGTCCAGGAAATACTATTTCCAAGCTGACGGAAGCCTTGGCACAGGGTACGGGCATAGGCATAATCAACGCTTCTCAAACCGAAGACCGAGTCGCATTAGTGACCGAGGGGACTGCATTTGAGCGTACGGATAATTGGCAGAAGTTTGCTCCTCGACTTATTCGCACAGCTAAGGGTGACGAGGTGCAGACCGCCTTTACACGTCTAACCGGGCGCTCGCCGATTATGCTGGCCGGCATGACACCAACCACCGTGGATGCGGAACTCGTAGCAGCGGCAGCCAATGCGGGCTACTGGGTAGAAATGGCGGGTGGCGGCCAGGTCACCGAAGAAGTATTTGAAAAGCATATGCAGGACATGGATAGGTTGCTCGAGGATGGTCGCAGCATAGAATTCAATGCCATGTTTATGGACCGCTATCTGTGGGGACTTCAGTTTGGCACACAGCGCATTGTCTCCAAAAAGCGTGCTTCGGGTGCACCTATTGATGGTGTCATTATTTCTGCCGGTATACCGGAATTAGAGGAGGCTATCGAACTCGTACAGGGGCTTCATGAAGATGGTTTCCCGTATGTGGGCTTTAAGCCAGGTACGGTGGCGCAGATTGAGCAGGTCTTGGCCATTGCTACAAAGCTGCCACAGACGCAGATTCTGATGGAGGTCGAAGGCGGAGCTGCGGGCGGTCATCATTCGTGGGAAAGCCTCGATGATTTGCTGCTTGCAACGTATGCGCAGATTCGAGCTACGGACAATATCGTGCTCATCGTGGGCGGCGGCATTGGTACGCCGGAACGTGCAGCGGACTATATCAGCGGAAGCTGGGCGGAGCGCTACGATGTGCCAGCTATGCCGGTGGACGGTGTGCTGGTGGGGACGGCTGCTATGACCGCGCTTGAGGCGCATACCAGTGAGCAAGTCAAAGATTTCTTGGTGAAGACACCGGGCATTACTGAGTTTGTGCACAACGACGATCCGTTTGCGCCACGATCTGAAAAGTGGGTCCCAGCAGGTGGACATGTGGGTGGTGTGGCATCGGGCCTCTCGCATCTGCATGCGGATATTTATGAACTGGAGAACTCCTCGGCACAGGCTGGTCGCCTCATTGCTTATATGGACAAGCATATGGACGAGTTGGAGGCGCGCCGCGCGGATATTATCGAGGCCATCAATAAGACCTCGAAGCCATATTTCGGCGATGTGCAAGACATGACTTATCTCCAGATGGCTCAGCGCTTTGCCGATTTGAGCTACCCATGGGCGGATTCCACATATGTGGATCGTTTCTGGCATCTGCTGCAGCGTATCGAGCAGCGCATTGTTGACCTTGACCATGGTGAATTTACGTCGATTTTTGCCACGCGTGAGGATGCGCTTGAGCCTAAGCAAGCTATCCAGAAGTTGGTAGAAACATATCCACAGGCTGAGACGGTGCAGGTGACGGCTACGGATGCAGCGTGGTTGCCACGCTTGTGCCGTGAATATCCAAAGCCTATGCCATTTGTACCGGTGATTGACGGCGATTTGCTGCGCTGGTGGGGTCAGGACCAGCTGTGGCAGTCAGAAGATCCACGCTATAGTGCCGACTCCGTACGCATTATTCCAGGACCAATTTCCGTAGCCGGCATCACCACAAAGAATGAACCAATTGCCCAGATTTTGGGACGCTTCCAGCAGGCATGCGTGGACAGGACGAAGGCGGAGACTGAGGCTCGCTCAGAAACGGCGGCCAGCGCTCCAACGGAGGTCTTCTCCGGTCGCGCGCACAGCACGACGCCGGAGGACTTCATCCGCCAAAGCCCAACGATTTCATGGGTTGGCCACATTATGGACAACCCAGCCTTCAAGACGGAAAGCTCGGATGAATTCTATGAGCTGACACAGGTGGGTCACAAGGATGGCTGGCTGCTCTTTGACTTAGATATCCATCTGGATACTTTCTGGGATAATGCGGGCACTACGGCTCAGAACGAGCACGCAGTGCGCCATATCGTCATCCCATTGAATATCAATCCTGCTCAGCCAGAGCGCATGCCGATGGTGGATGCGGAGCGACTGTCGGAGCACGTGTATGCCATGCTGGCGGCCACTGCTGGTATGGGCAATACGGCCATTACGGGCGATAAGCTGCACGATATGCCGCATATTACGGCTCCATCGGAGGAGGAAAAGACAGAAAAGCCCTTTGGCTCCGCGCATTCTTCGTACACCTTGAGCGCGAATTTGGGTCTGGATCATCAGGCTGCTACGGGTGCTGGTTTGCCAGTTGATCTCACTTCCAGTCGCATTGTGCCAGACGCCTTGGTGGGTCCAGCTTGGCCTGCCATTTATGCGGCTCTCGGTTCGGTGTATGTGGGCACGATGCCGATTATCGAAGGCTTGCTCAATGCCGTACATCTGGACCATATGATTGCGCTCGAGGTGACGGACGAAGAATTGCTGGTGCACACGGGCGAGAAGATTTCTTTGCTCAGCTGGGCGGAGCATTACGCGGAATCCGCCTCTGGTCGTGTGGTCACCATTCATGTGCAGCATACGGCTGAGGATGGAACGGTGCTCGCCACAGAAGTGGAGCGTTTCGCCATTCGTGGTCGTGCATACTCCAACGAATTGCCTATTACTGTGGCTCCATATGGCGGTGTGCAGGCGGAAGTTAAGGATACCGCGCGCCGTTTGCTGCGCCGCGTGAACGTCGTCGCCCCGGATGATATGACAGCTTTTGCCCGTACGTCCGGCGACTTCAACCCTATCCACACCTCCGTGCGTGCTGCGCGTATCAGCGGCCTGTCCGCTCCTTTGGTGCACGGCATGTGGTTGTCTGCCACAGCTCAGCATGCTGTCCAGAGTGTGGATGTAAAGGGTGCTCATTATGAGATTGAAGGCTGGACGTACACCATGTACGGCATGGTGCAGCTCAACGATGAGGTAGAAATTTCTATCGAACGTGTGGGCAAGGTCAATCTCGCCGGTCTCGTGCTGGAAGTCACCAGTCGTGTCCATAAAGAAATCGTCTCCGTGGGTACGGCGATTGTGCGGGCACCGGAGTCTGCCTATGTATATCCAGGTCAGGGCATCCAAAGCCAGGGCATGGTGCTGGATGAGCGTGCCATTTCCCCAGCTGCGCGTCAGATTTGGGAGCGTGCGGATAAGGTTACGCGGGAAAAGCTAGGCTTCTCCATTTTGACCATTGTGCGTGATAATCCTACGGAAATTACCGCTCATGGTGTGACGTATCGTCATCCAGAAGGTTTGTTGAATTTGACGCAGTTTACGCAGGTGGCCTTGGCTACCGTGGCCTTCGCGCAAACGGCTCGCATGCGTGAGGCGGGCGTCAGCTTCGAGCCTGCGTATTTTGCGGGACATTCCTTGGGTGAGTACAACGCTTTGGGTGCTTTTGCGCAGATTATTCCACTCGAAACAGTAGTGGAGCTGGTCTTCCACCGTGGCTCGACCATGCATCACCTCATCGAGCGCGATGCACAGGGTCGCTCCAACTACCGCATGGGTGCTTTGCGTCCAAACCAATTCGGCGTTACAGATGACACGGTGAAGGATTATGTGGCTCAGCTGGCGCGCGAAAGCGGCGAATTCTTGGAAATTGTGAACTTTAATTTGGCAGGTTCTCAGTACGCTATTGCAGGTACAATTGCCGGTTTGGAGTACCTCAATCGCGATGCTTCGGCACGGGCTAAGGCTGCCGGGGGCAAGCGTCCATTCATGTATGTGCCAGGCATTGATGTGCCGTTCCATTCCACGAAGTTGCGTTCGGGTGTGCCAGAATTCCGCAATAAACTTGACGAATTGCTGCCTGAGCATATTGATTACTCCGTTTTGGAGGGACGTTACATTCCTAATTTGGTGGCTCGACCATTTGAAATGACGAAGGAATTTGCACAGTCTATCCTCGATGTGGTGCCTTCTGAACGCATTCGTGCGGCGCTGGAGGATAGTGCGTTGTGGGATGAGTATGCGGCGGATGAGCAAAAGCTGGGCCGTTTGTTACTCACTGAGTTGCTCAGCTGGCAGTTTGCGTCTCCTGTGCGTTGGATTGAAACGCAAGCCTTGCTGTTCACGCCGCGCAGCCGCCAGGGTTTGGGCGTAGAAAATTATGTAGAAGTAGGTCTGGGTAAGTCTCCAACTTTGGCAAATATGGGTGCGCGCACCCTGAAGCTGCCACAGTTTGCGGATGTAATGGCTCAGGTGTACAACGTGGGACGCGATGAGTCGCGTGTGTACTTGACGGATAATGACGCGGATTCTTTGATTAAAGAAACCGTCGTCGAGCAGGAGGATGCTAGCCAGTCAGCAGCCACGGCTCCAGCTGCAGCTCCAGCTCCTGCGACTGCGCAGCCAGCTGCCGTGGCGGAGGTTGCTCCACAAGTGAGCGCTGCTCCAAGCTCTGCTGCACCTGCTGCGGATATTCAATTCATGGCTTCCGATGGTATTAGAACGCTGTTGGCTTACAGTGCAAAGATTCGTGTCGAGCAGATCGGTGATGCGGATACCACGGATACGTTGACTAATGGCGTTTCCTCCAAGCGCAATCAATTGCTTATGGATATGAGCTCCGAGCTGTCTGTGGCGAGTATTGAGGGCGCTGCAGAAGCCACCGTGGGTGCATTGTATGGCATTGTGGATGCGGCTGCTCCGCATTACAAGGCCTTCGGACCGGTGTTGAGCGATGCTATCCGCGACAGATTGCATGCGTTGTTTGGTGCAGCGGGCATTAAGTCCAGCTCCATTGCGCAGCGTGTATCCTCAGCATGGGGTCTGGGTGAAGGCTGGGCCAGTGCCGTTACTGCTCAAATTTTGCTCAATACGCGTGAAGGGGCGAGCGCACGTGGTGGCGATTTGGCAAGCTTGCCAACCGCAGCCGTTTCTTCCAGCGCAGAAGCCGATGCCTTAATTGATCAAGCGGTACAAGAAGTAGCAGCCGCACGTGGGGTCAGTGTCAGCATGGCTACTGCACAGTCCGGTGCTGCTGGGGCTGTAGTGGACTCTGCTGCGTTAACCGAGTTTGAAAACAAGGTAACAGGTGATAATGGCGTGCTGGCTCAAACTGCTCGATTTATTCTGCGTAGCATTGGGGCACAGCCTGAAGTTACAGAACGTGCAGAAGAGAATAATGCCGATGTCATTGCCGCTGTAGAAGCCGAGTTGGGCAGTAATTGGGTCCAGCAGGTTGCACCACGATTCGATGCGCGTAAGGCCATGCTTATCGATGACCGCTGGGCGAGTGCACGTGAGGATTTGGCTCATCTCTACTATGAGGAGGACTTCGATGTGCAGTCTCATAATTTCGACTCCGCAGGTGAGACCATCGCTGCTCAGGCGCGTTGGTATGCCCAGCGCTGCACAGCACAGGCTCAGCACCAGCTGGCTAAGGTCTTTGAGGACATCGCTGACCGTGCGTTGATGAAGCCATCACAGGCCGCAGCCCAACAGCACTTTGCTCAGGATGTGGCGGTGGTGACCGGTGTTTCTGCGCATTCCATCGCCGGTGAAGTGGTGGCAGGTCTGCTGGCTGGCGGCGCCACGGTTATTGCCACAAGTCACAGCTTCAGCCCGCGCGTCAAGCAGTGGGCGAAGGATGTGTATCGCGCACATGCCACGAAGAATGCACAGTTGTGGCTGGTTCCTGCTAATCTCTCCAGCTTCCGTGATGTGGATGCACTCGTTCAATGGATAGGACAGGAGCAGAAGGAAACGCATGGTGCTACTACGACCGTAATCAAGCCGGCCCTCAGTCCTACGCTCTTCTTCCCATTCGCGGCTCCTGCTGTGCATGGCAGTTTGGAAGATTCCGGTGAGCTTTTCGAAGCTCAGGCTCGACTTATGCTCTGGTCAGTGGAACGTGCTATTGCAGGATTGGCTCCATTGGGTGCGGAAACGAATGTGGAGCATCGCTTGCATGTGATTTTGCCAGGATCTCCAAACCGCGGTGTATTTGGCGGTGACGGTGCGTATGGTGAAGTGAAGTCTGCCTTCGACGCATTGGTGACACGCTCTCATGCGGAAACGACCTGGTCCCAGCACGTGACCTTTGCTCATCCACGCATTGGATGGGTACGTGGTACCGGTTTGATGGGTGGCAATGATCCGCTGGTCGATGTCGTAGAATCTCGCGGCATCCACACCTACACCACGCAGCAGATGGCAGAGGAATTGCTCAAGCTCTGCTCGAAGGATGCTCGTGCGCAGGCTCAGCTCAGCCCATTGAATGTGGATCTGACCGGAGGATTAGGAAACGAGCCGTTAAACATCACTCAATTGCGTGAAGAAGCACTGGCTCAAGTTCAAACGTCAGCGCATGACACAGATGATGCACCAGGCGCCCAGCAACACACCCGCACCTCACGCTTGAAGGCACTGCCAACGCCTCATACACCTTCTCAAACGCCTGTCCATGCTTCCGACTGGTCGCAGGTCAGCGCAAAACCAGAGGATGAGGTCGTTATCGTCAATATCGGCGAACTGGGACCTTGGGGCTTTGGTCGTACCCGTTTGCAGGCCGAATTGGGTATCCACAGCGATGGCACGGTAGATTTGAACGCCACCGGTGTGCTGGAATTGGCATGGAATATGGGACTGGTTTCTTGGTCGGATACGCCGGAATCTGGCTGGTATGACCAGAACGACACTTTTGTGCCGGAAGAAGATATTTACGAGGAATTCCACGATGACGTCGTCGCGCGCAGCGGTATCCGTCCATTTACCGATGGCATGGGTAACGATTTCGAGCATGGCACGAATGAGGAATCTGCGGAAATCTTCCTCGACCATGACATGAGTTTCAGCGTAGCAGATGAAAAAACCGCGCGTGAGTACCTCGATAATGATGACAAGCATACGAGCATTCGCTTTGATGCCGAAAATAACGAATGGATTGTCACGCGCCTCAAGGGCACCTCTGTGCATGTACCTCGCCGTGCAACCATGACGCGCGTGGTCGGTGGCCAATTCCCAGAAGGCTTCGACCCAACGCGCTGGGGCATTCCAAGCTCCATGGTCGGCGATGTGGATCAAATTGCTTTGTGGAATATCGTCACTGCCGTGGATGCCTTTATTTCTGCTGGTTTCACACCTGCGGAAATCTTGCAAAGCATCCATCCTTCGCAACTTGCCAGCACTCAAGGCACCGGCTTTGGCGGCATGTCCTCTATGCGCAAGCTCTATCTGGACCGCTACTTAGGGAAGGATTATCCAAGCGATATTTTGCAGGAAGCCTTGCCAAACGTGGTGGCTGCACATGTCATGCAGTCCTACATTGGTGGCTACGGCAATATGATTCAGCCGGTATCCGCATGCGCTACGGCAGCAGTCTCGGTAGAAGAAGGCTTCGATAAAATCAAGCTGGGCAAGGCTGATTTCGTGGTGGCGGGTGCTATCGACGACATCGGTACAGAATCCGTTAACGGCTTTGGTTACATGAATGCTACGGCGCGTTCACAGGAAATGTATGACAAGGGCATCGAGTCACGATTCTTCTCCAGACCAAATGATCGCAGACGCGGAGGATTCGTAGAATCCCAAGGTGGCGGCACCGTGCTGCTGACGCGCGGAGATATTGCACTCAAGATGGGCTTACCTGTGGCCGGCGTCCTTGGGTATGTCCGCTCATTCGCAGATGGTGCACATACCTCGATTCCTGCTCCAGGACTGGGCGCGCTCGCTGCAGCCCAGGGCGGTAAAGATTCACACCTTGTACGTGAGCTGGCAAAGCTGGGCGTGAGTGCGGACGATATCGCCGTGGTATCTAAGCATGACACTTCCACGAATGCCAACGATCCAAACGAATCCGAATTGCACAATACTGTGGCTCATGCCATCGGTCGTGCTGATGGAAATCCATTGTATGTGATCTCTCAAAAGAGCTTGACCGGTCACTCTAAGGGTGGTGCAGCTATCTTCCAAATGCATGGCTTGACGGATCTCTTCCATACGGGCATCATCCCAGCCAATGCTTCCTTGGATGTGGTGGATAGCAAGCTGGAGCGTGATGATCATATGGTTTGGTTTAAGCAGCCTTTGGATGTGTCCGCATCCGGTCATGATATCAAGGCAGGATTGGTCACATCCCTTGGATTTGGCCATGTGTCGGGGTTCGTGGCAGTGGTCCATCCGGGTGCTTTCGAAGCGGCGGTACGCAATGCTGAAGGCGAGGATGCGCTTGCGCAGTGGAAGCAGCGCGCAAATGCTCGCCTCGCAGCCGGCGCTCAGCACTTGGAGCGTGCGATGCGCGGCACTGCAAAGCTCTACGAGCAGATTGATAATCGCCGCTACCATGAGGATAAGCACGGTTATGATGCTCACGCAGTGGAAAAGCGCATGCTGCTGGATCCTCAGGCGCGCTTAGGTGCCAGCGGATATTTTGAAAAGTAAAAAATTAAAGAAATAAACAAAACTGTGGCGGTGCGTTCTCCTCGGAGCGCACCGCCACAGTTTTATTTTGAAAAGATAATTTTATTACATCAAAGACGTGTAGATGGCCAAAATATCTTCTTCTGTAGCCTGACGAGGATTTCCAGGTGTGCACACATCGTTAAAGGCATCGTGTGCCAGATCCTTCAAATCAGCTTCTGTAGCGCCGACTTCGGAAATCTTGGTAGGGTTGCCGAGCTTTGCAGTCAAATCACGCACAGCTTGCACAGCTGCATTGCGTACCTCTTCCAGGTCGCCGGTATAAGCATTTTCTACGCCGAAGGCGTGAGCAATAGCCCTGTACTTTTCACCGCTGAACTCCTTGTTATACTCCATAACGGGTGCCAGCAAAATACCGTTCGCCACACCATGAGCCACATCCAAGCGGCCGCCCAATGGGTGAGCCATGCCATGTACCAAACCGAGGCCCACATTGGAGTAAGCCATACCTGTGATGTAGGAAGCATAAGCCATGTTTTCACCTGCAGGCACATCGCCTTCCGCAGATTTTGCCAAATTCTGAGCAATCAGCTCGATAGCCTTCAAACTCAACGCATCGGACAATTCCCACGCACCTGGCGTGATGAAACCTTCAATGGCGTGCGTCAAAGCATCCAAACCGGTTGCCACCTTCAAGCTACGAGGCATGCCGTCCATCAAATCAGGATCCACAAAAGCCACGACAGGGATGTCGTGAGGATCCACAGCTACGAACTTGCGCTTGTTCTTAGTATCGGTAACCACATAGTTAATCGTAGTTTCCGAAGCAGTACCAGCCGTTGTAGGCACGCCGAAAATTGGCACCGAAGGATTCTTAGTATCTGCCACACCTTCTAGACTTACCACGTCTGCGAACTCAGGATTTGCAGCGATAATGCCGATGCCCTTGCAGGTATCCTGTGGGGAACCGCCGCCCAAGCCGATGAGGAAGTCTGCGCCAGAAGCCTTGAACCTTTCCACACCATCTTGGATGCATTCGACAGGAGGATTTGGCTTCACATTCGTAAAGACCTCGAAAGGAATTTCCGCGGCTTCCAAAATCTTTGTCACCTTGTCTACAGTGCCAACTTTTGGATCCGCAAGCGTTGGATCTGTAACGATAAATGCCTTTGTGAAACCATGAGCCTTTGCCACAGCAGGGATTTGCTCAATAGCTCCGCGGCCGAAATATGATTCTTGGTTAAAAATCATGCGGTACACCATAAGATATCCTCCTTTGGATACGTGTTGAACGCTACCGTTCATTCATACAATTCACATAGTAGTGGGATGTGTGGTCGGGCAGTGTGGTGGGCGATTTGTGGGAAAATTGGCATTGTTAGTATAGAAATTAAAGTCTTCAATCGATAAAACCACCTCAAAAGGTGATGTACGTTTTATTTTCTGCGCGCTACACTATGTCTCAGTATTCGTTTCGGTGTGAAGGAGCATTCAATGGCACAGTGCGCATGGGCAGACTCGGGGAATGCGTTAATGCGAACCTACCACGACACCGAGTGGGGCACACCCTGCCATGATTCACGCAAACTTTTTGAATTACTCTCGCTCGAAATAATGCAAGCAGGTCTGAGTTGGCAGACTGTACTCAACAAGCGTGCGGCCATGAGAGAAGCCTTTGCAGACTTTGATGTCCATCGCGTAGCCCAATTGGATACGCAGTTTGAGGACTTGATGGCAAACGCGGGAATCATCCGAAATCGTCGGAAAATCAACGCTATTATTCATAACGCCACTGTGGTCGAAGACCTAGAAAACGCGGGTCAGAGCTTAGATGCGTATATCTGGCGTTTTGTAGATAATACGCCGATTGTTCATCACATCCACGATGCGGAAGATTTGCCAAACACAATCGACATTGCGAAAAAGGCGAGCACACGCATGAAAGCCGACGGATTTAGATTTGCGGGACCGGTGGTTGTTTACTCCTTTTTCCAAGCGGCAGGCTTGGCCAATGATCATGAGGTGAACTGCTGGCGTTATGAAGAGCTTGTAAAATAAGGCTTTGCTGGGATACCCCACCACAGCGCTTGCGTCGATAAAATCGAAATCGCAGAGCGCTGTATTCATCCTCAGTGCTAAATTGAGTTTATGGATTCTGTGAAGTCCTTCGAAGGGCAATTAGACGCGTGCATAGCTGGAATGGGTCACGATGTAGTGGATTGTGCCGCGTTTGAAGCGCAGATGTCCATAGCGGGTAGCAGGTTTGAAAATCTTTTTTCACAGAAAGAAAAGGCCCAGTGCCGGCAGATATCAGCGCAGAATCATACGCCCTACAGCACGCATTTAGCCACGCGTTGGGCAGGAAAAGAAGCCTTCCTTAAAGCCTGGTCTCATGCCTTGGCGCCGAGCATGACGATGCCGTATACGATTGACAATTTTCCGTGGGCAAGCATTGAAATTTTGAACGATGCAATTCGCCGTCCCAGCATGTATCTCAACGCAGAAGTAGTTACACGGCTCCATACAAGCTTGGGCAGCACACATCCTGAGTTTTCATCGATGACGGAGCACATTCATGTGTCTTTAAGCCAAGACGAAAACGCGGCAAGCGCTGTCGTCATCATAGAAATGAGAAGAAAGAAAGAGGATTAAGATGAGAGCACTGATTATCGTTGATGTGCAGCCAACTTTTTGCGAGGGCGGAGAGCTGGGTGTCCAAGGTGGCAACGCAGTAGCGCACAACATCGCTGAGTATGTGAATGCACATCGTTCCGACTACAATTTCATGGCTACCACGCAGGACTGGCATATCGAGCCAGGTAGGCATTTCAGTGATACGCCGGATTTCGTGGATACGTGGCCTGTGCATGGTTTTGCGGGCAGTGATAATGCTCAGCTGCATCGTGAAATCGAAAATCTGGGTATTACGCGTCACTTTAAGAAGGGGCAATATTCTGCCGCTTACTCCGGTTTTGAAGGTGTAGAAGACAACGGTTACGGTATCGCCACCCGTGAAGAGGTACAAAAAGAACTGGACGAGGGGCATACTTTAGAGAATGCCTTGCGCGATGCGGGCATTACCGAGGTAGACGTGTGTGGACTGGCACTGTCTCACTGTGTGAAGGACACCGCGTTGGATGCGAAACGTTTAGGTTTTGAAACGCGCGTGCTCACAAATCTGAGCGCGCCGGTGAGCCCAGAGCAGGGCATTGCGGCCTGCGATGCGTTGAAAGACAACGGTGTAGAGCTTGTGGAGGTAGAGCTCTAAGTCTCGACGGCGCAAGGTGGGAGACAGGCAGAAATATTCTTCCGATTGCTTAAAATTTTCTTAGATTATTGGGTTAATCAATCGCGCAATAGCTTCGGTATGCGCACAATGGTGCGGCTACGGAAGCTGTTGCGCGCGGGAGTAAGAAATCTGAATGGCTAAAATTTCTTTAGAGCAGGCATATGAGCAGATTGTCCAGTCTTTTGCCGATGATACGCAGGAAACGGAAACGAGCGGGCATGCTCACAATTGGCTGGTGACAGGAGCGCCTCGAAGTGGTAAGACTACGCTCGCTCAGCAGGTAACCGTGGCAGCGGTGCAGCGCTTTGGTTCCACAAATGTGAGTCTAGCGGTGAGTAACCGCATGACTGCGGATGATGCGAATCGGCAGATTATAAAGGCCTTGAAAGTATCCGGTCAGCGCCGTCTGGCCACCACGCTGTCCGCTATAGCCTTCCGCATCCTCGATGAACGTCAGATGCTGCTCGGTGCTCCAGCGCCGAAGCTCATCAACGGTGCAGAGCAGACTGCCCTGCTGAGAGTCATTTTTGATCGTCATATTTCTCATGCGCGTACGGGCGACTTGTGCGAGACATGCATGCTGCTGCGCACGTATTTCGAAGGTGTGCCCAGTGAGAGTGATGTACACAACAACACTTCGGATAACCAAGCAGGTGGAGCACGTGACACTTTAAGCTTGTTTGAAAGCTATCTAACGCCGGTGTTTATGCTGCAATTGCGCGATATGCTTGCCCGCATGAACGAATTGGGTGCTTCTCATACGTATGAGGAGGCGCTGGTGGCGGCGTTGAAAAACTCTGAAGATAAATATAAGCAATTGCATGCGCGAGAGCATGGGGCCATTCAGATTCGCTTATCCTTTGTGCTGCGAAAGGAGTACGCGCAGGAGGTACTTGCACAGTATCCCCGTGAGCTGCGGTTGGATTCCTCCCGCTTACTGCGCGAGGCTGCTACGACCTTTTCAAGTGGACAGGCACGCGAAATTGGCCTGCATTATCCGCGCGTGTTGGTGGTGGATGATGCGCAAGAATTAACCCTGGCGGCCATGTTTTTGCTTCAAGAATTGCACAAATACGGCACGCAGATTATTTTCATTGGCAATCCGGATGAGTCGGTGCTCGGCTTCCGTGGCGCGGATGGTGACTTTTTATGGCATCGTGCTGCCCAGCCTGCTCCTGCCGGGGATACACACACATCGAATATGTTTCTCGCGCCAGATTTTGCGTATTTCCACGCCGAGCGCCTCGACCTCGTCAGCGGTTTCGAGCTTTCCCAGATGAATTACAGGGAAATCGCCGCCTCCCGTGTGGCATTAAATATCCCGGCCGCTTACGACACGGATATCGCTTTACCGGAGCGTGCGCAAAAATTCCCGGATACGGTGCGCAGCATGGCAGAAATCTACGCGCCGCGTGGTGATGTGAGCAACGATAACAGCGTAGATGCCCATATTTTCCAGTCCTCGCGTGACGAAATGGAATGGATTGTTACGGACATTATGGCTCACCGCGTCGAGCAGCAGCAGTCGTGGGATGCCATGGCCATTATTACGCACGATAATTCTACGGCACGTTTATTTGGGCAACGCTTACAAAATGAGGGGATTCCGGTACGATTTTCCGCAATTTCTAAGCCGCTGAGCGAAGATCCTGTGGCCTTAGGATTGTTTGCGGCCATTGAGTTGGGCCGAATACGTCCGGAGAATTTTGACACGTTGGATGCACTAACTCAACGCGTATCGGCGCTTTTGCGTCAGTTCGCGAGCAGTCCGTTGGGCATGACAGAGGACAATCATCCTTTGCGTGTCAATCACATTGAAGCCTTGCTGAATGCGTTAAGCGCAGTTATTCAAGCCTGGGGGGATGGCCGGGCAGATACGGATTATGACTTTCAGTCTATTATTGAGGCTTGGTCTTACGTGCGCGAGCAGCTGGGCGCAGCAGCGGGGATGTATCCGCTGAATGCGTCTGCGCTGAAAACCCTTGTGTTCCTCGATGTGGAGGGTGTGCGTCCAAGAATTATGGATGTGCTCTCTGCAATGGACGCGCGTCAATCGAGTGATGTGGCGGCTCTGAGAAAGCTGCTGAGCATGATGGATGCCAGCGCAGAAACGGCAGCATCCGAAGGTGATAAAAACATTATCGCCATCCTTTGGGCTACCTGGAAGGCTGCCCACGTATCCGATGACTGGCAGAAAAAAGCTTTAGACTACTCCGATATTTCCGCACGATTGCATTACAATGACTGGCTCGATGGCGCTATGCGATTATTTGATTTTGCCAATCAAAATAATGCGGCACTGAGCATTGATGCTTTCATGATGCGTGTGGCGAATTTGGAAGTTTTGGCGGATTCTCTAGCACATGTGGCGCCTATAGAAGAAGCCGTAACCGTGACCACCGTGGCTTCAACGGCTGGGCAAACGTGGGATCAGGTGTGGATCCCCCAAATGCAGCAGTCCATCTGGCCAAATCTTGCTGTGCGCAACACCTTGCTGGGAGCTGATGATTTAAGCGATGTGGTCCTGCATGGCGCTATCACTATGGATGCGCATGCGCGCATGCTCGATGTGCTGCACGCGGAAAAGCGCAGCTTCTTAGTTGCGCTGACGAGGGCGCAGCAGCGGCTGCATATCAGTGCTGTGTGGGATAACACCACCACGCCATCGGATTTTCTGTATACGTATATGCCAGAAAAATTTGCCCGTGTGGATTCTCTGGAAAAGGCTGATTTTACGGAGGTTCCGGTAGTGGACTTGCAGTCGTCTACCGACTCGCAGGACGGCTCGAAAGACGGTTCGCAGGACAGTCAGAGCACATCGTCAAAACATATGAGTATGACGGATATCATCCGCCAAGCTCGCGTCACTTTGAGTGAGGAATTGCTGGCAGCTGGCGGTGAACACATCCAGCCAGATGCGGATAATCTCAGTCCACGCGCTCAGGATGCATTAAAGACCCTCGACTTTTTAAGCACGCAGGGGTATAGTTTCGCCGCTCCAGAAAAATGGGCTTTTATTTCCGCTCCATCCGCAGACGTGGATAACTTCAAGGAAGAAAAAGACTCAAATGCCCAGCCCGTGCGGGTATCTCCGTCCAGCGTAGAGAGCATTTGGGGATGCCCTATTTGCTATCGTCTAGAAAATCAATTCTCCGGCACGCGACAGTCCACAGCCGCTACCTCCTTCGGAGATCTCATCCACGAAGTAGCTCAATGGGCCAGCCAAGATATGCATTTTGATACCGAGGAGTTTTATCAGGCTAAACTAGAGGAGCTCTCCAATCCTCCCGCCGTGCTGAACTGGGTAACGAATGCCCTGTTGAAGCAGTACAACAGTCTCAAGAGCACGGCAAATCTGGATGCAGGTCTGAAAGAGTACATGAGCCAGGTCAAAAACGATGCCAAAGCTCCAGAAATTCTAGGTAATATTGCGTATTATTTTGTCAATTCCCACAGCAGTGAGCTGGCGCCAGATGCAGATTGGCACCCGCCCTTTGTGCCGGTGACCAGCGCAGAAGTGGAGAAGGAATTCGACGCTTTTATCACCTTGGAGGATATTCGATTCGCCTACAACGCCATCGAAGGTCGAACACCGCTGACACAAAAGGAATTCAGCGCGCTGGTCTGCATGCTCGTCAATGGCATGCCGGAGGGCTACGATTACAACACCGTTGTGCACTTACATGGCAAGATTGATCGCGTAGAAAAGCACGGTCAAGTCGGTGGCAAAGACGTGGTGTACATCATCGATTACAAAACGGGAAATAAAGCACATGCGATGTCTGAAATTGTCAGCAATCTTCAGCTCACCAGCTACCAGTTAGGGCTTATTTTCCACGGTAAAAAGCACGATACTGACGCTGAGCGCGCCGAGCTTTTTGCTCAGGCGCCGCAGATTACTATGTCCGCGCTGTTCGATGTGAAGCATGAGAATATTCCTGCCACATCCCGCCACAAGGGTTTCCACAAATATCAGCCGGCACTCTTTGTAGAGGGGCATTTGGGTTATGAAAGTGCTACGAGAAGCTATTACAAACAGCACAGCAAACTGTGGAGTAAGGATGACTTCACCTTCGACAAGAGCTATCTAGGAAGCTTGAGTCCGCAGGCTTTGGAGCGTGTACAAGAAGAATACCGCATGCGTGACGCGGATAGAACCCTGTATTCGCTGGCCTTAATTGCGCGCGTCTTTTATGCTGCGGCGGCATTGAAATCAGACGTTATTACCGCAACCGAAGTACACAGCACGCACGATGTGCGTTACTGTGCGTATACCGACGTGTGCGCCTTGTGTGCGGGGAAAAATAATTCCGTAATGGAGGAGTGGCTTTCATGACAGAGTTCACATTAACCGATGAGCAATCACACATCGTCGATGCAGATGCGGATGCTTCGATGCTGATTGTGGCAGGTGCGGGCTCTGGAAAAACCTTCACCATGACTCAGCGCATTATCCGGCTTATAAGCGAGGGCGTACCTCCAGAGAAAATTCTGGGTCTGACCTTTACGAAGGCTGCCGCTACGGAGCTTTTAACACGCGTTTCTACTGCCGTGCAAAAGCATAGGGATGAGGCAGCCCAGAAACACAAGGGTGAGCTAGATTCCGAGTCTTTAGAAAGCCATGCAGATAGCGCATTTATGAAGCCTGATGTGTATACCTATGATGCATTTTTCCAAAGCATTGTGCGCCAGTTCGGGCTTTTGGTAGGCATGAATCCGCAAACGGTGCCACTGAGCGAAGCGGGAGCCTACCAACTCGTGGATACGGTCATCCAAGAAAATTTCCGCCAAGTAGTGGCAGATTTATACGGTGATGAAGAAGAAGCAGAGGAGTCTGACTCGAGTCAGAGTGAGGGAAGTACGGACTCACTCGATGATTTTTCGGACTTAGGAGCCTACTCCACGATTGTTACACGCGTGCTGAGTTTAAGCGATGCTATTAGTTCTAGCATGATTGATGGCTCCTGCACGAGTGTGGACGAAGCCATTCGGCGCATAGAAACCTGGGATGATGCCTTTATCCAGCATTTGACGCAGATTATGGATCGTGAATATCCTGAAGAGCAGACCCTGGAAGGTTTCGGGGATAAGGTAGACATCGGCAAATTTACAACGGCGAAAACATTCGATAACTGGATGAAGAAGAAAAGCCGTGATTATTTCGCCTATATGCTCACGGACTTGCGTGATAAAACGCGTAAACGGTCCATGTACCTGAAATATGTACGTTTATTTGCTCAGAAAAAACGCGAACTCCATATGGCTCAGTTTGCGGATTTCACTATTGCCGCCATGCAATTAATTCAGCGTTTTCCCTGGATTGGTGAGCACTATCGTGCGCGATTTTCGCATGTCTTTTTGGACGAATATCAGGATTCTTCGACCACACAGGCCAGTCTGATAGTCCAGCTCTTTGCTCCGCACGGTGTGAACGCGCAGGGGCAGCATAGCGCGCTGACGGCGGTGGGCGACCCGTATCAGGCCATTTACGGCTGGCGCGGTGCAGCTCCGGGTGCGTTCGCTGCTTTCGTACAGAAAACAGGCGTGGGTACGCCCTTATCCTTGAGTAAAACCGTGCGCAATCCGCAGTTAGTGCTGGATATGGCGAATATGCTTACCAATCCGTTGCGCATGGGGCACAAAGATGCATACGACCGTCCGGGAACTATTGCCTTGCAGGAGCGTCCAGTAGAGAAGCTGTCTGTGCTTGCCCAGAGCATTCAAGGCTCTTTCGGCGCTATGTTTTATGCCTCGATGAAGCAGGAGATCGATGGCATTGTGCGGTATGCGCTGAAAGCTGTGGATAAGAGCAAAGCGGACAATGATGCACGCATTAAACGTGGCGAAAGCGCACAGCAGGGGCCGTATGTGGCGGTGCTGCTGCGTTCTAAAACGCGCATTGACGCATACGTGGATGGCTTGACGAAGGCGGGCCTGACGGTACAAGTCGACGGCGTGCAAACCGTGATGGATAGACCAGATGCGCACGATATTATCAATCTGCTGCGCATTGTGGCGGACCATTCGGATTCTGCGAGTGTGCTCAATCTACTGGCCAGCACGCGCTACGATTTGGCTGCCTCAGATTTGAAGGCACTGTCCGTGGCGGCGAAAAGCTATGACAAGCAATTACAGACAAATTTGCTCAAGCATGTGAATGTGCAGGACACGGATACTGCCAAGGACTGGGATATGCCTGCGGTGGTGTCTTTAGCAGACATTCTTTTAGCAGATAATCGTGCAGAAATTCTCCGCACATACTTCACCGGTAGTGCCGAGGGTGCAGCAAAAATTAACGATTTTGCGCAAGCTGTACAAAGGGTAGAGTCTCAGTTGCACAGTGGCATCGAAGCTGTGATCCGCACGGCTGGGGACGTACTGGGATTGGATATCGATGTAGCGGTGGCATATGCGTTGAGCCGTGCACAAGGGCGTACCGGAGAGGCCGTGCCTGTATCCAGCGTGGAGAGCATTGCCCAAATGGCGCGCACGTACAACGATGAGCTGCTAGATGGTCAAACCGCCACGGTTTCAGGATTCCTATCGTGGCTGGACGGGCAAAAGAAGTCCCTGCCGGAAAATCCTACGATTGTGGGTGCTCAGGGCGCTGACGTCATCGTCTGTACCATTCACCACTCGAAGGGCTTGGAGTGGGATAGCGTCATTATCCCAAGCATGAACAAGAGCACCTTCCCCTCCAGCCAGGGGTCTTATTTTTCCACCGACGAGCTGTATAAAGACGATCCGGAACCGCGTTTTGGGCGCTACCTTTCGCACGCCCACACCTGGCTTACAGATCCGACGGCCGTGCCATATCCTGTGCGCAGTGATAAAGACTCCGTGTCACGCTTTGTGGATGTGGAGGATTTCCCGAAGAAGATCGGTGATTCTGCTGCGTTGGAAAAGCTTGTGTATGGGCAAATACACCTCTTAGAGCGGGGCGAATTGAGTAGCACTATGAGCATTCGTGAGGAGAGCGGGCAGACCGTACTGGAAGATGAGCGGCGTCTAGCGTATGTCGCGGTGACGCGTGCGAAGCGTGACGTGCTCATCACAGGTTTTACGCAAACGATGAATGCTATGACGGATGATGATGACCCCGTGGGGTATGTCCTTTCCCTGGATGCGATTCCTGCCGGGCAGAAGCTGGTTACGGCAGATGTGAGTAAGGCGTCGCTCTTTTGGCAAGAATGCTATGATTTCATGACTACGGAGCAGTCGAATACGCATCCGTGGAAAGAGGATGTAATTTCCGTCGGTGATTTTGAGATTGCGCAGAATTATCAAGATAGCCCTGTGGGCGCGTTCGTGGGGCAGGATGCTCAGGATTATGCGCAAACCGTCATCGGGGAAGCGCTTACGGATGCGCAAACAGCCGTGCAGGATGCTCATTTGGAGCTTTATGCGCATCCGCGTGAGGTGGAGCCAGTCGTAGGGCGCGTACTGCAAAAATCCTACGAAACTCTGCGCACCTTTGAGCAGCAGCAGACGCCAGATTCAGAGCATAATGCAGCGCAAGCAGAGGAAACAGTCGCGCCTTCTTTGTATGAGTGTGCACGCCAGCTCCATGAAACGCTTCAGCAATTACACGCAACCAGCAGTGCTGACGATGCAGATCAGAAGATTGTCGCCTCGGCTCAGCGCGTGCTATCTCAACGTAACACCTCGGTCACGGCTTTGCAACGCGAAAGAATAGAGGCTTCAGAAGCCGGGCAGGACCGCACCCACCACAGTGAGACGCAGCTTCGACGCGCTCGCGCCATTATGCGCCCAGTGCCGAGCCTTGTTTTGTATGAAGATGCGCAAGAGCTCAGCCCTGCCACGTTGGGTACAAAATTCCACGCCTTTGCGGAGCGTTATTTCAGCCCGGAAGATGAGCGAGCAGATGGCAGTTTTGCCGAGCTCAAGCAAAGCATGCGCGCCGAGGTGGAGAGGGAAGAGCCGCAAAACGCAGTGGAGAAGCAGATGCATGTCTGGAAGCAGCGTTTGCTTGACTCGCCATTTAGCGTCGATGACTCCGTGGGTACTGAAATTCCTTTTGCTTATGCTATTGAAGGCGAAGAGCGTGCGGTGGTTGGCGTAATCGATGCGGTCTTTGCGGGCAATATCCTTACAGATTCGCCGATTTCCCAGCAGGCACAGAAAAATCAGCGTCAAATTCGCTATACGGTGATTGACTGGAAAACTGGTCATCGCCCACGTAAGGCTGAAGAGATTGAGCAAAAATTGCTCCAAATCGACATGTATCGAGAAATTTTGGCACACATAAAGCATGTTGAGGTGGATGAGGTGGATGCGGCCTTGTACTACGTCAGCGAGGAAAATGCGGAGGAGCGCACAATTTATGCGCAGTACAAAACTGCTGCAGACATCGAGCAGCTCTTCCATGCGTCAGTGTGGGATTTCGATGCGGATCGCAATGAGTAACGACGCACGCGTAAGCAGCAGCTGCTAAAATCTGCGCTGGACCTCCATGATTGGTGTGAAGTAACTCACAGGCGCATGATGTGACTTGAGGGCTTTCCCTGAATTATCGTGAAATTCATCAGGGAAAGCCCTTAATTTATTACCAGATGATGAATTATTGTTATTTTTGCGTTGTATCGTATGACATTTGGTAGAAGAAATTCACAACAGATGAATTCACAACACATGGAATATAAAGAGGCGCTTATGTATAACTGGTTTCTCAATGTTCACATCGATCACGGTTGGGTCATCTGGTCAGTTATAGTCCTCGTTTTCGTACTCTGCGTATTGTTGTTGCCAATCTTTGTGCCGGCATCGGCATACAGAAAAGCGCAGACTGTATCCGCAGGCGATGAATCTGTGGACGCTGCTCACAACGCCGCGCATCACCACCGAGGGCACCGTGCACAGCACGAAGCACGCAAGACCTCGCTTTTTTCCCAACATAAGTGGTATATGACGCTCCTTATCCAGATGCTAAGCGCCCTTGCAGGGCTCATACTCGGTTGGGTTACCGTGTGGCTTCTGTCTGATGTATTTCTCGTCTTTGGGGTAGGACTGGGCAGAAAAGTCTTTATCCGCGTAGCGTTTGGATGCGCCGTTGCAGGGTATGCCATCGCCTCGCTGGTGCTGTATCGCAGCTGGCGCAGAATCATTGCTATCTGTCTCATTCCAGCCGCTATATTATTCAGCGCCTCGCAGGTCAATGCTGCATACGGACAGTATCCCACCATTCGCGATCTGCTGGGCAAGAGCTTATACCCTGAAACAGATGCCTTCCCTCAGGCTACGACGACGGTGTCGGATTATCTGAAGTTGGCACAGTCGGGTCGCATCAGCGTGCCGGAGCACGGTGAAATTCACAGCGTCAGAATTCCTGCCACCGAGTCCGGCTTTCATGCGCGACTGGCCGTGGTGTATGTGCCGCCGGCGGCTTTGACCACGCAGGTGCCCGCATTGCCCGTGATTTTTATCATGTCTGGTCAGCCAGGGTATACGAGTACCTTCTTTACTGCCGGGCAATTGGGCGCCATTGCAGATGCATACGCAGCCAAACACAACGGACTTGCACCGGTTATTATCTCGCCAGATCAGCTAGGAAATCAGTTCCACAACACCATGTGTGCCAACACGATTCCCTTTGGCAATACGGAAACCTATCTTATGAAAGATGTGGTGGGGTGGATGGAAAAGAATCTGCCGATTACCACGGATCACACGCATTGGGCTATAGGGGGCTTCTCTCAGGGTGGTACCTGCTCAGTGGAGCTAGGGCCAAAGTATCCGGAACTCTTTAATTATGTCATCGATATTTCTGGAGAAAAACAGCCAAACGCTGGCTCAGAAAGCACCATGATTAACACATATTATGGCGGAGATAAAAGCGCGTATGAGGCGCATATTCCGGAAAATATTTTTAACGCGCATCCAAATTCCCACCAAACAATTCTGTTTGGTTCGGGCCAGCTGGACACGGTGGGGCAGGCAGATGTAGTGTATGTGAGCCAATTTGCTCGAAAATCTGGGTGGAAGGTGAAATCCGCACTTTCAGCAGGTTCTGCGCACGACTGGACGACCGTGCAGAACGTTATGCGTTACGCTGTGGCAGATTTTAGCAATCATGCAGGCTTGGGCGCAGAGGTGAAGGTAACCGATTTTCCTTCCTTATCCTTAATTCCTGGGTTGACACTGTCCGATGGCGGCACGAGCGCGACCAGTCTGAGCGTTACAGGTACGAGTAGTACAAGTACTTCCGGTGCTGGAAAAGCTTCAACGGTCTCCGTATTTAACGTAGCAAACGCATCTGAGAGCATTTCGAGAAAATCCACGCCAGCGCGCGCAAGGCATCGTTAAATCACCAGCACGACACCACGACTTATAACCTTCCCACGTCAGCACAGGCGTGAACATCAGGAGTTGATATGAAAGCAGCACAAACCGCTACCCAACAGAGTAAAAAATCCTCCCGAGGCATTGCTCAAAGCTTCGCCACCTTGGGCAAAGATCTCGTAAAATTTCTCATGAGAAGACCCTTATCGCTGATCTTTGCGGCGATTTTTGTGCTCGTCAACATAGGTATGCGTGTGGCTTGGGATCTTGGATTTCTACGCGATTCCTCGTTGCCCGCCGGTACCGTGGACAAATTTCCCGGTACATTTTTCCGCATCAGCTTTGAGCATCTGTCGGGGTATGGATGGCTGAGAAGCTTAGGAACTCTGGTCATCGTTAACACCCTGCCGAGCATTGTCATCGGCGTATTGCTGATTGTCATCTGCTTTGGCCTTGCAGAACGAAAACTGGGCATTCTCAAAAGCCTTTTCGTTTCCCTCGTCAGCACAACCATTGGCTTGTCCTCCGCAATTGCCTTGTATTATGCGGCGTATTCGGGTACTATGCGATGGTCTGCACTGAAAAATCTGCCCGTGAACTACGGGGTAACGGTAGCTGTCATCGGCGCCTTTATGGCGGCGTCGGCGACCATGAGCCCGTTATGGCAGCGACGCATTTCCGTCATCGTGTACGCATCCGCGGCAACCTTGATCCTGTATAGCGGGGAATTTGTGGACTATGCCTTGCTGCTGAGCGCCTTCGTGGGGCAAATGTGCGGCTATATGGTGACCAGCAACAACGTGTACGCTGTGGTGTCCACCTACAAATACATAGGTGTCATCGAAAAGCGTCGTATTTTTGCTGTTATTTATACGATTCTTGCTTTCGGCCCCATTGTATCCACCTTCTCGCGCGTGCATGCGGGTCCGCTGTCGGCTATTGGCATGCTGATGAGTTCCGATACGGTCAGTCTTTCCAATGCCACCATGTGCGAAAATAATTCCCTGCGTTCCGATTGCATCGTCCTTCATCGAGTTTTGGGAGCCGATGGGTCTCTCAGTCTGAGTTTGAGTCTGACCTTATTTGTGGTTATGCTCACGATTGCTTGGGGATTATTGAAGGGAAGCCGTGTAGCTGCGTGGACCGCAATTGTAATGAGCAGTATTACGGCTCTGCTGACCGCGAGTTTCTATGTCTTCCTTCCGCTGGGACAAGCGTGGTATTTCAATCTTTCCCTGTGGAAGCGTGTGGCTTACATGTTTACGCATGGAGCGTTGATGAACGTCCTCTTGCTTATCGCCATTGTAGTGGGCTTTATCATCGCTCTAGTCATGAATTTTGAGGCATTCCCACGCCAAATCCGGCGTACCCACGTCATGATGGGCGCTATGGGCATCGTTTTTGCTGGCATCATTTTGGGTTCTATAAGCCTGTGGTCCACGGCCGATATGCGTATGCAATACTCGGGACATGATTGGATGCTTCACGATGTGGTACTGCTCGTGATGACCACGTTAACGCACTTTTTCCCCATGGGCTTTTTGCATCAAACCTGGGCGGTGAGCAGCCTAGCCTCTCACTCAACGTGGCATCATGCTCTCGCTTTTGGCAGCGCAATTCTTTTCTGGGTGATTGTCGAAGCCGTGCTGCTCACATGGCTGAATATTAAGCAGGGCGCACACGAGGCAGAGCAGTCCCATGTGGATGCTGTGCTGAAGACCGGTGGCGAATCCATGTCCTTTATGTCCACCTGGGATGGCAATAATTATTGGTTTAGTGAAGATCAGAAAAGTGCCATTGCTTACCGCGTGTATCTCAATATGGCCATCGCCGTTACCGGACCTTTTGGCCCGGCGGACAATTACGAAAATGCGCTGATCGGCTTTAGCAAGTTCTGCGAAGAGCACGGATGGACGCCCGTGATGTACAGCGTGCACGACTCGCAACGCGAAATTCTCGAATCCTGGGGGTGGAACAGCCTCGACGTGGGCACAGAGATGATTATCAATCCGCGCGAGTGGAAAACCACCGGCAAAAAATGGCAGGATATCCGCACAGCGGTGAACAAGGCCAGCCGTGAAGGCATTACGGATGTCTTGTCTACGTTTAAGGCAGAGCCGGTAGAAATTCGCCAGCAGATTATGGATTTGTCCGAAGAGTGGGCAGAAGAAAAATCGCTTCCGGAGATGAAATTCACCTTGGGTGGTGTGGAAGAACTGATGGATTCTCGTGTGAAAATCCTCTACGCGATTGATGAAGAGGGAACTGTGCAAGCCGTCACGAGTTGGCTACCTACGTATCGCCAGGGGCATATTGTGGGGTGGACGCTTGACTTTATGCGACATCGTAATGATAGTATGAAGGGGATTATGGAATTTCTCATTGCGAGAATGGCGCAGCGATTGCACGATCAAGGTGAGGAAGATCCGGAGAACTCCGTAGAATTCCTCAGTTTATCGGCCGCCCCACTGTCCGGCATGGAAGTGCGTGAAGGGCAATCCGAGTTCCTGTCGCATGCCCTTCAACTCATGGGTAAGCTCTTGGAACCAGCCTACGGATTTGGCTCTTTGTTCTTCTTCAAGAAGAAATTCCAACCACACGAACAGCACGTCTACATCGTGTACCCAGATTCGGCAAAGCTTGTGCAAGTGTCCCTTGCCATTGGACATGCGTATCTTCCGCAGATGTCCGCCAATGATTTGTTGGCTTTACTGCGTACCATGCGAGGCGATGCCTAAACATTTATAAACGAAAACGATAAGCCGAGCTGGAAGAAAACTCCAAACCCCAGCCGAGCGGATGGTTGAGGAAAAAATGAATCAGTCAGTCCTCGTCAGACCAGCTGAGGAAAAAGATTTTGACCAACTTTCTCACATCATGTTTCACACGTGGTATGAGATGGACATGGAGCAGGCTTCTGCGCATACGACGCAGCTGTTGCATGCCCTGTCCCGCTATGATGTAGCACATTATTTGGAAACATCCACCCACGCCTTGGTAGCCATCGATGAGGCGCATTCGACGGCTCAGCAAGACCATGTTTTGGGTGTAGCCATGTGGCGCAACGACGCCGACTGGCGGGCGCACATTTCCCAAAAAAGCGTGGCAGCATCGGAATTACAAAAGATCGATAATCTGCGCCGCATGGATGCAGATTTTGAAAAAATGTATCAAGAATTTTCCGAAGATGCTCAGCGCACAGTAGATCTTGCCCGGCACGCGGCCGCACAGAGCGAAGCGGAACTGCGCCTCTTTATGATTGCGTCTCAGGCGCGTGGTCGAGGAGTGGGTAAAAAGCTACTCTCGCGTGCTGAAAATTCGATGCGCACCAGTGGCGCCCGCCAGTACTATCTGTATACTGATAGCGAATGCGATTACAGCTTCTACGATTACAAAGGCATGAAGCGCGTCACGCAAGCCCTTCAGGTCCCAGGACCGGGAGGACGTACCGTAGATAAATTCATCTACACACAACAACTGAATAAGTAAAAAAATAATTATAATTACAATTTAAAATGTAGCGGACTTGAGCCGTCGAAGTACGACGGAAACTCATCAGCTGCCCCTTGTTCGAAAGTTAGGTTCTTCACGTGTATAGGAAGATTTTCACCATTCCGGGCACTGCTGCGTTCTCCATCTCCGGAGCGATGACGCGCGCCACTATGTCCACCATCGGTTTGAGCATGATTTTGTGCTTAAACAATTTGTATAACGAGTGGACATCTGCAGGATTGATGAGCGCAGTATATATTATTGCAGCTTCGATAGTTACACCAATTTACGCAAAGCTTTTCGACCGTTTTGGTCAGAAAAAAGTGGGTCTGATTACGGCCCCAATCCAGTTTGGTTTGTTACTCGCATTCGCCGCGGCCGCCTATATGCGCGCGCCTTTGCCTGTGCTCTTTGTGCTGGCCGTGCTCGTGGGATGCTGTATGTATGCCGTGGGAGCCGTAGTGCGTACTCGCTGGTCTTGGGCTTTGCGCGATAAGCCTGAGGAATACTTAAATACGGCTTACTCCTTGGAATCGGCCATCGACGAGTTGATTTTCATCGTAGGTCCTATCGCGGCTGCAACGATTTCTACGAGCTTCCCACCAGTGTCCACGATTATTCCATTCATTCTCTTTGGTGGTATTAACTTCGTGGGCGCTATGATTTTCTACAATTTGAAATCTGCCACGCCTCCGGCTGTGGAAACCTTGCACACGGTAAACGTAGATAAAACAGATGAACTGGCAGAGTCTAACTCTGCCATGAGCGGTTCTGAGCAATTGCGGGCGCGCAATATTTTGTTCTACCCAGGCATGCTGCTGCTGGTACTGGCTATTACGGTGTTTAATTCTACGTTCTCGGCATTTGATGTGACGATGACGGCCGTGATGCAAACTATGGGACACTATCAGCAGGTGGGCTTTATGCTCGCCACCATTGCAGCTGGCTCGCTTATCGGCGCCTTGGTTTTCGGTTCGCGCAAGCATACACACAATGCGTGGATGCGCATGATTCTCTTTATGGTGTTGCTCGCTTTGGGCATTGCGGGTGTGGCGATGACGGTGCACAATTTGTGGATTGCGGCTATTTTCGGCGTGTTCTCGGGTCTTTTTGTGGCTCCAACCTACGCCAGTGCAAACCTGATTATGCGCAATACGGCTCCGCCAAACAAGCTCACGGAAGGATTGAGCTGGATTTCCACGGGTTCCACCATCGGCGCTTCGATGGGATCTGCCGTGGGAGGCATTTTCCTCGATAGGATTGGCGATTTTGCCACGATGAACCTGGTCTGGCTTTTCGCTGCTTTGGCTATCCCATTCTTCTTCTTCGGATATCTGCAAGTCAGAGCTTTTGAAAAGAAACATGCCGTTTCCCAGCAATAATCTCTGGGGCGTTTAAGCTAGAGGTAGGAAGCAAATAGGCACACACTCTCGCGCAGGGCGCAACAGAGCGGTGTAACAGAGTAATGAGAGGCTGGTGACAAAGAACCAGCCTCTTTTCACAAGTCAAAGGAGCAGATATGATACGTGTTTCGGTGGTGGGTGCACAAGGTCGCATGGGTAGCCATGTGGTCGATGCCGTGAATACAGCGGCAGATATGGTATTAGCAAAAACCGTGGATGCAGGTGACGATATCAGCGTTATTTCCCCAGACAACACGGACGTAGCCGTGGAATTTTCTGTCCCATCCGCAAGCCTCGATAATGTGCTTGCCCTCGTGAGCCAAGGGGTGCATGTGGTTGTCGGTACCACCGGCTGGACTGAGGATAAGCTCGATACGCTGCGCAAGGCTTTGAGTGAGCATCCCGAGCTCAGCGTTTTCATCGCTCCAAACTTCGCCATCTCTACTGTACTGGCTGAGCATTTTGCTGCCCAAGCTGCGCAGTACTTTGAATCTGCGGAAATTATTGAGCTGCATCACCCGGATAAGGTAGATGCTCCAAGCGGTACAGCCTTGCATACCGCGCAGAAAATTGCCGAAGCCCGCAAAGCGGCTCATATGGATGACATTCCTGACAATACGCAGTCTGATGGCGGCTCTCGCGGTCAAGTCGTGGACGGCATCCACGTGCACGCCGTGCGTCTGCGTGGCCTGAACGCTCACGAAGAAGTACTTTTCGGCAATGCAGGCGAGCAGCTCGTTATCCGCGCAGATTCCTTCGACAGAGTCTCCTTTATGCCCGGCGTTTTGCTCGCGGTCCGAAACGCAGGCAAGAGCTCTGGACTAACCGTAGGACTAGAGAATTATTTGGACCTCTAGCGTGATTTAATAATTTTTAGTCAAACCCAGAAGGTAATTTCATAAATATGACTACCGAGATGCATCTGTTAGAAAATGCGCCTTTCGGTCGGGTTATCCCAGCAATGGTGACCCCTATGAAGGCGGATGGAGAAATCGATTACGAAGCTGCTCAGAAACTCGCTCAGCACCTTGTAAAAGATGGAGCAGATGGCATCCTACTTAATGGAACAACCGGCGAATCGCCTACGACCCACCTCGAGGAGAAGATTGACCTCGTCCGTGCTGTCAAAGAAGTTGTAGACGTTCCGATTATTACGGGAGCCGGCTCGAATGATACAGCGCATTCCGTGCGCATGGCAGAACACATTCAAGAAGCTGGAGCAGATGCGTTGCTCATCGTGGCTCCATACTATTCAAGACCATCACAAGAGGGCATTTTCCAGCATTATAAGGCTGTAAATGATTCCTCAGACGTGCCTGTAATTATTTATGATGTCCCAGGACGTACCGGTGTGCGCATTTCCACCGATACTTACGTACGCCTTGCGGGACTCTCACAGGTGACTGCGGTGAAGGATGCTACAGGAGATTTGGCCGCAGCAGTAGTAAAGAAGATGGAAACGGGTCTTGCATGGTATTCCGGAGATGATGGCGTGTACTTGCCATTCCTGTCCATCGGAGCAGTGGGCATCATTTCCGTTATTGCCCACGTGGCCGCTGGCCCATTGCGCGAGCTCACGCAAGCCTTCGATGAAGGTCACATTTTGGAAGCACAGCGCATTGCCGTACACCTCGCTCCGCTGGTGGGAGCCTTGAATGGGGACGGTTTCCAGGCTGTGATGGCGAAGGCCGCTTGCCAGGTTCAGGGGTATATCCCAGATACCTCCATGCGTTTGCCAAATGTGGGTCCCGATGGCGCACAGCTGATCAAGGCACGTGAAGGTATGCGTGCTTCGGGAGTGCTCAAGCATAAGTAGATTCATCGGTAGTGGAACAGGCTTATAGGAGCTTCGGCTCACACATTCAACGAAAGGTTAGATATGCCTTCCACTCAAGGAACGCGTAAAAATACACGCAAAACAAACTCGCGCGGATTACACAAATCCACGCGCACACGTAAACCACGCAATACTGCACCTGCTCATACCGTTAATGCACAGGCCAATCCAAACACCACTTCCGACGGTAAGCCATTAATCGCTCCACCAAAGTATCGCAAGGGCTCCATGCGCATTGTGCCTCTGGGCGGTTTGGGCGAAATTGGTCGCAATATGAATGTGATCGAGTACAACGGTCATATTTTGCTCATCGATTGTGGTGTACTCTTCCCAGAAGAAGAACAGCCAGGTGTGGATCTCATCCTGCCTGATTTCAGCTATATCAAAGATCGTCTCGACAAGGTGGAAGCACTAGTGCTGACACACGGTCACGAAGACCACATCGGCGGTGTGCCTTATTTGCTGCGCTTACGCAAGGATATTCCACTTATCGGGTCCAAGCTGACCTTGGCTTTAGTAGAAGCCAAGTGCAAGGAGCATCACATTAATCCTGTGCTCAAGCCAGTTCAGGGCCGCGACAAGATGAAGGTGGGTGCTTTCAACCTCGAATTCATCACCGTCACCCACTCCATCCCAGATGCGTTGGCTGTATCTGTGAAAACGCCAGCCGGTCATATCATCGACACCGGCGATATGAAGCTCGATCAGTTGCCACTGGATCACAAGATTACAGATTTACGTCAATTTGCAAAGCTCGGCGAGCAGGGCGTGGATTTGCTCATGTCCGACTCCACCAATGCGGAGGTGCCAGGCTTCGTTAAGCCAGAAACCACCATCGGTCCTGCTCTGGATCGCGCATTTGCCGAAGCCAGCCGCAAGATTATCGTGGCCAGCTTCTCCTCACATGTGCACCGTGTGCAGCAAGTCGTGGACGCCGCGCATAAGAATGGCCGCAAGGTGGTCTTCGTGGGTCGCTCCATGGTGCGCAATATGGGCATTGCAGCCGACTTGGGTTATCTGCATTTGCCAGAAGATACCGTCGTTGATCTCAAGAAAGCGCACGATATCCAGGACGATAAGATCGTGTACATGTGCACCGGTTCGCAGGGCGAGCCTATGGCCGCTTTGGGACGCATTGCTGATGGTAACCACCCAGACATCACCGTGGGTGAGTTTGATACCGTGATTTTGGCCAGCTCCTTGATTCCAGGCAACGAGCATGGCGTATACAAGGTCATCAATAAGCTGACACGCATGGGCGCCCGTGTGGTCAACAAGGACAACGCCGCCATTCATGTCTCCGGACACTGCGATGAAGGCGAACTTTTGTACTTCTACAATATTGTGCAGCCGAAGTGTGCGATGCCTATCCACGGCGAGCACCGTCATCTCGTGGCTAATGGTTTGATTGCGGTGAAGACAGGCGTGGATCCAAACAACGTCGTGCTGGCAGAAGACGGCGATGTGGTCGACCTGTACAAGGGCAATGCGGCGGTCGTCGGTTCTGTGCCATGCGGCTATGTCTACGTGGATGGTCAATCCGTGGGTGAGATTGGCGAAGAAGAGCTCGAAAAGCGTCGTATTCTGTCCGAAGAAGGCTTCGTCTCCTCCTTCGTGGTTGTGGATACGGAAATGAACGAGGTCGTCACCGGTCCAAAGATTTATCTGAACGCCGTTGCAGAAGATGCCAGCGACTTTATGGAAGTGCGCTCACGCATTATTACGGACCTCGAAGACGCAATGGGACGTGGCACACATGACACCTACCAGCTGCAGCAAATTATGCGCCGCACGCTCGGGGGCTGGATTGCACGAAAGTTTAACCGTCGCCGTCCAATGATTGTGCCTGTTGTAGCCGATGTAGCCCAGGATGTCCAAAAATAATTCCTCGCTTCCATTACTGAAATTATTGAAATAACCATCGTGTGTGTAGGGCTGGAGCAGAAGTTGTGCGCAGCCCGGCACACACCCCATAGAAAAGAGAAAAATGCCAGGAGCAAATCTCACGCGCATCGAAGCTGAAGAGCGCGCACGCATTATTTCCAACGCACACTACACCGTGCATTTGGATCTCAACCAAGGCGAAAATGACTTCCGCTCAGTTTCTACTATCGAATTCGACGCAGAAAAAGGCGCCTCCACTTTTGTGGATTTAATTGCCAACACCGTCACCTCCGTGGAATTCAACGGTGAACAGCTCGACCCAGCCACCGTTTTCGTAGACAATCGCATCGAGCTGACCAACCTCGCCGAGCACAACACGGTGACCATCGACGCTCTGGCACAGTATTCTCATACTGGTGAGGGCATGCATCGTAGCCTTGATCCAACGGATGGCAACGTGTACCTCTACACTCAGTTCGAAGTGCCGGATGCACGTCGCGTGTATGCCGTTTTCGATCAGCCGGATATCAAGGCACAGTTTGACTTTACGGTGGATGCGCCACAGGCCTGGGAAGTAATTTCCATCATGCCAGCCGACGAGCCAGAGGATTTGGGCAATGGTTCCAAGCATTGGACATTCCCAACCACTCCAACCATGAGCTCCTACCTGACTGCTTTTGTGGCAGGACCTTATGCCAGCTGGCACACGTCTCACGTGCTGTCGGATGGCCGCGAAGTGCCTATGGCTATTTATGCACGCCAGGCTTTGAAGGATGCCATGGCCAAGGATGTGGATTACTTGTTTAACGTCACCAAGGCGGGCATGGACTTCTACGATAAGACTTGGGGAGTGCCATACCCATATGCCAAGTACGATCAGCTTTTCGTGCCAGAGTACAACGCGGGCGCTATGGAAAACATCGGTACGGTAACCATTCGTGACTCCTATGTCTTTGAGTCCAAGGTGACAGATGCTTTGGCTGAACGTCGCGATGTTACTGTGCTCCACGAGTTGGCACACATGTGGTTCGGCGATCTGGTCACTATGAAGTGGTGGAACGACCTGTGGCTCAACGAATCCTTCGCAGAATTCACCTCCACCTTGGCCACGGCAGAAACCACCCAGTGGAGCGATGCATGGGCTACCTTCGCGTCCGGCGAAAAGAGCTGGGGACAGGCTCAGGATGAAATGCCTACAACCCACCCAATCGTGGCAGAAATTAAGGATTTGCACGATACTGAGGTCAACTTCGACGGCATTACGTATGCAAAGGGCGCTTCCGTGCTGAAGCAGCTGGTGGCATATGTGGGTCGTAAGGAATTCTTCGCTGGCATTCATAATTACCTCGAAAAGCACCAGTATGCGAATGCTACCTTGGCTGATTTGCTTGCTGAATTGGAAGCAACTTCTGGTCGTGATTTGAAGAGCTGGTCTAAGCAGTGGCTGGAAAACGCGGGCATTAACACTATCACCTCTGAGGTCAAGACCGCAGCGGATGGTACCATCGAGGAAATGGCACTTGTGCAGTCTGCTTCGCAGGAATATCCAGTATTACGCACGCATCGCTTGGCTGTGGCATTCTACGAAGAAAATGCAGATGGCCAGGTAGAGCTGACCGAACGCTTCGATTTGGATGTGGAAGGCGAGCGCACCATCGTTGAAGCGGTGAAGGGCAAGAAGCGTCCTGCCTTTATCATGGTGAACGAAGATGATTTGACCTACACTAAGCTGCGCTTCGATGAGCAGTCCTTGCAGTTTGCATTAGATAATCTGTACAAGTTCACGGATGCCTTGACACGTGCGGTGGTCTGGTTGAGCTTGTGGGATATGACCCGCGATGCTCAGCTGCCAGCCACGCAGTTCATTCACACCAGCTTGAAGGCTTTGAGCACGGAGAAGGAATCTACCACCTTCCGTTATGCTTTGGCTCAGGTGGCTACGGCTGTGGGACATTATGTGCCAGTGGCGCAGCGCGAAGCCCTGAAGAAGGAAATCGCTCAGGAACTCTTCCGCTTGGCTCAGGCTGCTGAGGACGGCTCCGATGAGCAGTTCCAGTTGGTTACCGCGTATCTGAACAATGGCTCAGATGACCAGTTCGCAGAGCATGCTCAGGCTTTGCTCGATGGTAGCCTCAGCTTCGAGGGCTTGGAGATTGACAACAACTTCCGTTGGACGATTATCATCGCTCAGGCTGCGGCGGGCGTCATCGATGCACAGAAGGTGGATGAGGAACTTGCCGCTCGCGATACTACAGAAAACCGTCAGTTTGCGGTGATGGCGAAGGCTGCGATTCCTACACCGGAAGCTAAGGCTTGGGCATGGGATCAGGCTTTGCACAATACCGAGCTGACGAATTCTCAGCTGGAAAATGTGGCTGGTGGATTCTCCATGAACTCTGACCCTGAACTCTATGCTCAGTACGTAGATAAGTACGGCGATGTCATCGACTGGGTGTGGGAGAACAAGACCTTCCACATGTCCGAAGCTTTGCTCAAGGGCACATCGCGCGGATCTGGCTTGTATCCAAGCTTCGCGGATCCTGCGCGTCTCGTCGAAGTAGGAGAGAAGTGGTTGGCTGCGCATCCAGATGCAGCAGATGCTTTGCGTCGTATGGTTCGCGAGAATTTGGACTCGTCGCAGCGTGCATTGCGCGTTGTGCGATACAACGAGTCACTCTAAGCACTCGTACGCACAGCAGTCACGCACGCGGGGCTGAGAACGCTCTGCGATACGGGCTTTGCGCATAGATTGTAAAATCAACACACATAACCTGCCGTCAGACTACAATGGTTTAGCGGCAGGTTTTTCTAGTTGTTAAGGAGAGGAAATGCCTCGTCTTTTTGGTACTGATGGTGTGCGCGGTTTGGCAAATGGTTTGCTCACCGCCGACCTTGCATTAAAAATGGGTGATGCTGCGGTACGCGTATTCGCCGGAAGCACTGCTCATGGTCGACATCGCGCATTAATTGGTCGAGATACTCGTGTTTCTGGAGATTTTTTGGCTTCGGCTCTGGCTGCAGGTATGAGCTCGGGTGGTTTTGATGTCATCGACGTAGGTATTTTGCCAACGCCGGGTTTGGCATATTTGACCTCGGTATTGAACGTAGAGATGGGTGCAGTTATTTCCGCCTCCCATAATGCCATGCCAGATAATGGTATTAAATTCTTCGCTCGTGGTGGTTTTAAGCTGCCAGATGCGAAGGAAGATGAGATTGAGGAATTGCTCGGTACACAGTGGGATCGTCCAACGGGCGCGGGCGTAGGCCGTATTTCTCACGACAATGTCACCGCCACCAATTTGTATATCGATCATCTCGTATCTTCTATTGCCCCTATGGGCAAGGATAAGATCCAGCCTCAGCCATTGAAGGGTTTGCGCATCGTAGCCGACTGTGCGAACGGCGCTACATCGGCTGTAGCACCGGAAGCCTTGCGTCGCGCAGGTGCCGATGTCGTCGTGATTAACGCATCCCCAGATGGTTATAACATCAACGACCATGCAGGCTCCACACATCCGGAGCAGTTGCAGGCTATGGTAAAGGCTAGCGATGCGGATATGGGTGTGGCCTTCGATGGCGATGCTGACCGTTGTCTTGCCGTCGATGCAGAGGGCACGCTCGTCAACGGCGATCAGATTATGGGTATTCTTGCGCGTTCGTACAAGGAGCAAGGCAAGCTCAAGGACAATACGCTGGTCATCACCGTTATGAGCAATTTGGGTTTAATCCTCGCTTTGAAGGATATGGGCATTAACACTGTCCAGACCTCTGTAGGTGACCGTTATGTGCTCGAAGCTATGCTGGAGAACGGCTATACCCTCGGCGGTGAGCAGTCGGGTCATGTGATTAATCGTGAATTTGCTACCACCGGTGATGGTACTTTGACGGCATTGTGCCTTGCCAATGAGGTAGTAAAGTCCGGTAAGACGTTGAAGGAGCTGGCTGCGGACTTCCCACAGCTGCCTCAGCAATTGGTCAACGTGCCAAACGTAGACAAGTTGGCTGCATACACGAACGAGGCCGTGCAAGAGGCTATCCGCAAGGAAGAGCAGTACTTGGGCGAAACGGGTCGTGTGTTGCTGCGTCCATCTGGTACGGAACCTTTGGTACGTGTCATGGCTGAAGCTGCAACCCAAGAGCAGGCAGATGAGGTCTGCGCACGCTTGGCTGAGGTTGTCGCCCGCGAGCTTGCATTGTAATTCCAAGAAATTTCCAATTTTCAAGATTTTCAAGTTTTTTCAAGCTGTAGAGGAGACCCCATGGCATGGAATAGCAAAAATGTAGACAAAGAATTCGACCGTGATGTGCGCTCCTTGCTGTCGGATACGGATGAAGATGGCAATTTGCCTATCGTCCAATTGGGTGAGCCGGTGCTGCGCATGGAGACTGAAAAGTACAATGGTCAGCTCAGCCAAAAAACCTTGCTCCGTCTTATCGAGCTTATGCATGGCACCATGCTGGCTGCTCCGGGCGTGGGCTTAGCCGCTCCACAGATTGGCTTAGGATTGGCGATCGCCGTCATTGAAGACCATGTGCGAGATGATGAGGACGACCCGCGCGGCATTGCGGAGCTGCCCTTTACGACCTTAATCAATCCACACTATGAGCCATTGGGCGAGGAGACGGCAAGCTTCTACGAGGGTTGCCTGAGCTTTGACGGCTATCAGGCAGTGCGCAAGAGATACTTGCATATTAAGGCCACGTGGATGGATGAGGCAGGCAATGAGCATGAGCAAGAAATGCATAACTGGCCTGCACGCATTTTCCAGCACGAAACGGATCACCTGTCTGGCGAAGTGTATATCGACAAGGCAGAGACCCGCAGTTTGACGACCTATGACAATCTTGAGGATTATTGGGCTTTTGAAGCTGTGCCTCACGAGGCATCTGAAGCGCTGGGCTTCGAGCTCTAGGAATTTCAAACAAAACAGCGGGGTTGGTTTGGGCTATCAAAGCCTGTACCAACCCCGCTTGTGTATCGTAAATATGCGCTAGTACTGGCCGGCGAAATAAAAGCCATTCAAAGGCAGATATTGCACACTGCGCAGTTGTGCTAACGGAGAGGTGCCGGACGAAGAAGTCTGAGCGCTGTAATGCGCCAGTTCAGAGCCTGTGCCATCGTATACGGTCCACGTATGATCCCACGTATCAGTGGTGACGAGCATATTTTCGACCTTCTGGGCGTTGCCATCCAAGGCCGAGTAATCCGTTTGCACGGACGATTCCAAGGAATATGTGCGCGCAAACGGATCCACATGAAGCGTATACACAAAAGAATGCGCCTGCGTACCCGCCGGATCGACGCGCTGTGATGCCTGAGGAATGGCCGCACTCCAGTTAAAGCTGGGATTGCTCGGGGAGTAGGCGAAATTATTATTCAACAAGGTGAGCGTATAACCGCTTGAGCTTACGTCGCTGATAGTAAGGCTGCTTTGCCCGGCAAAATCGCTGAAATCGCCGTTCTTCGCGAGCAGTAGATACGAGTATTTGGGATCCGTCCACAAGCCGGCAGGGCCGATAATCGAGGTCAAATTCGGCGAATCCGTCGAAATATCAATGCTCAGCAAGGAGGATGTTTCTCGCGACGACAGCAGAACGGTATCGTCATCAATCATGGCTATGGAATTGAGTCCCAACCAATTCCAAGAACTATCCGTGGAGGTGCCGTCAGCCGCTAAGGCTAAGTGCTCGGTGGCGGAGCGGTAAGAATTCAGCAGCGTGGAGGTGTTGACCAGCATGCGCGTTTTACCGTTGAGAGCGCTGATGCGCACCACATACGTGCCCACCTCATGTGTCTCGTCATAGGTCGCTCCATCGGTAGCAATGGCCACAATATTTCCCGCCGAATCCATCGTAAAATCACCGGCCAGCGAGTAGCGGTCACCAAAATTAATGAAATTATCTACATAGCCCGTGCGGTCTACAGCCACGATTTGCGTAGGGCTGATAGCGTAGTACAGATGATTCTTGTACTGGATAAAACGTGTGGCCGAGGAATTTTTCAAAGGAATTTCGCCACGCAAAACCCCATCAGAGTCGTATAAATACGTGAAATTCGCATTGCCGGAGCTGCGGGGCATGACTGCAAAGAGCCCGTCCCCCAAATTTGTGTACGGCACATTCGACCCCGTGTGTGCCAAATGTGACACAGAAATCTGTACGGGCTCGTTGGACAGCACATCGCCCATGTCGTAGGAATATGTGCGCGTAGTCTGCTCACCCGCGGCATCCGTAATAGTGAAGGTCACCACGTTGCGCGTGGAGGGAATCAACCCGATAACTTGGAATTCGTGCGTGCGACCACGCTGTGTAGTCGTGGAGACGGTGCGACTAAAGGTGGGATAATTCGTTTCCGGTGCAGACACGCTGTAAGATACACTCATTGGCTGCTCGGTGACGAAAAAGATGTACAGCGAGTTCGTATTTGTGCCAAAAGGATTTGCTTCGATGAGCATGTGATCCATAGTGAAGCGTGTGCTAGCTTTTTGGCGATCTATCTGGTTTTGTGCTCGCGTTTGATAGCCGATGGTATAGATGCGTTCGATGGAGTCTGATAGCAGATTTTCTGGGGAATTGCGTCTTTCATTGTAATACGTCAAAGCACCCCAGAGAGTGAGGATAACGACGAGCACCACAGACAGAGAAACTGCGCTACGACGTAAACGTTCTAATAAGCTTTGGGATTCTAATGCCTTCTTGGGCAGGTCTCGAGCTTCTCTCGAAGACGGAACAGACCTGAAATCGGAGCTTTTCGTACGGTTTCCCGATGTATGGTGCACGATTTCAGGTCTGGTCATGTGTTCTCCACCTTTATCCGTTATTTCAAGTCCTCTTTAAGAATTATACGAGAGAACCCTACGAAAAGTGCGGACAGAGGCAGGAGAGTGCGTATGCAGTTGTGCGTTTAGATGTTCATCAAGTCGTTGAAGGACTCGATCATCGTAGGATGTGTGAAGATAGCATCACGCATATAAGTGTAAGGAATGTGGTTATCCATAGCCATCTTAATGTAGTTGATGAGCTCTTCAGCCTTATCGCCGTACAAGCTGGCGCCCACGATTTCCTTGGTGTCCTTGTCTACGACCACCTTGAAAAGACCGCGAGGGTCATTGTTGATCTTGTGACGAGGAATGGAATTGACAGGAATGGTGTTTTCTGCCACATTCATGCCCTTGTCCCGCGCTTCTTGGAAGGTCAGACCAATGCGAGCCAAGGTTGGGGTGATGAAGACGGAGTATGGCACGTGTCCGCGGTTTTGTGTGGTGCGATGTCCATTACCGAAGATTTGGCTGCGTACAATGCGGAAGTCGTCTAGAGAAATATAGGTGAACTGCATGCCACCATATACATCGCCCACAGCATACACACCTGGCACAGTGGTTTCCAACTTTTCGTTGACGACGATTTCGGAGCGGTCTCCCACCTTGATATCCGTGTTTTCCAAGCCGAGACTTGCGATGCGAGGGCGGCGACCCGTAGCCACCAGCACAGCATTGCCATCAAAATCGCCTGCGCTGGTGTGTACTGTGGCAAAGCCGTCGTGATCGGTAACAGACTGCGTGTCCACATTCAGTACGAATTCCACACCCGCAGCCTTCAAATCCTTAATGGCTTCTTCTGCAATCTGTGCATCTTCGCGCGGCATAAGCTTGCCTGAGCGCTCCAACACGGTGACTTTGCTGCCAAAAGTGGTGAGCATAGACGCAAACTCGAGAGCAATGTATCCGCCGCCGATGATGACAACTTGGCGAGGCAGATTGTTCAAATCCAAAGCCTCGGTAGAGGTAATCATGTACTGGGAATCTGCAAGACCCTCAATGTCTGGGACGATGGAGGTAGCGCCTGTGTTGATGATGATGTGCTCAGCTGTATAGGTATCGAGTACCTTATCGCCATCGAGCACTTCTACGGTCTTATTTCCAGTAAACCGGGCTGTGCCATCAATAACCTGGATATTGTCATCATCTGCCAGCATGTGGTAATTCTTGCCGTTCAAGGCGCTGACCACAGCCTTTTTGCGATCCATGGCATCGTCGAAGTTTAATCCTTGATTGCTAGCTACAACGAGGGTCTTGCTTGGGATGCAAGCGATGTTAATGCAGGTGCCGCCGTACATAAGCTTGGACTGCTCAATCACTGCTACAGTTTTACCTTCTTTGCTGGCTGCCTTGGCAAAAGTCTTTCCTGCTTTTCCAAAACCGATGATGATGAAATCAAACTGTTGCATGAGATTTCTCCTTAGAAATAATGGTTTTTAAAATGTCGTCGATGGTGTATTGGCTGTAATAGTTTTTGAGGATCTTGAATTCCTCGTGAACTAAAGCGCTAGTAATGGAGCTCATATTGCGTGAAATTTCGCAGGAGCTGTCCGGCGTGCCGGTGAGGATGCGTGGATCGATATCGTGGTTTCGTAAGAGTTCAAAAAGCGTGGAAAGCTGTACGTCGTTGGTAAGCGGAGTGGCGGTGTATCCGCCGGACTTTCCGTTCTTCGATTCTACTAATCCTTGATCGCATAACACACGCATTACGCGGCGAAGTTGCACGGGATTTACGCAAATGAGCTCGGCAAGTTGAGATGATGAAAAGGACTCACCCGCATGCTTAGACAGATATGCCAAAGCATGTATAGCGATGGTGAATTGTAGATTCATAGCACCTCTTTAATGGTAACTTTGATAATTACAATTATATATAGCGTGCGGACAATGCACAGGGGGGGGGAGGAAGTGGTGTAAATTAGAATAGGTGGAGGAGAGAAACTAAAGCCATAATATGTAGGGATGGAGAAGAGAAAAATGAATAGTGTAGAAGAATCTGAGGCTGAAAAAGTAGTTGCGGAGCGCCGGAAGAAGCGCAAGCTGGTTACCATCTCCAGTATTCTTGTGGTGTTGTTGATTATTGGTGGTTGTGTGTATGGCTTGTTTCAGCAGCGCTCTCGTCTGATGGCTGCGTGTGGTGAGGCGAATGATGCGTATAAGACGGCGTATACGGCGTATGAGAAGCAGTATGGTCAAGCCCAATCTTTGGCTTCCTCGGTAGCGGCGGATCAGGTAGCGGACGCAACCACGTATGACACACTGAGCAAGCATGCGAATACGAAGCTGAAGAAAGCGGTAGCGTTAAACTGCACCATCAGCTACAGTCAGATATTTGACTTTTCTACAGCGCGTCTGGATGATCAAACCAAGAATGTGACCAAGGAAACAGTAGCAGTGAAGAAGGCTGTGACTGCGGTTGAAAAATCGAAAGCCGACAAAGACTTAGAGAATGCGAAGGCTAGTGCGCAGGTTAAGTTGGATGAGGCGAATAATCTGTACAATTCGTCTGATGGTCAAGTAGCTGATAATGCGACACGTGATCAGTTAAAAACTCTCATTGATACTCTCCAAAACGCATTAAATGATACGAATGCGACTGTGGAGTCTCTCAATAAGGCTCTTGAGCCAGTCCAGGGTGGAATAGACGGTGTGAACGCAAGTGTGCAAGCCAAGAACGATGCTGACGCACAAGCCGCCGCTCAGGCTGCTGCTCAAGCTCAAGCGCAGGCTCAGGCTGCTGCACCAACCTATAGTGGCGGATCGTATAATAGCGGTCGTTCCTATTCATATTCAGGTGGCGGAGCAACTGCTCCAGCTCCAGCAGCTCCGGCTCCAGCAGCACCATCTGCTCCAGCAAATAATGGAGGCGGAGATAATTCAGGTAATTGGCGCGATGCATGGAAAAATCAGACTGGAGGATCATGTACCGCTAATAATAGTTGCATTTATGAAGTTGGCTAATTAAACATCTCCCTTTCTCTTCTCTCTTTAGTGTGGCTCAATCCTTGTAAGGGTTGAGCCACACTTTTTTATTGTTTTTTTCTGTTCATAAAAACTTTCCTTCATTCTGTTTGATACTGGGCGGGTAAGGACGCATGAGCCTCGCGTGTGGATCATCGATATCGATGAGCACGGGTGCGCTTTGTCATTACATAGTAGGAACACTTCACGTGTTTCTTTGATATATCAAAGCACTCTCTGATTTTTTAGAGAGGAAGATACGAAGGAGAAGATGTTTATGGCAAGACATAAGCATTTGAATATTAAGATACGGCAGGGTTTGGTGAAGACGCTTGCCGTCAGAGTGGCACTTTCCACTCTATTCGGCGGACTTGCATACGCTGGGGTGGTGGTTTGGGGTGGGTGGTGGGCAATGAAAAGCAATATGATGTTTGTGAGCAACAAGTAATTACAGATTGTGATCATTCATTTGAAATATAAATGGTGTGACTTTTTAGGGACATTTACCGATTTTTTCGCAAATGTAGACGCGCAACCGAAAATAAAAATACGCGAAAATCGTTGCAAATAAAGGCGAAACAACATAGTGCCTCGGATGCGATTCGAACGCACGACACCCGCTTTAGGAGAGCGGTGCTCTATCCCCTGAGCTACCGAGGCAGGGTACTCGTAAAAGTGTACACGTTTTTTCAAAACTGTGTAGTCAAGCGTGTAGCCGAGATCTACAAACTTGCTCAAATAACAAGAAACCGTGTGGCAAACTTTGCAGCCACACGGTTCTGAGAACTCACACAGGCGCTAAGCTTCACTCATTTCCCTGCGTGCCAGCATTCGCTTGGAACTGAGCCTGAGCTTCCTGCACCTCGTTCAGCTTCTTTGCCACCTCATCGAGCAGGCTCTGAGCGCGGTGTGCAAGCGCTTCGCCCAGCTCCCACTGTTGCATAGCGGCGTTCAGTTCCAAACCGCCGGCTTCCAGTTTTTGCACCACGACGACCAGCTGATCGCGCGCCTGCTCATAGGTCATGTTTTCGATTTCTTTGAGCTGTTCTTCGCTTAAATGATTCTGTGTATTTTGTGTATCTGTCATAATCAGTCCTTAAAATTTCTTGGGATATACCGTAGCTTTAATTCTTTTCGTAAATGTGTGTCACCGAGGCAACCAACTTGCCGGATTTCAGCGTGATGCTAATCTTCTCATCCACGTGCAGTTTTTCGGCAGAGTCGATGACCGTGCCGGATTCGGCCTGAATAACCGCATAACCACGGTTCAACGTAGACTGTGGGCTCAAGGCACGTAAGGTGGCCTGGAGTTTATCAATTGTGGACGTAGCATCGGCGGTGAGGAAGTTCATCGCGGTCGAAATGCGTTGACGAGCATCTTTCACGAATTGCACAGGCTTATCCAGTATCGTCTGCGGATGTGTCAGACTTGGACGATTTGCGTAGGCGCTCAAGCGTTGGCGTTCCACATCAACCTTGCGTTGAAGTGCGGCAAATTTGCGTTGACGCGCTTCGTGCACCAAATCCATTTCCTCGCGTACATCCGGTACTACACGTTTCGCCGCATCCGTTGGGGTAGAGGCACGCAAATCGGCAGCTAAATCAATCAGTGTCCAGTCGTCTTCGTGGCCGATGGCTGAAACCAGCGGAGTTACACACGCCGCCGCAGCACGCACCACGCCTTCATCGGAAAAGCCAATCAAATCTTCAAACGCGCCGCCACCGCGTGCCACGATGATGACCTCCACGCGAGGATCATTGTCCAATGCCTGGATAGCAGCCATCACCTCCGGAGGGCTAGAAGGTCCTTGTACATGCACATGTTGCACCACAAATTCGATGCTTGGCCAGCGCAGGCGTGCATTCGTAATGACATCGCCCTCCGCACGCGCGCCCGGAGCACAAATTAAGCCAATGGTGCGTGGGAAGCGTGGAAGCCCCACTTTCCGTTCCTCATCAAAAAGACCTTCGCCTTTGAGCTTTTTGCGCAGCTGTTCAATCTGCTCCATGAGACCGCCTTTGCCCACATGGTGGATTTCATCACCACGTAGACTTAAGGACGTACGCGCCTGATAAATATTCGCCTTACCGTGCAATACTACGAGATCACCTTGCTGGAATTTCGCTGCCTCGTAGGCAGGAGGGCCAAAAAACACGACTTCAATCTGTGTAGGTGTCTGAGTGTCGCGCAAGGTCATATACACCTGACCTGCACGGCGCGCATTAATTTGATGAATCTGACCGGTGACCCATAAGCTGGGCCAACGCTCTACGGCAGCGGCAAATTTGCTGCTCACCATGGACACTTGCCAAGGATTATCCTTCGTTGTTTGGCTTGCTAAAAGTGGCACCGATCCCGTCGAAGAAACCTGATTTTCAATCATGTTTTAAGAATATGCGAGTCTTGTGACACTCGTGCGCATTTACCGCGTATTATATGAAAACTATGACTGAAAAAAATAGCACAACCGTGCATGCAGAGGGCGTCGAGGGAGCTGAAAATTATACGCCAGAAATTCTGGTTCGACGCTCTACATATGAAGATATTCCAGCCATTATGGAGGTTGTCCAGCAAGCAAAAACGCAACTCAAAGCCGATGGGAGCTCACAGTGGCAAAACGGTTACCCCAATAAATACACCTTCATCGCAGACATCGATGCCGAGTCCAGCTACGTACTCACCGTTGACGGCGTGGTTGCCGGCACAGCCATGATTTCCTATGGTGAAGAAGCCGGATATTCGGATTTACGCGAAGGCCAGTGGGCGTATCCTGTAGAGGAGTACGGCCCATACGCAGTGATTCATCGCGTAGCTGTCAGCGCCCAGCATCGCGGACGCAAAGTCGTGGATAAACTTTTTAAAGAATTACTGCGCACGATGGCGGACGAAGGCATCACAATCGTACGTATCGACACGCATCGAAAAAATCTACGCATGCAGAAGGTTTTAAGCAGAATCGGCTTCGAATATGCAGGCGTTATCACGCTGGATCACGATCCGGAAGACCCTACACGATTAAGCTATGAAGGAATTATCCAAAATCTTTTGGGTTTGCTAGTATAAGCACTCAAAGACTAGTTACTTGGATAGCGTGGGAATTTCGACTGAGATTATCCGGCGCTATCCAAGATAGAGACAGCTAGGTGGCTGTGATCCGTTATCAGCGGGGAGCTATCGGAAGAAAGATGCGTCGTGGTGCGTATAGGCATTGCAAGCTCATCGAGTAGAACCGACGGAGCAGACCGTATTCTGTCAAGAGGTATTGCGTAGTCTCAGCGCAATACAACCGAGGTGGTACCGCGGGGTGTGACATTACAGATTTTCGTAATGCAAGTAATGCACACATCGTCCTCAACGTGAATAAGCAACTATGTTTCACAAGAGGCGAGATAATGAGCAATCGCATTTATCCAAAGGCTGTGACTGACAAAGCGTTTGAATCTGTCACTCCAAGCCCAGATTTCCCTGCCATGGAAGAATCCGTCCTGAAGTATTGGGACGTTGACGATACCTTCCAAAAGTCCATTGCTCAGCGTGATAGTGGCAATGCAAATGATGAATTCATCTTCTTCGATGGTCCTCCGTTTGCTAACGGTTTGCCACACTATGGTCATTTGCTGACCGGCTATGCAAAGGACGTGATTCCCCGTTTCCAGACCATGAAGGGCAAGAAAGTCAACCGTGTCTTCGGTTGGGATACTCACGGTCTTCCAGCAGAGCTCGAAGCGGAAAAGGAACTTGGCATCACCGATAAATCCCAGATCGATCAGATGGGATTGAAGGCGTTTAATGAAGCCTGCCGTCGTTCTGTGCTCAAGTACACTCAGGAGTGGAAGGACTACATCCACCGTCAGGCTCGCTGGGTGGACTTTGACAACGGATACAAGACCCTCAACACCTCCTACATGGAGTCCGTGATCTGGGCATTCAAGCAGCTCTATGATCGCGACCTGGCATATCAGGGCTTCCGCGTGTTGCCATACTGCTGGAAGGATGAAACACCACTGTCTGCACATGAATTGCGCATGGATAGTGATGTGTATCAAGATCGTCAGGACAACACCCTGTCTGTGGCGGTAAAGATGCGCGATGAAGATGCGTATGCAGTATTCTGGACCACCACACCATGGACTATCCCAGGCAATATGGCGCTCGTTGTCGGCGCACAAATTGACTATGTCGAAGTCGAGCCAACAGAAGGTAAGTTCGCCGGTAAGAAGCTGTACTTCGCCAAGGATCTCGTAGCGAATTTCGCTAAGGATTTGGGCGATAATTACATGGTAGTGAAGGAATTGAAGGGTTCTGAGCTGGTAGGACGTCGTTACTACCCAGTATTTGACTACTTCCTCGATGGTCATCTCACCGATAAGGAAGGCAAGGCAAATGAAGATCCTCATGCTTTCACTATTTACGCAGCAGATTATGTAGATACCACCGAAGGTACAGGTATCGTGCACCAGGCTGTCTATGGTGAGGATGATATCAATACCTTGAATGCGCACCGCATTCGCACGCTGGATTATTTGGATGAGCATGCACGATTCTTGGATATGATTCCGGAGTACGCGGGTGTGCAGGTCTTTGAGGCTAACATGCCAATCACGCGCGATTTGCGTGCAGGCACCGGAAACTTGGAAGGTATTCCGGAAGAAAATCGTGCATTCATCGTGCAGGAAAAGTCCTACGTCCACAGTTACCCACACTGCTGGCGTTGCGGCAACCCGCTGATTTACAAGCCAGTATCTTCATGGTTCGTTTCCGTCACTAAGTTCAAGGACAGGCTGCTGGAGCTCAATCAGACTGTGAACTGGATCCCAGAAAACGTCAAGGACGGACAGTTCGGTAAGTGGCTGGAAAATGCGCGCGACTGGTCTATCTCTCGTAACCGTTACTGGGGTAGTCCAATTCCTGTATGGATTTCTGACGATCCTCAGTATCCACATGTGGATGTGTACGGTTCTTTGGAAGAGCTCAAGCGTGACTTCGGCAAGTATCCAACGGATGACAAGGGTGAGGTCAATTTGCATCGCCCATGGATTGACGAATTGACGCGTCCAAACCCTACAGATCCTACCGGCAAGTCTAAGATGCGCCGCATCGAAGACGTGCTGGACTGCTGGTTTGAGTCGGGTTCTATGCCATTTGCACAGTTCCATTATCCGTTTGAAAATAAGGAATACTTCGAAGAGCACATGCGTGCAGACTTTGTCGTAGAGTACATCGGTCAGACGCGCGGATGGTTCTATCTCATGCTCGTCATGAATGGCGCACTTTTCGATGAAGCACCATTTAAGAACGTCATGTGCCACGGCATCGTGCTTGGTGATGATGGACAGAAGATGTCCAAGCATTTGCACAACTATCCGGACGTCAACGGCGTATTTAACGAGTACGGATCCGATGCTATGCGTTGGTTCTTGATGAGCTCGCCAATTTTGCGCGGCGGTAACCTCATCGTCACCGCAGATGGTATTCGCGATACTGTGCGCCAGATTATGCTGCCAGTATGGTCCACTTACTACTTCTTCAGCCTGTATGCAAATGCCGCAAATAATGGCGCAGGCTACGATGCACACATGTTGCGTTCAGAAGAAGTGCATGATTTGCCACATATGGATCGCTACTTGTTGGCTCGCACCCGCACCTTGGTGGAGCAGACGGAAAAGAATCTCAGCGAGTACGCTATCGCCGATGCATGCGCAAACGTGGCAGAGTACATCGATTTGCTGACCAACTGGTACGTGCGTAATACGCGTGACCGTTTCTGGAACGAGGACCACCAGGCATTTGACACCTTGTTCACCGCTTTGGAAGTGTTGGCTCGTGTACTTGCGCCACTGGCTCCAATGGAAGCTGAAACCGTATGGCGTGGTCTGACCGGTGGCGAATCCGTACATCTCGCGGACTGGCCATTCCTGGAGGATGCGGAAAGCGAAAAGGCTACCGAGCTGGGCGATGTCTTGAAGGCAGACGATGAGCTCGTACGTACCATGGATAAGGTTCGTGAGGTCGTATCCAGTACCTTAAGCCTGCGCAAGGCGGAGAAGATTCGCGTGCGCCAGCCATTGGAGCGTTTGACCGTCGTTGCGGAAAATGTGGATGATGTCTCCGAGTACGAGGACTTGCTCAAGTCCGAGCTTAACGTGAAGCATTTGACCTACACCACACTGGAAAACGCAGGCGAGCATGGTCTCAAGGTCGTCAACGAGTTGAAGATGAATGCGCGTGTGGCCGGGCCTCGCTTGGGCAAGAATGTGCAGTTCGCCATTCGTGCATGCAAGTCCGGTTCTTGGCATGTCAATGATGCCGGCATGCCAGTCGTGGATATCGATGGCGTAGACGGTGGCATTGCCTTGTCTGAGGGAGAATTCGAGCTGATTTCTCGCGTAGAAGCGGAGGATAATGGCACGGTCGATACGTCTTCTGTCTCCAGCGCTCTGCCAACCGGCGGTTTCGTACTGTTGGATACGCATCTGACGCCAGAACTTCTCGCAGAAGGTTATGCGCGCGATGCTATCCGTTCCGTGCAGGATGCGCGCAAGGCTGCAGACTTCGACATCGCAGATCGCATCAAGCTTGTGCTCACCGCTCCAGCAGAAGATGCCGAAAAGCTGACGATGTTTGAAGATCTCATCAAGGCGGAAACTCTGGCTACCTCCTTCACGGTAAATACCAGTGATGTAGAAGGACTTGTGGTTTCTGTCGAGAAGGCAAACGCATAGTTCACTGTAAACGGGTAACGAAATCCCTCGCTCTTGTGCATGAGATAATCGAAAATCTTATGGAGACAATAGCGGGGGATTTTTCGTTCATCCTATTATTGTTCGTTCATGACCGGTGAAATTACATGAGAAATTGTGAGGAAAGCATTACAATAAACGGGTTGAGAATCTCAAGGAAGTGAAATGGAAACATTTTTGGCGTTCTATTTCTCCGGAGAGGCTTCGATATAAAATTAATACAAGAGGATTTTCATTCTTTTCATATGCCTTGTGTGCTCAGCTTTGAAGTCTTATGACAAGGATATTCTTATGTTCGCTGTCATAACGTAAAGTAGGTATGACGGAAGAATGAGATGGCATATCTAGCGCAAATATTCAGGGCTTTGCGTGTGTGTGGTGCCAGCAGAGCGGTAAGGGGTGATGAGTTATGATGCGTGTATTTAGCAGTGTAAACGGCAGGACTGAGCAAATATCTAACCCCGAACGTGGTTCATGGGTAAATCTGACGAATCCTTCTGACTCAGAGCTGGCCGAAATTTCCGAAAAGTGCAAAATTGACTTGGCAGATTTGCGTGCACCTTTGGATGACGAAGAGCGCTCTCGTGTAGACGTCGAAGACGGTTACACCATGGTTATCGTGGATATCCCAACCGTGGAAGAGCATGGTGGACGTGACTGGTATGAAACCATTCCTTTGTCCATTATCGTGACGGATGATTTGATTATCACCGTGTGTATGGAAGATTCCTTGCTTTTGCATCCGTTTATGGATGGCGCTATTCGCGGCTTTAATACTTTTATGCGCTCGCGTTTTATTTTGCAAATTTTGTATCGCAATGCTTCGATGTATTTGCGTTATCTGCGCATTATCGATCGTGAAAGCGATAAGTTGGAAATGCGTTTGCAGCATTCAACGGCAAACCGTGAGATTCTCTTGCTTATGGAGCTGTCTAAATCTTTGGTTTACTTCACTACATCGTTGAAATCAAACGAAGTTGTGCTGGAAAAGCTTACGAATTTGCAGCGTTTCCGCTACTACGAAGATGATGCAGATTTGCTGGATGATGTTATTACGGAAAACAAGCAGGCTATCGAGATGGCAAGCATTTACCAGTCCGTTTTGCAGGGCATGACGGATGCTTTCGGCACGATTGTGTCCAATAACGTAAATAACGTCATGAAGATTTTCACCATCATTTCGCTGGTCATGGCTATTCCAACCATGATTTTCTCCATGTATGGCATGAATTTCCAGGATATTCCATTGCTGTACAACCCTCACGGATTCTGGATTATTACGGTGATTTCGGTGGTACTGTCGGCAGCGGCAGCATGGGTTTTTACGCGATCCAATCGATTTAGGTAAAGTATCGGGCCGGTAGTTTGGCGGTTTGGCGTGCGCTGAGCGTTTCTTCGTAGAAACTGCGGGCAAGGATAAGGATAAAGGACTGAGATGAAGGTGAAAAAACTGCTTGCATCCCTTGCAAGTGTGCTGCTTTCAGCCAGTCTTGCCGCCTGCGGGGTGGAATTCAGCGACGTTGTGGGGCCTACGATTAATATCGGCATTGCACAGGATAGACCGGGTCTGAGTTTTGCGCGCAACGCTTCTGCCAGTGGTGGTTCGGTTAGCGGTTTTAGCGTGTATATTGCCCAGCAAATTGCCTTGGATTTGGGATACTCCGACCAGCAGATTAATTGGATCGGTGCGACGGATTCCCAGCAAGATCAGTTTTTCGAAACAGGCAAAATTGACATGTTTGTGGGAGCGTCGGAGTACTCGCAAAAGGCGTCGTCTACGCATAATGTGGAATTTGCCGGCCCATTTTTGGTCTCGCCCATGGGCGTGATGGTGCGCAAAGATCAATATGAGCAAACGCAGTCTGTCAATGATGGCTTAGGCAAGCGCGTCTGCATCGTGCGCGGTGAGTTGGCAGATGATTGGAATGACGAGCAGATTGCTACTTTTAAACAGCGCGTGGAGCAGGTATTTGAGCAGGATAGCTATGCGCAGTGCATGTCGGCTATTGCGACTGCCACGGTGGATTCCATTGTGGGCAATGAAATTGCCTTGGAGCAGTACATGTTTAGCACGCGCGGCCAGCAGTTTGTGCTCAGCGAAATTCCGGACGAAGTCATGTCTTATGGTGTTTCTGTGCCGGAGGGCGATATACGATTGCAGGCCAAAATTCAACGAAAGTTAGCAAGCTTGGTGGCGGATGGATCGTGGGATCGTGCCATTGCATCCATTAAAGAGCAATCCGAAAAAACATCCATTCAGCAGTTGCAGGCACCGGTTATTTCCGAGCCGCCGGAAGAGCCATCTATTGAAACAAAATAACGAATTCCGGACTTTAAAGTCCACGTTAGCCTCGATAATTTTGATTAGTTTGGGCTTTTATCACCATATTTTGTGAAAGTATTTGTGAAAGCGAGATTATTGCATGGAAGAATTCACTCCTACAGAACCACGTTGGCGCTACAACGCACAACTGGCTCAGAATATTGAAGAACACTGGCAGGAGAAGTGGGAAAAAGAAGGTACTTTCTGGGCAGCAAATGTTCAAGGTGATTTGACCGATGGTGAGGGCAACCTCGCGCAAGGACGCAAGCCATTCTTCGTCATGGACATGTTCCCATACCCATCCGGCCGTGGTCTGCACGTAGGACACCCATTGGGTTACATTGCCACAGATGTGGTCTCTCGTTATCACCGTATGAAGGGCGAAAACGTTCTGCACGCCTTGGGTTATGACGCCTTCGGCCTGCCAGCCGAGCAGTTCGCTGTGCAGACGGGTCAGCATCCGCGCATCACCACTGAGGAAAATATTGCCAATATGCGCCGTCAGCTGCATCGCATGGGTTTGAGCTTGGATAATCGCCGTTCTTTCGCCACGATTGAGCCGGGCTATGTGCATTGGACCCAGTGGATTTTCACGCGCATTTTTGAGTCGTGGTATGACGAGGATTTTGTGCGTGCCGATGGCGGTAAGGGTAGTGCTCGCCCAATTTCTGAATTGATTGAGAAATTCCGCTCGGGTGAGAAGGAGATCCCTGGTTTTAAGCAGGCTTCGTGGGATGAGCTGGAGCCAAAGCAGCAGGATGATGTGCTCAACAACTTCCGTCTCGCCTACGTTTCCAAGTCGCCGGTGAACTGGTGCCCAGGTTTGGGTACAGTGCTGGCCAATGAGGAAGTGACTGCGGATGGTCGCTCCGAGCGTGGAAACTTCCCTGTATTCCAGCGCGAGCTTTCCCAGTGGTCCATGCGCATTACAGCGTATGGTCATCGTCTGATTGAGGATTTGGATGGCATCGACTGGCCAGACAAGGTCAAGTCTATGCAGCGTAACTGGATTGGCGAATCTCACGGTGCTTCGGCGCATTTCGAGGTGCCTACTGCTTCGGGTAGCGAGGATATGGAAGTGTATACCACGCGTCCGGACACGATTTTTGGTACAACTTTCGCCGTTGTAGCCGTTGATCATCCTTTGCTGGAGCATGTGCCAGCAGCGTGGCCTGAGGATATGCCGGAGCAGTGGAAGGGCGGTTATGCGTCCTTGAGCGAAGCTGTAGAGGAGTATCGTCGTCAAGCTATGCGCAAGACGGCGGCGGATCGTGTGGCAGACAATGGCTCAAAGACCGGTTTCTTCTCTGGTTTGTATGCCATTAACCCGATTACAGGTGCGCAAATTCCAGTCTTTGTATCCGATTACGTGGTGATGGGTTACGGTACGGGTGCAGTGATGGGCGTACCTGGTGGAGATCAGCGTGATTTTGATTTCGCCACAGCTTTCGGTTTGCCCGTTATTTACACTGTCGAGCCAGCGTCTGAATCGGGCGAAACCTTGGCTGAGGATTATGAGGGCCAGAAGGCGTATGAATCCCATGAAGGTCGTGTAATCAATTCTTCCGTAGAAGCTACCCATGTGGGCGGTGTGAAGCTGGATTTGGATGGCATGAATGTGGACGAATCCATTGCAGCTGCTACTGCGTGGTTGGAAGAGCAGGGCGTGGGTAAGCATGCCGTGTCATATCGTTTGCGCGACTGGCTCTTTAGCCGTCAGCGTTACTGGGGTGAACCATTCCCAATTGTCTATGACAAGAATGGCGTGGCTCATACTGTGCCGGATAGCATGCTTCCTATTAATCTGCCAGATGTGCCAGATTACAGCCCGCGCACGTATGATCCAATGGATAGTGAATCGGAGCCTGAAGCACCATTGAGCCGCAATGAGGACTGGGTGAACGTCACGCTGGATTTGGGTGATGGTCCTCAGGAGTATCGCCGCGATACAAATACCATGCCTCAGTGGGCAGGATCCTGCTGGTACTACATGCGTTATACGGATCCAAACAACGATCAGGCTATGGTAGATCCTGCAGAGTTTAATTACTGGCTGGGTGCACATCACAACGATACTGCGGGTGCTTCCGGCGGTGTAGACCTGTACGTGGGTGGCGTGGAGCATGCCGTGCTGCATTTGCTGTACTCCCGCTTCTGGCACAAGGTGCTGTACGATTTGGGTGTGGTCAGCGCTCCTGAACCATTCCATAAGCTCTTCAACCAGGGCTACATTCAGGCCTATGCATACACGGATGAGCGTGGACAGTATGTGCCTGCGGCAGAGGTCGAAGAGGTTGCGGGTGATGACGGCGAGACGCAGTTCGTATGGAACGGTCAGAAGGTTAACCGTGAATTCGGCAAGATGGGTAAGAGCCTGAAAAACATCATCACACCAGATGATATGTACGACGAGTATGGCGCAGATACCTTCCGCTTGTACGAAATGAGCATGGGGCCTCTGGACGAATCACGCCCTTGGAATACGCGCAATGTCATCGGTTCGCAGCGCTTCCTGCAGCGTTTGTGGCGTAACGTCATCGACGAAAATACGGGTGAACTCCACATTTCTGAAGACGAGCTGGATGAGAAAACAGCCAAGCTTCTGAACAATACCATTGTGGACGTCACTGAGGAAATGGAAAATATGCGTCCAAACACCACCATTTCCAAGCTTATTGTGCTCAACAATCACTTGACGTCTTTGGATGTGGTGCCTCGTAAGGCTATCGAGCCAATGATTTTGATGCTTTCGCCGATTGCGCCTCATATTTGTGAGGAACTGTGGGGCAAGCTCGGCCACGAAAAGTCTTTGGCACATGCCGACTGGCCTGTAGCAGATCAGCGCTTCGTGGGTCAGGACTTGGTCACCGCCGTCGTGCAGATCAAGGGCAAGGTGCGCGGAAAGCTGGAAGTCAGTCCGGATATCAGTGCTGAGGATTTGGAGGCTCAAGCGCTTGCTCTGCCAGCTATTGTGGAGCGTTTGGGTGGGGTAGCGCCACGTAAGGTGATTGTGAAGGCTCCTCGCATCGTGTCCATAGTGCCAGGTGAGTAAAACATGCTCCTGCTGCTGGTGGAGGGGGCTTGAGATCACAGTTTCCTGTGGTCGCTGAGTTTCACAAAGCGTGCGTAGTACGGAATGTGCTACGCACGCTTTTGTTTTTGTGTTGTGTTTCGGTGTGACTCTTGGGCGATTTTCTTAAAGCTGGCCGATGGTCTGCTCTTGGGCGTGTTATCCACATTCGTTCACAGGCTCAGAAAAATTTCCGGAGGACGTATCTTCTCTGTCAGTCTTGAAGGGTGAAACACGTACAAGACGATACTCTGCAAAATCTGAGGCATCTGACGGCTCAAGACGGTTTATACAGTCCCGTTTTGAGCCGACATGTGCAAAAGGAGCATCCGACTGCGGTAAAAGCTCAAGCTGTAGTTGCGCGGCGGACTGGGATGACTAAACAGTCTGCGGCTCGGCATGCGAGAGAAACGGTAGTAGATAAGCGGGAACGACGCACTGCCGAGTCGATTTTGCCGCGCATGTTAGGCTCCCCGGCACATAGCGCTTTAGTGATTTTGGTGCTGGTTTTAGCCTTATCCACGAGCCTGACCTTGCTAGTAATTCAAAGCACGGAGCTGGCATCGCTGGCCTCCGCGCAAAGTGAAAACGCTTCAACACAGCCGGTAGAGTCATCACTTTCTGGGGTGACTTCTTCAGCACAAGGTACTCAATCGCAAGCGCCGACCGAAATGCAAACTCACACGGATCCTTCAACGGAGCCTGCGCCTACACTTGAGCAAAGCACGCAGAGTACACAGAACACTCAGGACATACCAAGCGAGCAAAGCCAGCAGGCTCAGGGGATTAATATCAACACCGCTACCGCGGAGGAACTCCAAAACATCCCCGGAGTGGGTCCTGTGATGGCACAGAAAATCCTCGATTACAGAAGCACACATGGTCCCTTTCACAGTGTCGATGATCTGATGGAGGTCAGTGGAATTGGTGCAAAAACCTTAGAAAAGATGCGTGCTCATGTCCGCGCTCAGTAAATACGATTTCAGACTCGCCATTCCCGCGGCATGTGCATGGCTGACCTGCCTGATTGTGCTGAAATTCTACGAATCTGCGGATGCACATGCGCTTAGCAGCACCTGGCTTGTATCTGTGTGCGTTGTGCTGATTGCGGTTGCCACTGTCATGCTTGTTCTGATGGTGTTGCGTGTCGAGGCTATTTCTCAACGGGTTATCGCGAGCGCGCATTACGTATGCGTGTGTTTCTGCGCCGTGCTGTGCTGCATCATCAGCAGTGTGGTGTATAGCGTGGTGGATCGGATGGATATTCATCACAGCGTTTCCCGCACAGGAAGTCAAAACATTGACACAATGGTACGCATCTCTTCTCCTGTTTCTACGACACGGCTGCGTGGTTATAGGTGCAGTGTGCGTGCGGAGAGTGTGAGTATGACCATTGCTGCAGTCAGTCAACGCAGCAGCTTGCCTTTGCGCGTGTATTTTGCGGACCATTCGGCGTGTAATCGAATTCCGGGGGAAAGAGTGCAACTCCATGGACGACTGAGTTACTCGGATTTCGGTCAGGATAAATGGGTGCTGAAAATTGAGGAGGGCTGTGCCTCATGCGTTATTTCTCACGGAGACGTGCCCGCGTTTCAACGCGTCATCCATAGAATCCATCAGTCCTTTTTACAGGTTACGCAAAAACTGGATACGCAAGCGGTGCTGTTAGTGCCTGGCATCACCATGGGAGTGATGGGACAGGATGCTTATATTGCTGAGGATATGCTCAACGCCTCCCAGCCCCTGCAGACTCATGACGTAGCACAACTTCAGCGTTCGGCGGAGAAGATCAAAAATAATTTTCGCACCGCCGGGATTATGCATACACTCGCGGTGTCTGGAGGACACTTTTCGCTCGTCATGGCGGCGGTTATCTGGTGTGCAAAAAGGCGTAAGGCTTCTCGTTATATACTGGCTGTGGCCTTGGGAGTAGCAAATATTCTCGTCTTTTCCGTGATGTTTCCTTCCGATTCGCTCCTGCGTGCCTTCATCATGGTGTTTTTCAGCATCGGATATGTGCTGTGGGGACGAAGGGCGGATTCAGGTGCAATGTTGTGTTGGACTATTATTCTGAGCCTGATTTTCCGTCCTGCTTATGCGCTGAGCATGGGGTACGCCTTGTCCTGTGTTTCCGTTTTAGCTATCTTGCTTTTTTCCGACAGAATTGAAAAGTCCTTGAATCTTGTTCTTCCGCGCTCGCTGGCTCAGGCGTGCGCGGTGACCTTGAGTGCGCAACTTATGACTCTGCCTTTAACAGTGATGCTTCAGCCGCACATTCCGATGTATTCTTTGCTGAGCAATGTGCTGGTGAGTATCCCTATGGATATAGCCACCGTGTTAGGACTTGTAGGTTTGGCGGTAGCGTGGATCTGCGAGCCGGTTGGTCTTCTGATCGTAAGGATGGCAGGCTGGGCTACAGGCATGATGGCATTTATCTGCGAGGGTATACAAAGTCTGCCCTTTGCCAACGTCAGCTGTACAGTCGAAGAATTATGCGTGGGCTATGCAGCTATCGCTGCATTGTCCTATGCAACTTTTCGTTTTCTTCGGCGCAAACAGAAAGAGAATGGACAGAAAGGTGCATTTGAGAAAACCTTTACGGTGCCCTTTAAATTAACGATTTGTACCTGGTGGGCAGAAATACTGCAATTGTTAAGCCGCTGGCAAAAGTAGGATGGAGGCGCGTGTGCAAGAATAGTAGCTGAAACGTGGCGTAACGCATGCGAGCGCGAAATATTACGCCCAAGAAGGAAGCGGATGTCCACGCTGACAAGGAAATTAGAAACATGTCATTAAGCGCAGTGTATGTAGTCAATGGGGGAGACGAGTATATCAATTCGCAAACCCTACACAAGCTTATACACGATATCAGCGTTGAGTTGCCGGATATGGAACGCATGGATGTGGACGCCAGCTCGAGCAGCCCGTACGCCTTTATGGAGGCGGTCAGTCCATCGCTTCTTTCCGACGGCGCCATCGTCTGCGTGGATAATTTAGAAAATGCATCCGAAAAGCTTCTTCAAGCCATGGAGCAGTTTGCAGCTGAGCATAAGAAAAGAAGTGTGGGCGATTCTGTAGTCATTGCCCGCCGCAATCCTGGTCAGAAAGGCACCGGATTCGTCAACCGTTTGAAAAAGCAGGGCGCCAATATCATCGATGTGCGTCAGCTGAAAAACGATAAAGATTACAGATCTTTTATCACAGGCGAATGCGAACGCTACAACCGGTTCATGACACCGGATGCTATAGCCTTACTATCTGGCGCACTCATGGGTAAAACCGGTGAAATTGCGGCCATGTGCGAGCAGCTCTGCATGGATTTTGAGGAGAATCCTATTACCATAGATATGGTTTCGCAGTATATGCTGAACGATCCTCAAGTAACGGGCTTTAATGTGTCTGATAAGGCGATGGCAGGAAATTTTACAGGAGCCATCGTGGATTTGCGCACGGCTGTGACCCAAGGCATGGCGCCTATCGCCATTATTGGCGCTTTAGCATCAAATCTGCGCACCCTAGCCAAGCTTGCCGCAGTAGAATCCGGCCAAGTCAGCCGAGCGGATGTGGGTCTGACTAATAATTGGGTCTACAACAAAGCCAAACGAAATCTGCGCGGCTGGAATTCCGAGGGACTTGCACATGCTATACAAATGTGTGCATGGGCAGACGAACAGTGTAAATCCTCAGGCACGGACCCTCTGTATGCCACAGAAAAACTAATAGAATGTATCTCTTCACATGGTCGAGTAACGGTACAAGGAATGAATAAATGAGCGGTGAAATAACAATTCACGTACCAACAGCCGAGGATATGCACGCCATCGGTCAAACAATTGCACACACACTCCAAGGTGGAGATGTCATCGTCCTCTCTGGTCCTCTCGGAGCTGGCAAAACCACGTTATCTCAAGGAATCGGCAAAGGCTTACATATTGAGGAAGCCGTGGTTTCTCCTACCTTCACCATAGCTCGAGAACTCAACGGTTCATTTGACAACGGTCAGCCTGCACACCTCGTGCACGTTGACGCCTACAGGCTGCCTGGATCTGACAATGATGACGTCATGCTTGATTCTCAGCAGCAGGCAGCTCAAGCCGCAAACCGCTTGCTTGATCAATTGGAATCTTTAGGACTGGACGAAACCCTTGAAGATCCCGATGAAAATACCGTTATTCTCATCGAATGGGGATCGATGATGGCATCCGTCTTATCGGATAGTCGATTGGAAATCGCCATCGACCGTTCGATCGACCATACCACATCAGACAGCAATCAGGATGACGAATTAACCAGTGACGGCATGCGCACACTCACGCTGACGCCGGTGGGTGCTTCGTGGGAAAAGCGTATCGCACATCTTTCAGTCGCGTAACGTGTTGGCGAAGTTTGCAGTCTAGGAACAAGCAGGAAAATACGAGGAAAACATGACATATATTGATGTCGCACACATGGTCCAAGCTCTCCATCTCGGTTTTGATATAGATGCGATTACGCACCTGTATAGCGAGCCGACCCTCGTCATAGACACCTCGTTCGGCGCTACCGTGGGGGTTATCGGGCATAGTCCCTTGTATGAAGCGGATTCGCGCTCGCATGTAGAACTGCTTCAGCCACATATTGCTCAGGTCATTGATGAAGCAGGGCTCCAGCCGCAGGATATCCAGCGTATCGTCGTGGGAACGGGCCCTGCGCCCTTTACAGGTTTGCGTGCCGGAATCGTGGCTGCCCGTGCCCTCGCTTTTTCGACGGGCGCAGAACTCTTGGGCATGAACGTGCTGGAAGTGCAGAGCAATTGGAATCGCTTAGAGCAGGCTAATATGTCTCAGTTTGAGCAGCCGGTGGGCACAATTATCGCACGTCACATCACGTTAGCAGTCAACGATGCGCGGCGTAAGCAGTTGTATTATGCGGCGTATGATGAAGCCGGCAATGAGCTATTGCCTATGAATATCGCCGCCGCTACTGATATTGCGCAAGAACTGCGCACAGTGTGTGATAAGCGTGGATGGTTGGATCCTGATGTGCACGTTGTAGTAGATATTATCGGGCGAGGAGCGCATAAGTATGCTTCTGCGTGGGATATGTTGCCCGTGGGGGAGATTCGTGAGGAATCTGTGCTTCACAACGCGGGGCCGGCGGGATTGGCTATTTTTGCGGCCAGTGCTTTAGCACATCAAGCGAAGGGTGATGATGTATCCACGGATCCGCTGTATTTGCGTCGCCCCGATGTGACCATTCCTGCACCAAATAAGCACGTGCTCGGCCAAACCTCGATTTCCATGAAGGTTGGAGAAGGCGTTGAACACTAGAGCGGTAGAAACTGCTGGAAACCGACCACACAGCGTCGTCCTCGAAAGTCTCGAACTTCCGGCTGTGGCAGAATCGGATATCCAGACTATCACCCAGCTCGAACGCGAATTGTTTTCAGCGGGTGCGTGGAGTGAAGATAGCATTCGTCAAGAATTCACGGCGCCTGATCGTACCTATATCGTCGCCAGAGAGGAAAGCCCGGGCACTATTGTGGGCTATGCAGGCTTATGGTTTGATGGTGTGGATGCGCAGATTATGACGGTTGGTGTGGCTACGGATTATCAAGGACAGCATATTGCCACGCAATTAGTGCAGGCTTTGAAGAACGTAGCCAAGCAGTTGGGTGCCGAACGCGTACTGCTAGAGGTTGCAACGGATAATGCGCCGGCATTGCACGTGTACGAGGCTGCGGGCTTCGAGCGCATGGGTATAAGAAAACGGTATTACCAGCCGGAAAATAAAGATGCGTATACCATGTCTTGTCTGCTCGATGCGCATCAGGGCTCTGAGCGTATACCTGCCGGTTTTGCTCTGCCGGACAATACTGTACACATGAAGAAAAATACGGACGATGAATCCTCATACGGAGAGAATAAATAATGAGTGAACCACTTATTTTAGGAATTGAATCCACCTGTGATGAAACCGCCGCCGCAGTGGTACGAGGCAAAACGCTGGTATCCAATGTCGTAGCATCGTCCATGGAGGAGCATGCACGATACGGTGGCGTTATCCCTGAAATCGCTTCACGTGCCCATGCGGAAACCTTTGTACCTGTGGTGTCCAAGGCTCTTGCGGATGCGGATGTGAACTTGGAAGATATCGACGCGATAGCGGTGTCTGCAGGTCCTGGACTTGCGGGCTGCTTAGCCGTGGGCGTTTCGGGTGCTAAATCTTTGGCATGGGCGGCGCATAAGCCTCTATATGGTATTAACCATGTGATAGGTCATGTGGCCGTCACACAGTTGCAGTTTGGTGATGTGCCAGAAAATACTTTGGCACTCATCGTTTCTGGTGGTCACACGTCCTTGCTGAAAGTCAATGATATCGCTACTGATGTGAGCGTGGTGGGCACGACATTGGACGATGCGGCGGGCGAATGCTTTGATAAGGTGGCGCGTTTGCTGGGGTTTCCATATCCGGGCGGACCTCATATTGACCGTCATGCTCATCTGGGCGATCCGCAGGCCTTAAAAGTGCCTCAAGGATTAGTGCAGGGCAAGGCTGCGGCAGAGCATCCCTATGATTTTAGTTTTTCTGGTGTCAAAACAGCCGTTGCGCGTTGGATTGAAAAGCAAACAGAATTGGGCAATGCCATCAATGTCGACGATGTGTGTGCAGCTTTAGCAGATTCTGTAGCTACCGTTCTTTCACGAAAAACCATGGCGGCCGCTGAAAAATTCGGTTCGAACACGGTTATCGTGGGCGGCGGTTTTAGCGCGAACTCGCAGTTGCGTGAGGCGCTCACACAGGCGGGCCACAAGCATGGCATCGATGTGCGTATTCCAGAACTCAGATTGTGCACAGATAATGGCGCCATGGTTGCTATGCTGGGATCCAATTTGGTGGAGGCCGGTGTAAAACCATCCAGCCCGGATTTTTCGATTGATTCCTCGATGGGGTTGAATCGTATTAGCATGGATTAATTTCGTGCAATTTTCCGTGTAGCAAATACAAGCGCAGAACATAATAAAGTGTTCTGCGCCTATTATTGTGGATATTTTGCATAACATAACAAAAAAGCTCCCACGGTGGGGAGCTTCGCTTGTGCGCCGAACAGGATTCGAACCTGCAACCTTCTGATCCGTAGTCAGATGCTCTAATCCGTTGGGCTATCGGCGCAATGCTTTAAGTCTTAACTTCAAGCAACTTGTATATATTAACCACTTCCCCCCGATATGCGCAACTCGGCGTGTTGCACTTCGTAGGAAGCATAAATGAGCAAATCGTAAAACGCGTACGGTACACTGAAAAAGGAAGATAAGGACGCCATTGCGAGACTCCTGTACTCAATGGGCGTACACCATCTCGGCAATTATTGTATTGCACAGAACAAATGAACATAGGCTAGACCAGAGTAGGAGATTCATGCCTTCCCAGCATTCCCCAAACACGACACCTCAGAAAAACAAGCAGAAAAATAATGTGCTGCACAAACTTTCACGCGCGGTGAGTATTGCGTCTTCAGATCGTGTTTCCGGATTGATTATGCTGGCCTTCGCCATTGTCGGCTTTGCTATAGCGAATTTTCACGGCACCTTTGAAGGTTTTGAGGCACTCAAAAATACGGTGCTCACCATTCCGTTCCTCGACCTCCATTTGAGCGTCGATGCATGGGTACAAGACGGCATGCTGACCATTTTCTTCTTAGCTGTGGGTTTGGAATTAAAACAGGAAATAACGCACGGTTCCTTATCTGATATCAAAGCTGCTGCTGTGCCGATTTTCGCAGCTATGGGGGGTATGGCAATTCCTGCCTTACTCTTTACAGGCACGATTATGGCGTGGCCATTCTTGAGCGGATCGGACACGATTATGGCCGATGGCAAGGCATTCTCCATTGGGGAAGTGGCTCAAGGTTGGGCTGTGCCGACTGCTACAGATATCGCGTTTTCGCTGACGGTTTTGGCCATTTTTGCGCGTACCCTGCCTACGGCGCTGCGAGCTTTCTTGCTGACGCTGGCTACGGTGGATGATTTATTGGGCATCGTTATCATCGCGATTTTCTACTCGGATTTGAACGATATCTGGTGGGTGTTGGGCATTGTCGGCGCTGCGGCGGTATGGGCGTGGAGTGTACGTCGTAAAGAAGTGCCATGGCTACTGGCGATTGTGGCCTTCCTCGCTTTGTGGTACAGCATGCATGAGCTCGGCATTCACCCAACCTTGAGTGGCGTGATTGCCGGCCTGCTGACTCCAGCAGGCGAGCTTTTCGATGAGGAAGAAAGCCGCGTGGAGCGCTATAACAATAAAATTTCGCCGTATTCTTCACTGCTTGCGCTCCCTATTTTTGCGCTATTTGCCACGGGCGTGCACTTCGACAAGCTCAGTTTCGAACTTTTCACCTCTCCGGTTGTGCTAGGTATCATCCTCGCACTCGTGATCGGTAAGCCGTTAGGCATTCTTGGCTCGACGTGGATTGCCACACATCTGTCATCGTTTACGTTGGCCGACGATTTACGTGTGCGTGATATTGTGCCAATTTCCTTGGCATGCGGCATTGGCTTTACGGTGGCGTTCCTCATTGCTTCCCTCGCGTATGATCAGCCGCAGCTGAGCAACGAAGCCCGTTTTGGAGTACTCATCGCTTCGCTCGTATCCGCTATCCTTGCGGCTCTTGCGTTGACTTATCAATCTCGAAGATTTGATTCCGACAAAAAGTAAAAGAAAGAAGTAAACATGCGTTATACCCCAGAGTTTGATGCTGATATCGAATCCATGTCAGGTGCGCAGGTGCGTGATCCAAGTGATCTGCATCGTTTGGAATTCATTCGCGAAGAATTCCGTGTCGGTTTTAATCTCTTGCATGATCTCGGCCCAGCAATTTGCGTGTTCGGTTCAGCTAGAACTCCTGAGGGGACTCAAGAGTACGAAGACGGTAGAAAAATCGGCGAACTTCTCGCAAATAAAGGGTATGCGGTTATTACCGGTGGCGGCCCAGGATCGATGGAAGCAGCCAATCGTGGAGCGTATGAGGCTGGCGGCACATCCGTGGGTGTGGGCGTACAATTGCCCCACGAGCAGGGTATTAATCCGTATGTGAATCTATCTATGGAATGTCACTACTTCTTTACTCGAAAAACCATGTTTATGCGCTACTCCGATGGTTTGATTGTGTTGCCCGGTGGAATGGGCACTTTGGATGAGCTTTTTGAGGCTCAAACCTTGGTGCAAACACATAAAACGCCAGCGCGCACTATCGTGCTCTATGGTTCTGCGTATTGGGGTGGTCTGCTGGATTGGCTGCGCAATACGGTCGCGCATGAAGGCAAAATCAAGTATGAAGATTTGAATCGGTTTATCGTCACCGATGATGCCGAGGAAGCCGTACGCATCGTGACACGCAGCGTGCGTAGAGTAAAAACGCGCGAAATGTAAAAACTTACAGCTATAGAAAACGGTACTGAAACTCACATCTCAGTACCGTTTTTGATTGCCTTTTGATTGACCCTGCGTGATGAATATGCACAGTAAACGCGCCTAGGTCTCGAGCAAAAAGTTAATGTGCGATGGCGTAGAGAAGACCCGTGCCTATGGAGAGGAGGGTTGCATCATAATCCTCGCTTTGCATCAGGGCAGTAATAATCTCACGCAGAACCACGGCTTTTTCACTACGGTCTGCAGGGTTAGGCACGCCTCCCTGATTTTTCGGAGCTGACATGGCCATAGCATCTGTGAGAATAAGCAAACCATTCGAGCGGAGCAAACGCTGTGCGTGATCAAAAGCCGCAGTGTAATTTTCCGCTTCAGCTGCCACGACAATCAGATCATAATCGTGCGCATTCAGTCGCTGCACAAACTGCGAGGCCTGAGCATCCACACTTCTCATCTTCGTACGTGTACTCGGCAGGGAGTCAAAAATAGTGCGCGTAGCATCAGCAGACTCTGCAGAAGAGGTGACTACTGTCAGCTGTCCTGCATTGTTCATCCCGGAAACCAAGGCAGGGATTTCGATGCCACTTTCTGATCCTAAAACTAAAACAGTTTGCGCTTGAATGAGTCGGGCCTGAAGCGTCAGAAACTGAGCCTGCGAACTCGAAGCAATGGCCTCATTGTGAGAACCATTGAGATAAGCATTGCGCAATCTTTTGGAAGTTGCCGAATCAAAATCTGCGCTGGTTTCTTCGATGAAAGTCCATGCTTGAGCGATATGAGAGTATGTTGTGCTATTCATACGCTTCATTGTATCTTTAATCTATGAGTTCACACACGCAAGATAGCCATCTTTCTTCCGAGCAGAATTCTTCAGCAAGCTTCTCGCAGCGCGTCTATGAGGTTGTTCGGCGCATCCCTCGAGGAAAAGTTGCTACCTACGGCCAAATTGCCAGCCTTATCGGCTCTCCGAGAAGTTCGAGGTTTGTGGGTTTCGCCTTGCATTCCAATCCTGAACCGGGCGTCATACCTTGTCATCGCGTGGTCTTTAAATCTGGAGCCTTAGCGCCAGGCTTTGCTTTTGGTGGTCCAGACCGACAGTATTTGCTTTTGAAAGAGGAAGGTGTTGCGTTTGTGGAGCACGATGGGCAGCTCAGGGCGGATTTGAAACACTGCCAGTGGCAGGCTTAGATGCAGCAAGTGGATCATGAGACGCATGACACACATCGCTTAAATCCGTGGCAGACACCAGAAGCGTAGCCTTACCGTCGTAAATCAGTCGGTTACATCCCGTGTTGTGGACGGTATTAATATTTCCCGGTGCCGCTACCACGAGCCGATTAAGCTCAGCAGCCCAGGTCGCCGTATTCAAAGCCCCCGATCTTGCTTGGGCTTGCGAAATAATCACAACCGATCCCAGGGCTGCAATTAAACGATTCCGATGCAGAAAGCGGTAGGGCTCGGGTGTCGTATTGGGTGCAAGCTCGCTGATAATAGCTCCCTGAGTTTGGATAATGCGGTCAAAGAGCGTGGAATTGCGTGCAGGACCTATATAATTCAATCCGCCTGCCATAACTGCTATGGTTTTGCCAGCATCTTCTATGCAATCGGCTGCAGCCAGAGCTCCCCAGTGTGCCGCAGCATCCGCGCCTAGTGCTCCACCAGAAATAACCGTATGCCCATGGATGGCAGCATACTTTCCGCACTGGAAGGCCACCTGACGGCCATACGCATCCACCGCTCGCGAACCCACAATGCTGATGGGCTCAGGGCAGGAGACTAAAGCGTTCATATCTCCCAAACCCCACAGACACAGTGGTGGCTGAGACTGCGTGTGCAGTGGCAAATCAAAAAGCTGCCGAGGCCAGTAGCTACTAGTGGAGTCAATAATCCAGTACCGGTAATTATTTGTGAGAGCGCTGGCTAAGGATACTAAGCTCATACGCGCGTAACCTTCGAGTGCCTGTGCCCACTGAGTGACGGATTTTTTGACCAGTCGTTCCAGCTCCTCTCCGGTATAGGCGACCATCACACATTCGATAATGTCTGAGATATCGGGAAGACAGTGACACTTTTGGTAGTGCACACTTATGTTTTGCAATCGTTGCAGCAGTGTAATAACGTCACCGCCCGCAAAGTGGGAGGCGAGAAAATACATCACCTCGTCCGAGCCTCGAGCTGCGAATGTCAATGTCGCTTTGGCTACGGCTGTATCTGTGGGCTTATCCATTATGAAACTCCCGGAAGAAAGAGGACACGAGCATGCATAACTTCATCGATGCCGGGCTGAGCTTTTCCTAGGATATCGCTGACGGACCAGGCGATACGCAGTATTTTTGTCGCCCCGCGCATCGTTATCTCTTCGTTTTCCAGCCATTTGTTTATCTGCGAGGTGACAGTGGCGGCAGACGCGTGCAGCAGCCAGTCGGAGCTGGCATGCGCGTTGGTAGACCAGTGCAGGCCTTGGAATCGGCGCGCTGCCCGTTCGCGAGCTAGGCGCACGTTGTCACGCATATGTGCCGAATCCCAATGCGCATGATCACCCCATAGGGGACTATATGCATCGGAGGATGCATTTTGTGTTTTCAAAGAATGCACCGCGTTGACATCTATTTTGATATCGATGCGATCTTGAATGGGTTTTGAAATGCGTTGGCGGTGTCGACGAATTTCAGACGGTGTGCAGGTGCACTGGCCATCTGGACTCCAGAGCAGTCCACAAGGACACGGATTTTGCGCTAAAACCAGCTGAAATTGAGCGGGATAAGACACAGATTCTTTCGCACGGGAAATCTTGATATAGCCGTCTTCTAAAGGCGTACGCAGTGCTTGAAGTACTTGCCGTTGGAATTCAGGCGCTTCATCGAGGAAAAGCACACCATGATGGGCGAGCGACATTGCGCCCGGTTTGACACCTCCAGGTGAAGAACCACCTACGAGGGCGTGGAGACTGGCATTATGATGTACGGAAATAAAGGGAGCACGCTGAGCCAGCGGCAGGCGTACATCAGCCCCTGCACAAGAGTGGATAAACGCAATTTCGCGGGCCTCATGCTCGCTAAGTTCGGGCAGGATACTGGGCAGTCGTTGTGCCAGCATGGATTTTCCAGCACCGGGAGGTCCCTGAAGAAGCAGATGATGCGCTCCGGCTGCAGCGATTTGCATACACCATTTCGCATCCTCCTGTCCGATAATATCCTGGTAGTCCAATGCTTTCGTAGAATGGGCTTCCTTCGCGGTTAGTCCGGCCAAAGATGTGCGTGTTTGACTTTCAGTGTCTTTCGTTCTCGGAGTTCCCGAAATGGTCGAGTGTGCTGGTGGGGAGTGCTTGAGAGGGCCTACAATCTGCGGTGGTGTGCCCAACAAAGTCATGAATTCCTGAATATTATGTACCCCAATGACCTCCATATCGGAGACGATGCGCGCTTGGCTGAGATTTGCATGAGGCAGGATAATGCGCGATATGCCTTGCGATTGGGCATACATCACGATGGGTAAAACGGCGTTTATAGGAAGCACAGAGCCGTCGATGCCCAGCTCTCCCATGACAACGGTGTCGTCCAATAGGGAAGGGTTGACATAATCCAAAGCGCTGAGCAGGCTCGCGGCTATGCTCAAATCGTATTGCGATCCGCGCTTCGTTACCAAAGCAGGGGATAGATTCACCGTGATGCGGCCATGCGGCCATTGCATTGCAGTGTTTTTGCAGGCAGATCTCACACGTTCACGTGCTTGCAGAAGTACGCTATCTTTGCTGCCAATAATTGAAAAATGCGGCAATCCGTTAGTGATAAAACTCTGCACCGCTACCAAATCCGTGTGCATACCATTGACGGCTACCGCCAAAATATTTCCCACATGCATTAGAGAATTCTCCTCACATGTGTTAATTTCTGCACTTTTCCCTGCTTGACCAGTATGCCTATGCCATCGAAGCGCACCAGTTGAGGCGTATTCGTATGATGCTGAGCCATCCAGGATAACGCGGATTTACGCATATGCGCACACTTCAGCGGCGTTATAGCCTCTAAAGGGTCGCCATACTCGAATGAGCTGCGTGTTTTGACCTCGATGAAGACGAGAATGGGTGGATCTTCTGTGTGCTGTGCAGGGCATATCGCCACTGCATCGATTTCACCAAAACGGCATCGCCAATTGCGATCGAGGATACTCCACCCGAGTTCAGTCATATACTGACAGGCATAATCTTCGCCGATTTGCCCGAGGAGATCGGAGGAATTGCGAGGAGGAAGGGAAGCGAGTTGTGTTGTATTCATATATCCAGTGCACCATGACAAGACACAGCTCACAGAATTAATCTGACCTTGTTAGCAAATGTGAATAACCGTGTCGAAATGCACTTTTCGTCCATACCTTAGGTTCGAAAACTTTGCATAAAAAATGCAGCAGAGCTCACACCCTGCTGCATATCGTACAGACGCTTAAAAGTCAAGCGTCATCAGTGCTCACCTTTAAGCTACAAGTCCAGTCAATTCAGACAAAACTAGTTCAAAGCTGACGCCACGCTCCTCAAAGTGAGGCTGGTTTCTCGTAGAGACCATAGCCTTGCGCACAAATTCACCAGCAATGTGTGCCGCCTCATCCAAAGGCTTTCCAGCCAGCACAGCACCACTCAAAGCTGAGGCAAAGGCGTCACCTGTTCCGTGAATCATGTATGGCAACTTGTCGTGCACGAGCTCGATCTTACCTGCAGAACGTGTGTCTTCAGACGCTACAAAGTTACGCAACTTGCCATCCTGACGATCGATGCCCTTCAAAACCACGTTGTGAGCACCCAAATCCAGCAACGCATCAAGAATCTCGTTAACCTTCGCATCGTCCACATTCTGAGTTGGATACTCGCTGTCGGTTAAAATCGAAGCCTCAGTCAAGTTTGGCATCAGCACATCCGCACCCACAGCCAAACGCTTTGTAGCATCGCACAATTCCTGCGTATAGGTTGGGTACATCTTTCCACCATCACCCATCACAGGATCTACAAGATGCAAAGCCTGAGGATATTCCTTATAGAGACGTTCTACAAGGTCCACTTGTGCAGGAGAACCCAAGAAACCGGAGTATACGGCATCCAGTTCCACGTTTTCTTCCTTCCACGCATCCAAATATCCGGACAAAATATCGGTGGTGTCATGGAAGGTGTAGGTCTTATACATTGTATGAGCCGAAAACAGTGCCGTTGGCACAGGGCACACATCGCAGCCAGCCGCAGAAAGAATAGGGATTGCCGCCGTCAACGAGCACTTGCCGTAGCCGCACATATCATGCACGGCTGCAACGCGTGGAATGTACTCGGGATTTCGCTGATACAGGACCTTGCTATTTGTCATATTAACCTCTCAAAATAAAAATTCACATATGTGAACATGTAACCCCACACTAGCGCAGGGAAAAAACTTTTCCAAACACTGTATTACTTCGTAAACCGTGAATTTTCAAAGCTCGATAAAGCGCTATAAACAATAGTGATAATCAAAGGTGCGTGTTTCCACAAATCAGGTCGTACAGTGGGGAGTAATCGTTGACAGTTTCAACGAAATAGACGTCGAAAAAACTTAAATAATCCGCACGCACAAATGAATTCGAGGGTAATCATGGCAGACAATGCGTATCATTTTGAAACACTCCAGCTTCACGTAGGACAGGAACAGGCAGACCCAGCAAGCGACTCGCGCGCTGTGCCGATTTATCAGACCACCTCATATGTATTCCATGATTTTGATCATGCAGAGGCGCGCTTCGGGCTCCAAGATCCGGGCAATATTTATGGACGACTCACAAATTCCACGCAGGATGTGTTTGAAAAGCGTATCGCCGCATTAGAGGGTGGCACAGCCGCGCTCGCAGTGGCGTCCGGTGCTTCTGCAGTCTTCTATGCTGTGCGCAATATTACGGAGCAGGGAGACCATATCGTAGCCGCAAATACCATTTATGGGGGTACGTACAATCTGCTCGCACACACGCTTCCTCGTGACGGCGTGACCACCACATTCGTGGACCCTTCTGATCCACAGAATTTTGAGGATGCCATTCAAGACAACACCAAGTTAGTATTCTTTGAAACCTTCGGAAATCCGAATTCGGATCTGGTGGATTTTGAAGCAATTTCGCAGATTGCTCACAACCATAACATTCCTGTGATCGTCGATAATACGTTTGCAACGCCGTATCTATTCCGCCCATTCGAGCATGGTGCCGATATTGTGGTACATTCTGCCACCAAGTTCATCGGTGGACACGGCACTACACTGGGCGGTGTCATCGTGGAGGGCGGTAAGTTTGACTGGGCTGCCGTACCTGGAAAATTCCCAACTCTGACCACTCCAGATAACAGCTATCACGGTTTGAACTTCTATGAGGCCTTGGGCGGAGCTGCTTTTGTCACTCGCATTCGTGCCATTATTTTGCGCGATACGGGTGCCGCAATTTCACCATTCAATGCGTGGATTTTGCTTCAAGGCACAGAGACTTTGTCCTTGCGCGTGGAGCGCCATGTAGAAAATGCATTGAAAGTAGTGGAATATCTGCAAAGCGTCCCAGAAGTGGAGTCCGTCAGCCATCCAAGCATCGAGGGGCGCAAGGATCACGCGCTGTATCTGAAATATTTCCCACAGGGTGCGGGTTCTATTTTCACCTTCGATATCAAGGGTGGCAAGGATGCAGCTCGCGTCTTCATCAACAATTTGAAGCTCTTTAGCCTGCTGGCGAATGTGGCTGATGTGAAGAGCTTGGTCGTGCATCCTGCTTCTACCACGCATTCTCAGGAAAGCGAGGAGGAGCTCCAGTCGCAGGGCATTTCGCAGTCCACCATCCGTTTGTCCATCGGTACCGAGCATATTGACGATATTATCGCGGATCTGAATGCGGGTTTCGAAGCCGTGCGCAAGGCGGGACTCGCATAAATTCTAAAAATTGAGCCATAAAATTTCAGGGCGGTAGATGGTATGCACATCTGCGGCCCTGAACTTGTTCCTGTGTCGTTAAGTATTAAAAGGTTCGTTTATGGGTTGAGCAGCGAATCCAAATAATCTTGAGCCAGTACGTAAGCTGCTCCAATAATCGCTTGGTCAGGATTGCACGCACTTTTGATGACATTAGGGTTTTTCGCCTCATTTAAGGTTTTCAATTCTGTCAACAGCATGCTCGGTGCCAGCGCGCGCACACGGGAACGTAACTCGGAAATATCCGAACTATCCAAGTATTGGGCCACCTCGCCGCCCACAATAACCGGCACCTGCACAACCATGCGAATATTGTGAATCAACAGTGCTAAATAATCGAGATACGTATTAAAAACCTTCGTATGCGTGTAATCGCTGTCACGCACATGATTCATAAATCTCCACACCGTCGAATCATGGATGCCCGAGGATTTCAGCAGAGCCTGCGCGCTGCAATACAACTGAGCGCACCCATACTGGCCACACTCGCACTGGGGAATATCATCGCCTAAAGCGTGAGGGAAAAGTGTGGTGTGCTCTACAAAACTGGAATTTTTCACATATCGTCCGCCGCGGATAAAGGCGCTACTCATGGTGGAATTCAGATACAAGCATGCCGCCTCTTTAAGCTGTGGCTGGAAGAGGGTTTCTGCAGCTGCCTGAGCTAGCGGCTCTCGCATAATACGCACCGGATAGCTCATGCGAGACTCAATGGTCTCACGAATTCGATTTTCGCTAGAATCATCCAAAGCCGCATGAGGTGCCACGATGACACCAATACCGCGCAAATGCCGTGTATCAATGGCACTGGTTGCGATAAACGATTCTATTGCCATCGCCAAGCCATCGTAAAAACCCGCAGCCTTAAAATCATCTAAATTGAGCGAATCGCGCGAGACAATATCGCCCCGAAGATTTGTGGCAATCACATGAACCGTGCGTTTGCGTACCAGCACCCCGATGCAAATACACCGCGAATATGCAAAAGAATAGGCGTCCTTTTTGCGTCCACCAGTGGAATCAAAAACGCCCTGCGTTTGCGTCACATACCGCAATTCCTGCAAACGTTTCAGCGCTGAGGCAATCGTTGGCATGCTCACGGACAATTTTTCTGCCAAACCCGCGCGTGAAATACCTTCATTAGTAATAATCGTGCGCAAAACAGCATGCTCAGTTCGACTCAGACGCTTGGAATTCATACCAAGACTTTAGCATGTGGCATACAAAAGAGGGTCTTGTTTTTGGTCCTGCTGAAGACCGAGCTCATCCGTTCTCATGCATGCGAGGCAGTGGCACATTCGGATGATATTTATGAAGTAACGCATTTTCGTAAGCATACGACACAATATGCTGGCGATTCGAAGCATTAATTTTGAACATAATGCTCTTGATATGAGACTTCACTGTATCGATGGAAATATGAAGATTACTAGCCACTTGCTTATTGGAGAAGCCCTCCGCAATTTGCAAAATCACATCGCGCTCGCGATGGGTGAGCTTGCCAAATTCATAATCCTCCACACAGTCATCCCTCTTGGGTGGTTTCTGCCCCAAAGTCTGACTTTCGGAGCCTTCGGGACGGTTGTGCACATCCGCGATCATGGCAAATAACGTGTGCGAATCCGTATCTTTGAGCAGGAATTCAGAGGCGCCAAAGTTCAGCGCATGATGACGCAGCTGAGGAGTACAGGTATCGTTGAGGATAATCACTTTGGTACGTGGATACTCGGCGCGAATGATGCGCGTGGCTTCCAGGCCGTCCATAGTGGGCATATGGATATCCATAAGGACCACATCCGGCTTTAAACGACGCGTGGCTTCGATGGCATCTAAGCCGTTGAATGCGCTGGCGACGACGGTAAAATCATCCTGACTCGATATGAGATTCGAAATCATTTCATTGATAAGATTTTGGTCATCAGCAACAACAATGCGTATCAATTGCTTCTCAAACTCTGTCACAACACTAAAAATATCTACTTCTCGTTTTTGGCGACACCACCCAAATGGGTGATATTCTTTTTCTATTTGCACAGATTCTTTTTGTGCAGGGTATACAGTAAATCAAAACGAGTAGTCATTATCTTTTGTGCGTCTAAGACACGCGAATTTTGTAGGCGTGTCCGGCGTGTGCTGTGGGGTAGAGAGTGAAGAATTAATCCTCCTTCAGTGGAGCTGTGGAGTCACGTTCGATGAGCACCGTTGGTAAAATGGCGCGCTGCGGCGTGTAATCTTGAGGATTTTCATGACTTTTCACGATCATCTGCAAGGCTGCCTGAGCCATATCCTCGATGGGCTGACGAACGGTGGTTAATTGCGGACTAAGATACTGAGCAGTTTGAATATCGTCAAAACCGACGACCGATAATTCCTCAGGAATGGAAATATTGAGCTGGCGCGCAGCTTCATAAATGCCCATACACTGCAAATCGCTGGAACCGAAAATTGCCGTTGGTCGATGATTTGGATCCTTTAGAAGCTTCAAGGCAACCTGTAAAGCCCCATCCACCGTAAAATCGCCCTCATCGGTAAATGCGGGATTGTACTCGATATCGGCCTCGGCAAGAGCGGCCTTATAACCATCAAATCGCGCGCGCGAGCAGAGCATGGTGTGCGGTCCGGTGATAATACCGATATCTTTGTGTCCTTGTGCGATGAGATAACGTGTGGCTGTGAGTCCGCCATTCCAGTCGTCAGCTTGCACGGAAGAATCCTGTGAATTCGGGTTGCCTGCAGGATCGAGAATGACATAGGGGATGTGGTGCTCATCCAAGCGTTTATGTTCTTCATTCGTCAGCTTCGAAAATACCAGAATGACACCATGTGGTGAACGTCGAATGACGCCATCGATCCAGCTTGCATCCGGATGTGAGCGGTTTCCGCTTTCGGTGGTAATAACGCTTAATCCTAAGGATTTTGCGGCATTAAGCACGCCGCGAAGCACTTCGAGGCTCCATACCGTATCGAAAGATTGAAGCACAACCTCGATGTACTCACTTTGAGTGGAGGGGTTATTTCTACGGACATAATGATTGTCGATGAGTGCCTGTGCGATGATTTCACGCGTTTGAGAAGCTACGTCGCTTCTCCCATTGAGTACTTTTGACACGGTGGCTAGCGAAAAGCCTGTTTCTAGCGCAATATCTGAGAGCTGCTTCCTGCGTGTTGGTTCTGCCGGTTTCATGTTCCCTCCTTTTCTTGAGTGTATCATATTTTCGAAAGTTTCGAAAATATGATACACGTTCTATTGATATTCCGTTTATTATCAAGGCTTTGAAATGCATGAGATTCGTCATCATATCAAAGAGTTAATTCGACGAATTGACTAAGTATTTCTTCCTTGATAATATCATAATGTCGAAAATAAAAGATATACTTTCGATAAGAAAGTTTAGATTGGATGCGCGAAGTGGCGTAAATGATAGAAATATCAATGAGAAAGATATCGAAACTTTCGAAAATGTTTACCTAGGTAAATAGGTGAGGAGAAAAACAATGAAGTTCAAGCAAATTGCTGCAGCTGGATTAGCAGTTGCTACGCTCATCGGTATTGCTGGTTGTGGTAGCAGCTCAAATACCACTGCAGATGGCAAAACAGAAATCGTGATTTGGCATAATTCCACCACTGGTGATGGAAAGCAGTACTGGACCGATGCCGCAGCAGACTATATGAAGGCAAATCCAGACGTATCTATCAAAATTGAAGCCATTCAAAATGAAGATCTCGATGGAAAGCTTCAAACAGCTTTGCAAGATCCGGACTCCGCGCCAGATATCTTCCTGAGTCGTGGTGGTCAAAAGCTTCAGGATATGGTCGAAGCGGGCCAAGTCATGGATATAACAGACAAGCTGGATAGCGACGTTAAAACTCAAATGAAAACAGCGCTCACCTCTCAGACGGTAGATGGCCAAGTTTATGGAATGCCACTGTCTGTGCTCCCAGGCGGTATGTGGTATTCCAAGGACCTCTTCGCACAAGCGGGGATTACGCAAACGCCTACCACGTGGGATGAGTTTACCGACGCCGTGGCTAAGCTGAAGGATGCAGGCATTACGCCAATTGCTTTGGGTGGCAAGGATGCATGGCCAGCTGCACACTGGTATTACTGGTTTGCTCTGCGTGAGTGCTCTGCCTCTGCGTTCTCTAAGGCGCAGACCGAAAAGAATTTTGATGATGCATGCTGGACCCGTGCAGGCGAAGATGTGCAAAAGCTCAAGGATTTGGATGCGTTTAATGATGGCTATCTCACCACTCCAGCTCAGCAGGGTGCAAATTCTTCGGCTGGTTTGATTGCGAACCATATGGCTGCTATGGAGCTTATGGGTGGCTGGGATCCAGGTGTGATCCGCGACCTGACTCCAGATAAGAAGGACTTGGCAGATCTTGGTTACTTTGCATTCCCTACAATTGATGGTGGTGAAGGCGACCCAACGGCCATTATGGGTGGTGCAGATGCTATGTCCGTCAGCTCGAGCGCTCCAGAGCAGGCTGTCGATTTCTTGAACTTCATTGCGCAAAAGGAGTATCAGGAAAAGTATGCATCCGCATTTTCGACCATTCCTGCATCTGAAGAAGCCCAGGAAGCAGTGACAAACTCCGCTTTGTTGGAAGTGCTTCCGGTATATAAGAAGGCTAGCACTGTTTCTTTGTGGCTCGACACCGTGCTCGGACAAAATATCGGAAATGCGTTGAATGAAGGTGTAGTAAACCTTCTGGCAGATAAGGGCACCGCTCAAGACATTATCAAGAATGTTGAAGACGCTGCCAAGAAGGGCTAAGCCCATATTCACGAGTTGGCAGTTGTTCAACTCTGGCATAAAAACATATCCAAATTTTTCCCTATCAGGGGAGAGATGTGGTGATGAGCCATATCTGAACCAGCCTCGCCCCTGATAGAGATCTCCATTAACACAGGTACCACACGCATTGCCTTGACCGTGAGGTCATCCATCGGCATCTGCGTTATCTCCAGTAGTTGCTTGGGTAATGCGTGTGGATCCCACTCATCGGTGTCGAAAAAGACTCGAAAGGAAGTCTGAAATGAGCAGTGTACAAACTGTGTCAGCGAATACCAGTTCGTCCCGAATCAGACGTAAAGATAAAATTCAAAAAAATATCGAGATTGCAGTTCTGTCTGTTCCTGCTCTCATCATGTTCCTAGGTTTTGTCATTTTGCCGGTATTCATGGCAGCCTATTACGGATTCTTTAAATGGAAAGGCTATGGAAAGCCTGAAGTTAATGGAACATTCATCGGCTTGCAAAATTATGCCGTAATCCTGCAAGATCCAAACTTCCAAGAAGCTTTTATGCACACCATGATGGTGGTGGTTGCTTCCTTGATTATTCAAGGACCATTGGCAATTCTTTTTTCGCTACTTCTCAATCAAAAGTTTAAGGGACGTGCACTGATTCGTACCCTCATCTTCGTGCCATACGTAGTATCCGAAGTTATTGTGGGTACCGGTTGGTCCTTGATGCTTCAAACCAGTGGAGCTGTCAATGCAGTGCTCAAGAGTTGGGGCATTCCAGGAGCGGATTGGATTTCTGATCCAAAAATAGCGTTCTGGACACTGATGATGATTATCACTTGGAAGTACATAGGATTTGCTGTCATCTTAATGATTGCCGGTATGCAGTCCATACCTGAAGAACTGTATGAAGCTGCGCGCGTCGACGGCGCCGGTTTCTGGCAGCAGCACTGGAGCATCACCCTTCCGCTCCTTGCGCCAACTATCCGTATTTGGGCATTTATGTCGATTATTGGTTCGTTGCAGCTTTTCGACTTGGTATACATCATTTGGGGACAATACGTATCCTCCACAGCCGGTACATCCACAATGGCAACGTACATGGTTCGCGAAGGACGACTTGCAAATAATTACGGTTATGGTTCTGCAGTAGCGGTAGTCATCTTCGTTATTTCTCTAGTTATCGCCTTAACCTACCAGCACTTTGTCTTAAACCGCGATCTTGAAGGTGCGATAACGACGAAGAAGTCCGCACGCAAGTCACAGAAGAATACTAACGTTCAAGGAGCTGAGTGATATGTCTATACGCACACGGCACACTAAAAACCCGGATGGCATCCGCAGGTCACAGAAAACACCATGGGGACATCCTGTTGTTTATTTATTGTCTTTAATTCTTGTACTGATTTGCATTATTCCGGTTGTGTACATCATAATCGGCGGATTTAGAACGAATTCACAGATTACGCGCGATCCTGCGGGTTTGCCGAATCCATGGAATTTTGAGAACTACAAAACCGTTTTTACCTCCAATATTTTCTGGTCGGAACTGGTGAATTCGTTGATTGTCAGCGTTGCCACCATGGTAGGCATCGTAGTGCTCAGCCTTATGGTCAGCTTTGTGCTTGCGCGCTATGAGTTCAAGTCCCGAAATCTCATGTATTCACTGTTTGCGGCGGGCATGATGTTCCCTATTACCGTTGCAATCACGCCTTTGTACTTGCTGTTGAAGAATTTGCACTTAGTAAATTCTCACTTGGGCATTATTCTTCCGCAAATCGCCTTTGGCCTTCCGCAGGCCATCATCATTCTTGTACCGTTCCTTCAATCTATTCCAAAATCTTTGGAAGAAGCGGCGCTGATCGATGGTACCTCACGACTGGGCTTCTTCTTTAGAATGGTTTTGCCGTTGAGCTGGCCAGGCGTGGCAACCGTGGGCATTCTTGCCTTTGTCGCTAGCTGGAATGCGTATATGCTTCCGCTGTTCCTGCTCAATGATTCGAGCAAGTATACGCTGCCATTAGGCGTGCAAATGTTTAGTTCCCAGCATTCGGTGGATACTGCACAAGTGCTTGCTTTCACCGCTTTGAGTATGATTCCGGCTTTGATTTGCTTCACCATATTCCAAAAGAAGATTGTGGGTGGTCTTGCTGGAGCGGTCAAGGGTTAATCAGCAAAATCACGTACTATACACAACTTTCGGAAGGCTCAACTTCTCCCCCACGAGCCTTCCGACCATCTACCTACGTTTAGCTATGCTGCTGACGTTGTTCGCAGGAGAATGATATGAAGATTGTCAATCCAGTTCTTCCAGGTTTCAATGCAGACCCTTCGATTATCCGAGTAGGGCAGACCTACTATATTGCAAACTCTACTTTTGAATGGTTCCCAGGCGTACGCCTTCACGAATCTCAAGATCTCGTGCACTGGAATCTGTTGCCAAGCCCGATTAATCGGACCTCGCAGATTGATATGCGCGGCGTGCCTTCATCGGGCGGCGTGTGGGCTCCAGATTTGAGCTACGCGGATGGCAAGTTTTGGCTGATTTACTCCAATATTGTTATGGTCAACGGTGCTTTTAAGGATGGCACGAATTATCTGATTACAGCAGAGGATATCCGCGGACCTTGGTCAGAGCCAATTCAGCTGAATAATACAGGCTTCGATCCTTCACTTTTCCATGATGACGATGGGCGTAAATACCTTGTACAGCAAACGTGGGATTTTAGAGAGTATCGCCATGCTTTTGACGGCATTACACTCACCGAGTTTGATACCTCTACGATGACGCTGAAGCCGGAAACGGCTCGCACCATTTGGAATGGTACCGAGGCGAAACTAGTAGAAGGACCGCACTTGTATAAGCGCAACGGTTACTACTATTTGTTTGCGGCTGAGGGCGGTACCGTGTATACGCATCGCGAATCGGTGGCGCGTTCCACGAGCCTAGATGAACTTAGTTTCGAGTCCATGCCAAGCAATCCCTTTATCAGCAATTTCGATACGCCAGAATCCTATTTGCAAAAGCAGGGACATGGAGCTTTAGTGGATACGCCATCGGGGCAGTGGTATTACGCCTCCTTGTGTGGCCGACCTTGGCATCACGATATAGAACCGGCATATGATCCACGCGGTTGGTGCACCTTGGGGCGCGAAACCTCCATCCAGCAAGTGGAATGGGATGAGGATGGCTGGCCATACATTGTGGGTGGTCATGGAGGGTTAACTGAGGTGGATGCTCCGGTGGATGCTATCGAAACAGTAGCGCCTGAAAACCATAATCAGCACGATGAGTTCGAAAGCAATTGTCTCGATATCAATTGGAATACTTTGCGTGTGCCTTTTACAGAGGCTATGGGCGAAGTGGGCAATGGGCGCTTGGTACTCACCGGTCAAGGCTCATTGCGCAATCTCTTTGATCTTTCGCTCATCGCAAGGCGCTGGCAAGCCTTCAATTTCGATGCCCAAGTACGTGTAAAATTCGACCCACACACCTACCGTGCAATGGCAGGACTTACGCAGTATTACAACGATTTATGCTGGTCGTGGGTGTACATCACATGGGATGAGAAGCGTAAAAAGAGAGTTATCGAAGTCGCACAAAATGATTTCGACAATTACACGAGTTTCCTCCAAGACAAAGCCATTGTCATCCCTGATGGGGTAGAAGAGGTGTGGCTCAAATCCAAGGTACGCACGCAGTATTACACCTACGAGTATTCGTTTGATGGCGAGCAATGGCACGAAATTCCAGTGAAGCTGGATGCGAAAATACTGTCCGATGATTATGTCAACCAACGCTATGGCGGATTCTTTACAGGTGCCTTTGTGGGCTTGGCTTGCGTGGATGTCTCCGGATACGGTCAGCAGGCAGAATTCAGAAGCTTCGACTACACCGAGCTTGATGAAATAGTGCTGGATTAAGTAGTGTTTGACTAAATGATGCTTGTCTAAATTGAGCTCGACTTGCTAGCAAGAACCTCTCGTACACCCCTGGCACGGAAGACTACACTCTTCCGTGCCTTTTACTTGCAGAACGCTAAAGTGGAGTTATGACTGAAATTGCACATTATTATGTACCGGGTCTAAGCGTTGAAGATCATAGCATCGACGTTCCTCTCGTATGGAATTGGGCGGATGGACAGCAGCGCTGGGAAGATGACAGTTTCGATGGCGAAAAACTGCATCTGTTTTATCGCGTCGTCACGTCTGCGGAAAATGCGAAGCGTGACCTTCCACTCCTCTTATATTTACAAGGCGGACCAGGCGGCATGGGTCCTCGTCCGATGAGCCTAGAATCCATTCCATGGATAGCTGAGGCTGCAAAGCACTTTAGAATTGTGCTGTTTGATCAGCGTGGGACCGGTCGTTCTTCGCGTATTGATTCTTCTGTAATCCGCCGTCGAGGTCAATCTGCGCGCGAAACCGCGGATTTCTTGAAGCATTTCCTCGCCGACTCCATTATTCGCGATTGCGAATTCTTACGTCTACAGGCGTTCAGTGGAGCGAAATGGGCTACATTAGGCCAGAGTTACGGCGGATTCTTAACGATGACCTACCTGTCACTTTTTCCACAGGCTATCCACGCTTCATTTGTGACGGGTGGCATCCCGCATATTCCTATGAATCCGCGGGAAGTTTACGAACACACGGTGCCGCGCATGGCACGCAAAACCCGGCAATATTATGCGCGCTATCCACAAGATGAGCAGCGCGTTGCGCATATTGCCGATATCTTAAGCTCAGGCGAAATCCAGCTACCCAATGGAGATCCTGCTAGCGTGCGCAGACTGCAAATGCTGGGCGGAGATTTCGGTATGAAACCAAGCTTTGAACGCATGCATTGGACCGTGGATACGGCTCTCAATGACGGTGCGCTCGCGGACGGATTCCTCATGGAATTATTTAGACGCACCACCTCTTACGGCAGTGAGTTGTACTGGGTTTTGCAGGAATTCATCTATGCAAACGAAGATACGGAGCCTATTAATTGGGCTGCAAACCAAGTGTTGCGCACTACGCCTGAATTCGATGAATCCGCGCGACCTGTCATGCTCATTGGCGAGGCTGCGCTGCCTGAAATTTTCGCAGAAGACAGCGCGCTTAAGGTCTTTAAGCCGGCCATGGATCTGCTCATGCAAGACACACATTGGGGCAAGATCTATGATGTGGACCAGCTGAAGCGCAATGACATTCCACTGCATGCGGCCGTGTACTTTGACGACATGTATGTGGATTCTTCTTTGCAATTAGACACCTTGTCCCGCATCGGCAATGCTCAGGCGTGGGTGACGAATGAGTTCGAGCATGATGGCGTGCGCAGTGGCGATGTTTTTGCTCATCTGTATGAGGAGGCGCTCAGCTTGGGTCATTTAGAAGGCTTATACTAATGCACAATTTTTGCGCGAAAAGCTAAGAAATTAAAGGACAATATATGAGAACTATAGGTTTTATTGGTTTTGGAAATATGGCCACCGCAATCGTGGATGGTTGGCGTCACGCAGGCGTTGCACAGGATGACAAAATCGTGGCCAGTGCAGCCCATTACGATTCGTTAGTAGAAAAGGCGCAATTACGTGGGGTAGAGGCGCTGCATTCGTCTGAAGAAGTGGTTAAGCTTTCCAACATTATTATCGTTGCTGTGAAGCCGTATCAAATTGAGTCCATTTTCTCTGAGTTTGTCGATTCTATTGACTGGTCGGATAAGCTCGTTATTTCTCTTGCGGCAGGAAAGCTGAACGCCTTCTGGGATGAGCTTTTGCCAGAAAATTCTCATCATATTTCTACCATTCCTAATACGCCTATTGCCGTTGCACAGGGCATCGTGGTGGCGGAGTCCACGCATTCGTTAAATAATGCGCAGGTCGAAGAATTTAGTGGTCTATTCAACCCTATCGCCACCGTGGAATTCGTGGATTCGGATCATCTGTCCGTGGCTGGAACGCTTGCGGGATGTGGCCCTGCTTATGCAGCCATGTTTATGGAGGCCTTAGCGGATGCCGGCGTGAAGTATGGGCTTACCCGCCCAACTGCGTATCGTCTGGCGGCAGCCATGATTCAGGGTACGGGCGCATTGCAGCTTGAAACAGGTCTTGCTCCGGCTCAGATGAAGGATGCCGTTTCTTCTCCTGGTGGCACCACCATTCGTGGCGTGGCTGCACTGGAGCAAACAGGCTTCCGTGGTAGCGTTATTAGTGCAATTGATGCAGTTGAGGGCTCTCGCTAGGATTACAGATTATGGCATTGACTATTGGTATTGTTGGCTTACCAAACGTAGGTAAGTCCACACTTTTTAACGCATTGACTCGAAACAATGTGCTCGCAGAAAACTATCCCTTCGCAACTATCGAACCAAACACAGGTATCGTTCCACTTCCAGATAAGCGTTTGGCGGCTCTTGCGCCTATCGTAAATACGACCAAACTTGTGCCGGCAACCGTCACTTTCGTGGATATTGCTGGAATTGTCAAGGGTGCTTCTCAGGGTGAAGGCTTGGGCAATCAGTTCTTGGCAAATATCCGCGAGGCGGATGCAATTTGCGAGGTCACCCGCGTATTTAGCGATGACGACATCGTGCACGTGAACGGTAAAGTCGATCCAACGGACGATATCGAAACCATCAATACCGAGTTGATTCTTGCCGATTTACAGACCATCGAAAACGCAATTCCACGTTTGGAAAAGGATTTGCGCGGCAAGAAGATTAAGCCAGAGTACTTGGATGAGGTGAAGAAGGCTCAGGCGGTTCTTGAGGAGGGCTTGACGATTGATCAGGCGTCTAAGGCTGGTCGTGTGGATCCGGCTGAGATTCGCGAACTCCAGCTGCTTACTGCTAAGCCTTTTATTTATGTGTTTAACATGGATGATGCTGAGCTGACCGATGATGCGTTGAAAGCAAAACTTACCGATATGGTGGCTCCTGCCCAGGCCATCTTCCTCAATGCACAGTTCGAATCCGATTTGACCGAGCTGGACGAGGAAGATGCGCGTGAAATGCTGACAGAGGCAGGACTCGAAGAGTCTGGTTTGGATCAGCTAGCACGTGTAGGCTTTGATACCTTGGGCTTGCAGACCTATCTCACGGCTGGTGAGAAGGAAGTGCGCGCATGGACCATCCACAAGGGTTGGACAGCTCCACAGGCTGCAGGCGTTATTCACTCTGACTTTGAACGCGGCTTTATTAAGGCTGAAATTGTTTCCTTCGATGACCTCGTTGAGGCAGGATCCTATGCCAAGGTGAAGGAAGAAGGTAAGCTTCGCCTTGAGGGCAAGGACTACGTGATGCAGGATGGCGACGTGGTCGAGTTTAAGTTCAATGTGTAGGATTTACTCAAGAGCTTAAACCATATGAAAGATGGCTTGCTGGCAGATGCTGGCAGGCCATCTTTGTTCTAGTGATGTACTAATCCGTGTGAGAAAACTCATATTTGCTGTACATTTAAGGAGTTTTCTGGAGGATATTTGTGCTTTTCATCAATTCTTCACCTAAAATGATTTATGTATGACCAAACACGCTCGCCGTGCACGTCTTTCTAAGAAAGGGAAGAGGATGACCATACGGAGTATGAGAAGAAGGCTCGTTGCATTTATTTCCGCATTAATGCTTATTGCAGGTACTGTTTTTACAGTGTCTGGTTTCGCATTTGCAGATGATTCTTCCGCAACGTCTGATAGCAATGTTGAACTTGCATTAAATTATATAAAGCAACTGAATGACGAAGTTCGTGGTGTTCAGCGCGATGCTTTGACGGAGCAGCAGATTGCGGATGCCAACGGTTATCAAGTTGCAAACATTCAGGTAGGTACTGGAACTGGCAAGGTTCTTGATCCTCTCCAGGTCAATTCCGATTTGATGAAGTGGGCTCAGACACGAGCGGATGAGCTTGCTGGATTAGGCCGATTGGATGCTCACGCTAATATGTTCAATGGCGTGCCTGACTGGGCGTATATGTTGAATAGCAAGGGTGAAAAAATCTCAAATATGTTCCAAAATACAGGTTATAAGGGCGGAACATATATCTTTGGGCCAGAGAACTTAGCTAATGCATCAGCAAAGAGCGCGTTCGATCCAGTTATGAGTTGGTATAGAGAGCTCAAAACGGGAGAACAAGGCTATGGTCATTACCTTGCAGAAATCTCTCAATTTGCAAATGTTGCTGGTTTTGGTGTTGCGCAAGATTCCAAAGGTGCATATTACGGGGTACTTGAACTCGCCTACGACGATGGTAGCGACGGCCACGGCACCACCCAAACAGTGGATGATGCACTCGCAGCTCTCAAGAATGATTCACCAATCTCCAGCGTGGCATCACCTGATGCAGTTTCCGTCTCTGCGGGCGAAGATCCAACCAGCAAGCTTCCTTCTACTGTGAGCGCAACCTTGGAAGACGGCACTACCAAAGACGTAGCTGTTTCATGGGCTAGCGTAAAGGCAGAGGACTATAACAAGGCAAACTCTTCGTTCACAGTTCATGGAACGATCTCCGGCTATGATGCTGGCGTAGACATCACCGTGAACGTAGGTGCTGCCACTGCCAAGTCCGCCGCAAATCCAACAACACCTGTTTCTACTCTTGAGGGCACAGCTCCAGATTTGAGCGACATCAAGTCCACCGTGACATGGTCTGATGGCACAACTTCAGAAGAACCAATCACCTGGAGCATGCCAGAAGCCAGCGAATTCAAGACCCCAGGGCCAGTTCCTGTAAAGGGAACCGTAACCGTTGACGGACAGCCCTTCGAAGTTTCTATCAATGTATCAATCACAGCCCGTGCTATCACCTCTGTGACATTGTCTGGCAATGAAGTAACGGTAGAGTCTGGCGCAAATCCACAGTCTGAATTGGATAAGATTACTGCTGAGGCAACTTGGAATGACGGCACGACTTCTACTGAGAAGATTACATGGGCTCCTGTAAGCGCAGCAGACTACTCCAGCCGTACCGCTAAGGATGTGTCTGTGCAGGGCACCATTGCCGGTTATGCGCAGAATATTACCGCTACCGTGCATGTTAAGGCTGCAAGCATTACGAAGGTCCACGATACTGAGGCCATCACCGTACCAGTGCGTAGCAAGGTAACTCTGCCAGAAACTGTACTCGTGGACTACTCCAACGGTGAGAGCAAGGTTTCTGCTCCAGTGACATGGAGCGGCGATGTGGATGCAAACACGATCGGCGATTACACGTTGACAGGTACAGTTGAAGGCACAGATTTGACAACCATTCTGACCGTACATGTGGTCGAAGCCACAATCACTTCCGTGAGCAATCCTGCCGGCGTAACCGCAAAGTCCGGCGATACAGAAGCTGATTTGACCTTGCCAGAAAAGGTAACCGCCACACTGTCTAACAGTGAAACGGCTCAGGTTCCCGTAGCTTGGGATACGCTGACAGATGCGCAGAAGGCTACCCTCAAGTCACGCCAGGGCGGCACCATCACTCTCAACGGTACCGTCTCCGGCACAGACCAGAAGCCAGTCCTCACCATTACAGTAGCTGCTGCCACTGCCACATCCGTTGTCTTGAATGAGAACGGCGATACAGCAGTTTCCGTGAAAACTAAAAATGGCACAGCTCCTGAGCTTCCAAAGACCGCATATGTGACGTGGTCCAACGGTGAGGCCACCGAGGAAGAAATTACTTGGGGCGATATCACGAAGGATGATTATTCCAAGATTGAAGGTGGTAGCTTCGAAGTATTGGGCACTGTGGCAGCTCTTCCAAATACGCAGCTAAAGGCAACTGTGTCGTACGATGCGGCAGAGCCTGTGGAAGTGCTCAATCCTAGCATCCACATCACGGTTACCGTTGGTCAAACACCTGAGCTTCCAAACACGGTAACTGTAAAGTGGAGTAATGGTGTAGAGACCGAAGAAAACGTGCAGTGGGCTTCTTACGACAAGACCTTGCTTGATAAGCCAGGTAAGTTCACCGTTTCCGGCATCGTTACCGTCGTCAAGCCAAAAACAGTGGCAAAGTCTCAGCCAGTCGTGCGCATGGCGCGTTTGTTCCGTGTAGCAGCCGCTGCTAATGAGGAAAACAATGAAGAGAGCACCGGAGACAATACTACTGAAGCACACACCTACCTTGTCAGTGCAGAGATCACAGTAAATGCAGCTCCAGCTCCTGCTGAGCCACAAACTCCAAAACCCGCAGAAGCTGACGATGACACCAAGGGTGGCGAAACCCTCGTCAGCACTTCTGGTGACGGCAAGCAGGTATCTTCCGAGCTTGCTCGCACAGGCGCAGCAACCGTAGGTGTGGCAGTTGCGGCAGCAACTCTCCTGTATCTTGGCGCTGCATTTTTCCTTACATCGCGTAAGAAGCAGGAAGAATAAATAAATAAACCACGGGTAAGAAGTCAGGCTGAAAAACCAGTGCTCACTAAGCCGTTGTACAAGCGCTGTATAAGCTCTGATGAATGAAACTGCTCCATGGTGACGGACTATGACCAAAGTTCCTTCACGATGGAGCAGTTTTCTATTTTTATCTGATGCTTGTCGTTGTTTCCGTGATGAGGAATCGCACCCACATTGAGATTTCCAGCGAAATTCTCGTGAAAATTCCTCTCGAAACTCACGAAATTTCAACCTCATAATTTTTCCGCAACATTTCGAGTACAATGAAAAATTAGGTGCACATTTCGTATAGTTTTGGTCCTAAAATCGTGCGAGTGACGAAAGCACTGGTGTTATTCGTTCAATCGCGGAGGTATCTGTGTCTTTAGGAACTGTTGTAGTTCATTATCATATGGCACAGCCGAATTATTCTGATCGCAGTGTATGGATGTGGCAAGATGGGCAGGAAGGTGAGAACTTCAAGCTCGTCGATCAAGATTCCTTTGGATGCTATACGTCCGTATCAGTGCAAGTGGGCAGTTCGACGGAAACGCATGAGTTTACAAATTTCCTCGTACGCAATGCGGATTTTTCCTACAAAACGTGCGAATACCGCGTTCAGCTGCGCAACGACGGCGACGACACTCATGTGTGGCTGGTCGAAGGCGATAATACCTTGTACTACTCGTGGCAAGCAGCGATAGCCAGCGCTGGCTATGCCCAGCGCGATCCGCATGCCTACGATATGGCCATCCACAGCGAACTTTTCGACAAGCGCTGGGGGTATTCCGGCTGGCTAGGCTACCGCTATAGTCAAGAATTTACCGAATTTAGGCTGTGGGCACCAACCGCTCAGAAGGTGGATTTAGTTCTCTATACGGATATTTCCAATAGTTCGCCCATTAAACGCTCTATCCCCATGCTGCGCGGAACGGTTCATGATGAGGAGGATCACAGCAAAAATACGCATGGCGTGTGGTTCCTCAGACTCAACGGCGATATTAATGGCACTGTGTACGCCTTTGCGGTCCATCACAAAAATGGACAAGTTAAATATTCGGTCGACCCCTATGCGCGTGCAATTATTGGCGATGGTGCAAGGTCGGTGGTCCTCAGCCCACATGCCTTGAGCCCAGATGGTTTTACCGTAAAACACGGCGAAGAAGCGTTTTGGCGTACGGATAATCCATCGTCATCGGTGGTGTGTGAAATGCACATCCGCGATTTTACGATTTCCCACACCTCAGGCGTACCGCGTCAATTACGTGGCACGTACAAGGGCGCCTGTACTTCCGGTACAACCAATACCTACGGGTCTTCCACGGGCATCGATTATATTCAAGATCAAGGCTATAGTTATATCCAACTCCAGCCCGTAGCCGATTATCATAAATTCTATAATTCTTCCGGAGAGCAGCGCTATAACTGGGGCTACGATCCTCAGAATTACAACGTGCCGGAGCCGAGCTACTCTTCAAACCCCAATAACCCCGTTACGCCCATTCATGAGCTCAAGCGTATGATTCAGAAGTACCACGAGCGTGGCATTGGCGTCATATTGGATGTGGTCTACAATCACACCTACTCGAGCCTTACGCACTCTTTCCAACTGACTGTGCCGGATTATTACTATCGCATGAATCCGGACGGCTCCTTCGCGGATGGTTCAGGTTGCGGCAATGAGACGGCCAGTGAGAAAGAGATGTGTCGCAAGTACATTATCGATTCCGTGATGTACTGGGCGAGCGAATACGGCGTCGACGGTTTCCGCTTCGATTTGATGGGCCTGCACGATGTGGATACCATGAATGCACTACGCGCACGACTGGATGAGCTCGATCCACACATTCTCATGTACGGCGAGGGCTGGGATATGGGCGTCCATATCGCGGCCGACAAGAAGGCGAAAAAGGACAACGCCGCCCTCACGCCGCGCATCGGATATTTCAACGACACCGTGCGCGATGGTGTCAAGGGTGCAGAAGTATACGGCTATATCAAGGGCGGTTTTGTCTCCAATGAAGCCGGGGAGGGCATCATCGCCAAAGGATTGCTGGGTAGCTCTGAACTGACCAGCTTCACGAGCCCACACCAGGTGGTCAATTACATCGAGGCGCATGACAATTACAATCTCAACGATCTGCTCAACCGTCTCCAGCCTGAGGATGAGGAACTGACGCATATCCAACGTGTCGAGCTCGCCAACGGACTCAACTTGGTCATGCAAGGCATGTGTTTTATGCAAATTGGACAAGAATTCCTGCGCACAAAACTTCGCTCATCCAGCGGTGATGGGGAAATTACGTTGGGTGACCGCCTGCGAGCTATGAATAGTTATAATGCGCCAGACTCTGTCAACCGTGTGAATTGGGATAATGTTACCACCTACATCGACACCGTATCCTTTGTGCGCCGCTTAATTGAATTGAAAACCTCGGGCGATATGTTTTCTTTTGACAATTACGACGATGTTCGCGAGCACGTTTTCGTCTGGTCGGCCCTGGAAAATTCAGGCATTATCGGCTTTGATATCAGCACGGATGCCAAGAAGTATCGCATCGTTGCTACCACGCAGGATATTCCAGTCAACAACGTCCTCTCCGATTTTCCGAATGCACATGTTTTAGTGTCGAATAATTCACTCAACGGCGATAAGGACAAAATGATAGACGCCTATTCGTTGGTTATCTTCGAGCAATTGGATTAAAAAGCACACATTTTTCTTCACATTCTCTTCAAAAAGATTTGACATAAAATGTGTCACATATCACAGGAAATTGCAAAATTTCTGCGAATTTTACGTCTTAAAATGTGACTTTAATCACACTAAATTTAGTATTATCTTCGTGCCCTTGCGTTTCTACAGGTACACTGAAATTAAGAGAATTAAAGACAGGTGTGCGTTATGAAGAGCAAAGAAGCATTAAGGACGTTTGGCACGGGAGAGAACTTTCATGCCCAGCACTACTTTGGTTTCCACAAAGGGAAAGCCAAGGGTGAGGAGGGGTATGTCTTCCGCGTGTGGGCTCCTCATGCTCAAGCCGTGGCTCTGATTGGTGACTTCACAAACTGGCAAGAATCTCCTATCGAAATGGAATGCAATGAAGCCGGCGTATGGGAAGTATTTTCGACTACGCCTCAGGTTGGACAACGTTACAAGTATCTCGTCACCCGTGCAGACGGCTCTCGCATCGAAAAAATCGATCCATTCGCGTTCTATCTCGAACCTCGTCCGGGCACAGCTGCCATCATCACCGATTTTCCAGATAAGAAATGGAAAGATGGACTGTGGCTCGGCCGACGCAAGCGTTTTGGTTTTAGAAATCGTCCTGTCAATATTTATGAGGTCCATGCAGGCTCATGGAAGATGCATGAAGACGGCACGCCATACCAGTTCCCAGATTTAACGAAGGAATTAATTCCTTATCTGGTGAAAATGCACTATACGCATGTGGAATTTATGCCGCTGATGGCTCATCCGCTGGGTCAGAGTTGGGGATATCAGCTCATGGGATACTTCGCTTTTGAGCATTCCTATGGCACTCCGCGTGATTTCCAAGACTTCGTAGAAGAATGCCATAAAAACAATATTGGCGTCATCGTGGACTGGGTCCCAGGCCACTTTACCGTTAATGATGATGCTTTGGCATTTTATGATGGCACGCCTACCTTCGAATACGAAGATCCAGACCGTGCACACAATCGCGGTTGGGGAGCACTGAACTTTGATTTGGGGAAAAATCAGGTGCAGTCCTTCCTGATTTCCAGCATTAAATTCTGGATTGACTACTATCATTTGGACGGCATTCGCGTAGATGCGGTCAGCAATATGATTTACCGCAATTACGATATTGGTCCATGGACGCCTAATAAGGATGGTGGTACGCGCGATTACGAGGGCTACTACTTCCTGCAAAAAATGAACGCCGTCATCAAGGGTTATCATCCGGATGTCATGCTCATCGCCGAGGAAAGTTCGAGCGATACCAAGGTAACCGGTCCTATTGAGTACGAAGCACTGGGCTTTGATTACAAGTGGAATATGGGTTGGATGAATGACACCTTGAAGTTCTTCGAGGAAGACCCGATTTATCGCAAGTTTGATTTCAACCTCATCACGTTCAGCTTCATGTACATGTTTGCGGAAAACTTTATCCTGCCATTCTCACATGACGAGGTGGTGCACGGTAAGAAAAGTCTCATGCATAAAATGTGGGGCGATAGGTACAACCAATTCGCCGGCTTGCGCACCTTACTGACCTACCAAATCTGCCACCCGGGCAAGAAACTCCTCTTTATGGGCAGTGAATTTGGACAGTTCCTCGAGTGGAAATATGATGATCAGCTCGTATGGTCAAATCTCGATGACGAGCTGAACGCACAAATGCAGCACTTTACCGCCACACTCAACGAATTCTATAAGGAGAATTCTCCTCTGTGGAAGATTGACGATGCATATGACGGTATTGAAATTATTGACGCAGACAATACCAATGAAAGCATTCTGTCCTTTATTCGTAAGAATAAGAAGGGCGAGTTCTTAGTTTGCGTGTTTAATTTCGCGCCAGTAGAAAGGCGAAACTTCACTATTGGAGTGCCTGTAGCTGGCGAGTATGAAGAGTTGTGGAACACGGAATTGGGCGAGTTTGGCGGGGTGTGGAAAACCACAAACCCGGACACCCATTCTGAGCCAGGTTCGTGGAAAACATACCACAGTACGCTCAGCTTTACTGCTCCTGCCTTAGGTGCAAGCATTTGGAAGCTCAAACGCAAGGATTCAAAGGTTAAAAAGAGTAAAAAAGAGCAAAAAGGTACAAAAGTAAACAAGAAATCGGCTAAAAAAGCTGAGAAAAAATAAGAGAAGAAAGAGAAAGCGCGAGGGCGTCCATGAAGAACGAACTATTAGCGTTAATCTTAGCGGGGGGTCAAGGCTCACGCCTCGGCAAATTAACGCAGAGCATTGCAAAGCCAGCTGTACAATTTGGCGGTCGTTATCGCATCATCGATTTCGCATTATCCAACTGCGCAAATTCTGGTGTGAGCAACGTAGGTGTTATCACACAGTACCAGCCATTGGCTTTGAACGAGCATATTGGTAACGGTGCAAGCTGGGGACTCAACGGTGTAAATACAGGCGTATCCATCTTGCAGCCTTATTCTGCAACGGAAGGAAACCGCTGGTTCCAAGGCACAAGTCACGCGGTGTACCAAAATATCGCCTATATCGATCGCATCAATCCAGAATACGTGCTCATCCTTTCGGGTGATCACATCTACAAGATGGATTATGACGATATGCTGCGTCAGCATAAGGAAAATGATGCTTCCCTGACCGTAGCTGTCATCGATGTGCCACTGGAAGAGGCCTCACGTTTCGGCATTATGAATACGGATTCTAATGGCCGTATCGTGGAGTTCGAGGAAAAACCAGAGCATCCAAAGTCCACTAAGGCCTCCATGGGTATTTACATCTTCACGTGGGCGCGTTTGCGTGAGTTGCTTGTCAATGCGGACAAGAATGGCGTGGATATGTTTGACTTTGGTCAAGATGTCATTCCCGCCTATCTCAAAGCCGATGAACGTGTGTACACTTACAGTTTTAATGGCTACTGGAAAGACGTGGGCACGATTGACTCGCTATGGGAAGCCAATATGGAGTACATTGGCGAAAATAATGTGCTCAACAGCCGGGATCGATCGTGGAAGATTTACTCGAAGAATCTGATTTCTCCTCCACACTTTATTGATTCGCAGGCGGTGGTTAAAGATTCCCTTGTGGTCGATGGATGCTTTGTGAGCGGGGAAGTGCGGCATTCGATACTTTCCACCAATGTGCAAGTCAAAAACGGGGCAGTCATAGAAGATTCCTTCGTGATGAGTGGCGCGATAATTGGCCAAGGCGCTCATATTAAGCGGGCCATCATAGGCGAGAATGCCGTAATCGGTGACGATGTAGTCATAGATGGAACAGATGAAATCCAAATTGTTGGATACAACGAGGTTGTAGGAGTTTCCGATGAAGCTTGATAAATATAATGCAATTCTGGGTAATACAATCGGCTATCCAGATATGGAGGGCTTGACCGCTAAGCGCCCAATGGCCAGTCTTCCTTTTGATGGCAAATATCGTCTCGTCGATTTCCAGCTCTCCAGCCTAGCCAATGCGGGTATCCGTAGCGTGTATGGCATTTTCCAACGCGACAATATCAGCTCTATCTTCGATCACGTGCGTAGCGGTCGCGAATGGGGTTTGGATACCTTGCTTAGCCACTGGTATTTGGGCTTCTATAACACCAAATATGGCGAGCTGACCACGGATCAGGATTATTACGAACAGCTGCTGAGATATTTGAAGCGCTCTGGTAGCGATCGTACCGTTTATATGGGCTGCGATATTTTGTGCAATATCGATTTAGAGCAAGTCATCCACTTGTCGGAGATTAACGACAGTACGATTACCGTGGTTTATAAGCGTTTGCCAACGGATATGATTACCGAGGCCAATGAAGTTCTGGAGATTTCAGAAGATGATCACGTCATCGGTGAGAAGGTCTTGGACAATACGGAAGATTATTACAATATGTCTGCCGAAATTTACGTGGTGAAAACAGACTGGCTTATCGAACGCATGGAAGAGGAAAAGCATGCGGAAAAGCCTCGTAAGCTGCGCTTCTTACTCCGTAGTCTTTTGGTCGATAACAACGCTCTCGCGTTCGGATATACGGGATATTTGTCCAATATTTCCTCCGTCAAATCCTATTTCGATGCCAATATGGATATGCTCGAACCGGTGAATTTCTACTCCTTGCTGTACTCCAACCAAAAGGTGTATACCAAGGTGAAGAACGAGGAAGCCACGTATTTCTCCAATGATTGTGAAACGCATGATTCCCAGTTTGCTTCGGGCAGCATTATTAAGGGCAAAGTTAATCGTTCGATTATTTCTCGAAATTGCTATGTCGATGAGCATGCCAGCGTCTGCCACACCATCGCCTTCTCCAAGGTGAAGATTGGCGAAGGTGCCCAGGTGGATTATGCCATCTTGGATAAGAACGTAGAAGTTGCGCCAGGTGTGAGAATTCAGGGTACGCCGGACGCACCTGTGGTTATCGTTAAAGGAACGAAGGTAGAAGGAGATATTATCCGATGAAAGTCTTGTTTGTAGCCGCAGAAGGTTCGCCCTTTATCAAAGTGGGTGGGCTGGGCGACGTCATCGGAGCTCTCCCTAAAACCATTGCCGCCAAAGGACATGAGGTGGCAGTGGTTCTGCCATATTATGACGAAATCGACAGAAAATTTGGCGACCAGATGGTCGATGTCACCAATTTTTACACCCATGTGGGCTGGCGCCACGAGTATGTGGGCGTAAAACGCTACGTACTCGATGGCGTAACCTTCTACTTCATCGATAGCCAGCATTACTTCTTCCGTGGCCACGTTTACGGCGCTATGGACGATGGAGAGCGTTACGCATACTTCCAGCTGGCGGCCATCGAAATGATGGAGAAGGTCGGTTTCATCCCAGACATTGTGCATGTAAATGACTATCACACAGCGATGATTCCGTTCCTGCTCAAGGAAAAGTATCGCTGGATTGAGGCGTATCGTGGCATTCACACGGTTTTAACCATTCATAATCTGCAATTCCAGGGTATTTTCGATCCAGGTACGCTCAGCGATTTCTTCGGTGTGGGTATGGAGAGATATGTGGATGGCACCGTGCGTTGGGATAATGCGCTGAATTGGCTGAAGGCTGGTATTTTGTACGCTGACCGGGTGACGACGGTTTCGCCGAGCTATGCTCAGGAAATTATGACACCTGAATTTGGTCAGAATCTCGACCAGGTGTTGCGCATGGAGTCTGGCAAACTCGTGGGCATCACCAATGGCATTGACACGGAGCTTTTCGATCCACGTACGGATAAGCATGTGCCGCATCCCTTTGATGCAGACGATATGGCAGGAAAAATGCTCAATAAAGCTGCTCTGCAAGAGCGCGTGGGGCTGCCTGTTCATAGCGATATCCCGTTATTCGGTATCGTGTCCAGACTGACGGATCAAAAGGGTTTTGGCCTCGTGGTCAGTCAGTTGGATGCGCTCGTCCATCAGAATCTGCAAATCGTCATTTTAGGCACAGGAAATCCTGAATACGAGCACGCCTTCTCCTGGTTTGCGCAAGTATACCCAGACAAGGTGAGCGCAAATATCACTTTCAATCTCGAGCTGGCCCAGCAAATTTACGCAGGCACTGATGGCTTCCTCATGCCTAGTGCGTTTGAGCCGTGCGGATTGTCGCAAATGATGGCGATGCGCTATGGAAGCATCCCTATTGTGCATGAGGTGGGCGGTTTGAAGGATACCGTGGAACCATACAATGTTTTCGAAAATACGGGCACCGGGTTTGGCTTCAAAGAATTTAATGGGTACTGGTTTACTCAGACAGTTCTGGGAGCTGTAGATATGTTTACCAATCATCCAAAGGAGTATAAGCAGCTTCAAAAACGTGCAATGTTAACCGATTTTTCCTGGCAGTCAGCAAGCCAGAAATATGAGAATTTATACAATAACCTGCTGAATTCTTAAGTGTACAAACTTGATTCTGCCTTCGGGCAGTAGAAGGAGAGTGTTGCCATGGAATTGACCACAGAAAAATTTATCAGTGATTTTGTGTTAAATCTCAACGAGGAAGAACTCACCACGGTTCAAAATGCCACGCCGACGGAGCTGTTTCGATGCTTAGCGCATACCATTCGCCAGTATTACAACCCAATGTGGATTGAACGCAATAATGCCTTGCGCGAGCGCCAGGGCAAAACGGCGTATTATTTTTCCATCGAATTTTTGCCTGGGCGTATGTTGGAAACAAATCTTCTTAACTTAGGCATTCTGGATGTGGTCAAAGAGGGGCTTCAGCAAATCGGCATCAACTTCGATGATGTGAAAAATGCGGAACACGATATGGCCTTAGGCAATGGCGGTTTGGGACGTTTGGCGGCTGCGTTTATGGATTCGCTGGCGACCACGGGATATGCGGGCTTTGGAAATGGTCTGCGTTACCGCTACGGACTTTTCAAGCAACGCATTGTCAACGGTTATCAAGTGGAGTTGCCAGACTCGTGGTTTGGCGGCATTGGCAATGTGTGGGAAACGCGCAAGGATTACGACAGCGTGCGGGTGCGTTTCTTTGGCAATGTGTATATGACTGACGATGGCACGGGAAAGCTGAAGCCGGTGTATTCGGAGGCCACCACCTTGCGTGCTGTGCCTTATGATGTGCCGCAGCTCGGATTTGGCAATGGCGTCGTCAATAATTTGCGTTTGTGGGATGTGGAAATTCCAGAGGATAAAGAGCTGAATTATCCAACCATCGCCGATCGCCGCAGGGTAGAGGACATCACCGCCGTTTTGTATCCGGATGATTCCAGCGATGAAGGCAAGAAATTGCGCCTGATGCAGGAGTATTTCATGACTTCTGCCGGTTTGCAAACCATTGTCAAGAATTATTTGAAGCTGGGTCTGCCGCTTGAGAAGATTTACGAGAAAGTGGCGGTGCATATTAACGATACGCATCCAGCCGTGGCGCCTGCGGAATTTATGCGCATCTTGGTAGACGACTATGGCATGGAATGGGATGCAGCGTGGAATGCTACGCAGCGTACGATGAGCTATACGAATCACACCATTTTGTCCGAGGCCTTGGAAAAGTGGAATGTGGGACTCTTCTCCTACACGTTGCCGCGCGTGTATCAAATTATCGTGGAAATTGATAATCGCTACGTATCTCAGTTGGGCGCTCAAGGCGTGGATAACGAGCTTATCGAAAATACCCGCATCATCCGCTACAACCAGATTCATATGGCACATTTGGCCATTATCGGCGGACACAGCGTGAACGGCGTGGCACGTTTGCACACCGAATTGCTGAAAGAAGATACACTGCGTGACTTCTACAAGCTGACTCCAGAAAAATTCAACAATAAGACGAACGGCATCGTGCAGCGTCGCTGGACGCAGATTGCTGCTCCTCAGCTCTCCAAGACCATTGATAAATGGATTGGGCGCGGCTGGCGCACGGATATTCACGAACTGCGCAAGCTCAATGATTTCGTGGATAACGAAGATACACAGGCCGATTTCTGGCAGGTCAAGCAGTTGGCTAAGGAGCGCCTCGCACGCTACATCGAAAAAACCACAGGTGTGAAGGTCAGTGCAAATGCTATTTTCGACGTACAGGTTAAGCGTTTGCATGCCTATAAGCGTCAGCTGCTCAATGTGTTGCATATCATCAAGCTGTACTGGGATATTAAGGATAATCCGGATGCACCATTTACACCGCGCGTATTTATTTTTGGTGCGAAGGCGGCTCCAGGATATCATTTTGCAAAATCTGTGATTAAGGTCATTAACGAAGTCGGCAATCTGATCAACAATGATGAGAGCATTGGCGATAAGTTGAAGGTAGTTTTCTTGGAAAATTATCGTGTTAGCTTAGCGGAGCTCATCATCCCGGCTGCTAATGTGTCCGAGCAGATTTCCTTGGCTTCCAAGGAAGCCTCCGGCACTTCCAACATGAAATTCATGATGACCGGTGCGGTGACCTTGGCCACCTTGGACGGCGCCAATATCGAGATTAAGGACGAAGTGGGAGATGACAATATCGTCATCTTCGGTATGGATAAAGATCAGGTATACGATCATTACAAGCGCCACGACTACAATTCGCGCGCGATTTACGATAACGACCCTGTTATCCACCGCGTTGTCAATTCTTTGGTCGATGGCACCATTCCTAACTGCCAATCCGAGGGTAGTGAAATTTTCGATGCGCTTGTCACATACAATGACGAGTACTTCCTGCTCGAAGATTTCCACTCCTATGTGGATGCTCAAAGCCACATCGCGGAGCTGTATGGCGATCGAAAGAAGTGGATGCATATGAGTTTGATCAATATCGCCAATTCCGATAAGTTCACTTCGGATGACACGATTGTGCAATATGCAAAGGAAATTTGGGGTCTGACCTTGCCGGGTGAAGAACAAAAATAATCCGTTCAGAAGAACGGCTCATCATAAAGCCCAAGTGTTTACATTCTTGTTCACACTTGGGCTTTATGATAATGCCTATGCCACATTTCGTCATACGCAACGCCACAGAAAAAGATATTCCGGCCATTACAGAGATTTATAACGAGGCCGTCCTCACCGGAGATTCCACGGCAGATATAGATGTTCAAAGCTTAGAACAACGCCGTGCATGGGTGAATGCGCATACACCGCGGGACCAATTTCCTGTCGTCGTTGTCGAGGTCGAGGGAACAGTGGCGGGTTTTGCTTCGTTATCCCGTTTTCATCCCCGCCCGGGCTATGATGGCGTTGTGGAAGTAAGCTACTACATTGGTTCTCAGTGGCAGGGGCATGGTTTTGGGCACGCAGTGCTGGATTGGCTGGAATCTGCTGCGCGTGAACGCGGATATCGCAAGCTTATTGGTATTATTTTTGCTGATAACATGGGCAGTATTGCGTTGATGAATAAGCACGGTTTTATACAGTATGGATTACTACCAGACGCTACTCACAATAATCGTGTGGGCAAAGTGCACGATATGTCGTTTTGGTATAAAGACTTATAAGGTTAAAGGGTAATGGCTTCTGATTTTTGGTTAATTGTGGGTTTGGGAAATCCTGGAAAAAAATACGAAGGCACACGACATAATATGGGCTTTATGGTGGCCGATGTTTTGGCTGAACGTTGGAATGTGTCGCTCAGCGATCATAAGGGATTGGCAATGCTCGGAAAATCCGTCATGAATATCGGGGGAACACCGCGCAAATTCTTCCTCGCGAAGCCTTTGACATATATGAATGATTCGGGCAGTGCCGTTTCGTCTATTTGTGCGTATTACTCCATAGATCCTGCACAGGTCATCGTGATTCACGATGATATGGACTTGGATTTTGGTCGTATGAAGGTGAAAACGGGCGGTTCGGCTGGTGGACACAATGGCATTAAATCCATTGACCGGTCCTTGGGTACGACACAATATATGCGCGTGCGCATGGGCGTGGGGCATGCTGCTCGAGGCGCACATGCTCACGAAAATACCGTGAATTGGGTTTTGGGAGGCTTTAATCCCGCCCAGAAAAAGCAGTTGGACGAATTTTTGATGGATGGTGCGGATGCTGCAGAAATGCTGATGACCAGCGGGCTGAATCGCACTCAGGAGAAGTTTAATGGCCGATAGGCTCAGTTTGTATGGCACGCTGGGTGAAATTGCACATGCAATAGGCTCAACGGCAGATTTTCAACGCATCGATGAGGCGGTAAACAGTCACGACACAGAGTTGCATCGCATTGGCGCAATCTCAGGGATTCGCCCTGCGTTGGAGGCGCATTTGGCGCTCAATCATGGGCGGATGTTTACCGTAGTCGTTTCATCCGGTAGGCAGGCGGCACAGACTGCGGAAGAGATTCGCTCGTGGTATACAGGCGATCCAGAGGATATAGCCGTACTGGATTCTTGGGAAACCTTGCCGCACGAGCGCTTAAGCCCACGTGCAGATACTGTGGCACGCAGAATGGCTGTGTTTCACCGGTTAGCGCATGCGCAGAGCTCTGAGCATGCGGGCATCGACAGCCCAGCAAGCCAAGCTATTCGCGTGCTAGTGGTGCCTGTGCGTTCGCTGATCCAGCCTATTGTGGCCGGTGTTCAAGATATTGAGCCTTTAATCTTTACTCAAGGCGCTCAGATGGATATGGAAGATGCCATCCAGCGCCTCATCGAGCATGCCTATACACGCACGGAACTGGTGATGGAGCGTGGAGAATTCGCCGTACGAGGCGGTATCTTGGATCTTTTCCCGCCAACGGCTGCGCATCCTGTGCGCATCGACTTTTTTGGCGATGAGATTGATGAAATTCACGAATTTCACGCCTCCGATCAGCGCACCTATGGTGAGGACATTCGTAGCGTATGGGCTACTGCCTGCCGAGAAATTCCTCTGACTGAAGACGTACGCACCCGAGCTCAGTCGCTCATTGGTCAGATTGCCAATGCAGACGATTTACTCGAGTCCATTTCCCAAGGCATTCCTGTGGAAGGTATGGAATCTTTGATTCCGGCATTGGTTGATGATGTCATCCCGGTGTACTCGCTCATCGACCCTAGCAGCGTGGTGCTGATCCACGATGAGGAACGCATTCGCCGAGCTGCAGAAGATTTGAACACTACTGCGCAAGAATTCTTGGCAGCAAGCTGGCATGCGGCAGCCAGCGGTGGCAAATCTGGTGTGCCGATTAGCTTCGAGAAATCGAGCTTCTTAGATTTCGATGACGTGGTGCGCGATATGCATTCCCGGGGAAATCTCGTCTGGTCACTGACCGATTTTGGCGTAGATGACAGCGTGGAGGGCAATCTTAGCTTGCACGCTAAGCAGCCGGAGGAGTATCGGGGCAACGAAGATCTTGCAAAACGTGGCATCGAATCCATAGAAAAAGTGGGCATGCGCATCGTTATCACCTCTGCCGCTAAAGGTACGTTGGCGCGACTGCAACGTGTGCTGGCTGAAAGCGGCGTAAACGTGGGTGCCATAGATTTCGTGCTGTCTCATATTTCTAGTGGTTTTATCGATGAGGCCGCTCAGCTCGCCGTACTCACGGAGAAGGATATAACTGGACGCTCCTCGGTGGCAGCACAAATGCGCACACCATCCAAGCGCCGCAAGGCTATCGACTTGGTGGAACTCAAACCGGGCGATTTCGTGGTACACGATAAGCACGGCATTGGTAAATTCATTGAACTGCAGCAGCGCATGACAGGGCTGGGCAATGCTCAGGCTTTGCGTGAATACGTCGTGCTCGAGTATGCGCCGAGCAAGCGCAATGCGCCGCCAGATAAGCTCTATGTGCCAGCCGATCAGTTGGACCAGCTGAGCAAGTATATCGGTGCGGAAATTCCTAAACTCAACAAGCTGGGCGGCTCTGACTGGGCTTCTACCAAGGCAAAAGCGCGTAAAAAGGTCAAGGAAATTGCTCAGGATTTGGTGGCATTATACTCGGCGCGTCAGCGTACTCGTGGTTTTGCTTTTAGTCCGGATACGCCATGGCAACGCGAACTGGAAGAAGCCTTCCCATACCAGGAAACGCCGGACCAGCTTACGACCATCGATGATGTGAAACGCGATATGGAAAAGCCTATTCCTATGGACCGTCTCATCTGTGGCGATGTAGGCTTTGGTAAAACGGAAATCGCGATTCGCGCAGCCTTTAAAGCCGTTCAAGATTCGAAACAGGTGGCAGTGCTAGTGCCGACGACTTTGCTGGCTCAGCAGCACTACGACACCTTCACCACGCGCTATGACGGTTTCCCGGTCAAAGTAGCGTTGATGAGCCGCTTCCAAACAGCCAAGGAAATTAAGAAAACTATCGAAGACATCGAATCCGGTGTCGTGGACGTGGTCATCGGTACGCATAAACTGCTGAATCCGGCTATTAAATTCAAAGATCTTGGACTCGTCATCATCGACGAAGAGCAGCGTTTCGGCGTGGAGCATAAGGAAACCTTAAAAGCTTTGCGCACGAACGTAGATGTGCTATCTCTGTCGGCTACACCAATTCCACGCACCTTGGAAATGTCCATTACGGGCTTGCGTGAGATGTCCACCTTGGCTACTCCGCCGGAAGATCGCCTGCCCGTACTGACCTATGTGGGCGCTTACGAGGATGCTCAAGTAGTGGCTGCGGTGCGTCGCGAGATTTTGCGCGAAGGTCAGGTCTTCTACGTGCACAATCGTGTGCAGGACATCGAAAAAGAAGCTCAGAAAATTCGTGACCTCATACCAGAGGCTCGCGTAGGCACAGCGCACGGAAAAATGTCCGAAAAGCAGCTGGATATGGTGATTCAAGCCTTCTGGAATCGCGAAATCGATGTGCTGGTATGTACCACGATTGTGGAAACCGGTTTGGATATTTCCAACGCCAATACTTTGATCGTGGATCACGCAGATAGATTTGGTCTCTCCCAGCTACACCAGCTGCGCGGTCGTGTGGGCCGTGGTCATGAGCGCGCCTACGCGTACTTCTTGTATGATCCGACGAAGAGCATGACGCAAACCGCACATGACCGTTTGAGCACCATTGCTCAAAATACGCAGCTGGGTGCGGGATACGATGTGGCGATGAAAGATTTGGAACTGCGCGGCACCGGAAACCTGTTGGGCGGCGAACAATCCGGCCATATCGAAGGCGTGGGCTTTGACCTGTACGTGCGCATGGTCTCCGAAGCGGTGGAAGAATACAAGAATCCTGAACGCAAGGAAAGCGTGGCCGTCTCTATCGATCTGCCTGTAGAAGCCTCCATTCCACAGGACTACATCGATTCCGATAAATTGCGTATGGAAGCCTATCGCAAGATTGCAGCCGCCCGCACGGAAGACGACTTCAACGATATTCGCAGCGAGCTGACCGATCGCTACGGCAATCCACCACATGAGCTGGGCGTGCTCTTCGACGTCGCGCGATTACGAGCCCGCGCTCGCAAAATGGGCATTACAGATTTGATAGCTCAAGGCAAGAATATTCGCGTTGTTGGCTTGGATCCGCAGGATTCAGTAATGCTACGTGTGAAGAGGATATACAAGACTGTGCAGTACAGGCCTGTTATCCACACCTTGATTATCCCAGCACCATTCCAAGGTTTGATGGGGCAGCCAGCCATGTCGACCGCGGAAGTGCTGAAATGGACGAACCAACTTCTGGACGATTTGGAATGGAAACACACGCCCGCCCAAAAGTCTGCTTAGTCCACAAAAACCACTATTCTAGTGATTGAAATCACAACCTAGTTTAAGGAGTAGTTGTGTCCGCAATTGAAAGTGTATACGCACGTCAAATTCTTGACTCTCGCGGCAACCCAACAGTAGAAGTTGTGCTCAGCACAGAGTACGGCGTAACTGGTAAGGGTCTCGTTCCTTCCGGTGCTTCAACTGGTGAAGCAGAGGCTTGGGAGCGTCGCGATGGCGACAAGTCCGTTTACATGGGCAAGGGTGTACTCGATGCAGTAAAGGCTGTTAACGAAGTTATCGCTCCAGCTGTGATCGGTATGGACGTTGCAGATCAGCGTTCCCTCGATGCAACCATGATCGAGCTTGACGGTACTGCAAACAAGGGCAAGTTGGGCGCAAACGCAATTCTTGGCGTTTCCCTCGCAGCTATTTATGCAGCAGCAGAAGAAGCTGAGCAGCCATTGTACCGTTACCTCGGTGGTACCAACGGTCACATTTTGCCAGTTCCAAACATGAACATCATGAATGGTGGCGCACACGCTGACTTTGCAACCGATATTCAGGAATACATGATTTCCCCTTACGGTTTCGAAACATACAGCGAAGCACTTCGCGCAGGTGTTGAGGTATACCACACCTTGAAGAATGTTTTGAAGAAGGAAGGTCTTGCAACTGGTCTTGGTGACGAGGGTGGCTTCGCACCAAAGATGAAGTCCAACGAAGACTCCCTCAAGTACATCATGCGTGCAATCGAAGCAGCAGGATACGAGCCAGGCAAGCAGATTGGTATCTCCTTGGATGTTGCTTCTTCTGAGTTCTACAACAAGGAAACAGGCAAGTACCGCTTCGATGGCGAAGAGCGCGAAGCAGCTTACATGCTTGACTACTACGAGAACCTCGTTAACGAGTACCCAATCGTATCCATCGAAGATCCATTCCAGGAAGAAGGATGGGACGACTGGGCAGCTATTACAGCTCGCCTCGGCGATCGCCTCCAGTTCGTGGGTGACGATTTGCTCGTAACCAACCCAGCTCGCCTTGCAAAGGGCATCGAGCTCGGTGCTGCAAACTCCTTGCTCGTAAAGCTCAACCAGATTGGTTCCGTAACCGAGACTCTCGATGCTATCGAGCTTGCTACAAAGAACGGCTTCACCTCCATGGTTTCCCACCGTTCTGGTGAAACTTCCGACACCACCATTTCTGATCTCGCCGTGGCAAAGAACACCGGCCAGATCAAGACTGGTGCTCCTGCTCGTGGCGAGCGTATTGCTAAGTACAACCGCCTCATCGAGATTGAGGAAGAGCTCGGTTCTAACGCTCTGTATGCAGGCTACACTGCATTCAAGGCTTGCAAGAAGTACATTGCTAAGTAAGTAATGCCCTTTTTCGCTTTGCGCAGGTGCAAACCTAAGAATCTGCAACAATAAGGCGTAAAGCACCTTTAACCCACTGCATAAGACCGGTAAACGGTCGAGTGCAGTGGGTATTTTTTAAGTATGGCTGACCGGAATCGTAGAACATCTTCGCGTGATAAGAATTCGATGAATTCGACGAGTTCACGTGCGCGTTCTCGTACATCCGGCCAAGGTGCACAATCTCGACGAGCCCAGTCTCAACGTACACAGTCTCAACGCGCAAAATCGGGTGAAAATCGTCAGCGTACTGGTCGCGTACGTGACGAATTGCGTGATATTCAGCGCAGTACACGCAGACGTTCTGATGATTCGAAGACCGCTCGCACCCGCTCTCGCGCGGACACACAATCGCGCAATCAGTCCGGTTCGCGAGTAAAAATACAGTCTAAAAATGCTCAAGGCACGAAGAATACTCAAGGCCAGCTTCGCTCAGCGGCTGCACCACAGGGGGGCTTACTCTTTTTCCTGGGTGTGATTCTGCTTCTCATCGCCACTTTAAATATTGTTTTAGTGTTTAGAAGTTATGCGCATAATGTGGGGCAGCTCAATTCCTTAAAAAATCAAGAAGCACAGCTCATCCAGCAGAAGAGCGATTTGGAAAACGATATCTCACGATGGTCAGATGACGCATATGTGACTGCACAGGCTCGAAAGCGTTTGGGATTTGTATATCCAGGGGAGCGCAGTGTTTTAGTGAAGAATGCGCCTGAAGATGCCCAGCAGTCCTCTGATACGGATACAACAACCACGACTCAGCCGCAGCTGCCGTGGTATACCGAACTCATGTACGCTATCGAAAATGCGGATCAGGCTAATACACAAACGTCGTCTTCCACGTCATCAACGCAGGATACGACTGCGAACCCAGTAGAAAACTCGCAGGAAAACTCCCAAGACAATACACAGACGGATCAACAGCAACAATAAGGAGCTCACATGTGGCCTCAGCACACATACACCACATCTGCTGAACTTGTAGACTATTTTTTGCAGCACCCCGCTACGTCCGCAGACGTTGAGGAAGTGCAACGCCAGCTGGGGCGTTTCCCTCGTGGCATGGTGGCAGTTGGGGCGCGTTGTGTGTGTGGTCAGCCGTTAACGACGGTTACGCGACCTTTGGTAGACGGCAAAATTCCGTTCCCTACGACCTTCTATCTCACCCATCCGGTAGCGACCAAGGCTATCTCGCATGTGGAGGCCAATGGTCGTTTGACGGAATTAACCGCGCAGCTAGAGCAGGATGAAGAGCTGGCCGCGGGGTACACGCGAGCGCATGAGCTGTATTTGTCCGTGCGTAACGAACTGGCTGCGCGCTTGGGAGATTCACAAGAGCATATTGAAGGCATTACAGCCGGTGGCATGCCCACGCGTGTCAAGTGCTTGCATGCCATTTTGGCGCAGACATTGGCGATGGGGCCGGGCGTAAATCCGGTGGGAGACTTAATTATGGGCGAGATTAAGGATGAATTTGATCCTAATGTGTGCCGCTGCTCTACAAACTGACAATCGATGTATGAATTTGATAGCTATGCATTCGATGAGCGGAAGTCCATTTTCGGAAATTAAGGGAAAGGTAGAAAGGCTCGATTCATTTCGGGCAGATCCCACCCATATGATGGATATAAGACATCTTAAAATTCAGAATCATACAATCACACATCTTGAGAAAGCATTCAATTACAAAGGGGCGAGCAGTGACAACGGTAGCGGGCATTGATTGTGGCACAAATTCAATTCGTCTGATGATTGCACGTACGCAGGGCAGTGGGATGGAAGTCGTCGTTCCTCGCATTATGCGTGTGGTGCGTTTGGGTGAAGGCGTAGATGTACATCATGCATTTAGTCAGGCTGCATTGACGCGCGTCTTTGCGGCCATTGATGAATTTGCGGAAATTATTGCTCAACATAAGGTGGATAAAATTCGTTTTGTGGCCACCAGTGCTACGCGTGATGCAAAAAACCGTGAGGAATTTGAATCCTATGTGCATGGCAAGCTGGGTGTATATCCAGATGTTATCCCGGGTGAGGAAGAAGCGCGTTTAAGCTTTTTGGGCGCAACGAGCGTAGAGGGCATTGACGATTACAAGGCTCCGTATTTAGTTGTGGATTTGGGCGGAGGATCCACGGAGCTCGTGCTGGGCGGTTCGGTATTCGAAACGCGCACTCAGGTGCAGGCGGCGTATTCTATGGAAATCGGCTCCGTGCGCATGAGTGAAAGGCATCATCTGGAGGATGCGCCGAGCGAGGAAGACATTCAGGCGGCGATTGAGGATATCGATGCGCATATTCGTCAGGCTAGCGAGGTTGTGCCGCTCGCTCAGGCGCGCACAATAATCGGCGTATCGGGTACAGTCACTACCATGTCTGCGCTTGCCTTAGGACAGACGGAGTATCACAAAGATGCTGTGGATTCTGCAGTGATTGCCATCGATGATGTGGATGTGGTCAATCACAAGGTGCTGCGCATGTCGAGAGCTCAGCGCGATGAGCTGACGGTGGTGCATCCGGGCCGACGCGATGTCATCGGCGCGGGAGCTTTGGTATGGTCTCGTGTACTGTGCGCTATTCGCGAGGCGGCACGCGCGGACGGCGTAACCGTGGATTCATACGTGGCGAGTGAACACGGCTTATTGGATGGAATTGTGCGCGATTTGCTCGCACAATAATTGACAGCGTCCACACACGAGGGGAGTAGCATAAGCTGCTTCCCTTTTTATATACGTGTGCGTTTCTCCTGTAGGAAGCCAGCACTGTATCCCGACATGGAACGAGAATGAGCGAGAAAATTCGCATTTTTCCCCGACATGTGGCATAATGTTTTTTTGTGTTCAATTGCCTCGGTGGCGAAATTGGTAACCGCAGCGGACTTAAAATCCGCCGCCTGTAATGGGCTTACGGGTTCGAGTCCCGTCCGAGGCACTGATATAAACCTGAAGGAGTTGCTATGAGCGAGAATGCTATGCCTGAAGTTAATGCCGAATTCGGCGCTTATCCACAGATTTCTTTCCCAACTCCTGAAGCACCACAGGGCTTGCACTGCGTGGAAATCGTAGAAGGTGATGGCCCAGTTGTGCGCAAGGGTGATATTGTTACCGTGAATTATCATGGCGTTATCTGGGGCAAGGATAAGCCATTTGATTCCAGTTTTGACCGTCACCAGCCAATCGATTTCGGCATTGGTGTGGGACAGGTTATTAAGGGTTGGGACAATACTGTTCCAGGTCACAATGTGGGTTCTCGTCTTGTAGTATCCATTCCTCCACAGTATGGCTATGGAAAGAATGGCGTACCACAGGCAGGAATTGGTGGCACAGACACTTTGGTATTTGTGGTGGACATCATTTCCACAAAGTCAGGACGCTAGGCGAATTTCGACGGTTAGGGTTTTGACCTCTTAAGGAGAAAAAATGGCTGATCCGGAAGAAAAAGTAATCGAGCTTACGCAGGAAGCGTACGACAAGCTCAAGCAGGAGCTGGCATGGCGTGAAGGTGAGCTCCGCCAGGACATTACGGAGAAGATTGCTGCTGCTCGTGCTGAAGGTGATTTGAGCGAAAACGGCGGCTATCAGGCTGCGCGTGAGGCGCAGGGTAAGAATGAGGGTCGTATTAACGAGCTCATTGTGAAGTTGCGCAACGCACATATTATCGAGCCTGTGGCCGAAGGTGAAATTGGCAATGGCACGGTTGTCACCATTTCTTTGGCGGGCAACGAGATGACATATCTGGTGGGTTCTCGCGAAATTGCTGTGGCTTCAGATTATGACGTTATCAGCCCGGAATCCCCAATTGGTGCAGCTATTTTCGGTCATCACGAGGGTGAAACCGTAGAATATACGGCACCAAATGGGCGAAAGATGGCCGTAGAAATTAAGTCTGCAAAGCCAATGTAAACAAGCGCACACGTATTGCTATAAGCCGTTCTTGAGAAAAGGACGGCTTATTTTTTATGCTTTATGCGTTTCGCTTAAGCCCTGTGTCGGTTTATACGCTGAACTAAACTGAGGGCATGACTGATTTCAACTCGCTGATTTCTCAAACACCTGGCTATGATGCGCAGGATAAAAAGCAGCTCCATTCGCTTATCGCAGACTGGCAGATCATTGCAGATTTGACCTTTTCGGACTTGCTGCTGGTTATCCCGCCGAGTATGGATCACTGCGATGATATTTCGCAGTTTGTGGTGGCGGCTCAATGCCGACCTTCGACCGTGATTTCGCGTATCAGCGACGATTTGGTGGGACAGCATCCTGAAAGTGACTTATTGCCGTTACTCGAGAACACGTGGAAATCAAATAATCTGTCACGCATGGACCATTATCGGGTGGTCGATGGCATCAGTGTGTGCGATATGGCTACGCCAGTCATTCATGATGGCCGCATAATCGGCATGGTACTGCGCGAAACGAATATGGATAATCGCGCCGACAACGGTTACTACGAAATGAGTAGCATCGGTGTGGGCAAGCAGCTGTTTTATATGATTACGGATGGTTCATTCCCTTACCAAAATAGGGTGTCATTGGCTCGTGGCAAGCATCGTAGGCATGATCCGCGTGTGGCGGATGGCTTCGTGGTCATCGATACTGAAGGCATCGTGCGTTATGCTGCACCGAATGCGATTAGTAGTTTTAGGCGCATTGGAGTGTCGGGTGATATGGTGGGCAGCTCCTTCAGCAAAATCGTGACCGATCATATGGATAAGCAAGTGAAGGTGCCAGATGCCTTGCCGATTGTGCTTATGGGTAAGGGTGCGGTGGCGGCCGTTTTAGAAACACAGTCTGCCGTGATTTCCATGCGTTCCTTGCCTTTAGAGTCCGAAGGTGTGCAAACGGGCGCTTTAATTCTGTGCCGGGATATCACGGAGTTACGGTGGCGTGAACGTCAGTTGGAAACGAAGGATGCCACGATTTCCGAAATTCATCACCGCGTGAAAAACAATCTTCAGGCGGTGTCCTCTTTGCTACGCTTGCAGGCGCGACGTACGAAGTCTGAGGAAGTGCGCCGCGAGCTGGAGGAGGCTCAAAGGCGTGTAGAGACCATAGCTGTGGTGCACGAGGGATTGAGCCAAACGGCCGATGAAGTGGTGGACTTTGATGCTGTTATCGCGAATTTGCTGCGTATGAGCGTGGATTTGGCTTCAAGAAAAGATCAGCATATTGAGATTTCGTATTTAGGCAAGTTCGGCATGATGCCGGCCCAGGATGCGACGCCGCTGTCCTTGATTTTGACTGAGCTGGTTACCAACTGTGTGGAGCACGGCTTTGAAAACCTACAGGAGGGCAATATTCGCATCTCCGTGGGCCGAGCTGGCAAGAATCTGAATATCGTTATCGAAGATAATGGCGAAGGCATTGACGCGGAGGCGGATGCGGATATGATGTCGGCGCGTTCTTCCGGATCAGGTCTGGGTACTCAGATTGTGAATACCTTTATCAAGAACGATTTCAATGGTAATATTCGCTGGCTTCCAGGCCGTGAGCATGGCACGAGAATTGAGATGAAAATGGTGCTGAGGGCGGCGGAGTAGGTTCAAGTAGATAAATATATGCGTGTGGGGATGGCCTTTCGACTATCCCCACACGCATTTAAACGATAAATTGCATACTTTAATGATGCATACCCAAAGCTGCGGTACGGCGAGCACGCATGGCGCGGCGCTTCAACGCACGACGCTCATCTTCACTCATACCGCCCCAGACGCCGTAATCCTGATTCGTATCTAATGCTGTGCGCAAGCACGAATCAATCACCTCGCATGAACGGCACACTGTTTTAGCTTCTTCAATCTGTTGATATGCAGCACCTGTATTGCCTACAGGGAAGAAGAGCTCAGGATCCTTATCACGACATGCTGCTTTTGCACGCCAATCGTAGGAACTGCTCATTAGTCCTCCTCTAATCTTTTTCCTTCTCAATAGGTAACCACACGCCGCCCAACTTTTCAAGAGTTTTGTCGCAATTGGTAGAGAAAAGTTGCGCACAATGACAGGCGGAATCATAAATAATGACACGGTGAGGATGCGTTGTGGGGTAATCTGCGAGGATGTCCTGCACCTCAGGGCTAAGTGAGCGGCTGGGTATTATCGTATTTTTCGCTGCATTCGCTGATACGATAAGCACGGCGGATTCCCAGAGCAGGCGGTCTTCTGGCGGCACCTGGGTGAGGAATCTTGGCCACGAGTTTACCGCCAAAATCAGCGTTATCTCTGGATTTCTTAGCCATGCAGACAGCTGAGCATCAGGGGGTTCATATTTCGTCAGGACGATGATGGCCCTGCCCGAGGGCTTGGCCTGTAAAAGGTCGGACTTGGAATTCTGCCACGGATACCACTGTGCTGAAGTCTGAAGCGAGTCTACGATGCTCGCGATGTTGAGACGCAGTGCATCCGCATCCATGGCGGTGCACACGATGGGTCGATTCTGAGAACTATCCAGCGCGTAGGGAAAACGGTGAATGCCATCGTCTTCTTCGCCAATGATGAGTGCAGTGGGAGAGGAAACGCTGTGTGGAGGCCAGGCTGCGGAAGTGCGGTGGAGCACCTGCCCGAAGGGCGGAGAAAAAAGTGATGTAGCCGCGGGGAGTCCCATAAATGCGCGGGCTTTCGCGCAAGCAGTGGTAAAGTCCTCGTTGAGGTGCGGCTGATAGATTGCACAGGGCTGGAGTCCTGATCCATGGCTGATAAATGCTGCGCCTGCATATTGGGGACTGATTAGTGCGGCGGCCGGAGAGCCGAGCAGTTCCAATGATTGCAAGCTATCGGTGACGCGCAGACACAGGTGTACGGGCATATTTGCTTTCATATGCGCGTTGACCTGATTCATTGGGTTTTGTGTGCAAATCACAAAATGTATGCCCAAGGAGCGGCCTAAAGAAATCAGTGTAGAAAAATGCTGAGAGTATTGGGGAAGTGCAGACATGAGGACGAAGAATTCATCCGCAAAAATAAACACCTTAGCTGGCGGATGCTTCAGCTGCGTAATATCGGATACGCCCCAATCCGCGAGGAGTTTTTCTCTGTCGTGCATGAGCTTGACCAGTGCACGTATAGCGCGCGTGGCATGCGCTATATCCAAGTTGGAGACGTTGCCCACGCAGTGGGGAAGATGCTGAGAGTGGAGGAAGGTTGCTCCTCCTTTGAAATCGAGAAACACAAAATTCACATGCTCGGGGCTATTGCGCAAAGCAAGCATATAGACCCATTGATTGAGGAGCACGGATTTTCCCGAACCCGTAGTGCCACCCACTAAAGCATGCGGACCTTCGTTACACAAATCAAGGCTGAGATCGCAGAAATGCACAGACTCAGTGTGCGCAGAGGTAGAAGTAGTAGTAGAATCTACCCGGGTGTCGATGCTTACGCCGAGAGCCACGCGCGTAGAAGGTTGCAACCACGCATGGACGATGCTTTGCCACCGTGGTGCTGGAGAAGAGATGCGGTTCCTCGCATGTGCGCAGGCTTCCAGTTGAGACAGGAGCAAAGGCGTGGTAGTGCTGCGTGCCGCGGAAAACATACGCCCCGTTCCAGATGTGGCTAGGGCTTCCTCAGATTGAGTTTCTGAATCGGAGTGAGCAGACCATCGTGAGCTGATATGTGAGAAATACATCAGCACAGAGGGCAGAAGAAAAGCCACGTACATCCATTGCTGACGTACACACATCCACACGATTAGGACGATGTAGCTGATTATAGGAATAATCTGAAGCATCAGCGTAAACCCGGGTGTGCGTGCGAGCTGAGCGAAGAAATGCTGCACACGGCCCGTTGCCTGTGATGTAACGCCTGAATGAGAGTTTTCTCGACAGTTCTCTCGACAGTTCTCTCGACTTGGAAAAATTGCCATGTGCTCACCGTATATAGGAGCACAGGGCAATCAAAAATTTTCCCATCGATGTGAACGAATGTGCATAACACGCCAGTGAGGGAAAGGCAGGTACGCCACGGCAGGGGTAGGAAAGCGAAGACTTAAGCGCCCGTGTATCCGCCCACCGTCGTGCCCGCAGAGATGGAACCATTGTTGAGTTGGTTAAACAAATCGGCATTTTGTTGAGCGTCCAAATGCACAGCAGAGCCAATACCACCCGGCTCATAGTCCAGATTGTCGTAGTACACGCTACCTGTAACGCCCTTCGAGCCTGTGGCATCTTTGAAGGCCAAGGCCATGGAAATCATGCTTGCCGTATTGGCCTTCTTATCCACAGTCAGCGCCTTAAAGGTGGCAGAAGCTACGTTCATAGCCTTGGCAGGATTGGATAATGTGCTGAAACTTCCCGCCTTTTTCATAACCGCAGAAATGACCTGACGTTGACGCTTTGCGCGACCGATGTCGCCTTCTGGATCCGAATAACGCATGCGGGAGAAGGCGAGGGCCGTCGTTCCATCTACAGTGTGGCAACCCGCTGTCCAAGTCAGTGACGAGTACACGTCATCCACATCGTAGTCATAGCACAATTCCACGCCGCCTAGAGAGTCGACGATGCTGGCAATGCCATCGAAACCGATTTGGGCGATGTGATCAATCTTCGTGCCTGTAATGCCTTCTACAGCTGAGATGAGAGCATCGTAGCCGGCGTATTGAGCGACAGCATTAATTTTCATGCCCTCACCATCCACCTCCACATAGGAATCACGCGGAATGGAAATTAAGGATGATGGGCCACTACGCGGCTTGGTGAGCACCAGAATCGTATCCGTTCTAAAACCGGTGACGCTATCCGCATCCGAGCTGGCAATTTCACCATCTCGTGCATCCGAGCCGAGAATCAGCCAGGAATTCGAGGAGGAATTATCACTGGTAGAGGTCAAATCGATAGAACGGTTGAGCTGTCCATCTACCCAGAACCAGAGCCATCCGCCAAAAAGCAGAGCAAAGAGCAGGATAAAAATTAAGATGCGGCGGATAATGCTACCTCCGCGCGCTCTTCTGCGCACGCGTGCGGGGGAAGGATTATGCGCTGAAGGATAACCCGCAGCCGCACCCACAGCTGGAAAACGAGAAGTGTGCGCAGGCGAGCCGTATCCCGTACCTGATTGAGCACGGTTGCGGGTACGTTGAGGAGGAAAACTGGCCGCAGGCTGAGACGAGCTATGGGTAGAACCGTTGTGCGCGCTGCGCCTTTGACTGCGTGGCGAGAAACTAGGAGGCACGGATGAATTTCCGGTACCCGATTCGCGACTGCTGGAGTTGCCCGAGCGATGGTGCGCAGAGCCTTGAGAATCCTGTGACCTGCGCGAGCGAGAATGCGTAGGCTCAAAGCTCGGCGGAGTTGCACCATCGGATGATGCGCTACCGTGCTCATTGTTGGTATCAAAGGAGTTGCGATCCATAGCCTCTTCTTCTTGTTCTTTTAGGTTCGTCTCATCAATACGTGTTTCAGACCTGGAATGTGTGCGGTGCTATGCGGCGTTCATGCACACCTACCTCACCTATCATGCCTATCAGCTGGTAATGCCGCAGACGGTGTAATTGAGATACTCATCCGCCAAGCCGATGGACCAGTCTGTGGTAGCGGAGTGAATGACGCCTGTTTCTGGATCCACATAGCCGCCCGTAGCAGGGTCGATCAGTGTGCCATCTGCACGTGTAATCAGACCCGTATTCGGATCTGGTGTTTCACTAGAATCCGTGGTGCCCTCAGACGTTGCATCGGAAGTTGTAGAATCCGTAGAATTCGACTCAGCCGAGTTGGAATCGGAGCTTTCCGTGTTTTCAGAACTATCGGTGCTTGTCGATGCATCAGCCGAAGTATCCGTCGACACGTCACTTAATGGTTGATCATTCTTAATGCGCTCCCACAGCTGCTCAGCATCGGAGGTCCACACTACGCGGTTCGTGTCATAGGTCCAGTTCGTCACCGGCACCGTTTGAGAATAAATACCTGACGTCTTAAAATCTTTCAAACTTGCAGCCAAGCCAATCAACGTACCAGAATCTGCCAGTCCTTCAGAAATATTCAAAGATTGCAAAGCCGTAGTAGCCAGCTGGTACAACTTATCAAAATTCGTCAGCAAATTCTGCTGAAGAGCCTCACGAATCAGCATTTTAATGAGATACTGCTGGCGTACCGTACGCATTACATCCGTGCCGTCGCCCAAGCTATAACGGGTACGCGCATACTGGGTAGCGTCTGTGCCATTGAGATGATGAAGTCCGCGCGTTAAGGACAGGTTGGAATTGACATCGCTAAAGTCCTGGCTAATGCAGACATCCACGCCGCCCAACGCATCAATCATGTTTTTCAGGCCCGAAAAGTCCACGGTGACGAACTGAGAAATGCTTAATCCCGTCAATTCGTTGACTGCGCTTAAGGTGCAGCTTGCGGCGGAGGCTAAATCGCCACCTTGGTCGTATGCGGTAGCAAAAATCGAATTAAACATGACATTGTACTGCGCAGGAATAGTACCCTTAGACGTGGTGCAACTGGACACGGAGACGATAGAATCGCGCGGAATAGACACGATGTCGATAAAGGAACGATCCGCGGAAATATGCACAATCATTGTAGTATCCGCCTGATGGACGCCCACGTCTTCAGACCCGCCGATAGCTTGATTTTCTGCGCCATCGCGGCTATCTGTACCCAGAACCAAGATATTCAACGCCTTACCGGAATTCGGATCGACGATTTCTTCCTTGACATTCTCCTGCTTAATCACAGAAACTTTTGCCTGACTGACAGTATTGGCAAACTGCACATACGTACTTGCAAAAACGGTTCCGGAAAAGACTAAGACTGCAATCAAGACAACCGCTATGGCTTTGAGCCAATTAAAAGGCGAACGATATCCATGTGCGTGCGAAGGTGCGGCAGTAAGCTTTGCGGATTGCACATTCATGTTTGAATGCCTGGATTTGCGTCGAGTCAATCTAGAACCTTTCCTCTGCGTACTGCATAAGTTTATAAAATCACACACGCAAATGTGTCGTATATACAATATATCTACACAGTTTCGCGACTCTGCCACCATGTGGACCTTCATGCTGAGCTCCGAATTTTATGACACGTCGGTACAAAAAGGGCACAACCACCATTTTTTGAGTGTAAAGACCATGTTTGAAAACTCCCTAAAAATAGCCAAAAGGGAGGGTTGTGAACTATTCTTGTGCACGTGAATAGATTGCATCATAGTACCGAAATGATTAAAACGGCTGACGCACAAGAAGAGATGAGTTTGGTTCAGGCTCTTTCGCAAGTAAGTCACACTTTTGAGGCTCCCGAAGGTCAGCGTATCGATTCCAGTATTGCAGCAGTTATTACCGTCGAGAATGACACGCGCTACTTTGCGGATACCCTTCGCGCTGTGATGCACCAAACGGTGTTGCCTGGGCGTATTCTCATCGTAGACTGCTCAGACGATGCAGAAAAAAATAAGAATTCTCACCAAATCGAAATTCGCGCAGCACTCGATAAGCTGCCGAGCATGGGATTCGTGGTTACTGCTTCCGGTCGTTCCTTTGGAGAGGTGGTAACTCACGCAGTTAACCAGGCGCTGGACTCGGGTATGATTGCTAGCTCGGTAGAATACATGTGGCTGCTGCATGACGATTCACGCCCGCTGGATAATACGTATGTGGATATGCTCAATGAAGTGCGTCACAACAATGCCTCTGCCACGATTATTGGCGCAAAACAATTGAGTTGGGATGGGGAAGTCCTATCCAACGTCGGCTATTTTGCCCAGTCCGGGCACCGCGTTACTTCGCTGGTAGTCACCGGGGAAATCGATCAGGACCAATACGATTTCCGTCAAGACGTGTACGCCGTGTCGTTAACGGGCGCATTCATCCGCATCTCTGATTGGATGCGTTTGGGCGGTTTCTCCGCGGCTATGGGCACTTTTGGACAATCGCGTGATTTCTGCAGACGCGTTGCACGCTCGGGCGGCCGTGTCATTGTAGAGCCTCGCGCGCGCATCGCCCACCGAGCTGCGCGTTTTGAAGGTGTGCGCACTCATCATGGTTCTGTACATGAGTGCGATCCCGAAGATTTGCGCACCTTTAAAAACAACGCCTTTTCGGTTATGACTGCTCGGGATGCCTACTACTACTCAGATGTGCATCCTCTGCGATGGATTTATTTATGGCCTTTAAGTCTTATTGTGGCTATTGTGCGCGCAGCTTCTGGTTTTATCCACAAGCAACCCTATGAGGCCTTGTGCGAATTAGTCATGCCGTGGTACAACCTCAGCCATTTTGGCTCGATTGCCTCTGTGCGTTCGGCTCTGAGTGGGGTGCAAAAACTGGCACCTTCTAAGCTGGGCACTGTGACCGCGACTTCTGATCAGTTGCGTACATACAAGGATCGCACGAACGATTTATTTGCTCAGCAGAACCGCAAGGTCGTCAGTCCGCTCATTGCCCAGCATCTGCGCACGCTGTTTAGGGAACGCTATACATGGCTACTCGTTACTGCTTTTCTCGTATTTTTAACCAATATCGTGGTCAATATTGAGGCGGTACGTGGATTATTCAATGGAGAGCATCTCGTGTCCTCCACCTTAGTGTCCACGGCTTCTACAACGCAGCAGCTCTTTGAAACGGCGACGACGCCGTACACTTTTGGCAATATCAGTGGTGTAGATGTGCCGCCTTCGCCGTTCTTGCTGGTATATGCGATTATTTCTTTGCTGACCTTCGGCCACGCTTGGGTGACGAGCGCAATTATTGTGCTGCTCGCACCTCCAGCTGCAGCCATGAGTATGTGGGCCTTGTCAGGTATTTTCACGCGTTCAAATATTGCACGCGTTTCACTGGCCGTGGCATGGGTGGCATCCGGTTTCGTTACCGGCATATTCGTCACCGGACACCTATCCATGATGCTCGTTTACGTATTTTTGCCGGCGGGCGTGGCCTTCGCAGCCAAGGCGTTAGGCGTCTACCAGTCTGAGGAGCCTATAGAATCCGAACCATCCATTCAGGCGAGTGCCTGTGCAGCCCTGTGCTTCGCCATAGTTTCCGCAAGCGAACCACAATTATTCCTCGCCATGCTCATCATCGGCGTGGTGATGGCTGTGATTTATCGCCGTCATGTCATCATGCTCTTGTCCATGTGCATTCCGTCGCTCATGGTATTAGCGCCTACCATCTGGGCGGTTATCCAAAAACCGGCTACTTTCACCCAGCTTTTTGCTAGTGGTGTGTGGGCACATAATGCACCATCGAGCGTGGTGGACACCTTCATGCCATCGACCCAGACACGTTTCGGGATGACTATGGCTGTGCTGTGCACGGTTGCTTTGGTTGTACTGGTCGCTATGGCTGTAATCTCTCTTGCTGTGCCAAGTTTGGTCAAAACCTCACGCAGCATGTGGATTGGCATTGTCAGCGGTTTTGTTTTGGCCGTGGTCGCTCCGCACATCGCCATTGGCGTGAATGCCACAGGTGTACAGTTCGCATCCGTACTTCCAGCAGCTGCAGTGGTTATGATGTGCCTGCTGACCGGTCTGGCCATGATGAGTGGTCCTGCAAAAACTCAATTTATCCCTGTTTTAACGAAGGATAAGAACGCCGTATTGCGCACTTCTGAAACGGCAAAGACTGGAGAAAATGCAGATCCTGCTGTGGTCGGGCAGACACATCCGGCATCACGTACAGCTTTTGCGGTGAGCCGGGCCTTCGTAGTGGCTGTGTGCGCGCTGCTGACCGTCACATGGGCGGTGGGAACGACCGAATACTTCACGCAAACGCATGACAATGTCACATCCAGCGCGAGTGCATTACCTATCGTGGCTCAAGAGTATCTCAAAACCAGCGAGGCTCATCGAGTGCTGGTTGTGCAGCTGAACAAGAATCAATCGATGGATTATGCCGTGCTCCCAAGCGCACATGGAGATATTATTTTGTCCTCCGCAGCCTTGGATAGCCAACGCGCACTGTCAAACTCCGATTTAGATACAGAATCACACGTTGAGCACGCTATCGCGCAATTAGCAGAAAACAACAATGATGATGCCATCGAAGCTTTGAGCGATGCGGGATTTGGCGGCATCTATGTGGTGTACTCGGATGCAGAAACGGAGTACAGTTCCTTCGTATCCCACGCTTCGGCGTCGAATAATACCGAATTAGTAGCAAATACTGATCAGGGTGTTTATATTCGTATTTCCATTAAGGCATCCGCCGATCAGGGTGTGAATATGGAGGGCTTTAATGCCGCGCATACGAGCCCACTGCGATACGTGTGGCTTGCGTTGCTTATCATTGTTGGTTTAATGTATGTGACCTTAGGACTGCCACGATTCTTTGCACGAGGAGAGAAATAATATGTCAGTAACACGTAAAATCCTTGCGATTCTTGGTGCTGTGCTGAGCGCAATCCTTCTCGTCGGTGCAGCCGTGGGGCTGGCTTTAGGGTGGCTCAATCCGATTATTCCGCGTTTTTCTTCGCAGCAGTCTGCGAGCTCCGTGCAAGAGGTGGCACAGCTCAATTCCTCGCTGTACTGCCCAACGCGTATGAAGCTCGCGGATACGGAAAACTACGGCGATGCTGATTTTCAGGCGAGTGAGGGCAATCTGTCCTCCACCTCTCGCATTTCCGCTATGGGAGCCGTGTATCAAGCTGATGTTGCCGATGTAGCACAGACGACAACCACTTCGATTATTGGTGATGCGCATATGGCGAATGACTCTGTGCGCACCAGCACGGATGATGCGGGTCAATCCTTGGTTGTCCAAACGCGTACATTAAATGCTCAGAAATTTACCGGTGCTCAAGGCACGGTGGTTTCGTGGGCATCCGAAGCAGATTTACGCGGTATCTCAGCTTCTTCCTGTGTGCCTTTTGCTACAACGCAATCGTTCATCGTGCCTGCTACCAGCACGGGATGGTCACAGCAGATGGTTGTGGCCAATTCTTCGGAAAAGTCTGCCTCGATTTCTTTGACGGCTCATGGCACGCAATCGTCCGACCCACTGACTTTTGAAACGCACGCCACGGCAACGGTGGCCGCACATGCGGAAGTCACCATCGATTTATCGGCTGCATTTAATGTCAACGATGCCGCCTATGTCACGGTAGAAAGTGACTCTGCTCCGGTTGCTGCCATCGTCCAGGTAGTGCATATGGATGGGCTTACTCCACAAGGATCTGATTACAGCAATCCTTTAGATTCTGCGGATACCACGCAGGTCATTCCTGCTCTGAGCGACGCCTCATCTATGGATATTGCCGTCTACGGTACAGAGGATGGTTCTGCTCAATTCGTCTTCCTAGGAGACAATGGGGAAATTACCACGCAGAAAGTGTCATATACGGCGGAAAAATTGAGCTTTACGCATGTGGATAATATTCCGCAAGGTACACAATCCGTTCTGGTGACCTCCTCATCGCCGGTGTCCGCATCCGCCATCAGCAGTGTTTCTGCATCGGATGGGCAAAGCGATTTTGCTGTGACACAGGCACGTTCAGCAGGACAATCTTTTGCAGTTAATGTGCCGGAAAACGTAAACAACCGCGTCGATATTTCTAATATGTCTTCTGACACGCAAAAGGTGCATATTGCAGCCTTTAGTGCGGATGGTTCAGTTTCGGGCGAGCGCGATGTGGAGATTAACGCGCATAGTGTGTATACCTTTGCGGCTACGGATATTAGCTCAAATGCGACTGTTGTCCAGATTTCTCAGACGGATTCATCGCGCGCATCCCTCGTTGTGGGTGAGTCTTTCACTGTGAACTCTGTATCGGATGCGCAGGTCGCCCAGCGTGCAAGCTTGGCAACGCCTGCTATGGATTTGACGACGACGAAGTACACCGTGACGAGAGAAAAAACAATTCTCAACTAGCGCGAGATGAGGCGCAGATCAGCGGGAGTACCCAAGTGCCTCACAGGTGTTGCAGCGGAACGCGCTAGAAGCGGTCCTGCCAATCCGGCTCAATGCTCTGAGGTGGTAAGCCTGAGAGTTCTGATAACTGTCGCACAATTTCATCGCGGATAAGAATATCCAATTCGGTGCGGTTTCGTGCGCGAAATTCTATAGGCTTCCTATACAGGGCAATGCGTGCGGGAATGCCGTGGCGGGAGGGAAAACTCTGGGATAAATGGACACGATAATCTTCCCAGGACAGTGGATCAGAAGGAGGCACATCTTCTACAGCACACTCCACATGGGTGAAAAGCTGAGGCCAAGCGCGCTTGAGGCGTGTAATTTGAGCTAAAACTTGTTTGTCAAAATACCCTGCAGATGTGCGGTATAACGGCAGATGCGTGCCAAAAACAGGCTGACGCAAACCGCGACCATGACGATTGCGGTATATGCGCTTATCCCAAGGAAGCTCTTTCATACCATCGAGCATAGCAGTCATTGAGCATAGAAGACATGGCACACAGTCGGCTTCTTGTTACAATGAAGTACAGGAAAGGAGGCAATATGAGTGCACAGATTGCCGTTGTGCAAGCTCCGGATGTGGATATTGATGCTTGCGCTTCGGGCGTGAAACTGCTGGCCTTTGATTTGGACAACACCTTAGCGCGTTCTAAAATGCCCATGACTCAAGAAACCACGCATTTATTTGCTTCCTTAACGCATATTATGCCAGTGGCCATCGTGACGGGTGGCCGCTATGAGCTCATCGAATCCCAAGTTTTGGACACTGTTATAGGGCATGCGTATGCGGATAACCTCGACTTGCTTCCAACCACGGGCACCTCTTACTACAGCTGGAATGGGCGAGCGTTTGAGCGCGTGTATGCGGTGGAATTGAGTGTGCAGCAAAAGACGCGCGCTTTTCACGCCTTAGAATCCTGTGCGCGCGCATTAGGGTATTGGTATGAGAATACGCAGGGGCCACGCATCGAGGATAGAGGAAGTCAGGTTACTTTTTCTGCTCTCGGATCGGCAGCTCGCCTCGAGGACAAGGAGACCTGGGATAGTGATGGCGTGAAGCGGCAACTCATGGCTGACCAGGTACAGCAGCTCCTGCCGGATCTCACTGTGCGCGTCGCCGGTGCTACGAGCATCGATATTTCTCAGCGTGGTTTGGATAAGTCCTATGCCGTACAGCAGCTGGCTCGACTGCATAAGATTGATGTGCAGGACATCGTTTTTGTGGGCGATCGTATGACGCCGGGTGGTAATGATTATCCTGCAGCTCAAGCAGGCACACGTGCGGTCAGTGTTACAGGACCGGACCAGACGAATATTTTTATGAAAGATTTTATGCAGGCTTTTACGCATGGTTTGCGCATTGATTCCATAGAGCATCAGGCGTGGCTTCATGATGAGCCTCTTTCTATCTCGGATGCAGAATTTTCTTTGCTTTTAGCGCTTCTTCACGCGCAAGGGGAGACGGTTAGCCGTCAGCAGCTCATGAAAGATGCATGGGGATACGATGATTCGGGCGATACGCGGCTACTGAGCGTATCTATTGCACGCCTGCGTGCCGTTTTAGAGGATAATCCTCAGATGCCACGACGTATTATTACGGTGCGCGGTGGTGGGTATCGCCTCGTCTTTTCGTAGTTTTTCTTTTGATACCGCGAGTTACTCACATTCGTTCACAATGCTTGGATGAAGTGGATGCTGTGTGCTTCATCTTCTAGGCTAAGCTTATGCTTTTCTCCCTTTTGCAATTATGGCGAGCACTGCATCTGGTGCTTTTCCCGCGACGTTGTGCCGGCTGCGGTGTATTCGATGAAATCCTCTGCCCGCTGTGTCAGCGTGAATTTTGCTCTTTCATGAAGCGTCGGATTGTGCAATCCTTTACCGTGTATTCTTGTGCGCCTTATAGTGAGCCGGTGCGTTCGAGTATTCTCTCGTGGAAGGACCATGGGGATGAGGAATTGGATGCACTGTTTTCCGCCTTTCTTGAGCGGCGCTGCGTGAGCGTTCTGAATATGGCAGCTAGTGAACGCTATAACACCAGTACGGATACGCCACGCTCACTGTGCATTGTGCCCGTACCATCTTCACCCCAGTCGGTCAAAAAACGAGGACGCCTTCACATGCTTCCACTAGCGCGCCATCTGGTTGAACGGTTAAATGTGCGCTTTTTACACGATGAATTTCCACTTAGCGCTCATGTATGCACCTGTCTGAGCATGGATAAGCACGTCCATAAGTCCGTAACGAGATCAACGAAAAAATCACGTTCGCAACGTCTCAATAAGGGGCTCCTCATCACCGCCTCTCATGAACTCAACCATAGTCAGGTTATTCTGATCGATGACATTATCACCACAGGCTCTACCGTGCGTGCTTGCGTGCGCATACTGCGTGCTCAAGGCGCACATATTGTGGCTGTCTGTGCCCTCGCCGATGCCGATAAAAGCAATACGGAGCATGCCGATATTGAAGGCAATACAGATGCTTAAGCCTTTACCGTCAGCATTTCCGACCAGCAGGTCGTAGCGCGTGGGGAGAGGCGTGCACGTTTCATCGTCCATGAAGCACCCGTATCCGCATTCGTTCGCCCTTTACCACGAATGCCACCATAGCCAATGCCCACACGGAAAGAGCCGAAACGTTGACGGGCAGTTTCGAGCACCTCGTTGATGCCTTTATCGTACTGAGCTTCGAAAACATCGAGGGGACGATAGCTATCCGCATCGATAAGTCCTTGTAAAACTACGCCTGCACGCACATAAGGCGCAGAAGGAACGATGTCTTTTTCGATACACTGATAAGCAGATTTAGCGATAATAAGCGGATCATTCGTTGGCTCAAAAGTCCCCAGACCATGAATATGTGAAGGAATATCTGAGGTATTAAAGCGGCTTGTCGAGCAAAAAACACTTACAGAGGAGCACAGACTTGACTGCCGATTCAGCCGATTCGTCGCTTTTTGTGCGTACACGCTAATGGCTTGCCGTAAACCCTCCGCATCACGAATAGGGTGAGAAAACATGCGCGAACACATGATTTGAGTTGTGCGTTTGCCATCGAGAGCATTGTCATCCTCATCAAACGTATGGCAGGGAATTCCGCGTAATTCTAAAACAGTTTGTTGAAGATTAACGCGGAATTTTTTGCGGATAAGCACCGGATCACTATCGCGTAAATCGGCAGCAGTGGTAATGCCCATACTCATCAGTTTGGGCGCAAGACGTCGCCCAACACCCCAAATATCGCGCACACTGACATGCTTAAGAAAATGAGGATCGACACGTACTGCCTCATCCCAGCTCATAATGCCACGCACGCCCAAATGGTGCTTTGACCAGTGACTTACCACCTTCGCCAAAGTACAGGTAGGCGCAATACCAATGGAAATAGGCAACCCCAGCCCTCTCCACACAGCCTCGCGCATCTGCGTACTTTTTTCTACAATGAGTGTCACATCCTCTTTGACGCGGAAAAAACATTCATCGATGGAATACACATGCTGCTCAGGGAAGAAAGTGCTCATAATATGCATCATGCGCGTAGATAAACTCGCATACAGTTCATAATTTGAGCTACAGGCGATGACGCCCTGCTGTGTGGCCTTTTCACGAATTTTAAACCATGCAATGCCCTCGGGGATGCCCAACCTCTTCGCCTCAAAACTACGCGCCACCACACAACCATCGTTGTTGGACAAAACCACCACGGGACGCTTATACAGGCGTGGGTCCACAACGCGCTCGCAGGAGGCGAAAAAGCTATCGGCATCGGCAAGGATAAACTGTGTGCTTGTGTGCGTAGCAGGCGAGGAGGGAGCGACGCGCAGAAGAGCATCCTCTGCTAGTGTTTCAGACCGAGAATTCATCATAAGCTCCTTACTGAAATTCTGAAATGAAAAGGAGAAACCAACCTGAAACCGCGCTCAGAGCTGCCGCGAAGTTTGGACACCGTGTGACGGCCTACGTGCCGGAAGAGCCGTGTGCGATGATTGGGCAAAATCACCGTGCGTTTCAAAATTAATCTTGAGGCGCTCGCACTGCGGATGATAATTTCCGATTACAACGCCCCAGATAGTGACCGACTCGTCGAAATACAGCTGGATATCTGGGTATTGCTTATTTTCAGCATGGAGAACGGGATTGCCCTGAGCATCGGATGCAAGACGCTTGACAGTCAGCTCGCCATCCAAAGCCACGATGACAATATCGCCGTTTTGGGGGATAAGTGACCTATCGACGATAACGAGATCCCCATCAAAAATGCCTGCGCCCTCCATAGAACTACCAGAAATGCGCACAATAAACGAGGTATCTGGGTGCACGATGACATTCGTATCAAAAGAGAAATCACCTGAGAAATAATCTTGCGCCACCGAAGGAAAGCCTGCATGCACAGACTCCAGCGCAATAGGAATGCCCATAGCAACCACCTTTCGAACATTTGTTCGAATAATTTTTTCAGGTGCTCTGGACGAAAAAAGAGCTGAACGACATGCCAATATTTTCATGCCATTCAGCTCTCTGCCCATAATTTCTAACTATTGCAGGGTCCTAAGCCTGCTCCATGTTTACACGTTCCGGAGGTGTGCTTTGCTCGATGTGCCATTTAGGTAAGGTGATTTCAAAGTTCACGCCGCGGCTGTCATCCACTACTTGCACCGTTCCACCATGCAAGCCTGCAGCCCAACGTGCAATAGACAGGCCCAAGCCCGTACCGCCCGACATAGTGCCGGGGCGATTGCGGTGGCCCTTGACATAGCGGCGGAAAATATCGGAACGATCTTCGGGCGCAATCTGGGATCCAAAATTGATCACATTCGTCACAATATTGCCATGCAATTTATCTTCTCGCGTTTCGATGGCAATAGCCGTATTATCTGCCGAATGCTTCAATGCATTGGCGATGATATTCGTAAACAGCTGGCGTAAACGATCTTCATCGCCTTCCATCCATAAACGCTCCGGCACGCGCAAATCGATATGATGATTATGACTCGAATCCGCAATCTCTAGCGGCATAATCACATCATCGAGGAATTCGCGCATATTAAATTTAGAAATTTCCAAGCTGGCCGCCCCCGCTTCCATACGGCTTAAGTCCAGCAAGAAGGCGATAAGATCGCTTAAACGTTGGGTTTGATTGAGGATGCCTTCCAAATTGGATGGAGTCGGTTCCACAACGCCATCGGCCATATTTTCCACCAAAGCCTGCAAAGCCGAAACCGGCGTACGCAATTCATGACTCACATTAGCAATCAAATCGCGACGCATTTGGTCAGAATGCTCCAATTCATCCGCCATCATGTTAAAGGAACGAGACAGCTGACCAATTTCATCGTTACTATCCAAAGCCATAGACACGCGCACGGCATAATCACCCTGCGTTAAGGTCTCAGCCGCATCACGAATTTCTCGCAAAGGCGCCGTCAAACCTTGGGCGAAAATATAGGTAATGCCCAAAGCAATTGCAAGCGTAATCGGCAGTCCCACCCAGCCAGAAATGCCCAGCTTCAGCAAGCCCCAAGCAGATACAAAAGCGCTGAACGTAGCTAAGAAAATGAGGATACTCAGTTCAATTTTTAACGAAGAAATAATGCCTAGAGGACGGTACCAACTAAAACGGCGAGAAGACTTCTTTTTATCACGAAGACGAGGTTTCATAAGAATCTAAATTCCACACAAGCTAGAAAATTTAAAAGCGCTACACCATGAATTTTAGAATCTGTAGGAGAAACTAAAACAGGGTAGCGCTTTCCTTATTACAGTTATAATCACAGTTACACTAAACGCGCAGGCATCCTATGAGCTGCTTACTGATCATCCGCAGGTGGCTCGAAAGCATAACCCACACCATGCACGGTACGAATCATATCCGCACCCAGCTTATGACGCAGAGCCTTCACGTGAGAATCCACGGTACGCGTACCCGAGGCATCCACCCAATCCCACACCTCTTCTAGAAGCTTTTCGCGGGTGAGAACGCTCTTAGGCTTGCGCGCCAACGTGGAGAGCAAATCAAACTCAGTAGGCGTTAAATGCACAATTTCATCATTTAAGGTCACAATGCGCTGAGCTGGATCGATGACCAAATCGCCAAATTGCAGCACTTTCTCATTTTCAGAATTCTTTGCAATAACTTTTGCGCGCTCAACTCTACGTAGCAGAGCCTTACAACGCGCAATAAGCTCACGCATAGAAAATGGTTTCGTCATATAATCATCCGCGCCCGCGCTCAGGCCAATAATCTTGTCTGCCTCATCATCACGAGCTGTCAGCATCAAAACAGGCACAGGACGCGACGCCACAATGCGCTTGGTAGCCTCTAAGCCATCCATCACAGGAAGCATAATATCCATGATGACCAAATCCGGCTTAATCTGAAGAGCAGCTTGAACAGCACTTGCGCCATCGCCAATAACTCGAGCGTTCCATCCTTCAGAAGCTAAACGCTGAGCAATAGCCGTAGCAAGCGTAGGCTCGTCCTCCACAACGAGGATAGTGTGCTGCGAAGATCGCGTTGTAGGAGTATTCATATCGTAGCTTTCTTTGTAGATTGCTGTACTGATAACATAATAGCGCAAACTATAGCGCTTTGGGTGTCCTTGCTCTATGGCACACTGAACACATTGTAAATTTCGCTGGAGGACCTATTTTTTATGGATTATAAGGTTGGCGATACAGTCGTTTATCCACGTCATGGCGCAGCACGTATCGAAGAAATTTCCGATCGAGAATTGCGCGGACAGACCAAAAAATACCTGAAGCTTTCCGTTCTCTCATCTGATGGACTCGTAATCAATGTACCCGCAGATACCGTAGAAGAGCTGGGTGTTCGTGACATCGTCGATGCGGTAGCAGTAGCAAAAGTCTTTGAAATTTTGCGCACGCCAATTGTTGAAGAAAAAACAAACTGGTCTCGCCGCTACAAGCTTAATCAAGAAAAAATCGCATCAGGAGATGTCAACAAAGTAGCAGAAGTCGTACGCGACCTCGCTCAGCGCGATGACAATGATCATGGTTTATCCGCAGGTGAAAAGCGCATGCTTTCTCGCGCTCGTACCATTTTGACCTCGGAAATTGCGTTGAGTGAAAAGTTGGAAGAAGAAGAAGCTCAGCGTCTGCTGGATGTGAACTTGGGCTATGAAAAGCCACGTCCCGGGGATGAAAAGCATCATGCCATGGCTCCAGAAGAGCCAGCAGACATGACGTTGCAGCGTGTAGAAGCCGAGGCAAAGGCCAGCAAGAAGAAGTAGTTTTCTTTCCTGTACGCATGTGCGTTGCGTGTGCACTTATGCAACGTTTAAGGCTCAGATTCTGTTTTGTTCAGAGTCTGAGCCTTTTGCATGCCTTGCGTTCTTTCGTGCGCGGTTGTGCGCTCATCTTAGCCGCGCAGTGCCACAACTGCCTTTGTAATCAGCCACAGAGCCACGCTAATGCTGACGATGACGAAGCTTGGAGGCATATTAAACATCGTCGAAATGACCAGTCCGCCCCACATGGAAATCAGACATAAAATTATGGTGACCATAATGGAACGCATAGGCGAGCGCGTCAGCATCATGGCAGTATCTGCGGGTGTAATAACCAAGGCAAAGATGAGCAAGGTTCCTACCGCAGGCACGCTGACGGTAATAACGCCTCCCATCATAATCATAAAAACAATGCTGAGCAGAGCAACGGGCACGCCTTTAGCCTGAGCTACGGTTTCGTCCAAGGAGCTAAACAGCAAGGGGCGGAAGATAATCAGCAGCGTTAGACACAGGATGACGTCAAAAAGAGCAAAAGTTATCAGCTGATCGTCCGTAATGGTGAGCACGGATCCGAAAAGGATGGATTGCATTTGTTTCGCAGCGCCTGAGGAGAGGTTGGAAAAATACAAACCCAGAGCCGTAGCAAAAGCGAGTACAGACCCGGTGGCAATTTCTCTTTCAGAGGCCTTTTTTCCTAAAGCTCCGATAACGAGTGCGCCGCCGATGGCAAAAATGCCCATGCCCCACAAAACAGGGATACCCAGCAACGCTGCTCCTGTAGCGCCTGGCATGCCAATATGAGCTAGGGCGTGCGCGGCAAATGTCGATTTTCGAATAATGACAAAATAGCCCACAAGCCCTGCTGCAAGAGAAATAAGAATGCCTGCGATAAATGCGCGCTGTACGAATGTGGCTTGGAGAACCATCTGCCATTCTGGATTGTATTGCATATTAATCCTCCGAAGATTCTACGGTTGTTTCGGTAGCTGCGTTTGTCCCTGGACCAGTGGAATTCCTGCTAGCCGTGGCTGAGTTTCCACTCTCACCTTCTGGTGAGCAGGGTTGCTGTGCCTGAGGCGAATGCCAGTGTGCGGCTGCCTGAGTGGAATGCTTATCGTGCACGGCTCGGCTTTGTGGTTCCATGGCGGAATTATGCGTGACAAACATGTCGCCCTGCGGCGTGGTAATAACCTCTACCGTTGTGCCATACAGGTGTGTCAGCAGGTTGGAGTCGAGCATATTATCCATGGAGGAGTAGTGCGGGTGCCCATCGAGCAGATATACCGCACCTGTCAGAATAGGCAGTAAAACATTCAGATCATGTGCAACCACTTGAATGGTCATGCCCATCTTTTTATTGAGATCTGATAAAAGTTCTACGATGGAATGCTGGCTAGCAATATCCAAGTTGGCTAGTGGCTCATCCAAAATCAACAACTCGGGATTATTGACCAAAGCCTGAGCAATGGCAGCTCTTTGGCGTTGGCCACCGGATAATGCGTTAATTTTCAGGCTGGATTGCCCACTTAAGCCCACAAAATCTAGGATGCTGCGCACATCTTCTCGATTTTGACGCGAGGAGGGGCGAAATCCCCAACGTGTGCCTGTGATACCGAGCAGGACAAAATCAAAAACGGTGATATTGCTTTCGCTAGCCGTCGTATAATCCTGAGGCACGTAGCCGATATGTGCGTTTTGCTTACCGGCTGGTTCGCTGAGTACGCGAAGTTGCCCCGAAGATAGGGGAAGAATGCCAAGAATGGCATTGAGCATAGTGGTTTTTCCGGTGCCATTCGTGCCCACTATAGCGGTCACGCTATGTGCTGGAATGGAAAAATTACCCTGAGACCAAATAGTGCGATTACCGCGTTTTACGGCCGCATCGATGAATTCGATAACCGATGCGTCACGCGTGTGCGTGTGCTCGCTAAGTGACTGTTCACCATGTGGCTGCGCAGTGTGATGGGTATGAGGAGATACGTCTGTGTGCATATGTGGCATGCGCTCAGAAGCGTCATCTGATCGCGAAGAAGAAGGTACAGACATAAATTATCTTTTCTACATGGAGGGTGGTTTGTGCTTCATCACAAGGCTACGGCATCCATATTTCCGTGTATGGCCCTGAGCTCAGGAGTGAAGCCAAAGATGAGATGAGGTGCTGAGCGGAGCCCAACACCTCATCTACGTTATATGAGTTGTGCACAGAATGCCTAACTCTTGTTCTGTGAGCTTATCGTGTAAAGCTCTTTCATCACTGAGCTATCGCATTATCGATTTCGACTTACTGCTGACTCTGCGCGTCCAACGTCGAATTCAGCTCATCCAGCAGTGCTGAAATCCACTGGTTCAGCGTCGAGTACTGTGAAGGAATTTGCTCCGTAATATCCATGACAGGAACATCAGACTTGCCTGCAGTGCCGGTCAACATATTCGTCGCATCCGAACTTTCTTGAGGATTATTGACCAAGAAAGAAATATCATGCGCTTCGATAAGTGACTGGAATTCCTGCAAATCTGCGGCTGTTGGCTCGGCTTCATTCGCGCTGGAATTTGCATAGCCTTGCGGTGTAGCATCCGTCAAACCCAGATCGGAGAAAAGATAGTAGGCAACGGCTTCTGTGGCGCCATACTTTTCACCTTCATGATTCGTTTTGAATTCGCTGATTTTCGTATCGAGTTCATCCTCAGTTTTCAGCCAAGCATCATACTGCTGCTGGAAGTAATCCTTAGAAGCAGGCAGAAGCTGCGCATAGGTCTTATTCAACGCTTCAGCCACGGCCTTACGTGCATCCTTAGAGAACCAGAGATGAGGATTATCCGATTCGCCGGCGCCCACGATGGAAGCCGCATTCACGGTGGATATAGATTTTTCTGAGGACACAGCTTTTGTAGCCCAGGCATCATAATTCGCGCCGTTGAGTACGGCTACTTGTGCAGAGGTGAGCTCAGCAATTTCGGCCGTGGAAGCCTCATAATCGTGTGCCTCTACGGTGGAGCTATTGATGATGGAGGTTACCTTTACATGCTCTCCACCAATTTCTTGAGCAAGAGAACCCCATTGATTCACCGAAGCGACGACCGTAATAGGATCTTGAGCCTGCTCGGTGGTGGTTTGCTCGGAGCTTTCCGTTTCGGTTTTTTGTGTGGTTGCTGAATTTCCACACGCGCTCAGTGCGAAAATGGCTACTCCTGCGACAATTGCAGTAGCAGCACGACGAATAACAGCAATGGCGTCAAAGTTTCGATGCTTCTTCATCTCACTTGACTCTTTCTACCTTATATCGAGTAATGCACACATAACCCTTTTATGTGTACCATCTCATAGTAGCATTAATGAGGTATTGATAGACAGACAGGGGAGTTGCAGTGGTCAGTGAGGGACAACCAGCTTTACGAATTAGTGGAACTGATGTGGCACACACGATTAAACAAGAGCTCGCCCGCGAAGTTCAGGAGCTGAAATCGAAGGGGATTCATCCTGGGCTGGGCACGATTTTAGTGGGGAACGATCCCGGCTCTGTGAAATATGTAGAAGGCAAGCATAAGGATTGTGCTGAAGTGGGCATGCAGTCCATTCGCAGAGATCTGCCTGCCGATGCAAGCCAGGACGACATCATAGCTGCCATTGAGGAACTCAATGCAGATGAGGATTGCGCAGGTTTCATCGTGCAATTACCCTTGCCAGAGCATGTCGACACGCTGAAGGTGCTCGAGCATATTCGTGCTGACAAGGATGCCGATGGTATGCATCCGTTGAATTTAGGCAAACTCGTGTTGTACACCGATGAATTGCCGGATACAGCGTTGCCGTGCACACCTCGCGGCATCATTGAACTTTTGGAAAGCGCCGGCATCGATTTTGAAGGCAAGGATGTCTGTGTGCTTGGACGGGGCATTACCATTGGACGCACCATTGGTCTGATGCTTACCGCTAAAGGCAAAAATGCTACGGTGACCACCTGCCATTCGAAAACGCGCCATATTGAAGATAAAATTCGTCGGGCGGATATCGTTATTGCCGCTATGGGGTCCGCACATTTTGTCAAGCCAGATATGATTAAGCCGGGCGCGGTGACCGTGGATGTGGGTGTTTCTCGCGTCTTTGTGGAGGAGGAAGGCCGCTGGCGCATTCAAGGCGATGTGGACCCAGCCTGCTATGCCAAAGTCAGTGCATATACACCAAATCCGGGCGGCGTAGGACCGATGACGCGCGCAATGCTACTGAGAAATGTTGTAGAGATGGCACAAAGATTTGCGCGAAAGACGCACTAGAGCATGTCTATGCTCCGCGCGTTGCTCAGCTTGGGGAGAACGGAGCGCGACACGCCCGAATTCAGCTGGAAATTTGGGTAGGTTTTAGCGTATCCTTAAAGGCGTATGTGTTGAAGTATCAATGCTTGTGCATGTGCTCGTCGCTTTGCAGAGTTTAGCTTGTGCTAAGCCTTGCAAAGAAACGAAAAATTGAATATCGATAATTATCCGTGTAAGTCAAAGAAAAAACATTTTAATGACAGATAACAAGAACGAAATCCAGAAGGTCGCTATCAACGATATCGGCACGGAAGAGGATTTCATCAAGGCAGTCGATTCCACCATCAAGAACTTCGATGATGGTGATCTCGTTGAGGGTACCGTTGTAAAGATCGATCACGATGAGGTACTTCTTGACATCGGCTACAAGACTGAAGGTGTTATTCCTTCCCGCGAACTTTCTATCAAGAAGGACGTGGATCCAGACGATGTCGTAGAAGTTGGCGACACCGTAGAGGCACTTGTCATCACTAAGGAAGACAAGGAAGGCCGTCTTATTCTTTCTAAGAAGCGTGCACAGTACGAGCGCGCTTGGGGCGACGTTGAAAAGATCAAGGAAGCTGACGGTGTTGTTGAAGGTACCGTTATCGAAGCTGTTAAGGGCGGCTTGATCGTGGACATCGGTTTGCGTGGCTTCTTGCCAGCATCCCTCGTCGAAATGCGTCGCGTGCGTGACTTGGCTCCATACATTGGCCAGACCATTCAGGCTAAGATTTTGGAGCTCGATAAGAACCGCAACAACGTTGTTCTTTCCCGTCGTCAGTACCTCGAAGAGACTCAGTCTGAAGTTCGTGAGACCTTCCTCTCTCAGCTTAAGAAGGGTCAGATTCGTGAAGGCGTTATCAGTTCCATCGTTAACTTCGGTGCATTCGTCGATCTCGGCGGTGTTGATGGTTTGATCCATGTTTCTGAGCTGTCATGGAAGCATATCGATCACCCATCTGAAGTTGTTAAGGTTGGCGATAAGGTCACCGTTGAGGTGCTCGATGTCGATCTCGATCGCGAGCGTATCTCCCTGTCCCTTAAGTCCACTCAGGAAGATCCATGGCAGCGTTTCGCACGCACCCATGTTCCAGGACAGATTGTTAAGGGTAAGGTTACCAAGATTGTACAGTTCGGTGCATTCATCTCCGTGGATGACGGCATCGAGGGTCTCGTACACATCTCTGAGTTGGCAAACCGCCACGTAGAGAACCCAGAGACCGTTGTCAAGCCTGGTGACGAAGTATTCGTAAAGGTTATCGACGTTGATCTTGATCGTCGTCGTATCTCCTTGTCTTTGAAGCAGGCTACAGATTCTGTAGACCCAGCTTCTGAAGATTTCGATCCAGCTTTGTATGGTATGCCAGCAGAGTATGACGAAAACGGAAACTACAAGTACCCAGAAGGCTTCGATCCAGAAACGAACGAATGGATTGAAGGCTTCGAAAAGCAGCGCGAAGAGTGGGAAGCTCAGTACGCAGCAGCTCACGACTTGTGGGAAGCACACAAGGTATTCGCAGCAAAGCAGGCTGAGCTTGCAGCAGCTTCTGCTGAGGCTGATGGTGTAGAAGAGGAAGAAGCTCCAGCTGACTCCGCAGACGCTACAAACTACAGTTCCGCAGCAGCAAACGAGGGTACCCTCGCAGCTGATGATCAGCTCGCAGCATTGCGCGAACAGTTGCTCAACGAGAACAACTAAGCGAGAATAAAACGCTCGATTATGGTTGTGATGGCTTAAGCTAGCAACTCGCATAAGCTGAAGTGCTTATTCAAAGGATCCCATGTGAAAGCGTGGGGTCCTTTTTTTATACGATAAATAACAATGGAATTATCTGTAATATGGTTGTGCATATGACATCCACACATCCAAAATTCATACGTGTAGGCATCACCGGCGGCATTGCTGCTGGCAAATCTACCGTCAGTAACCACCTCATAGAGCGGGGTTTTCCTGTCATCGATTACGATAAACTGGCTCGCGACATTGTGCGCCCGGGCAGTCCAGTACTACGAGAAGTGGCTCAAGCATTTGGTGAGCAGGCGCTAGATAGTCATGGAATGCTCAATAGGCCCTGGCTGGCGGAGCATGTTTTTCAAGATGATCATCAGCTGCGCACACTGAATGGAATCATGCATCCTGCCGTGTACCGTCTTGCCGCCGAGCGAGAATCGCGCATACTAGCAGAAAAAGAGCACTCGATCATTTTTCATGACATTCCGTTGCTGGTGGAAACACGCCAGCTTGCACAGGATAATGGCATAATTTTTGATCATATTATGACCGTGGAAGCCAGCAAGGACGTGCGCATTGCGCGCATGATGGAGTCACGTCATATGACTGCTGCAGATGCTCAATCGCGTATCGCTATGCAACTGACGCGAGCGCAACGCGAAGAAATAGCGGACCTGGTCATTGACTCACAACGACCCTTAGAAACGATGCTGGCACAGGTGGATAGCGCCGTCGATAACTGGCTGAGAGCATAACCGTAATTCGGCTGAAAGATCTAGTATAGAAGCATGGCTTTTAACGGAATTGAACGCATAGACAAACCCTTCGTGGTGAAGTCACCATATAAACCTTCAGGCGACCAGCCTAAGGCCATTGATGAGCTCGCCACACGCATTGAAAATGGCGAAACCGATGTCGTATTAATGGGTGCCACCGGTACGGGTAAAACGGCTACGACGGCATGGCTTATTGAAAGACTACAGCGTCCAACTCTGATTTTGGAGCCAAATAAGACTTTGGCAGCGCAGCTTGCCGCGGAATTTAGGGAACTCATGCCGGATAACGCGGTGAATTATTTCGTGTCTTACTACGATTATTACCAGCCAGAAGCGTATATCCCTCAAACGGATACGTTTATCGAAAAAGATTCCAGTATCAACGATGATGTAGAACGTTTGCGCCACGCTACGACTGCAAATTTGCTGACGCGTCGAGACTGCGTCGTTGTGGCCACGGTGTCCTGCATTTACGGTTTGGGTACGCCGGAAGAATACGCCAGTCAAATGCTGTTCTTGGAACGCGGCGAGCATATCGAACGCGATGATTTGCTCCGCACCTTCGTCAACATGCAGTACAAGCGCAATGACATCGATTTTGCGCGGGGAACCTTCCGCGTGCGTGGGGATACCGTTGAAATTATTCCTGTATACGAGGAATTGGCTATCCGCATCGAATTCTTTGGCGATGAAATTGATAGAATTTCCACGCTTCATCCGATTACGGGCGATGAAATTGCGGAAGAAGATACCATTCATATCTTCCCAGCCACACACTATGCAGCCGGCCCAGACCGCCTTGCACACGCCATCGATACCATTCAGGAGGAGCTGGACCAGCGCCTCAAACAGCTGAAGAAGGAAAATAAGCTACTCGAAGCGCAACGCCTCGAAATGCGCACCACCTATGATTTGGAAATGCTTCAGCAAATTGGTACCTGCTCGGGCGTAGAAAATTATTCGCGTCACTTCGATGACCGTGCACCGGGCACGCCTCCGCACACCCTGCTCGACTTCTTCCCGGACGACTTCCTGCTCGTCGTGGATGAATCACACGTGACCATTCCACAAATTGGCGCCATGTACGAGGGTGATGCCAGCCGTAAGCGCACACTCGTGGAGCACGGATTCCGCCTGCCATCGGCGATGGATAATCGTCCATTGAAATTCCCAGAATTCCTCACACATATCGGCCAAACGGTGTACCTGTCCGCTACACCGGGTGATTACGAAATGAATCTATCCGATGGCGTCGTTGAGCAGATTATTCGCCCAACCGGTCTGCTGGATCCTGAGGTCGATGTGCGCCCAGTAGACGGTCAAATTGACGATTTGCTGGCAGAAATCAAGGCGCGCATCGAAAGAAATGAGCGTGTACTCGTCACAACACTAACCAAACGGATGGCAGAGGATTTGACCGACTATCTCCTCGAGAGGTCCATTAAGGTGGAATACCTTCATTCCGATGTGGATACTTTGCGTCGTGTGGAACTGTTGCGTGAGCTGCGCGAAGGCAAAATTGACGTTATCGTAGGCATTAATTTGCTTCGCGAAGGTTTGGATTTGCCGGAAGTTTCTTTGGTGGCCATCTTGGATGCGGATAAGGAAGGATTCCTGCGCTCCTATCGTTCGCTCATTCAGACAATTGGTCGTGCCGCTCGAAATGTGTCCGGCAAGGTGATTATGTATGCGGATAAGCTGACCGATGCTATGCGTAAGGCCATCGATGAAACGAATCGTCGTCGTGAAATTCAGATGAAGTACAATAAGGACCATGGCATCGATCCTCAGCCACTGATTAAGAAAATTAGCGATGTTAATGACATGCTGGCGAAGGAGGATGTGGATACGGAGGAGCTTTTGGCCAGTGGCTACCGCAATTCTGGCAAGGCCGGCAACTCGCATCTGGGCGTGCCTACGATGGACGAAAAGTCTGCAGAAGAGCGCCATAAGAAGCTGCTCGAGGCGGGACTTCCGGCTCAAGATCTGGCAGATTTGATTCGTCAATTGTCCGATCAAATGCATACCGCGGCAGAGCAACTTCAATTCGAGTTGGCAGCCCGCTTGCGCGATGAAATTCGGGATTTGAAAAAGGAACTCCGTCAGATGACACAGGCATAAACCCAACGATAAAATTCTCAGACCACACAAGGCGATAGGGTGGTCTGAGAATTTTTTTTGCCTCATACGGCGTGCTCAACGTTGACATAAGGTAGACGCATAGGGGACATGCCTGTGGTCGAGAACTCGTAGTACCAGTGGTCTATACACTATATATATACGCATGTGAGAAGAGCAGCTACAGAAAGAGAATAATGAGCGAAACCCCACTCTGGTTCATGATCGCCACTTTTATCGTTTTGGCCGTGTTTTTTACGGTGGATTTGGTGCTCATTGGACGCAAACCACATATTCCGAGTACGAAAGAATGCTTGCAACACATTGCCTTCTTTGTCGTTATGGCGTTAATTTTCGGTGGATTGATCTGGGCGGTGGCGGGATCGCAACCTGCGATTGAGTTTTATTCTGGCTGGCTGACTGAGTATTCGCTGAGCATTGATAATCTTTTTGTATTCGTCATTATTATGTCGAATTTTGCGGTGCCTAAACATTTGCAAAAATACGTGCTCTCTGTGGGTATTACGCTGGCATTGATTTTGCGCGGTATTTTTATCTTGGCTGGATCTGCCATTTTGGAACGTTTTACGTGGGTATTTTTCCTTTTCGGTGCCTTTTTATTGTACACAGCCGTGAAATTGGCAATGGGCAAAGAGGACGAGGATGACTATCAGGAAAATATTCTCATCCGTTCTATGCGTCGCGTGGTGAAGATGACAGATGAGTACGACGGCAAGAAACTCCGTACGCGTGTGGAAGGGCAGCGCTACTTTACGCCGATGCTGGTGGTTTTCGTAGCAATTGGCACGACGGATGTCATGTTTGCCTTCGACTCTATCCCGGCTATTTTTGGGTTGACACAGGATCCTTTTATCGTTTTCACCTCTAATGTGTTCGCTTTACTGGGTCTTCAGCAGCTGTACTTCCTGTTAGGTGCGTTACTGGATAAATTGGTATATCTGCCTATAGGCCTGTCCGTAGTGTTGGGCTTTATTGGTATAAAGCTGATTTTGGAAGCCCTCCATAGTAATAGTCTGCCTTTTATCAACGGCGGTCAGCCTTTGCACATGGTGCCGGAAATTCCGACGTGGGTTTCGTTGCTCGTTATTATCCTGTCCTTAGGCATTGCAGCAGGCGCCAGTTTAGTGCGTATGAAGCGCGTGCAAGCCGTCGACTCTCCGACTAGGTAAAACGTTTTATGGCAACGATTGCACGGTTTGCATAACCGTGGCGTGTAAATCGTGTCAAAAGTACGATGAACACAGTAAACTAGGAAATGTGAAATATGGGCATAGCCCATTCCGTCTAGATAAAGAAACAGGTAGGCATTCATGCGCAAGGCAAAGATTGTCGATACTATCGGTCCAGCTTCCTCAGCTCTTGATACCCTCAAGGAAATGGTTAACGCTGGTATGAACGTTGCTCGTATCAACCGTTCCCACGGAACTTTTGAAGAGCATATGAACGTTTATAACAACGTACGCCAGGCTGCAAAGGAAACCGGCAAGAACGTTGCAGTTCTCGTTGATTTGCAAGGCCCTAAGATCCGTTGTGGTTGGGTTGAAGAAGATGCTAATGGTGAGGACAAGGTATGGCTCGATCAGGGTCAGCAGTTTGTTATCACAACCGATGAAGTTGTAGGAAACAAGGAACGCGTTTCCACCTCTTTCAAGGGTCTTCCAGGCGACTGCCATCCTGGAGATCCAATCCTTATCGATGATGGTAAGGTTCAGCTCGAGGTTGTAAAGGTAGAGGGCAACGACGTTGTAACTAAGGTTATCGTTGCTGGTCCTGTATCTTCCCACAAGGGTATCAACCTTCCAGGCGTAGCAGTATCCGTTCCAGCATTGTCTGAAAAGGATGAGGAAGATCTTCGCTGGGGTATCCGCACTGGCGCAGACATCATCGCTATGTCCTTCGTACGTTTCGGCACCGATATTGAGCGTGCTCACGAAATCATGGACGAAGAAGGCCGCCGCATTCCAGTCGTTGCAAAGATCGAAAAGCCACAGGCAGTAGAAAACCTCGTGGACATCGTCAAGGCATTCGATGGAATCATGGTTGCTCGTGGTGATATGGCAGTAGAGATGCCATTCGAGCAGGTTCCACTGATTACCAAGCGTTGCATCGAGCTTGCTCGTGCATATGGTAAGCCAGTTATCGTGGCTACCGAAGTTCTCGGCTCCATGGTTAAGGTTCCAGTACCATCCCGTGCAGAAGCATCCGACTGCGCAAACGCAGTTCTCGATGGTGCTGATGCCACAATGACTTCTAACGAAACTGCAGTAGGCGACTACCCAGTTATCGTTGTGAACACCATGGCTCGTCTGTCCGGCTATGCTACCGAGCATGGTTACGACCGTATCCCAGGCATCAAGGACGAAGAGTTCTCCACCACCGCAGCTGTAGCACATGCAGCAGTTGCTCTTGCTGACAAGACCGATGCCAAGGCTATCGTTGCTTTCACCAAGGCTGGCGAAACTGTTCACCGCGTATCTGCAGAGCGTCCACAGGCTCCAATCTTCGGTTTGACCACAGACGAGCACACCAAGTGCTGGCTCGGTCTTTCTTGGGGTGTTGAGGGCATCAAGGTTGACACCGAGTATCACGGCTTGTCCCGTAATGAGCTCATGGCTCTTGCTGACAACACACTGAAGGCAAATGGTAGCGTACAGGATGGCGACACCATCGTCCTCATCGCTTCCGCTCCATCTGCTCAGGAAGCTGGCTCTACAGATTCTGTATACGTACACACTGTAGGTGCTCGCGACTAATTGAAATAATCTTTCACATTAGTTGATTTAGCTGGGTTGTCTCATCAGAGCAGCCCAGCTTTTCAATACCCGATGAATTCCTCACCACAAGAGAACATGCTAAGAATATATCGCCTTATGTGTGCAAAGATGGCGTGAATGATTGCAGAAGTCCACAATCTCCTGCGCGGTATGAAATTGTGACTCGACTAAAGACCGCACAAACACAGCGAAACACGCCGTAAACGCCAAAGTTTGCCATAATTAAAATTACCGTGTATATTCTTACAGGTACCGCCCCGGTATCCCAATTGGTAGAGGAAACAGCCTCAAAATCTGTGCAGTGTGGGTTCGAGTCCCACCCGGGGCACGTAGATGAGGTCTCAATGGGGAGCTCTCATGAACTTCCCGAGTACAAATCGAACTTAGGAAGGTGCATACAAATGCCTGGCATTCAGAATGAAAAGCGAACGGTTGTCGTTGCTGAAGATGAGGCACTCAATCGTTTAGATATTATCGAATCCCTGAATGATGGCGGCTATGAAGTTATTGGTGAAGCTGCTAACGGTCAGGAAGCTGTAGACATCGTTCGTGAGAAGCATCCAGATATCGTTGTGATGGATATTAAGATGCCTGTTAAGGATGGTATTACCGCAGCTCGCGAAATTAATCAGGAATTCCTTGCACCTGTTGTGATGCTAACCGCATTCTCTCAGAAGGATTTGGTGGCAGAGGCAATCGATGCAGGTGTTATGGCTTATGTGATTAAGCCATTCGTCCCAGATAAGCTTTTCCCTGCTTTGGAAGTAGCTTTTGGCCGCTTCGAGCAGATGCGCGCCCTGCGTGAGCGTATTGGTGGGGAAGTAGCTCAACAGGCTGCTCCAGCCGAGCAAGACGAAGAAATTACCGCTCTGCGTGAGCAGGTAGAAGATTTGAAGAATAGGCTCGAATCTCGCAAGCACGTGGACCGTGCGAAGGGATTGCTTATGGAAAATATGGGATTGTCTGAGCAAGAAGCATTTCGCTGGATCCAAAAGACATCTATGGATCGTCGTTTGACCATGCTGGAGGTTGCGGACGCTGTAATTTCCCAGATTGAAGGTTAATTGAGCCCCCGTGATGCAAGGATAGGCGCTAAGACATAGGCGTTACCACGTTTTCCCGATGATTGTTGTGCGATAATCTTTGTGTCGTTCAAATTTCAAAGCTGCAGGCAGAAATACATGCTCTGCAGCTTTTGCATACCCGATAAAGTACCATAGAAGCATGGTTTCACGTCTACTTGTAATTGATGGTCATTCTTTAGCATTCCGTGCTTTTTTCGCTTTGCCCGCAGATAGTTTTTCCACTTCTGATGGTCAAACCACCAACGCTATTTACGGTTTTACGACAATGCTGTCGCAGGTATTGGCAGAAATCAAGCCAACGCACATAGCGGTGGCTTTTGATGTCAAAGGTGGCACCTTCAGAAATGCCATGCTGCCCCAGTATAAAGGCACGCGCGATGCCGCGCCGGAAGAGTTGCTCAGTCAGCTGCCACTGTTACATGATTTGCTGGATTCGCTGGATATCTCCTACGTCGAAAAAGAAGGCTTCGAAGGTGATGATATTATCGCCACCTTATCGACGATGGGCAGGGATGCAGGTTTTGATGCCTCCTATGTGCTATCCGGCGACCGTGACGCTTTCCAGCTCGTGGATGACAAGATTACGGTGCTTTATCCGGGACATCACTTCAAAGATTTGAAACATATGACACCACAAGCTGTTTTTGAGAAGTATAAGGTGTATCCCGATCAATACCCGGATTTGGCAGCCCTGCGCGGAGAAACTGCAGATAATATTCCTGGTGTGCCAGGCGTCGGCGACGGCTTCGCAGCCAAATGGATTAACGAATTTGGTGGGCTGGAAGGCATCATTGAGCATGCTGAAGACATTAAGGGCAAAAAGGGTGAGGCCTTGCGCGAGAATCTCGAGCAGGTCAAGCTGAATCGTCAAGTAAATGCCTTGGTTCGTGATGTGCAATTAGACGTGTCTTTAGATGAATTTGCCATCCACGCGCCGGATATGCACAAAATTGATACCGCGTTGGCAGCTTTCGAATTTGGTGCGAATATTAAGAAACGCATTTATACCGCCCTAGCAAACTGTGCGGGGGTGTCTTCGGATAGCCTCGAGCATGCTGAATTCACGCCTGCGCGAGAAGGAGCCTCGTCTAGCAGTGCAGCCGAAGAGGCTGAAGAAATGAGCACACAAGGCCCGAATGCACAAGCTATGGTGGATAGCACACGGGTGATGGCTGTGTTTGAGGATAAGAGCTCTGCGGACGACGTTGTAGGGGCTATCGACGTATGGGAGAAACAGCTCGAGGATCAGCCTTGGGCTTTGCTCGTCGAGGGCGATAGTACTCCTGCAGCTTCGAGTGTGAGGCGACTGACTATAGTCAGCGCCCATGGTGAAGCCTTGAGTCTGCAGACTAAGGTGCTTTCACAAGACGTGGTGAAGCAACGTTTGAGTTGTCTGTTTGACAAGCACGCGCAGACCGTCTCCATGCACGGATATAAGCAAGCTCTGCACATGCTGAGCAGCATGGGTTTAAACCTCACCCAGCCTGCGATGGACACGCTGCTTGCAGCCTATTTGCTTCGCCCTGACGATGAGTATTACGATCTGGACCGCTTAGTCGATGAGGATGCTCAGGCGAGCTTGCTAGAGGAGGGGCAGCTCGCCCCACAGCCAGCAGAAGTGCAGGGAGCCTTCGACTTCGATGCAGACGAGCAGCCTACCGAGCCGAGCGAGGAGGATCGCGCAATCGTTGCTGCACGCCAAGTCATGGGTGTGCTCGCTTTGGGCATGGTGTACGGACAAACACTGGAGGAGCGCCATCAGTCGAGTCTGCTTGCAGATATAGAGCTGCCCGTTTCTCGAGTTCTCTTTGATATGGAAGAAACAGGCGCTGCTGTAGATCAAAATCGCTTGTCTGAGCTGCTCAGCCTGTTTAGTGCACAAGCACAAGAGGCACAAGACATCGCATGGACACAAGCGGGCTCTCAGATTAATTTGCAAAGTCCAAAGCAGCTTCAGGCTATTTTGTTTGAGGATATGGGATTGCCGCCAACGAAGAAAACGAAGAGCGGCGGGTATACGACGAATGCGGCCGCCTTACAAGATTTGTATATTCGCTCTATCCATAATGATCGCGCGCACACCTTCTTGGAGGCCTTACTGCGCCACCGTGAAATGAATAAGCTCAAGCAAATCGTTCAAACGCTGACGGATGCGGTGTATCCGCAAGACGGTCATATTCATACCACCTTTGAACAAACCGTGGCTGCCACCGGCCGTTTGAGCTCGACCGAGCCAAATTTGCAAAACATCCCGAATCGCAATGCTGCTGGCCGCGAAATCCGTAGTGTTTTCGTGCCTTCTGCTCATAATGAGGCTCTACTGTCTGCCGATTATTCCCAGGTGGAGCTGCGTTTGATGGCTCACCTTTCAGGCGATAAGGCGTTAATTGAAGCCTTCAAATCGGGTGCAGATTTTCACAAGTATGTGGCGTCGCTGGTGTATGGCATCCCTGTGGAGGAGATTACTCCAGATCAGCGCTCGCATATTAAGGCCATGAGCTATGGCTTGGCGTATGGTTTGAGTACGTATGGTTTGGCGCAGCAGTTGAAGATTTCCCCTGCCGAAAGTGATATTTTAAAGAATCAGTACTTTGAAACCTTCGGCGGTGTGCATGATTATTTGGAGTCGCTCGTGGCTCAGGCGAAGCGACGAGGATATACCGAAACTATGTTTGGCAGAAGAAGGTATTTCCCAGGGCTCAAGTCGGCGAATCGTCAGGTGCGCGATGCGGCCGAACGTGGAGCATTAAACGCACCCATTCAAGGATCTGCAGCCGACATTATGAAAATCGCTATGATTAAGGCGGATAAGGCTTTAAAGGATGCTGAGGTGAAATCGCGCGTGATTTTGCAGATTCACGATGAACTTCTGGTCGATATCGCTCCCGGTGAGGCGGATGATGTGGCTCGCATTGTGAAAGATGCCATGGAGCATGCTGTGGATTTGGCTGTGCCATTGGATGTTTCTACAGGTGTAGGAGCGGATTGGCAGCAGGCAGCGCACTAAAGGAGACCGTGGAGTGGAGGAGTACATATGGCAGGATTAAACGTTGCACAATGCGTAGAAGTGCTCGAGGAATTGTATCCGATCAGCTTTGCGGAAGAGTGGGATGAGCCTGGGCTTATAGTAGGCGATCCGAGCTGGCCTGTAGACACGGTGTATTGTGCCGTGGATCCGACCGAAGAGACAGTAAAGGATGCAATAGCACAGGGTGCTGGTCTCATGATTACGCATCATCCGCTGTATTTTAGAGCCACACATACAGTCTCGGGTACGACTTTCCGCGGCTCTCTGGTCAATATGCTGATTGAAAATCACTGTGCGTTATGGGTGGGGCATACGAATGTGGACTCTGCTCAGCGCGGGCAGGGGGAGGCCTTTGTGCAAGCTTTAGAGCTCGTGGATGAGGGGGCTCTTATCCCGGTGGAGGCCGATCCGGCGTATCCACGCGTAGGTTTGGGACGAGTCGGTCGACTTCGTGAGCCGATGTCGCTTCAAGATTTTGCGCGCCGCATTGCTGATACTCTTCCAGACACACACAACGGCATTTTCGTCAGTGGTGATGTGGAAAAACTGATTCAGCGTATAGCCGTGCTCCCTGGCTCTGGGGATTCCGAAATTGAGGCTGCAGCCGCCAGCGGTGCCGATGTGTATGTGACCAGTGATTTACGCCATCATCCCGCGCTGGATGCACGTCAAGAGTTTTCTATGGCGTTGATCAATACACCGCACTCGGCGATAGAAAAGCTGTGCTTTAATCTGATGACCGAGGACCTTCCACGGGCATTACAGAGCACATTCAATCAGAGCGTAGACATGTATATATCCACGCTGAACACCGATCCATGGGATATGCGCATCTAAAAAAATACGGATGCTGAGAAACGGGTAGTGGCTTGCCGAGTTCATCGTTCGGCAAGCCACTGTATTTGTTAGCCGTATTCCACGATTCTGGTGGCCACATTGTGCTCGAAAGCCTGGTCATGCTCCACAAAAATCATCGTCGGCGCACATTCTGCAATTAATTCTTCAATCTGCAGACGTGAGTAGATGTCGATGTAATTCAGCGGTTCATCCCACACGTAGAGGTGGGCTTGTTCACATAAACTGGCTGCTATCAAGATCTTTTTCTTTTGTCCTTCAGAAAGATCTTCCATATTCTTAGAAAAAAGGTCACGCTCGAAATCCATTTTGCGCAAAATAGTTCTCAACAAACTGTCATCGATATTGCGTAAGGCAGCATACCCAGATAGCGGGCCTTGGAGCTCGGACACGTCCTGAGGAACGTACGAGATTTTCAGATCCTGACCGATTTCCGCTATGCCAGCATAATGGATTTTTTGTCCCATCAGCAGTTTGAACAGACTGCTCTTTCCGCTGCCATTCTTGCCTGAAAGAGCTACCCTTTCTCCGCGATGCAGCGTAAAAGACAGGGGCTTTCCGATGAGTGTGTCCGCATAACGCAACTGCACATTGGCAAAGTGAGCTAACACATCGCTATGATAACGCAGCGGGGAAAGCTTGAGCTTTTCCGCACTTTCCGCATTCTTGAGCAGCCCTTCAGCCTTCTCGATAGCTTCGTTTTGGCGAGATTCGATGGACTTGGACCTTTTCATCATTTTCGCAGCCTTATGACCCACAAAGCCCTTATCTGCGGCACCGATTTTAGACGCCTCCGTTTTCTCAGACCACTGGGACGTGCGTTGTGCAGCTTGGCGCAAGCGTTTAATATCTTTACGCAGTTGGGCATTCTTTTCCTGCTCAAAATTCTGTTGCTGATTAAAATTCTCTAACCACGTAGAAAAATTGCCCGTCTGAATTTCAATATTCGTGCGATTCAAGGTCAAAACGTGGTCGATACAACGATCCATAAATTCCTGATCGTGTGAAACCACAATAAAGCCCTTGTGACGCTTCAGATATTGCGCCACTACGCCTCGAGCCTCCATGTCCAGGTGATTCGTCGGCTCATCAATGAGATGGAAATGTCCCTCATCGACAAACATTGCGGCAAGAAGCGCCTTTGTCTGTTCTCCCTGGGATAGGGTAGACCACGGCCGATATAACACGTCCACAGTCAAATCGAGATATGAAAATTCGCGCATAAATTCCCAATCTTCGGCCAGCGCTGCCACATCGTGTAGCACGTCCACAGTGTCACGGGACGCATCCTCAGGTGTATAGGGAAAGTAGTCGAAGTCGACGTTATGGATGATGTGGCCTTGATAATCCGTTAATTGCCCCGCGAGAATCTTCACAAGCGTGGACTTTCCACGACCATTGCGTCCCACAAAACCGAGCTTCCAATCGGTATCGATAATAAGGTTCAAATCTTCGAAAACAGGGGAAAAACTGCAGGGATAGGCGAAGCTGAGATTTTCAATTTTGATCATAGACATGACAAGCCTCCTTTGTCTGTATGTGTCCAGCCGTGTGGCTGACTTCATTCAAAGTCGGTTAAGCCTTTCATTACTGCGCTGCGGATTCAAACCGACAGTGATCGCAACCCGTGAAGAGTAATGAATGCTTGCTTAAAGCACAATGGTCCTCCAAAACTGTGCGTGTATTTAGATACGAGGGGAGTGCCATCTTCGATGCAGCAGTATTTTCGCAAAAATAGGCAGAGTAATTGCCCCAAAAAACAGAAGCACTGTGAAAATTTACGCAATCGGACCGATGACACTTCCTATGCATGTATAACCGAATACACAACTCGAGGCGTTATTACATGCTGAGTGAAGAAATCATCTTTCGTTGTCCGTCCTTACATAAAATAAAAGGGAGATAACTGTAAAAGTATCTCCCTTTCTTCTGGTCGGGCTGGCGGGATTTGAACCCACGACATCTTGTACCCAAAACAAGCGCGCTACCAAGCTGCGCTACAGCCCGAGAACCCATTGAGCGAAGCTCAACAAAAGAAAACTATACAACAATATAAGAACTTTTGCATATGGGCGTGTTGCGCTAGCTCTGAGAATGCACAAACCGCGAATTTTCAGCAAAGGGACGGAGTAAAGACGCAGTGGCGTTTGATTTCGGCTATATAGTCCCTGAAAGAAAACGCGGCACAAGCGCAGTTCTCCTCAGGTCTTCAGCACAGACCATAATGGGCAGTACGTGAAGGGAGAAGGTGCACATCGATGGGTCGTTATCAACGCGCTGAAACTGTAGGAATATTCACCGCCTTAGGAACCATTCTTGTAGTGGCATGTGCGACCACCGTTTTTACACAACGTGCATCCGCTATTTGGTTGATTTCCGCGCGACGCATTATTGTAACCTCCTGTTTTATTGCCGCTTGTGCCGCGGTGGTTTTTGTCATCGGCTATACGCACAACGATACGACGCATGCCAAACGCGATTTTTTCCGATTCCTCCGTCGCAGTGGCGAGATCATCGCTTTAGCTACGGTATATACGGTTTCCATGGGGCTCATTAGTGCAGCGGTACAAATGTTTATCGCCCAAATTTTAGGCAATTCGTTTTTCGAATATCAATGGGCTGTGATCGCCTGCATTAGCGCCTGTGTGGGATATCTGGTTTACGTACAGGCAGCCTTGATTAATTCGCGCACGATTGCCAGCCTGTTACCCATATTTGTGATCAGTGGTGTGACCTTGGCCGGCATGACGAGTGACGATCCGAATTGGTGGAAAAATAATTTCTCTCAGCTGGGGGATAGAACGACCTTTGCGGCAAATATCTTCAATTTCACGGTGATTTTGGCGGGCGTTACAATGCTGATCATCAGCTATTTTGCCGTTTCTGAATTCACCACGCAGTATCGTTTGTTTGAAAGAAGCGGCGCCGAGACCTTAAACCAGGAGTTCAAGATACGTATGGTGATTCTTTCGGTGTTGCTCACCGTAGCTTCTCTGATGTTTATGGGCATTGGCATTTTCCGCTACACGCCACATCCGGTGTTGCATAATGTTTTTGCACGCGGGCTGGCTGTGCCCATGATGCTGCTGATGATAGGCATGCCGTGGCTTGTGCAGCGTTTTTCCTTCATTTTTTACTTTGTATCGGATGCGATTATTGTGCTCATTGCAGGCGCCTTTGCATACTGGTATCTGGGCTACACATCGCTGACAAATGTGGAGGCACTGGCCGCCATTTTGTTTATGGCATGGTTCATCGTTTTCTCTCGCCAAATTGCTGCGCTTGAATCGGATCGTCTTGCCACATTGGCGGATATGCCAGACAATATCGTTCGCGAAATGGGACATTCCCGTTTGGATCAGCAGCACTAAAGATCCGATAGGCTACGATAGTTGTATGACTTCTCAAACATCAGTATGGACAGCACCTCTGGCCCAAGGACCTATACATGCTACAGTTTCTATTCCTGGGAGCAAATCGCTGTCTAACCGTTATCTCATTCTGGCCGCATTAGGACGTGAGAGCGTGCAATTAGAAGGTTTGTTGCGCTCACGAGATACGGAATTGATGCTAGCGGCGCTCGAGGAGCTGGGCGTCCAACACGAGACAAGTCAAGACGACTCAACGGTCGTGCGTATAAAACCGCCTGAAGATGCAGCTTTTCCGGGCAATTGCACGATTTACTGCGGTTTAGCAGGAACGGTGATGCGCTTTGTACCCGCGTTGGCACTGTATGCGGACGGTCCGGTGCATTTTGATGGTGATGAACAGGCGTACAAACGCCCAATGAAACCGCTACTCGACGGTTTGAAACAATTTGGTGCGCAGGTGGAGTACCACGGTCAAGAAGGCTTTTTGCCATTTACTATCACACCGGCTCCAAAGCATGATGGCAATGTGCATATCCGTGTAGATTCATCCTCCTCGTCTCAATTTATTTCGGGGCTTCTTTTGGCTGCCAGCGCATGGGATGGCACGGTGATTATCGAGCATACGGGCGAAAAACTACCGAGTATGCCGCATATTCGTATGACTATGGCCGATGTGCAGGCGGCAGGCGGACGGGTAAGCTACGCCGATAAACAGTGGACAGTGAAGAGCAATACGGTGCAATTGCCACGTGTGGTCGTGGTTGAGCCGGATCTGTCCAATGCGGCGCCTTTTGTATGCGCGGCTCTTATTGCTGGCGGTACGGTGCGCATTCCTCGCTGGCCTTCGATTTCCACACAGCCGGGCGTACTGCTTCCGGGATATCTCGAATCCTTCGGCGCGCAGGTACAGCTAGATAAAACACAGCACATACTCAGCGTTACAGGTGATGGGAAAATTACGGGCGTCGGCGATTTTGACCTTAGTCCTGCTGGCGAAATTGCGCCTAGCCTTGCAGCTTTGGCAATGCTGGCCTCCAGCGATTCGAGATTTACAGGCATTGCGCACCTGCGCGGACATGAAACCGATCGCCTCCAGGCTTTGGTGACGGAAATCCAGCGTTGTGGGGGTGTGTCCGAAGAGACCGCCGATGGCCTGTCTTTCCACCCAATAGACAGGGAACTGCTGCATGGTGCCCGCATGCATACTTATGCAGACCATCGCATGGCCACCTTTGCGGCCATGATTGGGCTTGTGGTGCCGGGCATTGAGGTGGAAAATATTGAAACTACGCGGAAAACCATCCCAGATTTTGTGGGAATGTGGACCGATATGCTTGCACAAAAGTAGACATTGCGGGATAAAAGGGAAGAAATGAACGAGAAAATTTTCGATTCGCCATTTTACGAAGATTTAATGCATGCATTGGAATTTGCGGATATCGCGGATGCCATTAGCCTAGAACGCTTTGGAGCATTAGATCTGAAGGTGGAAACGAAGTCTGATAATACGCCTGTAAGTGACGCCGATCGCGCCGTGGAGCGTGCCATTCGAAAAGCCATTGCGCTCTATTATCCAACGGATACAGTTTATGGTGAAGAGCTTGGTAAGCAGGAAAGTGCTGGGCGCCGTTGGATTTTGGATCCTATCGATGGTACGAAGAATTATGTCAGAGGGGTGCCCGTCTGGGCGAGTCTCATAGCTCTCCAGGTGGATGACGAGTTGGTTGTTTCCGTTGTTTCTGCACCGGCGTTGGGTATGCGTTGGTTTGCTGTGCAGGGAGCTGGAGCTTATATGGGCAAGAATTTTGAGGATGCCAGGCGGATTCATGTTTCCCAGGTTTCACAGCTTCATGATGCGTCTTTGTCATTGTCCTCCTTATCCGGTTGGAAAGACCGGGGCAATCGCGATCACCTTATAGCACTGACCGATGAGGTGTGGCGCGTACGTGGTTTTGGCGATTTTTGGCAGTACATGCTCGTGGCTCAAGGTGCGGTAGATGCGGCTGCAGAACCGGAACTGGATTTGTATGATATGGCAGCGCTTGTGCCTATTGTGACGGAGGCAGGCGGACGTTTTACGGATTTAGAGGGCAATCCGGGCCCATGGGGTGGGTGTGCTTTAGGATCGAACGGACTGATCCATGAGGACATCCTAGAACGATTGCGATAACGCACATTGCTATAACATAAAAACGGGCAATAAAAAAGCTGGGCAGGAGTGCTGCCCAGCTTTTTTAAAGTTTTAATTGTCGTTAAGCGTTGAACTTGTTTCCATATTCGTCGCCAACTTCAGCCAACTTAGCTACCTTCTGTGCAATAGCCAACTCTTCATTCGTTGGGATGACGCATACAGTAACGGAGCTGTCTGGAGTAGAAATCACGCGTGGCTCAGAAGAATGTACCTCATTCTTTTCTTCGTCAATCTTCACGCCAAATGGTGCGAGCTTTTCGCAGACGAACTTACGAATTGGGGAGGAGTTTTCACCTACGCCTGCAGTGAAGGTGATGAGGTCCAAACCGCCCATTTGAGCAGTGTAGTTGCCGATGTAGCCGATGATACGGTGCACGTACACATCGATGGCCAGAGCAGCATTCTTGTCGCCTTCTTCGCGCAGAGCCAGCACTTCACGCATATCGCCGTGACCGGTCATACCCATAAGACCAGACTGCTTGTTAAACAGAGTGTCCAGCTCATCTACATTCATGTTTGCATTGCGAATCAGGTGGAAGACTGCCGCAGGGTCGATATCACCGGTGCGAGACCCCATCATCAAACCTTCGAGAGGGGTCAAACCCATAGAGGTTTCTACTGGCTTACCGGAAATCTGTGCGGACACAGAAGCTCCATTACCAATGTGCAGTACAATCTGCTTCAATCCTTCAGGATTCTTGCCAGCGACGGCAGGAGCGGTCTGTCCGATGAATTCATGAGAAGTACCGTGAGCACCGTAGCGACGAATCTGATACTTGTCTGCCACTTCCTTGTTCAATGCATAGGTAGAAGATGCTTCCGGCAGCTGGAAGAAGAAGGAGCTATCAAAGACGAAGCCCTGTGGTGTATCTGGAAGCAGACGAGTCATAACCTCAGCGCCGACTGCTTCAGGACCGTTGTGCAATGGGGCGAGCACAGCCAAATCCTTCACCTTCTGAATGTTTTCGGGGGTGACAAGTGCTGGTGTAGGGAAGACAGAACCGCCCTGAACGACGCGATGGCCTACAGCTACTAAATCGTATTCTTTCAAGTCAGGGCCGTATTCGTTGAAGAACTGAAGAACGCGCTTCAAACCCTGTTCGTGATCCTTAATTACCTCATCTTCGAACTGGTGCTTTTCGCCGTTGTACTTATGAGTATAAATACCGTTTACTGGCTCACCAATCTTTTCTACGAGGCCAGAAGCAAGGCCTTCGCCACTTTCCAAATCAACCAGCTGATACTTAATAGAGCTGGAACCAGAATTAATAACGAGTACAGTCTTTGCCACTGCTCGTCCTCCCATCAAATGTGATTAGTATCCATTAGTGACATTACTCCCTCCCGGCTACTTTTGAGCACTGAGGAGGTCGTAATGCCACTATGAGTTCATTGTTCGGTTTGTGTTATTTATCTTGCTGTGCATACACGGCAGTCAGCGCGATGGTGTTGATGATATCGTCTACCAGAGCGCCGCGCGACAGATCGTTTACAGGCTTATTTAAGCCCTGGAGCACAGGGCCGATGGCTAACGCGCCAGAAGAACGCTGGACAGCCTTGTAGGCGATATTTCCAGCGGACAGGCTTGGGAAGACGAAGACATTGACATGACCGGCTACATCGTTGCCCTTCGCCTTTGTCTTTGCTACTTCAGGAGACCACGCAGCGTCAAACTGGATAGGTCCAACCACGTGGAGTTCAGGATCCAGCTCTTGCACCTTTGCGGTGGCTTCGGTCACCAAATCCACATCTGGGCCGGAGCCGGAACCCAAGGTGGAGTACGACAGCATACCTACGCGCGGTTCGATGCCGAAGGAGCGAGCGGTCTGAGCGGATTGCAGGGCAATCTGCGCAAGCTGATCCGCATTTGGATTGAGATTAATAGCGCAGTCTGCAAATACAGCCACATGATCTGCGAAGCACATAAGGAATGCTCCAGAAACGAGAGACTGGCCAGGCTTCGTCTTGATAACCTGCAAAGCTGGACGCACGGTGTTTGCTGTGGAGTTAATAGAGCCGGAAACCAGACCATCGGCTTTACCCAGCACAACGAGCATGGTGCCAAAGTAGGACGCATCCTGCAGAGTCTTGCGTGCTTTCTCCTCGGTCATGCCCTTGTGTCCACGTAATTCGACGAGTTTTTCTACCATTTCGGATAACACGGTTTCGTCATCCATGGCTTGGAATTGTGCCTTCTTAAGGCTATGCAGTCCGAGTTCCTCTGCACGCTGGAGGATATTTCGTTCGTTGCCCACGATAATGAGATTGACGATGTCACGCTCCAGCAGATAATTGGCAGCCTTGATAATGCGATCTTCTTCGCCCTCTGGTAACACGATGGTTTGCTTCTGTGCTGCGGCCTTGGTCAGTAACTGTGCTTGGAAAGCAAATGGGGTAGTAGGCTGAGCAAAATCCTTATCCAAAGCGCTCAGAATCTCGGAGGTAGGTGCGGCCTGTTGGAAAAGCTTCAATGAAGGTTGGATATCTTCTGCAGTCATGCAATCATGTGCCGGGATTATCCAATGAGGGTATTCAAGACTTTCGAGTTCTTCGCGAATGGATTGAGCCTTTTCGGTATCCTCTATATCGAGACCGGTTACGAAAACGCCTGCAACGTCAGTACCTGCCTTCAAGGTTTGCGCAATGATAGTGTCGATGCTCAAGCGCAACTGCTTCGCATTGCGCGGACGACAGCAAATAGCCAAAAATACGGGTGCTTGGAGATCTGCCGCAATGCGCAAATCCAGTACGAAGGATTCTGGATCAAATACAGGTCTGCCGTCGGCGCCAGTGATGACGACGGCTTCAGGATTAGTCTGTGGCAGGAAGGCTTCCCATGCACGAGAAATATCTGAGCGGGCAGCATTATGATCTCGAGTAGCACGATTTGGGCATACGACGCGAGAATCTTCAAATTTTTGTTCTACATTGCCCACATTGATGAGGTTCTGAGTGAAGGTATCTTTGTGGCATACGATTGGTCGGAAAGTGGCGGTTTTATACGAACTTGCAAGCGCAGCGGTCACTCCTACAGATACGACGTTTCGACCATTTTTCGCTTCTGGGCTTACAATAAATACAGTTTTCACTCTGTGTACTCCTTTGTTTAGAGTGGCGATGCTCTCAACACTGTTGATTCAGCATTCGCGCAACCTCTCTTATTCTATAAAGAGCGTGGTAGAAAACGACACGATGCAGTGGTATTTCTGAACGTTTTTATGTGAGCTTTGAGACACTTCGATGTGTTTCTATTTTCATGGGCATCCTATTTTGCTGGCACCATATACAAAAAGGTCCCTCTCAGTGAGAGGGACCTTTTACAGGTTAAAGTCTAAGCAAGCAGAAACTTACTCGTTGTCACCTGCGGTAGCAGCAGTTGCAGAAACAGCACCTGGCTTTTCGGTCTGAACGCCGGACCATACCCAATCGGTGTAGTCTGGGTGATCGTAGCCATTGTCTACTGCGAACTGGAATGCCTCAGTACGGAATGCTTCGAGCTTTTCGATTTCGTCAGCAAACTTATCAGCATCTACAGCACGGAGTGCTTCTGCAGTCAATTCGTAACGATCGATGTTGTTCACACGAACCATGTCGAATGGTGTAGTGGTGGAACCCTGCTCTTCATAACCGTGTACGTTGAAGTTGTCGTGGTTTGGACGATCCCAGATGAGGGAGCGGACCTCGCGAGCATATGCATGGTAAGCCATAAGAACTGGCTTATCTGCAGTGAAGAGCTCGGTGAACTCTTCATCAGAAAGTGCCTGATCATTCTCAGACGCATTCTGGATGGAGAGCAAATCAACAACGTTGACGAACTTGTACTTGATGCCGTAGCCCTTGAGCTTATCAGCAGCAGCCATGAGTTCCTGAGTTGGAACATCACCCACAGATGCGAGAACGATGTCTACATCGTCACCTTCTGCGTTGGATGCCCACTTCCACTCAGCAGCACCCTTAGCGAGCTCTTCGCGAGCTTCGTCCAGAGTCAACCATGTTGCAGCTGGCTGCTTACCAGCGATGATTGCGTTAATCATGTTGGTGGACTTGTAAGCCTTCTCAGAAACAGCGAGGAGCATGTTGGAATCAACTGGGAAGTAGATACCAACTACGTGATCGTTGTTGAAGTTCTTGTTGAGGAGGATATCAATCACACCTGGATCCTGGTGGCTGAAGCCGTTGTGATCCTGACGCCATACGTGGGAGGAAACAAGCAAGTTCATGGAGGAGATTGGCTTACGCCATGGGATCTCGCGAACGGTTGCTTCAAGCCACTTTGCGTGCTGGTTGAGCATGGAATCGATAACGTGTACGAAGGACTCGTAAGAGCTCCAGATACCGTGGCGACCGGTGAGGAGGTAAGCCTCGAGGAAGCCTTCCATCTGATGCTCAGAGAGCTGCTCTGTGACCTGACCGGTGACAGCCATGTGCTCATCAACGAGCTCAGAGAGGTAGCCGTTATCCCACTGCTTATTGGTTACTTCGTAAGCAGCCTGCAAGCGGTTGGAAGCGGTCTCATCTGGTCCGAAGATGCGGAAGCTATCTGGGTTACGCTTGATGATGTCGCGGGTGTACTCACCGAGCTTACGAGTTGCCTCGAGCTGGCCCCAACCGTGACCGAATTCCTTAACCTCGGTTACCTCGTAATCTTCGAGAGCTGGCAAATCGAGCTCTTCGCGGATACGACCACCGTTAGCGTTTGGATTTTCACCGATACGCAATTCGCCTTCTGGCATGAAAGCGGTAACTTCTGGACGAACAGCACCATCTTCAGTGAAGAGCTCTTCTGGCTTGTAGGACTCGAGCCAGTTCTTAAGAACTTCGAAGTGCTCTTCAGTATCGCGAGCAGATGCCAATGGCACCTGGTGAGAACGCCAAGAACCTTCGGTCTTCTTACCGTCGATGAACTTAGGGCAAGTCCATCCCTTTGGAGTGCGGAAGATGATCATTGGGTAGAATGGACGATCAACATCGTTGGTCTGAGCAGTTGCCTTGATGTCGCAAATCTCATCGAAGACGGTTTCGAAGAGATCAGCGAAACGACGGTGGATGCTCATAGCATCTTCATCATCGAAGCCAGCAACGAACTCGTATGGTTCGTAACCCATACCGTGGAAGAACTCATGGAGCTCTTCATCGGAGATACGTGCGAGGATGGTTGGGTTTGCAATCTTGTAACCGTTGAGGTGCAAGATAGGCAAAACGATACCATCGGTGCGTGGGTTTACAAGCTTGTTGGACTGCCAACCGGTAGCCAATGGACCAGTTTCAGCTTCGCCGTCACCGACGATCGCTGGAACGAAGAGGCTAGGGTTGTTCATTACAGCGCCGTAAGCGTGGGACAGAGCATAACCAAGCTCGCCACCTTCGTGGATGGAGCCTGGAGTCTCTGGTGCGAAGTGAGATGGGATACCACCTGGGTAAGAGAACTGGCGGAAGAACTTCTGCAAGCCAGCTTCATCCTTGGTGATTTCTGGGAAGTACTCGGAATAAGTACCGTCAAGATAAGACTGTGAGGTACCTGCTGGACCACCGTGTCCTGGACCCATGATGATGACGGTATTCTGGCCGTGATCTGCGATGAGACGGTTGATGTGACCGATGAGGAAGTTCAAACCTGGAGTGGTTCCCCAGTGACCAACGAGACGATGCTTCACATCTTCGCGGGTGAATGGTTCCTTCATCAATGGGTTGCTACGAAGGTAAATTTGTCCAATGGAAAGATAGTTTGAAGCACGCCAGTACTTGTCTACGCCTTCCAAAGCCTCCTCGGAAACTGGAGCATCCAGCTTACGCCATGGAGTACCAATTACAGGACTAGTCATATGTCCTTGCCTCCTACAATTAGGTGCATATTTACTTAATTTGAGTTCGGCTGATGCCTTTCTCGTACGCCTTCAATTTTATGAGAGGGCTATGACTAAATGGGCATAGCGTGTTTACACATGGTATTATTTGAGTCAAACTGTGCATAATTGAGGTATGCAATGTGCGTTAATGTTTCATTAGTTTACGCATCTTGTATATAAAATCTCCTTAAAACACCTGAAAATAAAGAGTTTAAAGGGATGTTAGGTTTCTGAGCGGCCTGTGCGAAAAATGCGAAATTTTCGCACAGGAAGAGTTATTTTGAGCGTGTCGCAATGGCTGAAAACCCTAGGAATTATGGGATCAAACCTGAGGGGTATGCCGTGAGATGACCTTATTATTAATGTCTTATTTATGACGCATAATGAAGTATCTCATCATTAGATTTATTACCTCAATTTTTGGAGGCGCAATGGCCAACGGCCCAGTTCTTGTTGTTGATTTTGGTGCTCAGTATGCTCAGCTTATTGCACGTCGTGTGCGTGAAGCACATGTGTACTCTGAGATCGTTCCTCATTCTATTTCTGCTACGGAAGTCAAAGCGAAGGATCCTCAGGCTATTATTCTTTCAGGTGGTCCAGCCTCTGTTTATGTGGAGGGTGCTCCACTTTTGGATCCAGAAATCTTCGAATTAGACATCCCTATGTTGGGCATTTGCTACGGTTTCCAAATTATGGCGCATCAGCTCGGTGGCACTGTAGATAAGGCTGCGTTGGGTGAATACGGTAAGACTGAGGCCATTATTGATAAGCCAGAAGGTATTTTAGTGGATTCTCCTGCAGAGCAGTCCACATGGATGAGCCATGGTGTGGCCGTACAACAGGCGCCTGAGGGCTTTACAGTTTTGGCACATACGGAAGGTGCGCCGGTAGCTGCTATGGAAAATAAGCAGCGCTCCCTCTTCGGCGTGCAGTGGCATCCTGAAGTGAAGCACACGCCGTTGGGACAAAACGTTATCGAAAACTTCTTGCATAACGAAGCGGGCATTCCTGAGACGTGGGATTCTTCCTCCATTATTGAAGATCAGGTTGCAAAGATTCGCGAGCAAATTGGGGATGCGCGCGTTATCTGCGGCCTGTCTGGTGGTGTGGACTCGGCTGTGGCTGCTGCCTTGGTGCACAAGGCGGTGGGAGACCAGTTGACCTGTGTATTCGTTGATCACGGCTTGCTGCGCAAGGGTGAAGTCGAGCAGGTGAAGAAAGACTTCGTGGAAGCTACCGGTATCAAGCTGGTAACCGTGGACGCATCTGATGAGTTCCTTACGGCTTTGGAAGGCGTTTCTGAGCCAGAGCGCAAGCGTAAGATTATTGGCGAAAAGTTCATTCGTACCTTCGAAAAGGCTACACGCCAAATCGTGTCTGATGTAGCAGAAGAAGGCGGAGAAATTAAGTTCCTCGTGCAGGGAACCTTGTATCCAGACGTAGTAGAGTCTGGTGGTGGTTCGGGTGCGGCAAATATTAAGAGTCACCACAATGTGGGTGGCTTGCCGGACGATTTGCAATTCGAACTGGTAGAGCCATTGCGCACCTTGTTTAAGGATGAAGTGCGTGCCGTGGGCACAGAGCTGGGCTTGCCAGAAGAAATGGTATGGCGTCAGCCATTCCCTGGTCCTGGCTTGGCTATTCGCATCGTAGGCGAAATTACGCGCGAACGCTTGGCAGTTTTGCGCGAAGCGGACGCTATCGCACGTGAAGAGCTCTCTAAAGCTGGCTTGGATCGCGATATTTGGCAGTGCCCAGTAGTACTGCTGGCAGACGTGCATTCTGTGGGTGTGCAGGGCGATGAGCGTACCTATGGTTCACCAATTGTTTTGCGCCCAGTGAGCTCTGAGGATGCTATGACCGCAGACTGGTCGCGTGTGCCTTATGATGTCTTAGCTCAAATTTCCACACGTATTACGAACGAATGCCGTGAAATTAACCGCGTAGTCCTCGATGTGACTTCTAAGCCACCTGCGACTATCGAGTGGGAGTAAGCAGACGTACTAGGGGAATCCTGTAGCTCTTGCATAAACAGAAGCCTTTTGCTCTGGGTCTATACTCACAGCAAAAGGCTTTTTGTTTGTCTGTTTTTCATGAGCGAATGCTCTCTGCTTGCCTAACATTGGCTTGAATCACACACAATCGCGAAATGGTGTTACCGACCCGGAAGGACAAAGGTGTCCATGTAGGTAGGCGGTAGGTAGGCGATCATTGGATGCGTACCGAGTCTGGTGAGATAAACGCATCGGAACTTCACACCGGAGTGAGTATACGGAAAACGTATAGTGGCTTGCATCGAAAGTATTATGCAGAATCTTTCGCAAAACCTAGTATGACATACCAGAACATATCCCGGGCTTAAAAATCGGAATAATGCGAATACGTCATGCGAGAAAAGACCTAGGGATGATGGATGCGAAATACGGCAATTCGTGCAGTCAACGCGTGTGGAAATGTTCAGCTCGTACATCAACTATGACATCAGTCAGATGGGTAGTCAGATGGATGAGTATCACTTTTCTCTTACGGAGCACGATGCTGTACGACCTCACGGCAAGACTCCGTTTAACGGTCTGAAAACACAGTACTTTAGCCGCGTACGTGTGACGCGTGCGTGAAAATTTCCAGAAAGAACGCAATGAAAACATTAATGATACAGACGAGGAAATTGAGTTTCGGTGCAATTCTTCCCATTACACTTTTGGCATATTTCCTCATACTTATGGACAATTCCATCATTTTTACCAGCTCTGTGGATATTAGCAAGGGCGTGGGCATGAATGCAGGTGAGTTAGCGTGGGTATCCAATGCATATACGCTGACTTTCGGTGGATTTTTGCTATTATCGGGGCGCCTTTCCGATTTGCTTGGGCGCAAACGCATCTTTCAGATAGGCTTGGCAATTTTTGGCATTATGTCCTTGGTCATAGGCCTGTCACAAAATGCGCTAACGATGATTGCGGCCCGCGCTTTCCAAGGTGTGGGTGCATCCATCATTGCGCCCACAACGTTAGCGTTGATGATGGATGCTTATACAGGGGAACGACGCACACAAGCCATATCGTATTACGGCGCCACGGCGGGCATTGGCGCAAGCTTGGGGCTACTCATCGGCGGTGCGCTAACGAGTCTGGTTTCATGGCGAGCAGGATTTCTCATTAATGTGCCATTAACAGCGCTTTTAATTGCTCTGACTGAGAAATACGTGAAGAAGTATGAAGGTGTCACCAAGAGCATCGATTACATGGGAAGTCTGCTTTCAGTTGTGGCTTTAGCATCCCTGATCTATGGTTTGAGTACTGAGCGCTACGGGTTGATTTTCATTCTTGCAGGTCTCGTGCTGTTGATCGCATTTTATTATTACGAACGAACACAGCATATGCCTATTCTTCCGCTCAAACTTTTCCACAGTCCGGTGCGATCGGGTGCATATATGGTGCGCATGATTTTTATGATGGCTATCCTGCCTTATTGGTTTTTGCTGCCACAGGTCATGCAGAGAGTGTATGGATTTACCGCATTGGAATCGGGAATTGCCTTCCTGCCGTTGTCTATTACGACTTTTCTCTCAGCATTACAACTCTCGAAACTGACGAAAATCATGGGTAACAACCGGGTGCTTCTACTGGGGCATGGGGCATTGATTGCGGGATTCGTATGGTCGGTTTGTACGAATCTGAGCCAAGGATATTTCCTTGCCGTTTGCGTGCCCATGCTGTTTATTGGTTTTGGGTCGGCATTAGTCGTTGCGCCGGTGACGAGTGCGGGTATACATCACGCGCCAGATGAGATTGCAGGGTCAGCAAGTGGCTTAACCAACACTATGCATCAAATTGGGGGACCCATTGGATTGTCGTTGATTATGGCCTTTGCGTCAGATTTCCATGTTCAGCTCGCGTGGATGACAGGATTTTTGGTGATTTCCACGATTATCGTATATTTCTTCATCTATCAGCGTGGCAAAAATCCAAGACTTTAAGCATTATTCGGCGAATTAGCATATGTAGATTTCAACGAAAGGGTAGACAAATGAAAACCTGGCTTATTACTGGAGCTGGTTCGGGCATTGGCAAAGAAATCGCGCGTCAAGCAATTGTAGACGGTGACCAGGTGGTGGTGACGTCTAGGAATACAGAAAAATTGCAAGACCTCGCATCTATAGCGCCAGAGCGCGTGTTGCCGGTGCAGCTGGAAATTACGGATGAAGAGTCTCGAAGACAAGTCATCCAAGAGACCATCGAGAGGTTTGCTGGCATAGATGTTGTGGTGAATAATGCAGGACGCGGGCTACATGCGCCCTTGGAGGATACGAGCCCAGAAGATATGCGCCTGATTTTTGAGACGAATTACTTTGGTCCGGTGGCACTGATTCAAGAAGCGTTGCCGTACCTGAGACATTCACAGTCGGCAGTAATTGTGAATGTGTCGTCTATGGGCGTGCATTTTGATCATTCGATGGGCACTGCCTTGTATGTGGCTAGCAAGGCTGCGTTGGATGCAACGAGCAAGGTATTGCGCAATGAGGTGGAGAAATTCCATATCCAGGTCATGCTTGTGGAGCCGGGTGCTTTTCGAACGAACTTTCGCGTGGCAGGCATTCCTTCTCGTAGCTCACGCAGTGCACAGTATGAGGAAAGCTACGCCAGTGCGGACTATCTGAAACAGCACCCCTTCTCTCAATCGGGTGACCCGGTTAAGGCGGGACGTTTGATTGTGCAAGCGGTGCGTCAAGATACAGTGCCGAAAATACTTGTTTTAGGCAAAGGCATGGCGGATGTTGAAATCGAATCATTGACTGCGCGCATGCGTGAGGTGGAAGCAGTGAGAAGTTTAGCTGAGCAAGCAGATTTTGACGACAATGATAAGGAAACGCTCTAAACTGTTGTGTGCGAAGCTGTAATATCCGCTTCCAGTTAACAAGAAATACATTCCTTACATATGCAAAGCCCGTTCCTCCTGCTGTGGAGCAACGGGCTTTGCACGTTCAGGTCTTGCCAGATCTGACTATGTTGTCTGTTCATAACCTTGAAGCGCAAGATTCTGCTCTACAAAGAACCACAAAATCTCGCGAGGAAGCAGCAGTTCCACTCATATTCGTTGCGCTTGCGTGTTGTTTTGCGGGGAGTCATTCGGGTCAGATGTATATGGCGGGGTCAATCCACGTGTCAGGATTGGGGGCCTCCCGAATTTTTGCAGGGACACCAACGGCAGTGGAGTGAGGAGGCACATCGCGGACTACGACGGCGTTCGCGCCAATGCGTGCGCCGGTACCAATGCGAATAGGGCCGAGAAGCTTTGCGCCGGCACCTACCATAACATTATCCTCGAGTGTAGGGTGACGTTTAGTAGCGGTGAGCGATGTGCCACCCAAGGTGACACCGTGATAGATCATGCAGTCCGCGCCAATTTCTGCGGTCTCACCTATAACTACACCCATGCCGTGGTCTATGAAGAAACGTGGACCAATTTGAGCGCCAGGGTGAATCTCGATACCGGTGAGCGCGCGAGAGTACTGCGAAAGTAAGCGTGCAGGAAGGCGTAGAAGGCGCGATTTGCACCACATGGCGTGGGCCAAGCGGTGAAGCCACACGGCGTGTACGCCGGGATAGCAGAGTATCACTTCAAGGTTGGAACGCGCTGCAGGATCGTGAGCGCGTGCGGCCCGAAGGTCATCGCGAAGTGTACGCCAAAAACTCATGGCTCTCCTTTCCGATATTGCACTTCTCTCATAGTACGAGGTAACACCAACGCAGTATGGAAATGAGTAACTGTGAAGGCAAAAATACGCCCCCGTTCAAGCTATCGCTACTTATCGGGGGCATATATGCATAGTGTTGATCGAAGTCTTGAGAGTATTTAGTCCACAAGACCTTCGAAGAGTGGTGTGGAGACGTAACGTTCGCCAAAGTCAGGAACAATGGCCACTATGGTCTTGCCGGCTGCTTCTGGACGCTTAGCAATCTCAATAGCAGCGGAAAGTGCTGCACCAGCGGAAATGCCCACGAGGAGGCCTTCTTTGGTGGCAGCAGCGCGCGCGGTGGCAATGGCGTCATCGGAAGTGATGGTTACGACCTCATTGTAGAGCTTCGTATCCAGTACTTCAGGCACAAAGTTTGCGCCGATGCCCTGAATCTTGTGAGGGCCAGGCTTTCCACCGGACAGCAGTGGGGATTCAGCTGGTTCCACGGCAATAAGCTTGACATCTGGGTTGTGCTTGCGCAGTGCACGACCGGTACCGGTAATGGTGCCGCCGGTGCCAATGCCAGAAACGAGGTAGTCGACATTGCCATCGGTATCTGCCCAGATCTCTTCACCCGTGGTGCGTTCATGCACGGCTGGATTAGCCTCATTTGAGAATTGTGACGCGAGGATGGCGCCCGGCGTAGAGGTAACGATTTCATTGGCCTTCTCGACAGACCCCTTCATACCGCCGGCAGGTTCTGTGAGGACGAGTTCTGCGCCGAATGCACGCAGGAGTGCGCGGCGTTCCTTGGACATGGAAGATGGCATGGTGAGAATCACCTTGTATCCACGCACTGCGCCCACCCATGCGAGTCCAATACCTGTATTGCCGGAGGTAGCCTCCACGATGGTGCCGCCTGGTTTGAGTGCACCGGACTTTTCGGCAGCGTCCACAATGGATACTGCAACGCGGTCCTTAACCGAGTTTGCTGGATTAAAGAACTCGAGCTTGGCCAGTACGGTCGCGTTTAGTCCCTCGGTGAGACGATTAATCTTGACAAGAGGGGTGCGCCCGACGAGCTCTGTGGCGTCGGAATATACCTTAGACATGGGATTCTCCTTGTTAGTCGTTGGTAAGTAGAGATCGTCCGGGAAAGCCTCGAGTGAGCTCCAATTACTAAGAAATAAACCTAATACGAAACTCGGACCCGTAGTGTGGCTGTCCTCTACAAGCGAATACGAAAATATGCACACCACGCGAAAGTCGATCATACGTGTGCAATATATCCGTTAGCTCAGAAAAATATCCGGCAACACTGCTGTTTTTTACCGTATCCGCCTAAACTTGGTGCGTTGCATAGATAACTGACGCGGCTATAGCTGACTTCGCTTAATTTTTTTAGCACATGTTTCGCCCTTAGGTAGCCTCTCGGGCATAATGAGGGATAGTTCCTGTCAAACTTAAGAGAGAGATTATGAAAAAGAAATTAACCGGGCGAGAATCGATTTTCGTATCCTCCATGCTTTTTGGACTGTTCTTCGGTGCAGGAAATCTGATTTTTCCTGTGAGTATGGGGCAGAATGCGGGTTCTCATTCGTGGATTGCAACCATTGGTTTTTGTATTACGGCTGTGGGTTTGCCGGTCCTGGGCATTGCGTCATTAGCGGCTTCGCGCAGTGAAAGTCTTTTCCATATGGGCAGTCTTGTGGGTAAGTTCTTTGCTTATGCCTATACCTTGGCTTTGTATCTGACCATTGGACCGTTCTTCGCTATTCCGCGCACGGCAACCGTTTCCTTCCAAGTGGGTGTGGCACCGCTGCTGGGAGACAATAATCGTGGTCTTGCCTTGAGTATTTTCTCTCTGCTGTTCTTCGCCATCGTGCTTTTCTTTAGTCTGAAACCGAATCGTATTTTGGATTGGGTGGGGAAAATCCTCAATCCGCTGTTCCTCACGGTCTTAGCGATTTTGGTGATCACCGCCCTGTTGAATCCAATGGGAGATATTGCGCAGATTCAACCTCAAGGTGCTTATGCCAGTCATGCCTTCTTCACGGGTCTTTTGGAAGGTTACAACACCATGGATGCATTGGCTTCCTTAGCCTTTGGCGTGATTTTGGTGGATGTCATCCGTGGATTGGGTGTAAAAGAGCCGAGCAATACCGCATTTTCCGCCATAAAGTCCGGCATTTATGCGGGCGTGTTGATGATTGTGATTTACCTCGTGCTCACCCTCATGGGCGCACAATCAGGAGCTCTTTTCGGTGTGAGCGAAGACGGTGGCGTTGCGTTGTTTGCTATTGCTAACCATTACTTTGGCACCTTCGGCGGTATATTACTGGGCGCGATTATTACACTTGCGTGCTTGAAAACATCGATTGGATTAATTACGTCCATTAGTACCACCTTTACAGAGCTTTTCCCGAAGAGTGTCAATTACAAGGTTTATGCCATCGCGTTTACCGTGATTTCGTTCCTCATCGCCAATGCGGGACTGAACGCCATTATTACTGTGTCCGTCCCGGTTTTGATGTTCCTTTATCCACTAACGATTATGCTCATGGTACTGGGGCTTTTAGGAAAGTTCTTCAGCTATCGCCGAAGCGTGTTTGTGGTATCAATGATTTTTACGGCTGTAGCAGCGGGTATTTCCTTGCTAGCGAGTTTAGTGAAGGCTCTAGGGGCGATACTGCCAGTCATAAACCCTGTCTATGAGGCTGTGCATGTGATAGAAACCGCATTGCCTTTGTCCTCGATTGGGTTGGGCTGGGTGATACCAGCCATTATTGGTGTTGTTATCGGTTTGTGCATGAAGAGCAAGTCTGCGCGATAGTGTGCAGATGATATACTTTCTTAAGTAAAGAAATAGTTCGAGGAGGAATGTGTTGTCGTTCCTCCTCTATTGTTTTCCTCTTTGTAAGAGAGCAGTCAAAGGAGACTTTATGAATCGCAACGATATGAATCAAAAGCAGCGTATGCTGTCCGAACTGCCCTATATTGCCGACATGGATGGGCTACCGGAAGAGCGACTGGCCTGCAAGAAGAAGATTTGGGAATTTAACAATTTACACCCGGATCATCTGGACCGCATGGGCGAGCTGTTGTCAGAAATTCTCGGCGCAGGTGGTGAAACCGCGTATATTGAAGCACCATTTCATTGCGATTACGGCACAAACATCGAGGTAGGTAAAAACTTCTTCGCCAATTACAATCTTACGATTTTAGATCCCGGTAAAGTCACTATTGGCGATAATGTCATGCTCGCCTCGAACGTGTCGATTTATACGGCCGGACATCCGCTTCATCCCGAAAGTCGCAATTCAGGCTACGAGTACGGCATTCCCGTCACCATAGGCGATAATGTGTGGGTGGGTGGCAGCGTCACCATATTGCCGGGCGTGACCATTGGAGACAATAGTGTGATTGCGGGAGGTTCCGTCGTCGTCAAAGATGTGCCGGCGTGGACGGTTGTAGCGGGCAACCCTGCCAAGATTATTCGTGAGATTACAGAGGCAGACCGTCCATTCTTCTATAAGGATTGCGCATTTGATGTAGAAGATTATCGATAGCCTACGCAGACCAGTCCAGTTTCATTGTGAGCAAAATCACGCCGGTCCATATCTATCTGAATTACGCTAGAAAATAGGGAACTTCCCCGTCTACATGGCGAATCTCTGTGTAGACAAACATCATACACAGGCTGTGAGGTCAAACAATGGAGTATATAAAACTCAACAATGGTGTAGAAATTCCACAATTAGGCTATGGCGTATTTCAAACTCCTCCAGATGAAACGGAACGTTGCGTGCGTGAAGCGTTTGAGGTGGGGTATCGCCACATCGATACAGCTCAGGCATACAATAACGAAGAAGGCGTAGGTGCTGCCATTGCCGGCGCAGGCATCGATCGCCAGGAGCTCTTCGTCACCACGAAAATGTGGATTTACAAGGAGGGCTATAAGGCTGCGAAGGCTGCTATTGATGAAAGTCTCAAAAAGCTGCAATCTGAGTACATTGATTTAATGCTGATTCATCAGCCGTTTGGGGATTATTATGCCTCCTATCGAGCTATGGAAGAGGCGTATAAGGATGGCAAGATTCGTGCCATCGGCGTATCGAATTTCTATCCGGATCGCCTGCTCGATATCGCGCATTTCGCAGACGTGGTGCCTGCCGTGAACCAAGTCGAAACCCATGTATTTTTCCAGCAGCAGGAGGCACGCGCAACCATGGATGAGCTGGGTGTGGTACAGGAATCCTGGGGGCCGTTTGCGGAGGGTAGGCGGGACTTCTTTACGAATCCTACGTTGACAAGGGTGGGCGAGCAGTATGGCAAGTCTGCAGCGCAAGTGGGCTTGCGATATCTGATGCAGCGTGGGGTGGTGGTCATACCGAAGTCCACGCATCGCAATCGTATGGAGGATAATTTTAATATCTTCGATTTTGAATTGTCTCCTGTGGATATGGAGCAGATTCTCGCTCTGGATGAGCACAAGAGCCTGTTTTTGGATCATAGCGATCCGCAGTCGGTCAAGGGTTTCCTGAACAGGGCACGTTAGAGCAACGAATAGAGTCAGAGGGGTTGGGTGCACAAGCTCAACCCTTTGTGCATACTTTTCGTCATAGCACAACGTGGGGGAAAATTAGCCGACAAAGAAACTTTTCCACGAGCACGTGTAAGGCACACTAGCATGGATTTTACACAGGTTGCTTTGATGTCGAAGAGTAAGCGAAGAACTATGACTAAATTACTGAGTTCTGCGACAGTTGCTGGATTAGAGCTCAAAAATCGTGTGGTGATGCCACCTATGTGTACCTATGAAGTGTACAAGCATAATGGCATTCTTACGGCTTTTCATCGTGCTCATTACGGGGCAAGAGCCATCGGGCAGGTTGGTCTTATTATCGTGGAAGCCACGGCGGTGGAGCCGGATGGTCGTTTAACGGATAAAGATTTGGGCTTGTGGAACGAGGAGCAGACTCAAGCCTTCTCAACTCTTGTGCGCGATATCCATGAGTTGGGGAGCAAAATCGGCATTCAGCTGGGCCATGGCGGCAGAAAAGCTGCGGATGCACAGACCAAGTATGCGCCTAGTGCCCTTGCCTTTAATGATGAATACGGCGTACCGCAGGAAATGACGCAGGAAGATATTGCGCGCGTTGTTCAAGCCTTCGCCGATGCTGCACGGCGAGCGCAGAATGCGGGTTTCGATATGCTCGAGATTCATGGTGCCCACGGCTATTTGCTGGATCAATTCTTAGAACCTACGTCTAATCAAAGAAGCGACCAATACGGTGGTAGTTTGAGCAATCGTTATCGTTTGATTGGTGAAATTGTACGTGCTGTACGCAAAGAATTTACGGGTTCCTTGTGGGTTCGCTTGTCGCTGTCCGTGTATGCAGATGCACAGGCTCAAAACTCTCTGGAGGATTGGAAGCAGATAGGGCAGTGGCTGGAAGAAGAGGGCATCGATGGTATAGATGTCTCCACTGGCGGTTTGCTGGACGTGTCGCCGAATATCCCGGTGGGTGCAGGCTATCAGGTGCCATTCTCCGCTGTGATGAAAGAGGCCGTGCACGTGCCGGTCACCGCTGTAGGATTCTTGGATTCTCCGCAGCTAGCCGAATTCGTACTTGAGTCGGGGCATGCAGATCTCATTGAGGTGGGCCGAGGTTTGCTCAATAACCCGCAGTGGGCGCAAAAGGCTGCGGTGAGTCTACACGACCAGGATTTTCAGGTTTACAACCATTCCTATGACCGTGCCTACAAGGTACAGGGTTTGCTATAACACGGTTCTCGATTCGTGCAGAGCGAAAGCTCTGTCTTGCACACTAAGCTGGAGAGCAGGACAGGGAAGTCTGCGCCACTAATAAGACACTATGAGAAGGAGAGCACATGATTGAATTTTCACATGTGTCTAAAGAATTCGAAGGTAAGAATGTCGTTCAGGACTTGAGCTTTACCATTCAGGACGGTGAATTCTTTGTCATTGTAGGGCCTTCTGGCTCCGGTAAAACCACGCTACTCAAAATGATGAATGGTCTAGAAAAACCCACGCAAGGCAGCATTACTGTCAACGGCAAGGATGTAGCGCAGTGCAATTTACGTGAGTTGCGCCTCGGCCTGGGATATGTGTTCCAAACGGGTAGCCTTTTTCCTCATCTCACTGTAGCAGAAAATATTGGTGTTATCGCCTCGATGAAAAAGTGGGATGCGGAAAAAATTAAGCAAGAAACACATAAGCTACTCGATCAAGTGGGTTTGGACCATACTGTATATGCTGATCGCATGCCTTCTGAACTATCCGGCGGTCAGGCTCAGCGCGTGGGTATTGTGCGCGCGTTGCTCACCAAACCTGAGGTGGTGATTATGGATGAGCCTTTCTCGGCATTGGATCCTATGAGCCGCACACAGCTTCAAGATCTGGTGAAGCAATTGCATGATGCCTTCCATACGACCTTTATTTTTGTCACGCATAATATGCATGAGGCCGTCAGGCTGGCGGATAGACTGTGCGTGCTGCATGAGGGTAGCATTGAACAGCTGGGTACGGTGGAGGATGTGACAAATCATCCGGCGACAGACTTTGTAAAGAATCTCTTCGAGAATCAGGAGAACCAATGAACGCCTTTATGCACACGTTTTCTCAGCGACAAGGCGAATGGTGGCTTGCTGTAGGACAGCATATTCAAATCTCACTGTTGGCCGTCATTGCAGCCATCGTCATCGCCGTTCCATTGGCCTTCCTCCTGCTCAAGTGGAAAAAGACATCCGCAGTCGTCATCCAAATAGCGGCTATTTTCCAAACCATTCCGTCCATGGCTTTGCTCGGCTTATTTATCCCGCTCATGGGTATCGGTACGCTACCGGCGGTGACGGCGTTAGTTATTTATGCCATTTTGCCGATTTTGCAAAATACTTTGGTGGGACTGAGCAATATCGACCCGGAGCTTGAAGAGGCGGGCGAAGCCTTTGGCATGACCGAATGGGAGAAACTCAAAACCTACCGCATTGCCCTTGCTATGCCGGTGATTATGTCCGGTGTGAGACTGGCAACCGTGATGGTTATTGGTACGGCAACTTTGGCGGCACTGATTGGTGCAGGCGGCTTAGGGTCCTTTATCCTGCTCGGCATTGACCGCAATGATACGGCTTTGATCGTCATCGGTGCAGTGTCTTCTGCAGCCCTTGCGGTATTGGCTTACTATGGCATCGGTTGGATGAGTAAGCTACGACCACAAAGGATTCTCGCCGTTTTTGTCTCCTTGGCTGTAGTTTTGGCGGGTTCCTATGCGGTGTCTTCGGTTGTGAAATCGAGCACCACTGGTAGTTCTCGCCATCTCATCGTTGCAGGCAAACTCGGTTCCGAACCGGAGATTCTTATGAATATGTATAAGGATCTCATTGAAAAGAACAGCGATATAAGCGTGGAAGTTAAACCTAATTTCGGTAAAACTACCTTCGTATATGAGGCATTGAAGAGTGGAAAGATTGATATTTATCCTGAATTTACAGGTACCGTAACCACATCGTTGCTCAAAAATCCACCGCAGCCGAGCACGGATGCCGAGCAGGTGTATATGGAGGCTCGCGATGGGCTGAAAGCTCAGGATAATCTCGTCATGCTGGAGCCTATGAAGTATCAAAATACGTACGCTATTGCCGTAAAAAAGGAATACGCTGAGGCGAACGGTTTGACGACGATTTCCGATTTAGCGAAGGTTCAAGACTCTGCACGTGCAGGTTTTACCTTGGAATTTAACGATCGTGATGATGGGGGTAAGGGCTTGCAGAGTTTGTATGGTCTGCATCTGGATGTATCCACCATGGAGCCGGCTTTGCGCTATCAAGCCATCAATAATGGTGATGTGCAGATTGTGGATGCCTACTCTACGGATAGTCAAATTGAAGAATACGGTTTGACCTTGCTAGAGGATGATAAGCATCTATTCCCACCGTATCAGGGTGCGCCGGTATTGCGTGCGCAAACCTTGCAGGAATACCCAGAACTCGAAGGCATTCTCAATCAGCTAGCGGGCAAAATTACCGAGCAAGAAATGGCGCGTATGAATTATCAAGTCAATGTCCAAGGCAAAAGTGCTGCAGACGTCGCACGCACGTACTTGACGGACAACGGCCTGCTCTAGAGTGAAAGCAGGAGAAGCTACGCAAACCCTGAGAAATGTGGGAAGAAAACAGGAACCCAGTTGAGTTTATACACCTGTGTTTTTGATAGACTAACAGTATGAATTTTCGCGAGAGAGTAAGACGATTGCATCTACGTGCGGTCGTCTTCTTTGTACTGATCTGCGTGGGTGTACTCATCACCGTGAGCGCCTGCACAGCGCACACCAGTACGGCAATAGGGCACAGTTACACCTTGGATACAGCAGACGAGTATGTATCGCGTGACGATGATGGTGATATAAAAAATGTGCTCGTCGATGTGATTGCGTCTGTCAATAATCAGGGCGAGCGCGAGAAGCGCATTGCTCAAGCGATAGAAAAATCTGATATTACAGCCCAATTTCGCCATGCCAGCAGCGGAGCAGAGCAAATAACGCAGACCAAAAATGCTATTGACGCGTATGCCACGCTTGTGATTATCCCGGCGGATGCGGTACAGCATCCCACTGAGTGGGAGGATGTGCTCTCGTATGCGCGCTCGCGCGGGGTGGCGATCATCATCAGCTCCAGCACAGGCCTCCAGTATGCGCAGCTGTCTCTTAACCCGATGTATTTTGCCGCGTATTGGGATGTGAATGGGGGCGTAGAGCAGGACAACACGTCGGCTTTTGATGTGATTATGACGGTGGTGGAAGACCGACCACACGATACGATTTTCAGCTCGACTCTGGAAGGCTAAACTTCAGCACAACCAGAATGGATACTGACTAGGTAGGGTTTATGGGTACACGAGAAAACACCACACGTAATGCTTCCCCTGTGGACACGACGAGGGGACTGTCCGCCGCTCAGGTGAGTGAACGCATTGCACAGGGCGAGACGAATTTTACTCCGTCGCGTAGCTCTCGCACGATTCTTGACATTGTTAAAGCGAATATTTTTACACTGTTTAACGGCATTATTTTATCTGCCATGGTTTTGGTGCTGGTTACGGGCCAATGGAAAGATGCGGTTTTCGGCTTGGTTATCATCCTGAATACCGCTATCGGTGTTTTTACTGAGGTCCGTTCGAAACTCACCTTGGATAAGCTGTCCTTCCTCATTGCTCAAAAGCATACCGTTGTGCGCGATGGACAAGAAGTAGAGGTAGGACATGATGATATCGTGCTAGACGATGTGTTGTGGATCAGATCCGGCGATCAAGTTCCCGCCGATGGTGAAGTGCTCCAAGACTTTGGTGTAGAACTCGACGAGTCGATGCTGACGGGCGAATCACACACGGTGAAAAAGCAGTCAGAGGATAAAGTTTACTCCGGCTCAACCGTTGTATCGGGTTCCGCCCTCATTCATGTCACTGCGGTAGGCGCCCAGTCCTATGCCTCGAAATTGACCGCGGAAGCCAAAGTCTACGTGCAAACGCATTCCGATATCAACGATGGTATTAACAAGATCCTGCGTTTCATGATTATCATCGTCGTTCCCCTGTGTGCGTTGCTCATCTGGTCACAAATTCGCTTGGTCGGCGGGTGGGATGCGGCGCTGACTACGGGAAGTTGGCGTCAAGCCGTCGTCCAAGCTGTGGCGGGCATAGTCGGTCTCATTCCGGAAGGGTTGGTCCTTTTAACCTCTTTGAATTTCGCACTCGCCGCCTTACGCCTTGCACGTCAAAACACGCTTGTCCAAGAGCTCAATGCGGTGGAGACGCTGGCGCGGGTGGATGCCTTAAATCTCGATAAGACGGGAACCATCACCGATGGTGGCATCGCGCTGGACAGTGTCGAGATTATGGACACTGCACAAATAGAAACTGCGCAGATTTATGCTGCCTTGTGGCAGGTAGTCCACGAAGAAAACCCGAATTCCACCGGCTCTGCTGTGTTGGAAGGTTTGAAACAAAAATACGGTATAACGGATGAGCAGATGAAAGGTGCGGAGCCGAGCTGGCGCCTTCCATTCTCTTCTGCCCGTAAATGGAGTGCTATTCGATACGATTCCGGTGAGGAATGGGTTGTTGGAGCACCTGAAATCGTCACCGCCACCCTCGAAGCAGATACCAGCGTCCTCATGCAGCAGGTCGAAGAATACGCCCATAATGGCTCACGCGTACTGGTTCTCGCGCGAAGCATTTCGGGTGAAACAGTCGTTGCAACCACAAAGCCAGACTCAGCAGACGTTGATGCGAAGCCGCACATCAACCCTCACGCCCAAATTCAAGCCTTAATCCTCTGCTCTGAATCCGTACGCGAAGATGCACAAGCTACTTTGGCATGGTTTAGACAGCAAGGCGTCCGCGCTCGCGTTATTTCTGGAGATAATCCTTTAACGGTGGCTGCGATTGCCAAAAAGGTGAAGCTGACGGGTGAGCGCGAACCACGATTTATGGATGCGCGTGAACTGCCGCAGAATGCTGAAGATGTGGCGGACATATTGGACAACATCGATGTTGTGGGACGTGTGCTACCTGAGCAGAAAAAGCTCATCGTCCAAGCTTTGCATGCGCGTGGCCATGTGGTGGCGATGACGGGCGATGGTGTGAACGACGCTTTAGCGCTGAAAGAAGCGGATTTAGGCATAGCCATGGGCAATGCTGCTCCCGCCACGAAGGCTGTTGCGCAAGTCGTGCTGGTGGATTCTCTGTTTTCCCATTTGCCGGATGTGGTGGCGCGTGGACGTCAAGTTATGGCCAATATGGAGCGCGTAGCCAGCCTGTTCCTCGTCAAAACCACGTATTCGGTGGTTATTTCCTTAGGCGTGGTGTTGTTGGGGCTGAACTTCCCTTATCTACCACGCCATATGACCTACATTGGTTGGTTCACAATTGGTACGCCCGCGTTTCTCTTGGCGCTAGCACCGAATACGCGCCGCTATTTGCCGGGCTTCCTCACACGCGTGCTACGCGTGGCTCTTCCGGCGGGTATTGCTACCGGGCTCAGCGTCTTAGCGAGCACCACTCTCGTACCGGTACTGATGGGCTGGACCAATGTTGAGGACCATCTCACGCAATTGCGCACGGTGAATGTGACTGTGCTCTTTGTGTTGGGCATCGTGATGCTGGCCTCCATTTCTCGGCCGCTAAAATCGTGGCGTGGATGGCTGGTGGCCTTCTTCGCTATAGCCGGTGTGATTGGCGCCTTTATCCCGCCTTTAGCAAGCCTATTCGATTTGCATATTCCAACGGGATTCTTGTTCATCGTTACTCTTACCCTGTCCGCCGCATCGGTGGTCTTGTGGTTTACGCTGCAATATCTTGTCCAGCGATTCTTGCCGTACGACGATATTCACTAGATAAAGTTAATGCCCTGAGCGTTTACTGCTCAGGGCATTCTACGGAGCATTGGAAGAGCTAACTTCTGTCTGCGAAAATGTTCAGCAGTGAAATGAAGAAGTTAATGAAATCCAGATACAGATTCAGTGCGCAAATAATAGATACGCGCTTAATCATCTCCGTATTGCCGGCAAACTGCTGGAAAAGTGCGCGCGCTACCTGGGCATCATAGGCTGTAAATCCGGCAAAAATAATCATCGTAATAGCAGACAGAAGCATGGTTTGTGTGCCCACCCCCATAAACATCATGACGATTTGCGAAATAATAAGCACAATAAGCGCAACCTGCAAAATGGGTCCCAGCTTGAGTAAATTCACCTTGGTAGTCAAAGCACACATAGTCAATGCAAAGAAGAAAGCAGCGGAGAAGGCAAAAGCTAAGAAAATCGTATTGATGTTAAAGGCGGCAAAAATCGTGCTTAGCGTAAAGCCCATCAATGCGGCGTACGCGTAAAAGGCGAGGCGAGCCGTGGAAGGTTTCATGGACATCACTCGTGCGGACAGGAAAATCACTATACCAATTTGAAGGATAGAGAGGATGATGAGTCCAAACGTGCCTGTGCTTTGGAAGAAAGCACTAAACAAGCCGGTAGCATAGGAGAAATATGCCACAACAGCTGTTACTACTAAGCCGATAGTCATTTCACCATACGTACGTGCTACAGAAATACGCTCAGCCTGAGCATTTTGAGCCATCGATGTCTGCGTATAAGCCTGCTGATAAGGGGTTTGGTTTGGAGAATTCTGGAAATTCTGTGGTTGATTGTCTGGTGTGTTATACATGATGTGAGTTCCTTCACCCGATTTGGGAGTTACCTGAGGGGAAACGGTTTCTTGTATCGGTTATATTTTAGGGCAATTGTACAAAAGATTAATCGTCAAAATCATCTTCGCGCGGAGCGGACACAAGATCTCTATGCACATTTTGCAACTTGACATCAATATCGTAGAGTTCCTGAGCTGCATCCTGCAAGGTCTGAATATGACGTGCAATGCGTTCTGGATTGTTTTGGCTCTTATAGCGCAGACGATGCTCCAGGCTAGCCCAATAATCCATAGAAATCGTACGGAACTGCACTTCCACAGGAATATCCTTTGGACCGGTGGTTAAAAATACAGGCACGCTGTAAATCACATGAAGACTGCGGTATCCAGACTCTTTTGGATGCTTGATGTAATCCTTCACCTCCAAAATGCGGATATCGCTTTGGCGGCTCAGCATGCTGGCGATGGTATACACGTCGTCAATGTAATTGCACATCACGCGAATACCTGCTATATCAAAAACCGTTTCTTCAATGCTTTGAATGGACATGGTTTTGCGATGAATAGCCAGTTTTCCTGCAATAGACTGCAACGACTTCATACGTCGTTCCATGTGATGAATAGGATTATGACTATATCGCGTTTGATACTCATCATCCAAAATTTCCAGCTTGGTGCTAATCTCATGCATGGCACCACGATAGCTTTGCATGAGATCTTCGAAAGCATGGCCAAAACGAATAAGATTTTCCTCGCCTTGAGGAGTGATTAACTCAGGAATGGATTCTTCGAGCGTCACCATAGCCTGAGTAATATCAGCTAGACTTAATGGGCTCTGTCGATCCAGGATCATATACCACCTCAATTTTTTTGCAACCTTACAATTATAAAACACACTCGCGCCCAAAGCACCCGTGATTTCGGTAATATCTAGAGTTATGAATGAAGAAATGATGACTGTGCAAGAACGCCTTGGCGGCCTGAGTGAAGACATCACGCCCGTCAGGACCGCAAGCCAAGCGCCCGTATACTATGTACACACTTTAGGCTGTCAGATGAATGCGCACGATTCAGAGCGCATCGCCGGCGTCCTCGAAGAAGATGGATACGTCAAAGCCAGCCAGCAGCAAATCGAGGCAGAAGAGGTGGATCTCATCGTCCTCAACACCTGCGCTGTACGCGAAAATGCTACATCTAAAATGTATGGCACTCTCGGCCAATATGCGAAGCTCAAGCGTAATCGCCCACACATGCAAATTGCCGTGGGCGGATGCATGGCGCAAAAAGACCGCCAACGCATCGCCCAAAAAGCACCTTGGGTAGATGTGGTATTTGGCACCAAAAACATCGGCTCACTCGTGCCGCTCCTGCACGAAGCACACGAAAAAAATAAGCCACAAGTAGAAGTGGCCACAGAACTGAGCCAATTTCCTAGCGAATTGCCCACCGTACGCTCCTCTAAAGCCAGCGCATGGGTATCCATCTCCGTAGGGTGCAACAACACCTGCACCTTCTGCATCGTGCCATCGGTACGCGGAAAAGAACGTGACAGACGACCAGGCGAAATCCTCGCAGAAATCGAAGATTGCGTATCGCGCGGTATCAAAGAAGTTACCCTACTCGGGCAAAACGTCAATTCCTACGGATACTCCACAGCAGACAGACACGCCTTTAGCAAGCTGCTGCGTGCCTGTGGTCAGATTGAGGGACTCGAACGCGTACGCTTCACCTCACCGCACCCAGCCGCATTTACCAATGACGTTATCGAAGCGATGGCAGACACGCACAACGTCATGCCGCAGCTCCATATGCCACTGCAATCCGGCTCGGACAAAATCCTGCGTGCTATGCGCCGTAGCTACCGTGTCAGCAAATTCATGACTATTCTCGACAACGTACGCACTCGCATCCCCAATGCTCACATCACCACAGACATTATTGTGGGCTTCCCTGGAGAGACGGAAGAAGACTTCCAAGAAACCATGGACGTAGTCAAAAAAGCACAATTCAATTCTGCCTATATTTTCGAATACTCACCACGCCCCGGCACACCCGCTGCCACCATGGAGCAAGTTCCCGCGCACATCACACATGAGCGCTTCGAACGTCTCCACGCACTCCAGGAAGACATATCCGCCACCATCATGCGCACACACGTCGGCACAACCGCTGAAGTCATGATTAGCACCACACATGGCGTAAAAGACAAACAAACAAACCGCATCACCGGACGCGACCATGGCGGCAACCTCGTCCATATCACCGTACCAGAAGGCGCACCAGCACCACACATAGGCGACTTCGTTACCTGCACCATCACCGATAGCTCCGCACACTATCTCATAGCAGATCCACAAATCCTGCAAGGAGATACCTATGAGCTACGCCATTAATTCCGTAGAAAACGTAGAAAACACAGAGAAGCCTTTACCCACGGCACGGCAACTCAAGGTCGTATCCATCATCGGACCTACAGCCTCCGGCAAAACCGCGCTCGCCATCGCTTTGGCGCGCGCGCTGGCGGACTGCACCGGTGTGCCCTGTGAAATCGTGAATGCCGATGCCTACCAAATGTATAGGGGCATGGATATCGGTACCGCGAAGGCAAGCCCGGAAGAACAGGCACAGATTAAGCATCACCTCATCGATATTATTGACGCCAGCGAGGAAATGTCTGTGGCAAAATTCCAATCCTTGGCGCGTCAAACCATACACGAGCTGCAGTCTAGGGGCGTGCGTCCTATTCTTGTCGGCGGTTCGGGATTGTATGCCAGGGCTGCGATTGACGATATTTCTTTCCCGGGCACGGATAAAAACATCCGCGAAAAAATAGAAAAACGGGGTGAAGATATCGGCGGTGAGGCGCTCTTTGCGGAGCTTCAGGCTCAGGATCCTGTGGCAGCAGCACATATGGATGCACGCAATATCCGCCGAACCATCCGTGCACTCGAAGTTATCGAACTGACCGGCAAACCGTTTTCGGCTACACTTCCGCGTTATCGATACGTCATCCCGACCGTGCAAATCGGCCTAGACCTCAGTAGGGAAGTGCTCGACAATAAAATCGAGGAGCGCACCCAAAAAATGCGTGACATGGGTTTTGAAAAAGAAGTACAACAGCTGCGTGGGCGGCTTTCTCTCACCGCAGCACGTGCTTTAGGCTATCCGCAAATCAGGGCAGCCTTAGACGGTGATATGAGCATGGATGAGGCCTACGCAGATATCGCGCAGAAAACGAAACGTCTAGCGCGTAAACAAATGGGTTGGTTTGGCCGCGATCCGCGTGTACATTGGATCAATGCTACGGATGAACACCTGCTCGAGGAAGCCACGCGCATTGTGCTCACCGCAGATGAGGGAGCATTCGACGCATTTGATAATGCAGCCGATGAGTATGTACAGCATCATTTGGGCAGGGTGGAGCAGTAGCGAAGTGCTGATTTTTGTGGCTTGAGGCGTCTGCGTGGTGTGTGGCGAAGCACCTGTGCAGTCTTGTGGAGTAGTGGTGTTATCTTGTACTTTTACGCCATCTTGGTCTGCCATTTTCGCTAATCTGTAAAGCGTTATGGCACGACCAACATCATCTTCAGTAAGTCCACGGGACGGTAAAAACGCACGTTCAGCCTCGGGTTCATCGTCGAGTAGACGCAGTGAATCGTCACCACGTGATCAGGCACGCGAGCAGCGGGAGCCAGAGGCGTGGTGGGCAAAGGTTTTACTCTTCATTCCACGGCTTTTTGCGCAACTTGTGCGCGATATTTTTGGCACCAACAGTGAGGATAATGATGCCCGTCTCGATGCGTGGTGTTTCGTTCTTATCATTCTCAGCGTGCTTCTTATCGCATCCGAATGGTTTAGAGTGCAAGGTGCCATCGGACGTTTCCTGCATCTTATAGCGGGCGGGGCTTTTGGCATTATGAGTGTGGTTTTGCCTATTGTGTTGCTTTTTGTAGCCTTTAGACTTATCCGCAATTCCAATCTCGAATCGGAAAATACGCGAGTGGTATCCGGTTGGGTACTGCTGGTGTGGACTGTGTGCTCTTTAGCAGATATTTTTGTAGCCTCCGACAAGGGTGGTTTTGACTGGGCTACCATTATCAACGCGGGCGGCTTGTTTGGTCATGCTCTGGGATCCCCATTGGCATGGGGATTATCAAAGCCATTTGCTGTGGTCATTTTTGTCTTTATCGGGTTATTTGCACTTTTGATGATTACTCAAGTGCATATTGCCGAAATTCCACGACTCTTGGGTATGAATACGCACGCAGAAAAAGCGGGCGAGGAGGAAGATTTTCCTCAAGAGTCCACAATCGGCGACTCTACCTTAAGCTTTGCTCAAGGTGTGCCCACCCATGATGGCACCGATGAGGAGCATACGGAGCCGCGATTGCCGTGGTGGAAGCGGCTGTTCCAGCGCAAAAATCAAGAAACAGACACCTCACTGGATGAGTACGAAGGCGATAACGCATTCCAAAATGCGCTGCGCGTGCAGGACGATTCGCCTTCGCATCGCCAACCTGTGTCCAGCAGTCGAAACGGTGATTTTTCTGGCGAAACGCTCCCTTTGCATTCGAGCTCTCCTCAGTTCAGCGGCCGTGAGCAGGCTGCAGCCGGCAGAAACAGTGGGGATATCGCACATACGCATGCAGAGGACGAAACGGTAGCCATACCTTCTATGGGTGTCCCAGCGAGCAATGGGGCAGTACCTGCTGCAGTTGGAGCAGGGCTGAGTGCTGGGGGTGCTGCGGCGGATGCGGTAGAGGTGGCGAATGCAGCAGCACATAACACCGCTTCAGATGACGCGGACGGCGCCACTGTGGCCTTACATACTTCAGAATCTGACGCAGACCAGACACACAATGCATATCAGAAACCTAGCCTCGATTTGTTGGTAAAAGGTAAGCCACATGCAGTCAGGACCGAGGCGAATGAACGCGTCATTCAAGCTTTGCGTGCCACCTTCCAAGAATTCGGTGTGGATGCCGATGTCGTAGGCTTCTTGCGTGGTCCATCCGTTACCCAGTACGAGGTGGAGCTGGGGCCGGGCGTGAAAGTCGAGAAGGTGACGAATCTTCAGCGCAATATCGCCTACGCCGTGGCTAGCTCGGATGTACGCATCCTTTCACCAATTCCCGGTAAAAGTGCTATCGGTGTGGAAATTCCAAATGTCGACCGTGAAATCGTCCACTTGGGTGATGTGCTACGCTCCAAAGAAGCTCTCAACGATACAAATCCTATGACCGTTGGTCTCGGCAAGGATGTGGAGGGCAATTTCGTCATAGCAAATTTGACCACCATGCCGCATCTTCTGGTGGCAGGTGCTACGGGTTCTGGTAAATCCAGCTTTATCAATTCCATGCTCACCTCTATCGTCATGCGCGCTACGCCTGAGCAAGTGCGCTTAATTATGGTAGATCCAAAGCGTGTGGAATTAACCGCTTATGCCGGTATTCCGCACTTGCTCACGCCGATTATCACAGACCCGAAGCGTGCGGCGCAGGCCTTGGAGTGGGTCGTCAAGGAGATGGATGCCCGCTACGATGATCTTCAGTATTTTGGCTTCCGCCATGTCAAAGACTTCAACGAAGCTGTTAAGGCTGGCAAAGTTCATGCGCCAGCGGGGTCAAATAGGAAAGTGGCACCGTACCCATACTTGCTAGTCGTCGTCGATGAGATGGCGGATCTGATGATGGTTGCGAAAAACGATGTGGAAAGTTCCATACAGCGCATTACTCAGCTAGCGCGAGCGGCTGGCATTCACCTCGTTTTGGCTACGCAGCGCCCATCCGTGGATGTCGTCACGGGTCTGATTAAGTCCAATGTGCCATCGCGTTTGGCATTTGCCACCTCGTCTGCTACGGATTCGCGCGTTATTTTGGATTCCGTGGGCGCGGAGGCCTTAATCGGTCAAGGTGATGCGCTCTTCTTGCCTATGGGCAAGCCAAAACCTATCCGTGTACAAGGGGCGTGGGTTTCGGAGTCTGAAATTCGTGCGGCTGTAGACTTTGTAAAAACCCAAAGAAAGCCACAATATCGCCAAGACATTGAGCAAATGGCAGCCCAGCAGGACACGAAGAAAAATATTGATGAGGAAATCGGTTCGGATATGGACGAGCTGCTTCAGGCCGCCGAACTCGTGGTGGGTGCTCAATTTGGCTCTACTTCCATGCTTCAGCGCAAGCTCAGAATAGGCTTTGCAAAAGCTGGCCGACTCATGGATTTGCTCGAATCCCGCGGCGTGGTAGGTCCATCTGAAGGTTCTAAGGCACGCGAGGTACTTGTGCAACCAGAGCAGCTGAACGACGTCCTCGCCTTTATTCGTGGCGATGCGCCGTCCATCAATGGAAACACACAGAGCAGCAACACACAAGGTGGTACTCAAACGGATTCCGCACAATCGTCATATACCAGTGACTATGATGGTGACGATACACAGCAGTACGAAGGATAGGTTATGACTGAAAAGAAGAATTTATTTGAGGGTTGGAATAGCGTTCCCAATATTGTGACGTATGTGCGCATCGTCCTGATGGTCGCTTTTATCTACTTTGCGATTGCCGCCGGACCCTTTGGCGTGGATAATATTACCAACCGTTGGATTGCCGCCATTCTTTTCATCATCGCTGCTTCGACGGATAAATTAGACGGTTTCTTGGCACGCAAATACAACCAGGTCACCGAGCTGGGCAAATTGATGGACCCTATTGCCGATAAATTACTGATTTGCGGCGCCTTCCTCGTGCTGTCCTTCTACGGCGAGATTTGGTGGTGGTTGACCATCCTCTTCCTCGTGCGTGAAATCGGCATTACGATTATGCGATTCTTCGTCATCGACACAGGTGGCCAGGTTATCGCTGCATCGTCGGCTGGAAAGCTGAAAACCTTGACACAATGCATCGGTCTCGGCATGATCTTGCTCCCTATGTGGACCGTTATGGGCGGTTTCCAGAGCACCATCTGGGTGAACTACTACTGGATCGGAACCATTATCCTGCTTCTGGCGCTCTTCTTCTGTCTATACTCCGGCGGAGAGTACCTTATTAATACCTTCTCCGCACGCCCGCAGAAGGAAGCAACAGAAACGGTAGAAACTGTAGAAAATAACTAATTTACAGACGCTTCTTTCTGAAATTCTGTGGTTTCCCTGTAGAAATCCTGCATGAGGATCAGTACAATATAAGTGAAAACATTCTGAGAAATTTCTTACACTGAATTGATATTTACCTAAGCCAATTACAAGAACAGAAAAGAAGTATCATGACGGATGTCAATAACTCAGCTGTACATGCAGATTCCGCGCTGGATATTCAAGATACCGCGGCCGCGCAACTACTCAATCGGTGCAGACGTCAAGGCGTGCATATCTGCTGTGCGGAATCGCTGACCGGAGGTTTACTAGCGGATGCCTTTGTACGTATCCCCGGCGCTTCTGATACTTTCTTAGGCTCTGTTAATACGTATGCAGTGGCTGCAAAATCCCGCATTTTGGGCGTAGATCACCAATGGTTAGAGGATCATGGTCCAGTCAATGTATATACGGCGGAACATATGGCTACCGGTGCTTTGCGTCTCTTTTCATGCGACGGTATCGCCCTGTCCACTACTGGCGTGGCAGGTCCAGGACCAGATGGAGATATTCCTGCAGGCACGGTGTATGTGGGATGTGCATTATCAACAGGTGAAGTCTTTACTCAGGAATGTCATTTCTCGGGTAATCGTCCTCAGATACGGCGCGCATCCGTGGTCGCTGCTCTCGAATTAGCGTTGCGACACGCCGTAGATCGGATCCATTCACTATAAAAATGTGAGCTGAATCATATTGAGCATGCTTTGGGAATAAAAAAGGTTGAGTGATGTTGACTCAAGTAACAGGTACGAAAAGAGGCAAGTATGATTTCAACAGCTGTAAAAACAACTCAGCAGAACACCCCAACCGTTGAAGAAATGAAGCGCGCAGCAGGTAAACAAGCCATGATGCGCAACTTAACGCCTGCTCAGCTTCGTGCAGTTGCAATCGCTCAGCAGCAAGTATTGCGTGCACAGCAGGCACGCGTGGCGAAGAATGAACGTGAAGCCGCCAGAAATCGCATGTGGGCAAATTCGGAAATTGATGAAACGGCCGTAGAGTCCACGGCTAAGGGATCTCATCGTGAGGCGGCAGAAGTCGAAACCTTCTCCTTACGTAAGGTACAGGGAAGCGTGTTGCGTTCTTTGCGTACGCGTGACCATAAGACGTTGCGTGAGATTAGCCAGAAGGCTGGCGTGTCGTTGGGATATCTTTCAGAGGTAGAGCGCGGTCAGAAGGAAGCCAGTTCTGAGCTTTTGGCTTCGATTACAGATGCTTTGGATGTAAAGCTTTCTGAGATGCTCGTGCTCGTGTCTGAGCGTGTGCGTGAATACGAAGAGGCGGGTTTGCGTTAACCCTCAATTTCATTGTGAACGAATAACCTCGTTTCATCTGTCCGTAGAGGATAAGATAAAACGAGGTTTTCTTATGTGAGGATAGTGTTATGCGTGAACGTGAATTTTGGCAACTTTTAGAAGAGGTGTTCGGACGGGTGTATGGGCGCTCCTTAGCGCATGATCAGACGCTGGAAAAATTGGATAATCGTACCGTAAATGAGGCCATTAAGGATGGGGTAGAGCCGCGCATAGTGTGGAATATTTTGTGCGATCATATGGAAATTCCGGATTCTCAGCGATGGGGTAAGGATCACAATGCGCCCCCATTGCCAGCTCGATAAACTACACTGGAGTCATCGAGACTTCAACACATGTTCGAACAAATGTTCGATTGATTTGATATAGTTATTCACATCTGTAAACAATGTTAATTGAGTTTGAGTACCCGCGCTGCAGTAACTACAGTGAAGGTATCTTCACGTAAAGGAGAAGTTATGGCAACTGCAAAGAAGGATGGAGCCAGTACCAAAGATAAGCGTCAAGAAGCTCTGGATACCGCATTAGCGCAGGTGGAAAAGAACTTTGGAAAAGGTTCGGCCATGCGCTTGGGCGATAAGCCTATTGAAAATGTTGAGGTTATTCCTACCGGGTCTTTGGCTCTGGATTTGGCTTTAGGCATTGGCGGCTTACCTCGTGGTCGAATCGTAGAAATCTACGGACCAGAATCCTCTGGTAAAACAACGATTGCCCTTCAAGCCGTCGCAAGCGCACAGCGTCAGGGTGGCGTAGCCGCATTTATCGATGCGGAGCATGCTTTGGATCCAGAATACGCGCGCAAACTGGGCGTAGATACCGACTCGTTGATTGTGTCACAACCAGATAACGGCGAGCAGGCATTGGAAATCGCGGATATGCTGATTCGTTCGGGTGCATTAGACATTATCGTCATTGACTCCGTAGCAGCGCTGGTGCCAAAGGCTGAAATCGAAGGCGAAATGGGAGATAGTCACGTAGGTCTTCAAGCACGATTAATGAGCCAAGCTTTGCGCAAAATGACAGGCGCGTTGAATCAGGCAAACACCACCGCCATTTTCATCAATCAGCTGCGCGAAAAGATTGGTGTATTCTTTGGGAATCCAGAAACGACCACCGGTGGTAAGGCATTGAAGTTCTATGCGTCTGTGCGCATGGATATCCGCAGAATCCAGACACTTAAGAACGGCGAAGATGCTGTAGGAAACAGGACCCGTGTCAAGGTCGTGAAAAACAAGATGGCTCCGCCATTTAAGTCCGCAGAATTCGACATTCTGTACGGTGAAGGTGTGTCTCGCGAAGGCTCTGTTATCGATATGGGTATCCAGGCGGGCGTGGTGAAGAAGTCCGGTTCGTGGTTTACTTATGACGGAGATCAGCTTGGGCAGGGTCGTGAAAAGGTTCGCCAATTCCTTATGGATAATCCTGCATTGACCGAGGAAATCGAAAACAAGGTCAAGATGGAGTTCGGCATTATTCCAAAGCCAGAAGAAGAAGCTACCCCTGAGGAGGGTGCGTCCCAAGCTCCAGCAGAAGAGTAGATTACCACGGTATGCGGCTCCCCTATATGTCCATTGAGTTCCACATGCCCATATAGGGGAGCTTTTTTCTTCTGCGTAGTGAACGGTCTGCGTTCCAGTTTTGACTCCAATTTTTTGAATTAAATTTTATCCGCCCTTTTCATCATTTACATTTCAGAGTCCACTTTCGAGGTCATCGTGATTTCTGCTGAAGATTTTCTTCACAACGCAAAGCCTAAGATTCCAGCCCACACACAGACCAAAATTCCGGATGTGTCTGAGAGTCAGACTTACGCTCGCACTGTGTCTGCACAGGAGGGGTCTTCAACCCTCATCAAGTCAGGAATTGACGATACCTCTAACGTGAGCCTCGTTGAAAATCCAGAGGTATCCCGGGTATTTCGTAGAAGCGAAGCCGAAGATAAATGCCAAGAAGCCGCCTTACGCCTTTTAGATGCTGCACCACGACCGTCGGGAGCTCTCCGCGATCGGCTTCTTCTTAAAGATTTCGACGAAAAAACCATTGAAACAGTCATTGCACGTCTGACCTCTTTGGGTTTAGTTAATGATGCAGCGTATGCAAAACAAGCTGTGCGATATTGCATCTCACGCAAAATGGGTGAGCGGGGCACTTTGCAGGAACTAAGGCGCAAAGGTGTAGATAATTTCACGGCGAAGGAAGCTGTTTCTCAGGCTGCTCAAGCGGGTGAGTTTGTGCAATCCGCATATGATCTCGTGGAGTCCGTGGCGCGCAAGACACGGGGGCTCGATAAGCAGGTGCGTCTCAGGCGTTTGTGGTCTGCTGCGGGGCGTAAAGGGCATGCGCTAGATCTTATCAAGCAGGCACAGTACGAGATTTTTACTGCTGAATCCGAAGAGGATGAAAATCTGTAAGAATACTGAAGAATACTCACTAGATTCTTGGCTCTACAGAGCGTCGGATATTCAATGGCGTACACAATAAGCAGATTGCGCAGATAGTACAGTGCTTAAAAAGTTGCAGATAAAATACACGCTGAAAAAGATTTGAGAGTGAGACCTTATATACCCCGGGTTCTGTCCTTCAAAACAGGCGTGAAAACATATGCCTGAATATCAGGGGTGACCATCCATCTCGACTTAATATTGCTATTAAGCTCTAGCAGCCTACCCGAATACCTAAGCGAGCAGCTTCACAGTATTCTACTTGACCTTGCTCCCGATGAGGCTTGCCCTGCGGCTTCTGTTACCAGTCGCCCGGTGGTCTCTTACACCGCCGTTTCACCCTTACCATCACCCATAAAATGGGGAGGCGGTCTATTCTCTGTTGCGCTATCTCTCAGGTCGCCCTGGGCGGACGTTATCCGCCATCGTGCTCTATGGAGCCCGGAAGTTCCTCAGTTATGTGGTGTATAACCGCGGCCACCCAAAGGTCTCACTCAATTCTATGCTACCACCGACACGACAACAAATCTATTGCGAAATGCAATGCATTTTTACATAAATTGAGTTAAGATTAAGGCACGTTAGCAACGAAGTTAACGTCTAGCGGTTCATTTACAAGGAGGTCACCATGGAAATCGTGGTAACTGGTCGTCATACGCAAATTAAGCAAAAGTTCCGTGACGTTGTTGAAAGTAAAATGAATCGAGTAACTGCTATTGCACCAGATGCACAGCGCGTTCAAGTTGTGCTTTCTCATGAGGGAAATCCTCGCCTTGCCGATACAGCAATGCGCGTGGAACTCACCGTTATCGCTGGCCGTACAGTCGTGCGTGCTGAAGCTTCCAGTAGCGATGATCTGAGTGCTTTGGATTTGGCGCTCGATAAGCTTACTCTCCGTCTGCGTCGTACACGTGATCGTCGCAAGGATCACCGTCGCGGATACGAAGCAGTAAAGGCTGTAGATCTGGGAGTAGTAGAGCCAGAAGAAGAAACAGCAGTTGCTGAATACGAGCCACAAACACCAGCTCAAGCAGTAGCCGGTGACCTCGGACCAGGCGAATCCGTAGAGGTACAGGTGGGTGACACGCCTATTGTGATTCGTCGCAAACTGCATATTGCAGAACCAATGACTATCGATGAGGCACTGTACGAGATGGAACTTATCGGACACGACTTCTTCCTATTCGTCAACAGTGAAACACATCGTCCGTCTGTCGTCTATCGTCGACACGGTTGGAGCTACGGCGTGTTCGAGATTGATAGTGCCAAGAACTTGTAATGGGTAAAAGAGAATAAGGTTGTGGGGATGCTCGAAAAGAGCATCCCCACTTTACTGTGTATCGCACAACGCTAAACATACAGTATTATCGTTGTGTTGTCGTAATATTGGAACAGTTTGTAACTTACCACTTTTGTGGAAAATGCTAGGAGAAACACGTGGCAATTCTTGAAAAAGCTTTGCGTATGGGTGAAGGCGCGCAGCTGCGCAAGCTTAAGGAAGTAGCTGATAAGGTCAATAATCTTGAAGATAAGATTAGCGCTTTAACCGATGCTGAGCTGAAGGCACAGACAGCAAAATTCAAAGCTCGCCTTGCGGACGGCGAATCGTTGGATGATTTAATGCCAGAAGCTTTCGCAACCGTGCGTGAGGCAGCAAAACGTGTTCTTGGACAGCGTCACTTCGACGTACAGCTGATGGGTGGCGCAGCATTGCACTGGGGCAATATCGCAGAAATGCGTACCGGTGAAGGTAAGACCTTGGTGGCAACTCTGCCTAGCTACTTGAATGCACTGACCGGCAAGGGTGTGCACGTGGTGACCGTAAATGATTACTTGGCTAATTATCAGTCTGAGCTCATGGGTCGTGTGTTCCGCGCTTTGGATATGAAGGTTGGCTGCATTCTCACCGATCAGAAGCCTGCTGAACGTCGTAAGCAGTACAATGCCGACATCACCTACGGCACAAATAACGAGTTCGGTTTCGATTACCTGCGCGATAATATGGCATGGAATAAAGCTGACCTCGTACAGCGCGAGCATAATTATGCCATTGTCGATGAGGTGGACTCCATTTTGATTGATGAAGCACGTACACCTTTGATTATTTCCGGTCCCGCGGAGGGCGATGTAACCCGTTGGTATCGTGAGTTTGCAAAGCTTGTATTAAAGCTGGACCGTGACGAGGATTACGAGGTCGATGAAAAGAAGAAGGTCATCGGCATCCTTGACTCCGGTATTGCAAAGATTGAAGATTTCCTCGGCATTGAAAATCTGTACGAACCTGCTAATACTGCGTTGATTGGTTATCTCAATAACGCCATCCGTGCGAAGGAACTGTTCGTGCGCGACAAGGATTACGTCGTGCAGGGCGGAGAGGTTCTGATCGTTGATGAGCACACGGGTCGTATGCTTCATGGACGTCGGTACAATGAAGGCCTGCACCAGGCAATTGAAGCGAAGGAAGGCGTCGAAGTTCAAGCTGAGAACCAGACTTTTGCAACCATTACTTTGCAGAATTACTTCCGTATGTATGACAAGCTTTCTGGTATGACCGGTACTGCTGAAACTGAAGCAGCAGAATTCATGAATACCTACAAGCTGGGTGTTATTCCAATTCCGACGAACCGTCCGGCTATCCGCATTGATCAGGATGACCTTATTTTCCGTACACAGAAGGAAAAGTTGGTGGCTATCGTTAAGGATGTGGCCGCTCGTCACGAAAAGGGTCAGCCTATTTTGCTTGGTACGTCCTCCGTGGAATCTTCGGAGTTGGTATCTACCTTGCTTTCTCAGGTGAATATTCCACACCGCGTGCTCAATGCTAAGCACAATGAGGCAGAAGCAGCTGTGGTTGCCGTTGCAGGTCGTAAGGGTGCAGTCACCGTGGCTACCAACATGGCTGGTCGTGGTACCGATATTATGCTCGGTGGAAATGTGGAATTCCTCGCAGATGCAAAGCTCAAGGCTCAGGGCTACTCTCCAGAAGACACACCGGAGGATTATGAGCGTTTGTGGCCAGCTGCTTTGGATGAGATGAAGAAGCAGGCGAAGGATGAGCATGAGGAGGTCAAGGAACTCGGTGGCTTATACGTACTCGGCACGGAACGCCATGAATCTCGTCGTATCGATAATCAGCTGCGCGGTCGTTCGGGACGTCAGGGTGATCCAGGTGAGTCCCGCTTCTACTTGTCTCTCGAAGATAATTTGATGCGTTTGTTCAATACGCAGCTCGTGGCCAGCATTATGCAGCGTGGTTTGCCAGAGGGTGAGCCAATTTCCATGCGTAGCGTAACGCGTGGTGTGCGCACAGCTCAGAAGTCCGTAGAATCCCGCAACTTTGAAACACGTAAGAATGTGTTGAAGTATGACGATGTGATGAATAAGCAGCGTACCGTTATTTATTCTCAGCGTCAGGCCGTGTTGCAGGGTGCGGATATTTCTGAGGATATTCACGACTTTATTCACGATGTCATCGCATCCTATGCGCAGGAAGCTACCAAGGGCACGGATGCTCCTTCTAAGTGGGAGTTGAAGGACCTGTGGAAGGCTTTGAAGACCATCGTTGACACGGATTTCGACGAAAAGGCTTTGATTGATGCCTTAGGTAAGCATAAGGGCGACAAGGCGCGTGCTGCCTTGGTGGATCAGATTGCTCAGAAGATTAACGATATTTATGCAGAGAATGAAAATGTCATCGGTTCTGAGGCCATGCGTTCTATTGAACGTCGCGTTGTTTTGGCGGTCATGGATCGCAAGTGGCGTGAGCATCTATATGAGATGGATTATCTCAAGGACGGTATCGGTCTGCGTGGTATGGGTCAGCGCGATCCTTTGGTTGAGTACCAGCGTGAGGGCTACCAGATGTACAACACGATGGTGGATTCCATTAAGGAAGAAGTCATCCAGTTACTCTTCAACATTGACCTGTCCTCGGTGGCTCGTGAGGTGGAAGTTCAGCAAACCTCAGACAGCACAGTGCCATTGAACTACACTTCTCCAGATGAAGCGGGCGATGAGCAGGTGGCTCAGTCTGAGACTGAAAACGCGGGCGAAGCTGAGGATTCTGGCAACGATAGCAATGCTTCCGATGATGAAGACGATGAGGACGATGAAACACCTGTTTCGCACTCCTATGAAGGTCATATCACCGGTGCAGCACCTATCAGCCATGCGGAAGGCAAGGTTCCAGCCAGCCGCCGTCCAAAGAGCGAAGAAATGCACAGCCCATGGGCAGATGGTCGAGTATTCGAAGGCACGCCGAAGAATGCGCCATGCCCTTGCGGTTCTGGACGAAAGTATAAGATGTGCCACGGTCGCAACGAGAAGTAGTTTTCGCATAGTACCTGCTTAAAATTATGTGAGGAAGAGCCTTTATTCTTCCTCACATAATTTGTTTTATCCATGACATTGCTTTACCGAAAATCAATGAGGATTCGCAAGTATTTTGCACACGTACGCACCAAAAGTCTCCGAACTTTTCCTAGTGTGCGTGGTAGAGTGAAATGGTAGGCTCTTAAGCCTGTTTAATGGAGGAAGAATGCATTCATTAGCAGTAGATATTGGCGGCACGAAAATTGCCGTGGGCGTGTGCGATGAAAACGATGTCATTGTACGCCAGTGGACTGCGCCAACACCGGATGAGGCAGCGCTCATTGATGAGCACATTGCGCATCTGTTCGAGGAGGCGTACAAGTCCTTTGATGATATTGTGGCTATTGGTATTTCCGCTGCAGGAAATGTTAAAGAAGACCGTAGAACCATTAGCTTCGCAGCAAATATCCAAGATTGGGTGAATTATCCACTTGCGGATAATGTCGAAAAGCTTATCGACCACAAGGTTCCAGTTATCGTCGAAAACGATGCAAACTGTGCTGGTTGGGGCGAATTTGTTCATGGTGCCGGAAAAGGCCACAAGAATATGGTAGCTCTGACCGTAGGTACCGGTTTAGGTGGAGCCATCGTCATTGACGGCAAGCTTTTCCGCGGCTCTTACGGTATGGCAGCAGAATTTGGTCATTTGCCTATGGTTTCCGATGGCGATACGTGCGGTTGCGGTTTGCGCGGTTGCGCCGAACGCTATACGTCCGGTAATGCGTTGGAGCGTTTTGCGCGTTCTGTCATTCGCCGTCGTCCACAGGACTCCGATTATCTGATGGAACTGTGCGGCGGTGACATCAACGAATTGCGTGGAAAGATGGTATCGCGTGCAGCTGCGGAAGGTGATGCTATCAGTCTTTATGCGTTCAACAAGATTGGTGAGTGGCTGGGTCGTACTATGGCCGCTATTTCAGCAGTTTTGGATCCGGATATTTACGTTATCGGCGGTGGCGTCGTTGCCGTTGGTGATATCTTGCTGGATCCAGCACGGTACAATTATTCCCGCTTCCTGCAGGCAAGCGCGTACCGTCCTCATGCTCCAATTGAGGCGGCGACGGCTGGCCAGGATGCTGGTTTGATTGGCGCAGCAAACTTGGCTTTGCGCTATCATCTCGAGGAAGAGCAGGATTAAGTGCAATCTTGCGTCCTGTAACGTCATATAAGGGGGAAGATATCTTATCTTCCCCCTTTCACATGTGCGCATCCGCAGGCTGCTAGTGATTTTACACTCGGCTCCCATCGCCGTGCATGCTTCCCGAGCCTGGGCGAGAGCGGTACGCTGTGACAAAGACCACAAATCCTAGGATGAGTAGAATACCGCTCAATGATCCTAAAATAACGCTCCACTGCGTGAAAAAGAGTGCGGCAAATATGCAGGCGAAACCGAGGACAATCAAAAGGGCAGCCACGATACCCGACTTACGTACGGAGTTCCACGATGGATTGGGTGCGTGAAAATGATTATCCGCTTCATCCGCATCAAACCAGGAGGTGGAATATCCGCGCGTTACGGAGTTGCGATCGGTGAAAATATCATCGTTGAAATTTTCGATATGCAATTTCCTTTGCGCTTCCTTTTTCTTTGCCTTTTCTACCTTGGCCGCATTCTTTTCAAATTTCTTCGCAGAGCGCGTTTTTCCAATAGATGACAGGTCATCACTATGCGCATTGACGAATTCCGTCCATGTGTCGTCATTAGAATTGCTATTGTTCTCATTAGTCATAATTCATATTCTACGAGATTGGGAGGCCTGAGTGCTGTATTGGTTTTTCGTGAAAGTGGTAGGAGCTATTGCTCGACTCAGGTTTAAACCCGTAGCTATCGGTCAGGATAACATCCCGCGCAAGGGTGGGGCTATTATTGCTGCAAATCACCTAGCCGTGATTGATGATGCTGTCATCCCTATGACGTGCCCGCGCATGGTCCATTTCATGGGCAAATCCGAATACTTCACGGGCAAAGGCATTAAGGGATGGTTTAAAAAGTGGTGGTTTACCTCGGTAGGTGTTTTCCCTGTGGACCGCTCCGGCGGAAATAAATCCGCAAGTGCCATGGAAACTGCCAAAGAAGTACTCGAATCGGGCAAGGTCTTTGGCATTCACCCAGAAGGTACGCGCAGCCCGGATGGTCGTTTGTACCGTGGACACACCGGTTTTGCACGTTTAGCACTGGAAACGGGTTGCCCTATTGTGCCAACGGGTCTAATCGGTACCCGGGACATTCAAAAGCCGGGTCAGATTATGCCAGATAAGGGTACGGTGACCTGTGTATATGGCGAGCCCATTTACGTAGACAAGAAGCCTGTGGATGCCATTACGCATGAGGAAATTCGTGAGCTTACCGACCGTTTGATGCAGGAAATTCAAAAATTGAGCGGACAAGAGTACGTCGATATGTATGCACAAGAGGCGAAAAAATTGGTCAAGGCGCAGCAAGAAGCTACTGAAACGGCACAAGAGTCCTCAAAATAAGTGCCAGCTTTTATGAGCTGCGTGTAGTGGTAAGGGTAATCTTCGTTGGATTGCCCTTACTGTCTATAATGGATACGATTTCACCAGGGTCGAGAGATTGCGAAGCAATGCTATCTCCGCCCTTTTTCTGTATAGTCACCTTAAATCCCAAATCTTCCAGGGTGGTTTGCGCCCTAGCGGTGGTCATACCGCGTACATCTGGCACAGTAACCGTCTTCGAACCCTTGGATACAGTCAGCGTAACGGCATCATTCCAGTGCAATTCGGCGCCGTCCGCCACTGATTGGGAGATAACTTTTCCAGCCTCCATAGTGGACGAGTATTCCTCGGTGATAGTAACCTTCAGGCGCAGTGCATTGAGCGCTGTCAACGCATCTCCGCGTGAGAGACCGGTGACATTCGGCATGGTTACAGGTTTCAAACCCTTGGACAGTACTACGGAGATTTCCGTATTGTGCTCAATGGTCGAGCCGGCCCGCGGATTGATGGAGATAATGGCACCCTGTGGCACATCGGTGGAGTACTCATCTGCTGCATCCGAATGATTGATATTCGTGAACCCGGCAGTTTTCAACGCCTTCAGTGGATCTTTGCCATTGACAGAATTTGAATTGGTAATATCGGATGGAATGGTGATTTTTTCTATACCTGTAGAGACAGTAATACTGACTTTGCCATTTTTTTTCGGCACATGACTGCCCACGGTAGAAGGCAAGGTCGAAATAATTTTGCCGGACTCAATCGTATCGCTATACGATTTCTCCACGGTGTAAGAGATACCCGCATCGTCCAACTGCTTTTGATATGCATCCGCATCCGCACCTTCTACGGTGCACACACTTTGGGCCGTGCAAGGCACATCCGAGGCCGCGGGTAGGAGATCGTAGCTGCCGGGACCGTAATTATCCCAGAGGGTGACCGAGCCGGCGATAAGCAGGATAACGAGGACTGCTGCGGCCACGGCGGTCATCGTGCGATGCGTGGTCGCCCATGTCAGAGCACGCGAGAGGTGGGACGTGCGCGGAGTGTTGGGCCCGGAACTCACCGTTTTCGGCTTCTTCTTTGGAGAGATAGGGGAAGAGGCTGCGCTATCCGCCAGGGGCTGCATAGATTGGGTGTCATCGGATATTTTCGCAGCCGTCACCGTTCCTGTTGAGAGCGCCGGATGAAACAACGCATTATTGAGCTTCACGCTCAGGTCGGCCTCGCTGAGTGCGCTCTTCACCGTGTACAATTGAGCCAAAGCTTCCGTGGCCGTTTGCGGACGCAGATTAATATTGCGGGCCGTCAAGCGCGCGACAAAGGCAGAAATGCTCACAGGAAGGCTCGGTGCTACATTGCACAAATCCGGCACATCTTCATTCACATGCTTATACACCACTGTCAGTGGGTTATCTGATTCAAAAGGCGTATGGCCGGTAAGCATTTCCCACATAATGAGGCCCACGCTATACAAGTCAGAGGCCGGGGTAGAGGTGTTATTCTGAGCCGTTTCAGGCGCAATATACGTGGTCGTCCCCATAATCGTATTTGTGGGTGCCACGGTGGCGTGATTAGTATGTTTTGCCAAGCCAAAATCGGCTATCTGGACTTCGTTGCGCTTATTTATCATGATATTTTCTGGCTTGATATCACGATGAATGATACTGTGCTCATGCGCGCTAGAAAGACCATCGAGCACTTGAATCATAATATTGATCGTATCGCGCACGGTAAAATACGGGTGCTGCTGCATAACATGGCGCAAATTGACACCATCCACATACTCCATGACGATGTAGCCCAAGCCCTCCACATTGCCCGCATCAAAAACATACACGATATGCGGATTATCGAGAGCTGCCGCCGATAGTGCTTCCCGATGAAAACGTTCCGTATACTGCTCACTATGTGCAGACAGCATCAAAGATGTGTGCATAATCTTAATGGCCACACGTTTATTCAGGCGCTGATCCACGCCTTCATACACACTTGCCATGCCACCGTCTGCAATTTTGCGCACAACCATGTAACGATTATCGATTACATCGCCTATAAAGCGCTCAGAGGTGGAGGTCATATTCTTTAGTGTATCCTTTTGTGATGAATTGAGCGAGCGGAAGGATTATGCCACAAATTTCTGGCAGAAATCAATAAATCTCTGTGTTTTGTCTGCAGAAATATCCAGACTCATACACATGGTCAAGATCTCCTGCGCTGCATGTGCCCATAAGCGTTCTACTGTATCAATACTGGCGTCAATGGCACCGGAGGTGCGGAAAATTTCACGGATGCGTTGCATCTGTTTTTCAGATATCTGAGTTTCGCCCATATATGTGTCAATAAGGAAGGCCGTATCTGAGGTCGAGGCATGGCGCAAAGCCTGAGACAAAATATACGTGCGCTTACCTTCTCGAATATCCCCGCACGTAGGTTTTCCAGTTATCTGAGGGTCGGAGAGCAGATCGAGGAGATCGTCATGAATCTGGAATGCAACGCCGAGGTCTTGGCCCACCGTTTGGGCGAATTTTTCGGCACTACGATGTGCAGCAGTGTTATCGGAAGCCAAAATGCCCATCAGCAGGGGAGCAATAGTCGTATAGCTGGCCGTTTTATTAGCATACGTGGCGAGTACAGAGCTCTCTAATGCCTCGGTTTCGGTGAGATCTAAGGACTGCATGGATACATCCATAACCTGACCGAGCTCTACTTGATCATGCATATCAAGAAAAGCGGAAAAAATGCGGGCAGCCTGAGGATATGCGCTACTGTGCGCATGTGCGGTGCGTATACTGAGCGTGGCGAGCAGGTCTCCCAGCATTAGGGCGAGAGCCGTGCCTTGATTGTGGTGTAAACCCACAGCATTTAAAGCTTTGTGTGCGGAGGGTGCGCCGCGTCGAGTATCTGCATTATCGATGATGTCATCATGGATGAGCGCAGCAGTTTGGAAAATTTCAATAGCGCATCCTAAATCGAGGATGGACTCTTCATCTTGGGATGAATCATCCACCGTAAGAGTCTGTGCGGTCGTGGCTAAAAGCAAAGCACGCAGGCGCTTTCCGCCACGGCTGGATACCACCCCTTGGCTACCCACGGAATCCAAAATACGAAGCACATCCGGCGCATTCACTTGGGGAAAATGCCGTGCATTCTTCTCCCACGCATTCGTTACCAATAATTCCAAGCGTTCGTCTACGTCATGCTTCGTCAATTCCATCACATATCTAGTGTAAATGAAGTTCTATAAAAGCGTGTTTCCACATTCGCCCACATCCTCCGTTTCATAGTGTGATTCAGATATCTGTTCGTCAGAATAAAAGCATGAACACACAAACACATTTAGATGCGCTGGAAATTGCACGACTTCAAGCCGAATTCCAGCAAGAGCGAGATGCCGCACATGCCAAGAAACACGAGATCTATCAACGATGGTTCGGTGATTTGTGCGCAGATTTGGCCGAAGCGATGAACGAAACGACGGAGAAAACCCCTCCATGGGATGAAGCGCAACTGTATCGTGTCATCGTAGGGATGAATACCTTCCTCGCATTCAGAGACATCTTCATCTTAATTTCTATGGCTCCGCTGACGGAACTCGAGCTCGTTGCTATGATTACACATCCTTTTGCCTCCAAAAATGCACAATTAATCAAAAATCTGCTGCGCACGGCGTTAACCAAGCCCCACTCACAACCGGATGAGCAACGTTTCCATCATGCTCTGCGCATATTTGATGCCTTGAGTGACGTCTGCCCGAGTGAGTATTGCAAGCCGATTTATGCAATTTGTGCGTATTTGCATTGGTGGGCGGGGCGGATGGACAAGGCGAAAGAGCTCAATGACAAAGCGCTGGCCCTCGATGAGTGTTACAGTCTCGCGCTTATAGTGGAGGGTGCATTACGCTTGCGGATTTACCCGGCGTGGTGTGCCAAGAAACTTCATGGTTGTGCTCCTGGTGAACTAGGAAATATCTGCGCAATCCGGGAATAAAAGTCTGGCTGATGTGGTTATCTTTTTTGTAGTAATACTTGCACTTGCCATAAGTGTGCCCTTTTTACGGAAATTGCCGTAAAAAGCACCAAGGAGGAAATGTTGGTCACAGCGATAAAGTCTGCAACAGTAAACGAAACTGAGCAGGAAGAGGCTACCAAGGCAACAACGCGAAAGAAGACCACTGCAAAGAAGACGAGCACTGCTTCTGCACGTGGTGCTCAATCAACGACTAAGCGCAGCACGACGCGTAAGACTAAGTCGGCTCGTGCAACCAAGGTAGAAGACGCAGTTGTAGAAGATACAACCGAGGAAACACAGGCGGCAGAATCCACGGAGAAGACCACCGCTCGAAAGACCCGTAAGAAGACGGCTACAAGTAAGTCCACCACAAAGTCTACGAAGGCGAAGTCCGCAAAAACCAAGAATGACGATGCTCAAGAAGATGCGGATGCTTCTTCCGATGATGAAGCATTACTGACAGATGACGTGGAGGATACGGAAGAAGTCTCGGATGAGAAGGATGCTGAATTATTTGATTCTCAGGAATTAGATGAAAACGGTGATCCGATTTCTCAAGATGATGACGACGAGGAGATTGGCGAACAGAATTTCGACGATGTCGAACCTGAGTCTGACGACGATGAAGAGGACGAAAAGGAAGAAGAGCCTAAGGAAGAGGGCGCCTTCGTTCTCAACGAGTCTAAGGAAGATGACGATACACTGACACCTTCTGGCAATCCAAAGCGCCGTGTTATCGCCACCGGTGCTACTGCGGATCCTGTGAAGGATTATCTCAAGCAAATCGGTCGTGTGAACTTGCTGACCGCAGATCAGGAAGTAGATCTTTCCGAGCGCATTGAGGCTGGCTTGTATGCTCAGCATATTCTCGACACGGAAAACACGGATGAGATGACCTTCAAGCAGCGTCGTGAGCTCAAATGGGCTGCCAGCGATGGTAAGAAGGCCAAGGATCATTTGCTGGAGGCAAATCTTCGTCTTGTCGTGTCCTTGGCGAAGCGCTACACCGGTCGTGGAATGCTCTTCTTGGATTTGATTCAGGAAGGTAATCTTGGTCTGATTCGCGCCGTCGAAAAATTCGATTGGAAGAAGGGCTTTAAGTTCTCTACCTACGCCACATGGTGGATTCGCCAGGCCATTACACGTGCTATGGCTGATCAGGCCCGTACGATTCGCGTGCCGGTGCACATGGTGGAAGTTATCAATAAGCTTTCTCGTGTCCAGCGTCAGATGCTGCAGGATTTGGGTCGTGAGCCGACCTTGGATGAGCTTGCACGCGAGTTGGATATGCCTGTAGAAAAGGTGCAAGAAGTACAAAAGTACGGTCGTGAGCCTATTTCTTTGCACACCCCATTGGGTGAGGATGGCGATTCCGAGTTCGGAGATTTGATTGAGGATTCTGATGCCATTGCACCATCCGAGTCGGTGGCCTTCTCCATGCTCCAAGAGCAGTTCCGTCAGGTCCTGGAAACGCTGTCGCCTCGTGAAGCAGGCGTGATTAAGATGCGTTATGGCCTTGAGGATGGGCAGCCAAAGACTCTGGACGATATTGGTCATGTCTACGGTGTTACCCGCGAGCGTATCCGCCAGATTGAATCCAAGACCATGGCAAAACTGCGTCATCCGTCACGTTCTCAGACTCTCCGTGACTTCTTAGATCAAGAGTAATACGCAAAAATTCTGCCTGTATATGTCCCCGGTACATGTCCCGTACACGTCTTCAGTGGAGGCATATACAGGCAGATTATTTTATTTCTTTTCTATTTTATCTTTCGAGGTAATTTTTTCATGGCTGCAAAGAAAACAGCAAACGAAGAATACAATGCTGGTAGTCTGTCCGTTTTGGAAGGACTGGATGCTGTGCGTAAGCGACCGGGTATGTACATTGGTACTACCGATAGCCAAGGTCTTATGCACTGTTTGTGGGAAATTATTGATAATTCCGTTGATGAAGCCTTAGCGGGTGCGTGCACCGAGATTACGGTAACTTTGCACACGGATGGTTCGATTACGGTGGAGGATAACGGTCGTGGCATTCCTATCGACGAAGAGCCTAAAACGGGACTTTCCGGTGTCGAAGTAGTACTGACTAAGCTCCATGCGGGTGCAAAGTTTGGAAATTCTTCCTACAATGCCGTCGGTGGCTTGCACGGTGTGGGTTCCTCCGTCGTCAATGCATTAAGTTCCCGTTTGGATGTGGAAGTGGACCGTGACGGGAACACCTACCGTATGGAATTCCGTCAAGGACATCCGGGCGTGTATACGGATGCTGATCCTGCGATGCCGTCACCGGATGCACCATTTAAAGCCACCCCAAAGCGCAAGGCTACGCCATTGCGCATCGTGAAGCATTACGATGGCACACATACGGGTACACGCATTCGTTACTGGTTAGATCCTGAAATTTTCAATGCTACTGCGGAATTTAATTATCAGCAGCTGGTCGATCGTGTGCGCCAGACATCTTTCTTGGTACCCGGTCTGAAAATTATCGTAGTCGACGAAGCCATTGCCGATGGGGAAGTCCTCGAATCTGATGCCGAATTGGCGGACGAGGAGCTCACGCCCGAGTCTCAAACCGAGTCAACGGACCTCGTCGAAGAAGATGCGTCAGACGACACGGCAGAAAGCACAGAAAATCTAGAAGACACGGAAAACGCAGGCGAACCTCTGAGCAGTTCTGTGCCCGCGCACTCCGCACAGCATGCCACTCATCCACATGAGGTTGTTTTCCACCACGAGGGTGGAATTGTCGACTTCGTGGACTTCCTCTCCAACGGGGAGCCAATTAGCGATATTTGGCATATTACGGGTCAAGACACCTACGATGAGGAAACACAGGTCGTCGGTGAAAATGGTGATTTGCATGCACAGATGATTGAACGCACCTGCGACGTGGATATTGCTCTGCGATGGATTAACGATTACGAAACAACAATTCGTAGCTTCGTCAATGTGGTAGAAACACCGGGTGGCGGTATGCACGTGGATGGATTCTTAAATTCCATCACCAAACAGGTGCGCAAAAACGTGGAAGCCAATGCGCGTAAGCTGAAATTCAATACAAAAGACACGTCTATGCGTGTCGAGCGTGATGATGTCATGTCCGGCCTCGTTGCCGTGGTTACGGTACGCATCGCCGAGCCGCAATTCCAAGGACAGACGAAGGACGTGCTCGGTACAGCGCCTGTGAAGCCGATTGTCACCAAAATGAGTGATAAGCAGTTCGGTGAAATGGTGTCGGGATCACGGCGTGGCTTTAAAGAGCAGTCCATGCGCGTGCTGGAAAAAATTGTGAGTGAGATGCATGCCCGCATTCAAGCGCGTAAAACCAAGGAAGTTACACGGCGCAAGAATGCGCTCGAATCCGCTTCCATGCCAGCAAAATTGTCGGATTGCCAGCCTGGAAATGATGATATCGCCGAATTGTTCATCGTGGAGGGCGACTCCGCATTGGGCACAGCTAAGGCGGCTCGTAACTCCATGTTCCAAGCTTTGCTGCCTATTCGAGGTAAAATTCTCAATGTGCAAAAAGCCTCGGTAGCGCAGATTCTGGCCAATAAGGAATGCTCTTCCATTATTCAGGTGGTAGGCGCGGGCTCTGGCTCGACCTTTGATGTAAGCCAATCGCGTTACAACAAGGTCGTAATGATGACGGATGCAGATGTGGATGGTGCGCATATTCGCACGCTACTACTGACGTTGTTCTACCGGTATATGCGCCCGCTCATTGCCGAGGGGCATGTGTATGCAGCCGTGCCGCCATTGCATCGCATCGCATTGGCCGGAAAGCGAAAAGGCGAGTACATTTACACCTATTCTGAGGAAGAGCTAGGAATCAAGCTGGCGCAGTTGCGCAAGCAGGGTGTGGCCTTTAATGAGGATATCCAGCGCTACAAGGGTTTGGGTGAAATGGACGCGGATCAGCTCGCAGACACGACCATGGACCCGCGCACGCGTATGCTGCGTCGTATCCGTCTCGAGGACGCCGCTCACGCATCCGAGATATTTAGCCTGCTTATGGGGGACGAGGTACCACCGCGCAAGCAATTTATCATCGATAATGCGGAGGACTTTGATAGGTCAAAAATCGACGCCTAAGTGTCTGATGGTCGCGTGTCAGATAGTTGACATGTCAGGGTAGACTCGAAGGTCGATGCATAAACCGCTTACACAGTAGTAGAAAGACATGGGCCCGCCAATGTGGGTGGGCTCTGAGGTGACCGTGACAAACGTACTTCTTGCCGTTATTTATTTGGCATTTATTTCCTTGGGTTTGCCGGATTCTTTGATGGGTTCTGCGTGGCCGAGCATGTATGTGCAATTCAACGTGCCCATTTCCTACGCAGGAATTGTATCCATCATTATTACGGCGGGTACGATTATTTCCTCATTGATGAGCGATCGTTTAACCTTTAAGCTCGGTGCGGGTAAGGTGACGGCCGTTTCTGTGGCCATGACAGCGGCAGCCTTGCTCGGTTTTTCCTTCTCGCCGAATTTCTGGATTTTGTGCTTGTGGGCTGTTCCTTATGGATTAGGAGCAGGTGCCATCGATGCGGCGCTCAATAATTACGTGGCTTTGCATTACAGTAGTCGTCACATGAACTGGTTGCATGCCATGTGGGGCGTGGGCACCGTTGTCAGCCCAAATATCATGGCGTATGCGCTGTTGAAGCAGCATCAGTGGCAATTGGGGTATCGCTACGTGTCGTATATACAGATTGTCATCGCCATACTGGTGGTCGTGTCACTGCCTCTGTGGATTAATCGTAAATCTGCGCAGATAGATAACAGCGAGCATACGGATACTTCACAGTCCCAAGAAACGAAGCCATTGAGTTTACTGGAGACTATTCGACTGCCGTACGCCAAAGAGATTTTGCTCATGTTTATGACCTACTGCGGACTGGAGGGCGCCGCAGGATTATGGTCGAGCACCTATGCCATGCAGTCGCGCGGTATCTCGGCAGAAGATGCGGCTACTTGGGCAAGTTATTTCTATTTAGGCATCACCGGTGGTCGCATCGTCTGCGGCTTCATTGCAGAAAAACTGAACGATACACAGATGATTCGTTTAGGTTTTATTATCCTGGGTATAGGCATTCTCATGACTATGAACCCAACGCCATGGACGGTACTGACCATGCTGGGCTTGATTCTTATCGGTGTGGGCTGTGCCCCGATTTATCCGAGCATTATTCACTCCACACCGACAATTTTTGGCGAGGACAAATCCCAAGCAATGATTGGCGTGCAAATGGCGAGTGCGTATGTAGGATTCATTATTGTGCCGCCACTTTTCGGCGTTATCGCACGCAGTAGTACGGCTTTGTGGATGCCTGTTTATCTGTTATTCTTCTTCACCTTAATGGTGGCCATGCATGAAATTATCCAAGCGCGCAGAAAAGCGGAACGCAAGAAGTAAGCGCCATAAGTAGTCGATAATTCTATACAAGCCGCTCTGCATACACATGAACCGCACCCGTAATCTGGGGAATCCGAATTTCTTCAGACTCATCATCGGGTGCGGTTCATGTGTATGAGCTGAGCAACGCTAGACGCGTGACAAGAAGCTAATAGGCGAGTCCAGCTCCGTGCCAGAGCCATCGCGGCGCATATCCACGTGTGGCAACTCCACTGCATGACCGCCAGAGCTGGCCGCAAATACCGGCGCAGCGCAAACAGTGGCGCCGATAATCGTGTTTTGACCACGCAAGAATCGTTGAGAACGTACACCGCCGGTTGCTCGACCCTTCGTAGGATAGAGCTCGAGAGGCGTAATCTTGCATGCTCCCATATCCGTGCCTGGCAAGGCATCACTGTCGCCGGCCACTGTCAGTACAACAGCACCGGATTGAGAGGACATGCCTTCTTCGTTCTCATCATAAACCCATGCCAATTTGCCTGCCGGCACCACCGCGAAGCATACCACCCGCTGGTTTTCTGCCAGCTTTATGCCTGCCATACCTCCGGCAGTGCGTCCTTGTGCACGCACTACAGAACCTGCAAAGGTGAGTAAGGAGGCATCCGAAGAAATGAAAACGATGCGGTCGTCGTCATCCGCCTCCGCTGCGAAGAGTACGGAGTCGTTGCCTTTCAAATCGATGACGCTCCACGAATCCATAGTCGTTGGCGATTCTCTATTCCAGCGCTTTACCACACCATGTACGGTGCCTAAGGCCAGTGGCGTGGTGTTTTCCTCACGCATATCGATAACGGCAATTGTATGCTCGCCCTCAATTGGCTCCGTGCTGTCTGTGCTCTGCAGAAGTTCGTCTGCTACAACGCCACCCGCCACACTCACACTCTGAGAGACCGGCAATTGCGGCAAATCTGCCGTGTGCGCCAGTACCAGACGTCCTGCCGAAGTGATCAGGCCGAAGGAAGAACGCGTAGACGATTTAATGAGCGATACAATCGTATCCTCAGCTGTACGCGGGGTTGCAGCACTTCGTGAATGATAGACATCCCACGCGGTTTCCGACAGGCGCGCCACCAAGCCTGAAGCGCTGAGCGCAATGACGCACGGCACATCATCCAGCTCTAAAGCTTCCAAGGCGGCTTCACCTCGCACATTGCCAAGGGCTGCACTAGCCTGCATTTGAGCCTGTACTGCCGCAAGTGTCTGCGCATGCGAAGCACCACCGCCCACACCGATTTGTGTGCCAGCCGCATTCCCCGAATTCTCAGCACCAGCTCCTGGCGTCGCCTCATTGTGCACAGCAGAAGGTACAGGCACAAAACTGTTTTCCACTTCATCCAACAAAATTGTGCGCCTGTTATCGCCCCACTGCGCTACAACCTCATCCATCGATTCGATAACCACATTATCGAGCACCTCAGCAGAGGCTAGGATTTGTGAGAGCTCCTCAATCGTGCGTTTTAAGTCATCGCGCTCCGATTCGAGCTCGATACGACTCATGCGTGTCAATCGACGCAAACGCAAATCCAAAATGTACTGAGCCTGAATGTCATCCAAATCAAACACGGCCATCAAACGGGTTTTCGCAGCATCGGCATCATCCGAAGAGCGGATAACCTCGATGACTTCATCGATGTCAATCAAGGCCAATAACAAGCCTTCCACCAGGTGCAGGCGTTCTTGCGCTTTACGTTTGCGATACTCCGAGCGATTGCGGATAACCTCACGCCTGTGCGCCACCCACACCTCAAGTAGCTCTTTCAAACCCATAGTGCGTGGACGTCCATCGACGAGCGCCACGTTATTCATGGTGAAATTATCTTCCAACGGCGTGTACTTAAACAATTGCGTGAGCACAGCCTGAGGATCAAAACCGCTTTTAATTTCGATGACAATCCTCGTGCCATTATGACGATCCGTTAAATCAATAGCACCGGAAATGCCATCCAATTTCTTGGATTTCACACCATCAGAAATGCGTTCCAGCACCTTCTCCGGACCCACCATAAACGGCAATTCCGTGACAATAATCGCCTTTTTACGGGCGGTAACATTTTCAATATGCGTTTGCGAACGCGTTGTAAACGTACCTCGACCCGTGGCGTACGCTTCTTTGATACCTTCGCGGCCCATAATAATGCCACCACCCGGTAAATCCGGACCGGGAATATAGCGCATAAGATCATCCAAGGACGCATCCGGATGGCGCATAAGATATTTCGCGCCCTCAATAACCTCACGCAAATTGTGCGTGGCCATATTCGTCGCCATACCCACCGCAATGCCTGAAGCGCCATTGACGAGAAGATTTGGGAAAGCGGAAGGCAATACCGTAGGTTCTTCCAGCTTATTGTCGTAATTCGGCGTAAATTCGACGGTTTCCTCGCCAATCGAATCAATCATTGCAGAAGCCGAAGGGGCTAGACGTGCCTCTGTATAACGCGAAGCAGCTGGACCGTCGTCCAAGGAGCCAAAATTGCCGTGCCCATCCACCAAAGGCAAGCGCAGAGCAAAAGGCTGCGCCAAACGTACCATAGCCTCATAAATCGCCGAATCGCCATGAGGATGCAACTTACCCATCACTTCGCCCACCACACGAGCGGATTTCATGTAAGGCTTATCGGGCGTCAAACCCATTTGACCCATCTGATAAATGATGCGCCGTTGCACTGGTTTCATGCCATCGCGCGCATCAGGAAGAGCGCGAGCGTAAATCACAGAATATGCGTACTCCAAAAACGATTTGCTCATTTCCTCCTGGAGCGGAGTATCGACGATATTCTCTTTTACCTCACGTGGATCGTAACTAATGACTTGTGCGCGTTTGCGTGCCATGAATCTCCTTTTTAGCGGATACCCAAAATATTATATGCAAGGCGTGTGATTGAATGACATCATGGGTTTTTTAGATGGTACGTATGATGATGACAATCTACTCGAGTTGCAAGAAATTGTGCCCTACGATGGAACGAATGCGCAAGGTAGAGGATCTGAACGCCATCTTAGCGCCGTATTACCCGCAATTTCAGCTAGTTTAGGCGTACCCGTGGCCACGGCCATACACCCGCATCCAGAGGATATCCGCGAAAAATTCGGCATGCCTCGAGCTCAGTCTATTATCGTGGTGCTTATCGATGGCTTGGGCTTTTGGAATATGGTGGAGCGGAAAGGGCATGCGCCATATTTGCGTGCCTTGCTCTCGCACAGCGGCAATGATCAGCCCATTTCCACCTGTTTCCCGAGTACTACAGTCTCTGCATTAAGCGTTTTTGGCACAGGCACCTGCCCAGGTTTGACGGCTATGACGGGGTATACCCAATTAAATCCGGACAATGGACGCCTGTCCCAGATGATTAAATTTACCGACGGCTTGGTACCGGAGGACGTGCAGACTCAGCCCACCGTTTTTGAGGGACTTAGCGCTCAGGGCGTGCGCGTCACCACGTGCGGGCTAGGCCAGTTTTCCAAGTCTGCGCTGACACGTGCAGCCTTGCGTGGTACGCGGTATATTTCCGGGCGCAATGCGGCTCAGCATATTCTGGCGGCGGCTAAAGCCTCGTATGAACCCGGTCTAACCTACCTCTATATTCGTGATGCCGATAAAATGGGTCATCAATATGGCTGGAATGATGAGCATTGGATTGGCACCTTCGAGCGCGTGGATGCACAACTCAGAACGCTGGCTAGCAAGGCCGCGCCCGGCACGCTCATCGTCATTACCGCAGACCATGGCATGATTAATTCCAATCCGGAGCATCGCATCGATATTGCAGCTCATGAGCACTTACAAAAGGGTGTGCATCTGATTGGAGGAGAGCCACGAGCGGTTTCCTTGTATGCTCACGCAGATGAAGATCCTGAAGATATAGCACATCGATGGTCAGAATTCTTAGGGGAACAGGCGCGAGTCTACACCCAAGAGCAAGCAGTGCACGCAGGATTATACGGGCCGGTGAGCGAGCATACACAGCGGTATTTAGCGGATGTTATCGTCATGGCCGCGGAAGATACGACGATTGTCGATTCGCGGACTCAAAGCGAGGTGGCTACACATTTGCCATCTGTACACGGTTCACTGACGAAGGCAGAAATTGATATTCCACTGTTCCTAGATGTGGTGGAGTAGCAGTAAAGAAGCAAAGGCAAAGAAAATGGGTGATGACCGCGCATGACGTCATCACCCAAAATTGTAATATCAAAACTCTAACTAGGCACGTGGTTGACTATGCCCGTGGTCCAAATAAAATATCATCCCACGCGGGAATAGCGGAGCGCTTACGCTGCGTGGTCGAGGATGTGGTGGACTGAGCATCTTTATCCGGAGCATCCGAAGCTTTGTCGGTGCCGTTATCGACCGGAGCTCCAGAACCGTTTTGGTTGGCCTTTGCCTGCGCACGGCGTAGCTCCTGCGACTGGGAATCGGCGCTCGGAGACGGAGAAGAAGTAGGGGCTTGACTGTGAGCAGTATCACGCTGAATGTGTGGAGTAAAGCTTTGAGGCTGCTCGGCTGGTAGGTCGGACGTTGACTGTGGATTGTTTTTCTGCCCCACAATAGCCTCGAAAGCGCCCGTGCTCATATGTGTGGCATCGCGCATAGACTCCATGCTAACGGTTTCAAAGGTGCCAGTTTTGGTGGAAACGGCTGGGTTGAGCTGTACAGAAGTGGTTTGATTGTGAGCATTTACCATGGGCACATTATCCATCGTATTAAACAGTTCCTTATCTACAGGAGAGGTTATATTCGAAATTTCACCGAGCAAACGCTTCGCCGGTGTATTGACGCTGACAATGGACTTATCGCGCGGATTAAACATCCATTCCGCCGTTTCTACGCCATGAGCGGTGTGGTATGTGGATTGGATGCGCCATGGATTGTGTCCCTGACGCGTTGCCTTCCACTCAAGGCTGGCGTAATCAGCGGCAAGCGAAGCCATAGAAGCGATGATAATTTCATGTACGGTAGCTGAAGAATCCTGAGAAGTGAGCACGGTATCCAAAAATTGGGAGACCATGAATTTCTTCTCTTTTTCCACAGGCGAAGCAAAACGACGTACAAGGGCAGCAGAAATTCCATTCTGAGCCGAAATCTCTTCAGGCGTATTTCCCGCACGGATGAGTGACTGAATAGCGGACAGTGGCAGAGCTTTTTCTTCATGAGGCTGCGGTGCACCTTGAGTATCTCTTTTAATCTGCTTCGCCGCCAAAATTCCTTGTTCTAACTCATCTGTGACGTCAAGGCGCATAATTTCACGGGTTTGAGGGTTGCGTATCACGAGAAAACCGTCCACATCGACGTGATCGAAAGCCACAAAAACACCTGAATTTTCAGCCATAGCGAAACCCCTTGAAACTTGAATTATTTCTATAATATGGTGAGGGCGGCACATCAGCCACCTGTGTTCCTTACACAAAAAGTCGTAAACTGGCTAAATTCAACGTGCCGTCAATTTTACACATACGAAAAATGTAGTATCCTCAGTCGCATAGGACACATGCCAATTCCATTCATTAAGGAGCAAGCAATGGCACAGGATTACGATACTCCACGTTCCAAGGACGAAGACGAAGAATCCATTGAGGCCTTGGGAAAGAGTTCACGTCAAAATCAGAATGCTGATTTAGATGATGACGAGAACGCACTTGCAGAAGGTTATGAACTGCCAGGTAGCGATTTGAGCAACGAAGACTCCAGTGTTACTGTAATTCCAATGCAGGGCGACGAGTTTGTCTGCTCCGAATGCTTCTTGGTTAAGCATCGTTCTCAGCTGGCCTACACCACGGAAGATGGCCAGCCAGTCTGCAAGGAGTGCGCTGTATAATGGCGTACGACCAGATGTATAACGAGCCTGAAAATATTGAAGTTCTCATTAAATATCTCAATGAGGACGTTCATAAAACGGGCTTGTATTACGCGCATGCGGGCGATGCAGGGGTGGATTTGCGCACAACAGAATCCTTTGATCTTCACCCTTTCCAGCGTTTTCTCGCACCTACGGGAATTGCCATCGCTCTTCCTGCAGGATACGTAGGACTGGTGCATCCTCGATCCGGACTGTCCATTAAGCAGGGCATTACCGTGGTCAATGCACCAGGTACCATCGATGCAGGTTATCGAGGCGAGATTAAGGTGCCTTTGATTAATCTTGACCCTGAGACCACAGCGCATTTCGAAGCCGGTGACCGCATCGCACAACTGGTTATTCAACGCTATGTGGAAGCGCGTTTTGTAGAGGCTGAGACTTTACCAGATTCTGACCGTTCAGAGCGGGGTTTCGGATCTACGGGTGTAACGGATTAGCACATACACATTACACTGAAGAGTAAATAAGCTTACAATAAGTGATGTGTTTCGATAAAGAAGTGGGCGGTTTCTATGGCTGAAAACAATTTTACGCAGCAAGACGCAGATGCGCCTACTTCTCGCGTGCTTGGCGCTGAAATTAGCACGGATCCTCTCAACCCGCTGTTGCCGATTATCCAAGTCTGTTTGTGTCATCATCCGGACGCCGATATAGCTTTGCTCAAGCGGGCTTATCAGCGAGCAGTCAAGCAACACGCCACCCAGCGTCGTCGCTCTGGTGAGCCGTACATCATCCATCCTATTGCGGTCGCACAAATTCTTTCCGACCTCGGCATGAGTCCCAAAGTCATAGCGGCAGGCTTGCTGCATGATACGGTCGAGGACACGGATTTCACCTTGGATCAGTGTCGAGAAGAATTTGGCGACACCATCGCGGGTCTGGTCGATGGCGTCACCAAACTGACGAAAATGGATGTGGGGGATTCAGCGCAGGCTGAAACCATCCGCAAAATGATTGTGGCCATGAGCCGTGATGTGCGCGTTTTGGTGATTAAGCTCGCCGATCGTGTGCACAACGCACGCACGTGGCGCTACGTGAAAATAAAAAGTGCTCAGAAAAAGGCTCAGGAAACCATCGATGTGTATGCGCCATTGGCGAATCGATTGGGCATGAATGCCATCAAAACCGAGCTCGAGGAGCTGAGCTTTAAAACTCTTCATCCGAAGATTTATAACGAAATTGTCGAATTAGTCCGTCACCGCGCAGGGCAGCGCGATGTGTATTTGCAACAGATTCTTGCAGAGATTCACGAAGATCTCGATGAACAAAATATTCATGCCAGCGTGAAAGGTCGTCCAAAAGATTACTACAGCATTTATCAAAAGATGATTGTACGTGGTCATGATTTTTCCGATATTTACGACCTCATGGGTGTGCGCATTATCGTGGATTCTATACGCGATTGTTACGCCGTTTTAGGCGCTGTTCATGCGCGCTGGAATCCGGTGCCTGGACGTTTCAAGGATTATATCGCCACGCCTAAGCTCAATATGTACCAGTCCTTGCACACCACTGTGGTGGGGCCAGGTGGCAAGCCTGTGGAAATTCAAATCCGCACTTGGGATATGCATAGGCGAGCAGAATTCGGTATTGCGGCGCATTGGAAGTACAAGGCCAATGGTCAAGCCGGACGTGCCTTGTCCGCCCCAGATAAAACCGATGCAGAGCGTGAGAAAAAGGTCGATTCCGAATCACGCGAAGTCTTTGAAAAAGATAATCTGCAGTGGATCAAACAGCTGGCAGACTGGCAAAGTGAAGTGCCAGATTCTGATGAATTCTTAGGCTTCCTCAAGGATGACTTGGGCGCAGGTCAGGTTTATGTTTTTACGCCGAAAGGCAAGATTGTCGCCGTGCCAAAACAGGGCACGCCTATCGACTTTGCTTATGCGGTACACACCGAAGTGGGACATCACACCATGGGTGCGCGTATCAATGGCCGCCTGATGCCGCTGGATACCCAGCTGGAAAACGGCGATACCGTCGAAATTATCACGTCCAAAGCCGAAAATGCGGGACCATCCCATGATTGGTTAAACTTTGTCAAGTCGCCAAAGGCGCGCAATAAGATTCGCCAATGGTTTACGAAGGAACGACGCAGCGAAAACATCGACGAAGGGCGTGATGAACTCACGCGTGCTCTGCGCAAACGCAATCTCTTTACGCATAACTACACGCGCATGGAATTGCTCGTAGCCGTGGCTGCCGATTTAGGATACTCAGACTTAGACTCCCTGTATGCAGCCATCGGCGAAGGCCAAGTCTCTACGCAGAACGTCATTACGCATATCGCCAAGACCGTGGAAGATGATGCAGATGACGATGAAGAGGCTCAGCCAGATGTCATGCCGTTGCGTCGCCGGGCAGGAGCGGGCCGTCATTCGAAGTCCGTGGGCGTATCTGTGAAGGGCGTAGACGATGTGTGGGTCAAGCTAGCAAAGTGCTGCACGCCGGTGCCGGGCGACAAAATTGTGGGTTTCATTACGCGTGGTTCAGGCGTATCCGTGCACCGCGAAGACTGCGTCAATGTGGCTAGCCTTAAAGCCAATCAGCCAGAGCGATTGGTGGAAGTCAACTGGACTAGTTCACAAGGCGTGTTCCTCGTGAAGATTCAGGTGGAAGCGCTGGATCGTGGCCGTTTGCTTTCGGACATTACCCGTGTGCTGTCCGATGCGGGCGTCAATATCATTTCCGGTACGATTTCCACCGGTGATGATCGCGTAGCCATTAGCCAATACAGCTTTGAAATGGCGGATATGAGTCATTTAAATCAGCTGCTCGCATCCATCCGAAAAATCGAAGGTGTGTTTGATGTGTACAGGCTGACCGGCACGAAGGACGACTCCAAACTCAGGATTCGCCGACTGAGCCGAGGAAAGTAATGCTTTTGCTTAAGAGTATCGACTGAGAACGCAGTAATTGCTCTATAAAAGCGGGGAGAGGACCTAAGCCTCTCCCCGCAGTTGTTTGAATTCAGAGCTGCCCTGAATATACAGACTTACTGCACAGCGTTCAGCCACTGAGCCTTTGTTTCGCGCTCCGCTTGCAACTTCTGCTTGCGCTTCTCATCGGTTTCTGCTGCAATCTGCTCATCGAGCTGTGCCAACTGTTGCTCGAGCTGCTGCGTAAAGGAAGACTTGCGCGCATCGGCTTCTGGATCGGAATTTGACCATGCAGAGTCTTCAACCTGCTTGATCTGCTTTTCTACAGCATCCATGCGGGACTCGATGCGAGACACGTCGGCACGTGGGACGCGGCCAATGCCATCCCACTCGTCCTGAATCTCTCCCAAAGCGATGCGTGCAGCCTTGGCCGCCTTTACGTCGGCTACTGGTACAAGGGCTTCCGCCTTGACAAGCAAGGCTTCCTTCGCAGCCAGATTTTCCTTCTCGGAATCATTCAAACGATCGCGGTCGGCTTGGCGTGCATTGAAGAAGACATCCGCTGCGGCGCGGAACTGCTTCCACAAATTGTCATCCTCCGTGCGGCCCACGCGTCCCGCCTTCTTCCAATCGTTCATCAAATCGTTGAATTTGCGGGAGGTTTCTGCCCACTGCGTAGAATCCTTTAACTCCTCGGCTTGAGCAATGATCGCCTTCTTTGCGCTGCGAGCTGCAGAGCGTGCATTATCACGCGCTGCCACCCACTTGCGATGCTGAGCGTTGAAGGTGCTGCGAGCCTTGGAGAAACGACCCCACAATTCATCTGCTACAGCCTTATCGATGCGTGCCGTGTGCTTTTGCACATTCTGCCACTGTGCAAAGAGCTGAGAGAACTTTTCACTGGTATTGCGCCAATTTGTGGAATCACCCAAACCGGCAGCTACAGCTTCAGCCTCTTCTACTATCTTGGTGCGCTGCGCAATGGCGGATTCCACGGCCTTGTGATGAGCCTGAGCGATGCGCTCCTTGGCTGTTTCGCCCAAGGTCTGAAGTTCTTCAACCGCGGTGCGCAAAGCGGGAATATCGCCCACAACAGCAGGCTCCTGGACTTCCTCGGTCAAGGTCTTCAGCGTGGAATCGATTTCGCGGGTGCGAATGGAATGGGATTCGAAACGTGTGCGTGCAAGATCAATCTTGGCCTTGAGGTCCAGATAACGGCGAGCATACAAGGAGAGTGCTTCATCTGCATTCGCAGCGGCGTACTGACCGATTTCGCGTTCAGCATTGTCATCCTTGACATACACGGTACCGTCTTCGGCAACTCTGCCGAAGGACTTTGCTTTTTCTAATTCGGCGGCACCATAAATTGTTGTGTTATGTGCTACAGGTGCTGTTGGCTTGGCTTGTGCAGCGAGAGCGGATGGGGTAGCAGGTGTGGTGGCTGTGTCTTCAGACATGAGCACTCCTCTTCAATAGGAATTCAGTAGGCAGGGGAAAACAGTCGTCGGTTTTCCGTGACATAACCTATTATAAGGAATTATGGCAAAAGGTGCATCATTATCAGGTTTTCCAGAGTGGCTTCCAGAAGAACGTGTCGTTGAACAGCGCGTGATGGACACTCTGCGTTCGATTTTTGAACTTCATGGTTTTTTGGGAATTGAAACACGAGCAGTTGAAAAAGGCTCAAGTTTATTGAAGAAAGGCGAAACGAGTAAGGAAATTTACTTGCTTTCGCGATTGCAAGATTTAGGCAATGAAGATGACACGCCTGTCGAGGAACGACTGGGTTTACATTTTGATCTGACCGTCCCATTGTCTCGATATGTGGTTGAAAATTCGGGATCGGTGTCTTTCCCCTTCAAGCGTTGGCAGATCCAGAAGGTATGGCGCGGAGAGCGTCCACAAGAAGGTCGTTTCCGCGAATTCGTACAAGCGGATATTGACGTGGTAGGCAATGGCGATTTGCCTAGCCATTATGAAGTGGATGTTCCTCTTATCATGGTGGAAGCATTGGAGGAGCTGCGTGAATTGGGTTTGCCTAAGGCCACCGTGCATGCCAATAATCGCAAACTTTCCGAAGGTTTCTATCGTGGAATCGGCTTAAGCGATATCGAGGGCGTTCTGCGTGAAATCGACAAGCTTGACAAAATTGGAGCTGAGGAGGTGTCACAACTGCTTATCAGCGAATGTGGGGCGAGCGAGGCTCAAGCACAGGCATGCCTCGAATTAGCGGAGCTTTCCGCGGCAAACGGACAAGAACTGCGCGAAAAGTTCGACGCACTATGTGCTCAGCACAGCGTAGATACCGCCGCTGATAATTACGCTTTGGCTGTCGAGGGTCTCAACACCTTGGCCATGATTGTCGATGAAGCCGCACAAATTCGACCAGGCGCTGTTATCGCCGACCTCAAGATTGCACGTGGTTTGGATTACTACACCGGCTCCGTGTATGAAACCTTCCTCGAGGGTGCAGCATCCTTGGGCTCCATTTGCTCGGGTGGCCGTTACGATAATTTGGCAACGCAGGGTAAAAAGAAGTATCCAGGTGTGGGATTGTCCATCGGCTTATCGCGTTTAGTGTCATATATTTTGCACACCGTACATGCCACCGCCTCGCGTATTTCTCCTGCAGCTGTGCTTGTTGCGGTTTGGGATGAGGCAGATCGCGCTCAGTCCAATGCCATTGCTCGTGAGCTGCGTGCGCGCGGTATTGCGACCGATGTAGCACCAACCTCTGCCAAGCTGGGCAAGCAAATTAAGTATGCAGATAAGCTAGGCATTCCATACGTATGGATTCCCTCTACCGTAGATGACAACAATCAGACCACGGCTCAGGAAGTCAAGAATATTATTACGGGCGAGCAGATTGCGGCAGATCCTCTGGAGTGGACGCCTCAGGCGGAGTTTGCGGAGCGCACGGTGGTTATCGCCGAAGAAAAATAATTTTGTTGGTCGGGCTTGTGCCGCATGCGTGCCGTGCATCCAACGCAGAAACAGGCGTGAATGGTGTCGTAGAGCGGTATTGGTATCCTTTCCCTAGAAAATCTCAATAGTAAAACAGAGGAATAAAGTGTCTCAGACTGCATATAGAACACATCATGCCACTGATGTGACTGAAGAACTGATTGGCTCTACCGTCACCATTTCCGGATGGGTGGATCGTCGCCGTGATCATGGTGGTGTAGCATTCATCGATTTGCGTGACGCATCCGGTCTCGTACAGGTCGTGATTAATGACGAAGAAACAGCGCGCCCACTGCGTAGCGAATTCGTTGTTTCCGTCACAGGTTTGGTTCGTCAGCGTCCAGAAGGCAATGAAAATGACCACCTCGTCACAGGTAAGGTTGAAATCGTTGCTGAGAAGATTGAGATTCTCGCAAAGTCTGCAGCACTGCCATTCCAGGTTTCCACCTCTTTGGAGAATGAATCCGAAACCCAGCTGCCAAGCGATGAAATTCGTTTGAAGTATCGTTACTTGGATTTGCGCCGTCCTCAGATGCACAAGAATTTACTTATGCGTTCCGCTATGTCTAAGGCTGCACGCAAGGCCTTGGATGAGATGGGCTTTACCGAAGTAGAAACACCTACCTTCATCAAGTCCACACCAGAAGGTGCACGCGACTTCCTCGTACCTTCACGCTTAAACCCTGGCTCATGGTATGCATTGCCACAGTCTCCACAGCTGCTCAAACAGTTACTGATGGTCTCTGGCATTGAACGCTACTATCAGTTGGCGCGTTGCTACCGTGATGAGGACTTCCGTGCCGATCGTCAGCCTGAATTCACACAGTTGGATATGGAAATGGCTTTCGTCGGTCAAGAAGATGTCATCGCTATGGCTGAGCGCGTGCTGAAGGAAGTATGGGCTTCTGCGGGACACGACATCACCATCCCATTCCCACGCATTACTTACAAAGATGCTATGGATAAGTACGGTTCTGATAAGCCAGATTTGCGTTTTGGCAACGAAATCGTGGAGCTGACCGACTACTTCAAGGACACACCATTTAGGGTATTCCAAGCGGATTATGTGGGCGCAGTCGTATACTCTGGTGCTGCAGATTTGCCACGTCGTCAGTTCGACGGTTGGCAGGATTGGGCACGCCAGCGCGGTGCTAAGGGCTTGGCTTATGTCCAGTTCGGCCAAGATGGCGAGCTCAAGGGACCTGTGGCGAAGAATCTTTCTGATGCAGAACGCGAAGGTTTGAAGACAGCTACCGGCGCTCACGATGGCGATGCCGTATTCTTCGCAGCAGGCGCACGTGAGGCTTCTCAAACGCTACTGGGTGCAGCGCGTGTGGAAATTGCTAAGCGCGAGGGCATTCTTAAGAAGGACGAATTTGCCTTTACCTGGGTTGTGGATTTCCCATTGTTCAAGACGATTGAAGCAGATGATGACGATGTAGCCGTTGGTCATTCTAAGTGGACCTCTGTGCACCATCCATTCACCATGCCAAGCGCAGATTGGATCGACAATTTCGACAAGGATCCAGGACATGCCATGTCCGATTCCTACGACATCGTCTGCAACGGTAACGAAATCGGCGGTGGATCCGTGCGTATTCACCGCGAAGATATCCAAGACCGCGTGCTCGATGTGTTGGGCATTGGTGCAGAAGAGGCAGAAGACAAGTTTGGATTCTTGCTTGAGGCGTTCAAGTACGGTGCTCCTCCTCACGCAGGTGTGGCATTCGGCTGGGATCGCTGCGCTTCCATCTTGGCAGGCGAAGATTCTATCCGCGACGTAATTGCTTTCCCTAAGGCGGGTGGCGGCACGGATCCATTAACCGGCGCTCCGGCTCCTATTTCCGATGAGCAGCGAGCTGAGACGGGCGTGGATTACGATCCTGAGGAAGACGAAGACTAAATCGTTTTTGAGTGCTTATATGGTATGGGGTGTGTATGAAAGTGCACGCCCCATATGCATATCAATACACTGCACTCCCAGTTTCCTCGATTGCGTACTGAGGATCCACGATTATGCGCGATGTGAGAAAACGCAATAGCCGCGTGAAAATTCGACACAAACGTACAATAAGAAGTACGCAGCTTTTCATGAAATATACGTAAAACGCAAGCTGAATACAAGAGAACGAAGCGGTAGACACACATGCATATAGATGAGCTCATGCAATCCGAAGATTGGGTGAAACAACCTGCAAGCCTCGGCATGGCTGCGGAATCGATTGCGCAGTCAAGTGACGAGACTGGGCAGAACGCACCTGTTATCGATGAAACAGACTTGTTGGATATTTTCACACGATGGGTGCGCGGCACACGCGGCGTGGATTTATGGAGTCATCAGGAAGAAGCCATCGTCGATATTCTTTCTGGCGATCACACCATTGTGAACACGCCGACGGGTTCGGGTAAATCACTGATTGCGCTAGGCATGCATTTTATGGCGCTCTCCCAAGGGAAACGCTCATACTATACGGCACCGATTAAGGCTTTGGTGTCGGAAAAATTCTTTGAACTCGTCTCTATTTTTGGGGCAAAAAATGTCGGCATGATTACCGGAGACTCGCATATTAATGCCGATGCGTTGATTATCTGCTGTACAGCCGAAGTGTTGGCGAATCAGGCCCTACGTGAGGGGGAGAAGGCCGATATTAGCAGTGTGGCAGTGGATGAATTCCATTATTATGCCGATCCACACCGCGGTTGGGCATGGCAAGTGCCGCTCATTACCTTAACCCATACACAGTTTGTGCTCATGAGTGCGACTTTAGGTGATATTTCCGGCATTGCAGAATCGCTAGAAAAACTCAGTGGCCGCCCGGTCAGCATTGTGTCTCGCGCTCAGCGCCCTATTCCGCTGAGCTACGAGTATGTGGTCGATGACTTGCATAGTGTGGTCAGCGCGCAAAGCGAAAAGGGCAATGCGCCTATGTACATCGTGCATTTTGCACAGGAAGCCGCCGTGGAAACGGCAGAAAAACTGGCTAATCTGGGTGTTGCAGATCGCGCTCAGCGCGAAGCAATTAAAAAGGCATTGGCCGGCACGCGCTTTTCTTCGGTATTCGGCAAAACGCTGAAGCGCATCCTTTTGACCGGTGTAGGCATTCATCATGCAGGCATGCTGCCGCGCTACCGTCGCTTGGTGGAAAATCTTGCGCAAGAAGGTCTGCTTTCGGTGATTTGTGGTACAGATACACTGGGGGTAGGTATCAATGTGCCTATTCATACGGTGATTTTTACGGCCTTGACGAAATACGATGGCTTTAGGCAGCGTCGATTGCGTGCGCGCGAATTTCACCAAATTGCCGGCCGTGCAGGGCGCAGTGGCTTCGATTCTGAAGGACTGGTTATTGCCTTGGCACCGGAGCATGAGATTGAAAATGCGAAGGCCGTAGCTAAGGCAGGGGATGATCCGAAGAAGCTGAAGAAGATTAAGCGTAAGAAGGCTCCGGAAGGCTTCGTAAATTGGACCGAATCTACCTTTACGAAGTTGATTGAGTCTGAGCCAGAAACCTTGCAGCCGCATATGCAGATTACGCATTCCATGGTGCTGAGCGAGATTTATCAGGGTGGAGATGCATGGAAACGCATTCTTGCACTGATTAAGCACAGTCAAGTCGGAGCAGAATATCAAGAGAAGCTACGTGAAACGGCTGCGAATATCTTCCAAACCTTAATGGATGCGCATATCGTGGAAAAGTGGGAGCTGGACGACGGCTCTATGGAATACAATCTGACCATCGATATGCCGGATAATCTGGCCTTGGATCAGCCGTTATCGCCTTTTATGATTGCAGCGCTGGAACTGCTCGATCCAGAGAGTGACACATACGCGTTGGATGTAGTGTCGATTGTGGAATCGATTCTGGAAAATCCTCCGCAGGTTTTGCGTGTCCAGCAAAGGCGTGCGCGCGATGTGGCCATGCGCGAGATGAAGGATGACGGTCTCGAGTATGACGAGCGCATGGAAGAACTACAAAAAATCACGTATCCACAGCCGCTGGCTGAGCTCATCGTGTCCGCATTTGAGCAGTATTGCAAGGATGTACCGTGGGCTGCTGACTATGAGGTTCAGTGTAAATCAGTGGTGCGCGACATGGTGGAAACGGCCAGTTCGTTTTCTCAATACGTGTCTGCTATGGGCATTGCACGCAGTGAAGGCACGCTGCTGCGTTATCTTTCAGATGCGTATAGGGCTTTGAGCAAGAGTGTGCCGGATGCAAAGAAAAACGAGCAACTCGATGATATTATCGACTGGCTATCCGTCATCGTCCACAGTGTGGACTCCTCACTGGTCGATGAGTGGGAGCAGGCTGCAGGATTGGCCCAGGCGGCTCGAGAGGGCTTGGATATCCTCGACACCCAGATGCGTAGTGCTCAGGCTGCTCCGCCAGAAATCGATCAATTACTGGCACATAAAAAGGGCTTAATTGCATTGGTGCGCAATGCCTTGATGCGTCGAGTGGAGCTGATGAATCAAGATAATCCAGAGGCATTAGCACAGCTGGATGCCCAGTGGGGTATGCGCATCCATGACTGGGAAGATGCTTTGGATGACTTTTACGAAGATCACGAGGGCTTGCTCACGAATGCGGATGCGCGCTCTGCGCGATTCTTTATGCTGGATGATTCTAAAGAAAAAACGCATCACCGGTGGCGTGTGCGCCAAATTCTCTGCGATGTGGAGGGTGACTATGATTGGGCTATCGATGGCGTCGTCGATTTGGATAGTACGCTTGAGGAGGGCGAAGTAGTGTTTGAAAGCTACGATGTGAATGTTATTGAAGAGCTGGAATACTGGGATTATTAATCTCGCGTAGGGCAGAAAGAACGAGTGTCGGTATACAGTCAAAATAAGCTCACATTGTCAGTCGGATGGATGAAGCATGGTAGATGATCTTTTTAGCGCAGCACAGGTGGATGAATCCATAGTCCGCCCACTTGCTGTGCGCATGCGTCCTACCACTCTCGATGAGGTGCTCGGTCAGGATCATGTGCTGGGTCCGGGATCGCCTTTGCGTAGAGTAGCGGCGCCGGTTTCGCACGGGCGCACGGCACCCACGTCTTTGATATTGTTTGGTCCGCCAGGTGTGGGGAAAACCACGTTGGCGTATATCGTGGCTCAGCAGTCTGGCCGTGCTTTCGAAGAATTATCTGCGGTAACCTCCGGTGTAAAAGATGTAAGAGCGGTGCTGTCTCGCGCCCATGAGCGTCTGGTTACCACCGGTCAAGAAACTGTGCTCTTTATCGATGAAGTGCATCGGTTCTCGAAATCCCAGCAGGACGCCTTGCTGCCAAGTGTGGAAAATCGCGATATTACCTTTATTGCTGCAACCACAGAAAATCCCAGCTTTTCCATTATTTCGCCGCTAATTTCCCGATCTGTGGTGGTGAAGTTAAATTCTCTAGAAGCCTCGGATATTGAGGAGCTAGTGCGCAGGGCCATTCATGCGCCGCAGGGACTCAATGATGAAATACGCGTCACGGATGCGGCCATCGCAGATATTGCACGGCTGAGCGGGGGAGATGCGCGCAAGTCATTAACGATTTTGGAGGCTTCTGCTGGCTCCGTAGCCATTGAGAGACAACGGAAAAAAGGCGAGCGGCGTCCGGTTGTCGATCCATCTGTGGTCAGTTCCGTCATCGATGTGGCTCAGCTGAATTATGACAAATCCGGCGATAATCATTATGATGTCGCTAGTGCCTTTATCAAATCCATGCGCGGTTCTGATCCGGATGCGGCCTTGCATTATTTGGCTCGTATGCTCAAGGCCGGTGAAGATCCACGATTTATCGCACGACGTATTATGATTGCCGCCAGTGAAGAGGTAGGCATGGCTGCACCTCAGATACTGCAGGTGACCGTTGCTGCCGCTCAAGCCGTGGCTTTGGTGGGCATGCCGGAAGCCCGTATCATTCTCGGTGAAGCAGTGTTGGCGGTGGCTACGGCGCCGAAATCTAATGCAAGCTATAACGCCATTAATGCGGCTCTGGCGGATGTGGAAAAGGGCAATATTGGCCAAGTTCCTTTGCATTTAAGAAATGCGCCGACCAAACTTATGGAAGAATTTGGCAATGCCAAGGGGTACATCTATGCCCATGATGTGCCCGGCGCGGTAGCTACTCAAGAGTATTTGCCAGAGGAACTGCGAGACCGGGAGTACTACAAGCCAACGGATCGCGGATATGAGCGAGAAATTGGCCCACGCGTAGAGCGTATCCGAGAAATTTTGCATGCGAACAGACCACAAAATAAACCACAGGAGGGCAAGCATGACGACCATGAAGAAAGCAGATAACCTAACTTTTGCGCTTGCACAAATCGATACCAGTGTGGGAGCAATTGATGCGAATAAGCAGAAGGTATGCGATTATGCTGCCCAAGCCCGTGAGCGTGGTGCGCGTGTAGTGGTATTTCCAGAAATGACCATTACCGGCTATCCTATCGAGGACTTGGCCTTCCGCGCAACCTTTCGCAGACGCGCAGAACATGCGGCTTTAGAGCTCGCTGAAGAGCTGGTATCCCAAGGCTTAGGCGATATCTACGTTGTCATCGGCACCGTGGGAACGTTGACGAGTGGCACTGCCGCGGATGATGACAGGCCTACAAACCGCTTGCTCGTGCTCCATGAGGGGCATATTCTCAGCACGTATGATAAGCAATTTCTCCCCAATTACGGCGTTTTCGATGAATTTAGAATCTTCACGCCGGGTCATGACACCTTGGTTATGAACATCGATGGGTATCGAGTAGGTTTCGCCATCTGCGAGGATATTTGGCAAGATGATGGGCCGGCTATTCAGCTTGCCCAGTCGCGCCTCGATGTATTGGTGACGATTAATGGCTCACCTTTCGAAGAAAATAAGGATCATACGCGTACAGACTTGTGCATACAACGCGCGGGTGAAGTGCATGCGCCGGTGATGTATGTGAACCAAGTGGGCGGCCAGGATGATTTGGTCTTCGACGGCGGCAGTTTTGTCATCAATGAAAAAGGCGAACTACTGGCGCGCCTGAACCGGTTTGACGAGGATCTGCGCATATGGACTCTCCATGCGGATGGTTCGAGCTGCACCGATGATATGGCTCCGGAAATGAGCACGGATGAAATGGTGTACCGTGCGTGCGTGCTGGGCTTGCGCGATTATATGCGTAAGAATGGCTTTAACGGGGTCGTGCTGGGCATGTCCGGTGGTATCGATTCGGCGCTCGTGGCTACTATGGCGGCGGATGCCTGCGGTGGGGAGAATGTGTGGGGCATTTCCATGCCGAGTATGTACTCCTCGGATGGGTCAAAGGATGATGCGGCACAATTGGCAGAAAATCTCGGTGCACATTACGAAGTTCAGCCTATCGAGCCGATTTTCAAGGGTTATCAGGCACAGCTCCAGCTCCAGGGCATCGCCGAAGAAAACCTACAGGCTCGCATACGCGGCGTCATCGTGATGGCATACTCGAATTCACACGGCTTGCTGACCTTGGCAACAGGCAATAAGTCGGAATGCGCCTGCGGATATTCCACTATTTATGGCGATGCGGTAGGCGGGTATGCACCTATTAAAGATGTGTTGAAAACCCGCGTATGGCAGTTGTCACGCTGGCGCAATGCATACGCAGAAAGTCAAGGCGAGCTGCCACCTATTCCAGAGAATTCTATTATCAAGCCACCAAGCGCGGAGCTTCGTCCGGGGCAGAAGGACTCCGATTCCTTGCCGCAGTATGAATTGCTCGATGCTGTGCTGGAAGCCTATATCGAAAAAGCTCACGGCCGCGAGGACTTGCTGGCTGATGGTTTCGACGAGAAGACCGTGGACACGGTGATGCGATTGGTGGATAGGGCAGAGTGGAAGCGCCGTCAGTACCCATTGGGTCCAAAGGTTACCGCTTTGGCTTTCGGCCGCGATCGCCGACTGCCCGTCACGAACGCCTTTAGAGAGTAGTAGCGAAATTTCGGTACAACATAGTGGTGTCCTCGTGCAGAGGACACCACTTTTTATGCACTGTGGAGGGCTGTATCAACGAAAAGTATGAAAAATTATCAATATTATTAAAGGCTCTTTTAAGAACACGCAAAAGCTGAAATGTGAGCAAGGTCACGTCAATTTCGCCGGTATGAATTGTCGGAGTCGATTAGAATAATAAGTGTTCGGCGTTGAACATAAGGCTTCGCCGTTTATGCAACCACAAGGAGAAATAATGGCAGCTGTAGATACAAATGCTGTTTCCGTTGAAGAACTCCAGGCCCAGGCTTGGGAAGGTTTTGCAGACGGTAATTGGAAGTCCGACATTGATGTACGTGACTTCATCCAAAAGAACTATACCCCATACGAAGGCGATGAATCCTTCTTGGCAAATGCTACGGACAAGACCAAGCATTTGTGGAAGAAGCTCGATGATGAATACCTCGCTGTTGAGCGTAAGCAGCGCGTTTATGATGTAGATACTCACACACCAGCAGATATTGATGCATTCCCAGCTGGATATATCGATGATCAAGATGATGTTATTGTAGGTCTTCAGACAGATGTCCCTTGCAAGCGCGCAATGATGCCAAACGGTGGCTGGCGCATGGTTGAGCAGGCTATTCGTGAGGCTGGTAAGGAACCAGATCCTGAAATCAAGAAGATCTTCACCAAGTACCGCAAGACTCACAACGATGGCGTTTTCGGCGTATACACCGCACGTATCAAGCGCGCACGTCACTCCAAGATTCTCACTGGTCTTCCAGATGCTTACGGCCGCGGTCGTATCATCGGTGATTACCGTCGTGTAGCACTTTATGGTGTGAACGCTTTGATTCAGTTCAAGCAGCGTGATAAGGATTCTATCCCTTATCGCAACGACTTCACCGAGACGGAAATCGAGCACTGGATCCGCTTCCGCGAAGAGCATGACGAGCAGATTAAGGCTTTGAAGAAGCTCATCATCCTCGGTAACGAGTACGGTCTCGATCTTTCTCGTCCAGCTATGAACGCTAAGGAAGCTGTACAGTGGACCTACATGGGCTACCTCGCTTCCATCAAGAGCCAGGATGGCGCAGCAATGTCCATCGGTCGTTTGTCTGCATTCTTTGATGCATACTTCGAGCGTGATTTCGCACGCGGCGTTCTCACTGAAACCGAAGCTCAGGAAATCATCGATAACATCGTGATGAAGCTTCGTATCGTACGCTTCTTGCGCACCAAGGATTACGACAACATCTTCTCCGGTGATCCTTACTGGGCAACGTGGTCAGATGCAGGTTTCGGCGATGACGGTCGTACTTTGGTCACGAAGACCTCCTTCCGCTTGCTCAACACCTTGACTCTTGAGCACCTCGGACCAGGACCAGAGCCAAACATCACCATCTTCTGGGATCCAAAGCTTCCTGAGGGATACAAGCGCTTCTGCGCACGCATCTCCATCGACACTTCTGCTATCCAGTACGAATCCGATAAGGATATTCGTTCTCACTGGGGCGACGATGCAGCTATTGCTTGCTGCGTATCCCCAATGCGCGTAGGCAAGCAGATGCAGTTCTTCGCAGCTCGCGTAAACACTGCAAAGGCATTCCTCTATGCATTGAACGATGGTCGCGATGAGATGTCCGGTATGCGCGTCATCGACTCCGGCGTTATCGATCCAGTAAAGTTCAACGAAGATGGATCCTTGAACTTCGAATCCGTACAGGCAAACTATGAGAAGGCTCTCGAATGGTTGTCTGAGACCTATGTCGAAGCATTGAACATCATCCACTACATGCACGATAAGTATGCATACGAGTCCATCGAAATGGCTTTGCACGATAAGGAAGTGTATCGTACACTCGGTTGCGGTATGTCTGGTCTGTCTATCGCAGCAGATTCCCTCGCAGCTGTAAAGTATGCAAAGGTCTTCCCAATCTACAACAAGGATGCACAGGGCACTCCAGAGTATGTAGAAGGTGCACCAGATGATTTGATTGTCAACTTCCGTACGGAGGGTGAATTCCCTGTATACGGTAACGATGATGATCGTGCTGATGACCTTGCAAAGTGGGTTGTATCCACTGTTATGGGTCAGGTTCGTCGCCTGCCTGTATACCGCGGTGCAGTTCCAACTCAGTCTGTACTGACCATTACTTCTAACGTAGAGTATGGAAAGAACACCGGTTCCTTCCCATCAGGACACAAGAAGGGTACCCCATTCGCTCCAGGTGCAAACCCAGAGAACGGTATGGATTCCCACGGTATGTTGCCTTCCATGTTCTCCGTAGGCAAGATTGATTACGATGATGCACTCGATGGTATCTCCCTGACCAACACCATCACACCTGATGGTTTGGGTCGCGATGAGTCTGAGCGTATCAACAACCTCGTTGGCATCTTGGATGCGGGTAACGGTCACGGTCTGTACCATGCAAACATCAATGTGTTGCGCAAGGAGCAGCTCGAGGATGCTGTTGAGCACCCAGAGAAGTACCCACACTTGACCGTGCGTGTATCTGGTTACGCTGTAAACTTCGTAAAGCTTACTAAGGAACAGCAGCTCGATGTTATTTCTCGTACCTTCCACGCTGGTGCAGTATCTGACTAAGAGCAGTGTCTAGCCGAGAGTAAAGACTCAGCATCACGAACTAATTCCTAGTCGTGGTTGAAAGAGGCGGGGTGTGCTACCTCGCCTCTTTCCTTTGAGCGTAGAGTATGAGCATAGGGTTATCGTTCATCGGTATAATCGAAATATAACGAATCTAATACGTGTAAGCTTTCTTCCTGAATTGCGAAAGAGTCGAAGGAGACTGAATAATGGCAACTTTTCGCAGTACCACCGCGCATATGCTTCGAGAATCGAAAGAATACGCGCGTCAAACGCTCATGGGCGGATTATCGGGTTTTGAATCACCCATCGGTTTAGACAGGCGCGATCGACTGCAGGCATTGAAAACCGGCGATATCGGATTTGTGCATTCATGGGACATCAACACATCTGTGGACGGTCCGGGCACACGCATGACCGTATTTATGAGCGGCTGCCCACTGCGTTGCCAATACTGCCAGAACCCGGATACTTGGAAGATGCGTGATGGTCAGCCCGTGTATTTGGACGCCATGATTAAAAAGGTAGATCGCTACAAGGATCTCTTTAAAGCAACCGGTGGTGGCATTACATTCTCGGGCGGAGAATCCATGATGCAGCCTGCCTTTGTATCGCGCGTTTTTCGGGCCGCCAAGGAAATGGGCGTACATACTTGCTTGGACACCTCAGGTTTTTTGGGTGCAAACTATACAGATGAGCAAATCGACGATATCGATTTATGTCTTCTGGACGTCAAATCCGGCAATGAAGAAACCTATAAAAAGGTTACTGGCGGCACCTTGGCGCCCACCATTGAATTCGGCAAGCGCTTGGCCAAGCAGGGCAAGAAAATTTGGATTCGCTTTGTGCTTGTGCCAAATTTGACCGATTCCGAGGAAAATGTAGAGCAGGTCGCGCAGATTTGTGAGGAATTTGGTGATTCCGTTGAGCACATTGACGTGCTGGGCTTCCATCAACTGGGTCGTCCAAAGTGGCATGAAATGCGCATTCCTTACCCACTGGAGGACGCGAAAGGTCCATCGGCGGCTTTGCGCAAGAGGGTAGTGGAGCAGTTTGAAAGTCACGGATTTACTGTGTATTAAAGGATACTTTGCTATCGAAGGGTGGTTCTTCTGGATAAGAGGAACCACTTTCTCGTTCGCAGGCATCTTCTGGAGAGTATGCTAAAATCTCTCATGCTATGAATACCAGTATCACAGACATACGTTTGCTTGACGAGCCAGCGGGAGGAGTACCCGACGTTATTTGTACGCGTCAGCAGTTTGATACTTTCATTCATCATTATGAAAAGAGCACGGGTCCGCTGGCAGCAGATGCCGAACGTGCGTCCGGATTTCGCTATGGACACCGTGACTATTTAGTACAATTCAAGCGTGAGGGCGCTCCGATTGCTCTGCTGGATCCTGTAGCTCTGGAGCGCGAGCGCGTGGATTGGAATAGCTTTAATGAGCTGATTCGCGATGCCGAGTGGATTATCCATGATAGCGGTCAAGATATTCCTGGTTTTCGGGATATTGGTTTTCGCATAAATCGTCTCTTTGATTCCGAACATGCTGCACGATTGTTGGGCTTATCGCGTTTCGGCTTGTCTTCGGTGACTGAGCATTATTTAGGCTTGAGCCTAGCTAAAGAGCATTCGGCTGCAGACTGGTCTTACAGGCCACTCAATCGAGATTTGCGCAATTATGCCGCTTTGGACGTGGAAGTGCTCATCGAACTGCGCGATAAGCTCCATGAAGATTTGAAAAAAAGCGGAAAACTCGACTGGGCTCAGGAAGATTTTGCCTTCCTGCTGGATAAAGGTTTAAAGAAAAAGCCGACTCATCCTCAGCCATGGCGTAAGGTATCGCATATTACGGATGTCAATAGTGATATACGCGCTCTGGGCATCGTTAAAGAACTGTGGAATACGCGAGAGCAATTGGCCAAAGAGCTCGATATTTCTCCTAATTTGCTGCTGACTGATCAGGGGATTATCGAGGCGGCGAAAAGAAAACCGAAGAATTCTAAAGAATTCGCGAAAATTCGTGTGCTCAATAGCCGTGTGCGCATTGACACGGATCCCGAACGCGCCAAAATGTTTGAACGTTATGCCAGCGTCCAACGGCAAGTCAAGCCAAAGGTCTGGAAAGAAGCCATAGCTAAGGCTTTATCACAGTCATATAAAAAGACACGCGATGAAGTGCTGCCTGTGGAAACCGAAGGCACGAGCGCTCCACGATCCATGAAGTATTGGCGCGAGCATCACCCAGATAGGTTCGCACGGCTTCAAAAGAGCAGAGCGTTGATCGGACAGGTCAGTCAGGATACGCATACGCCGGTGGAGTTGTTACTCAAACCACAATATTTGCGCAATTTATGCTGGCGCGATAATTTGGATTTCGATAAGGATACGATTCACGAATTCTTGCTGGAACAGGGTGCCCGGAATTGGCAAGTGGAATTGCTTTCCCCGTCCCTAAGTAAGGTTATTATATAAAGGTTGTCTAGTCTTTAAAATACGCACGAGACTAGTTTGGATAGTATGAATGGGAGTGCCACGTGAAGATTAGCGTGAGGAATCTTGAGCCAACTAAGGTAAGGCTCACCATCACTGTAGATCAGGAAGAACTTGAGCCACACTTGGATAAGGCTCGCAAGACCATCGCTGACCAGATTAACGTTCCTGGTTTCCGTAAGGGTCATGTTCCTGGCAAGATCGTAGACCAGCGCGTTGGCTACGCAGCAGTTGTAGGCGAAGCAGTAAACGATGCAGTTCCACAGTTCTACAATGATGCAATCGAAGAAAAGAAGCTGCGTCCAATGGACCAGCCAGCTCTCGATTTGAAGGATGTGCCACAGAAGAAGGACGATGGCGTAAAGCTCAAGTTCACTGCTGAGGTAGAAGTACGTCCAAAGTTTGATCTCCCAGAGCTCAAGGGCATGGAAGTACAGATCGACAAGCCAGAAGTTACCGATGAAGATATCAACAACCGTTTGGCTGCTTTGCAGCAGCGCTTCGGTACTTTGGTAAGCGTAGACCGCCCAGCTGAGAAGGGTGACTATGCAAATATCAGCCTCGAAGCTGTCATCGATGGTGAAAGCGTGGATTCTCAGGATGGCGTCAGCTACGAAATCGGTGCAGGCAACATGCTGGACGGTATCGATGAAGCATTGATTGGCCTTTCTGCAGGCGAAAAGACCACATTCAAGTCCACACTTGCTGCAGGCGAGCATGAGGGCGAAGAAGCAGAAATTAAGCTGACTTTGAACTCCGTAAAGTCCATGGACTTGCCAGAGCTCGACGATGACTTCGCACAGGATGCTTCCGAATTCGACACTTTGGACGAATTGAAGGAAGACATCAAGAAGCAGGCACAGCTGGATGCGGAAGGTCGTCAGGCAAATGTCGCACGTGACGCATTCTTGGCTCAGATTGTCGAAGGCATTGAAATCCCAGTGCCAAAGGGTATGCTCGCCGCTCACACTGAAGAGCACTTGCGCAATATGGGCGTAACGGAAGAGCAGGCAACTGCGGATCAGAAGAAGGAAGCTGCAGATTCTGCAGAAAAGGAATTGCGCGACCAGATTCTTTTGGATACCTTGGCTGAAACTATGGATGTACAGGTTTCTCAGTCCGACGTGATGAACTTCCTTGCTTCCATTGCACAGCAGTATGGCATGGATCCAAACAACTTCATCAACTCCATCGTTCAGGGTGGACAGCTTCCATCTGCAGTACAGGAAGTGGCTCGTTCCAAGGGTATGCTTACCGCAATGCGCGAGGTCACCTTCAAGGACTCTGACAATAACACTGTAGATTTGTCTCGCTTCCTCGGTGTAGAAGACGATGAAGATCAGAGTGTTGCAGCAGCCAGCGCAGCAGCAGAAGTTGCTGAAGAAGTTGCAAAGGAAGCTAACTAAGCGGATTAAACGCTCATAGAGAGATGATGTAATGGTCTTTAGATGCATAATCTTAAGACCATTTTTCATGAGCTATATATAATCTTTTAGGCGGGGTATGAGTAATTCACAGGACAAGGCGTTCAACCATTCACGCTTGACGCATATCTGGACTGCTTTGATTATTGTTTTCGTCTTAGGCGGCATCGTCGGTATCTCGGCCGCATTACTGTCATTGTTACTGGAAGTAGTTCAAACACTGATGCTCGGCGGCGCAGAAAGCATGGCTGCTCCTGTGGCTGCGACGCAACAACCGTGGAGATGGACACTGAGCATTATTGCAGCGAGCATAGTGGCTGCACTCGTCTGGTTCTTCCTACGTGCGCACATAAAAGTACCGTCTGTATCTGGGGCTGTGCATGGCAAGAAGATGCCTGTAGTGGCCACAATCATTCATGTGATTATGCAAATCTTCATCGTGGGTGCCGGCTTATCCATTGGCCGAGAAACCGCTCCACGAGAGCTCGGTTCCCTGCTTGGTCAAAAAGCATCTGCTGCATTGAAATTGCGAGCTGAGGATATGACTATTGTCGTAGCTATCGCCGCTGGAGCGGGCTTTGCTGGCGTATATGATGCACCGCTTGCGGGTATGTTTTTTGCCGTAGAAATGCTGCTCGTGGATGTGAGTATACGCACCGTTATTCTCTCCTTCGGTACCAGCGCGGTTGCTGCATTTTCGGCGCGACTTATCAAAGGTCATCACACCTTTTACAGCATCCACGCCATAGAAGTTTCTCATAGTCTGATACTCATGTGTGTGATCATCGGCCCAATTATGGGTGCCATCGCATACTACTATCGCCGGGGCACGGATTGGGCTGCACGCAATCAGGTGAAAGGCACAGCTATATTGTGGCAGCTGCCTCTAATGGGCGTTGTTACGGGAATAGTGGCATATTTCTTACCGAATATTATGGGCAATGGACGCGCCCTTGCCCAGTATGCGTATGATGCTGCCGGCATCCAGGTGGTGGGTATTTTGTTATTAACCGCCGCCTTAAAAGCAATCGTAACCATGCTGACGGTGCGTTCGGGGGCTTCGGGCGGTGTATTGACTCCGGCCATTGCCGTGGGCGGTGCATTAGGTGCGGTTATCGCCATCGGAGCCCAGTACATTCTGCCGGATATCAGTATCAGCGTGGTTGCACTCATCGCGTCTGCAGCCTTTCTCGCCACCAGTCAGCGGGCGCCGTTGATGGCTTCGTGCTTGCTGATCGAGCTGAGCAGTAGCTCTATTCATGCCTTTATTCCCCTAGGTGTAGCAGTCTTCTTATCGGTAGCTGTATCTTCCAGTCTGGAGCGGCTGAACGCTCAGCACAAGGGGATTTCGCACAATATCGAGCCGCAAAAAAGCTGAAAGTGAAATTTGCGCTCACTGCGCAAAGCTCGACGGCAGTCACGTTAAAAGGGTAATCTCTTAATTACTAAAGAAATTTAAGGAGATATTATGGCAATTTCTACGCCACAGATGCCAGCAATGGCAGAAGGTGATGCGCCAGCCATGGCTGGAGATCCTATCTTCTCACGCTTACTGAAAGACCGAATTATTTGGTTAGGTGAAGAAGTCAAGGACTCGAATGCCAACGTCATTTGCGCTCAAATGCTGATGCTCGCCGCCGAAGATCCAGATAAGGATATCTGGTTGTATATCAATTCTCCTGGTGGATCCATTACAGCAGGTATGGCAATCTACGATACCATGCAGCTTATTAAGCCAGACGTTGCAACGGTAGCTGTAGGTATGGCAGCTTCGATGGGCCAGTTCTTACTGTCCAGCGGCACCCCAGGCAAGCGTTATATCACTAAGCATGCGCGCGTGCTGATGCACCAGCCTTCTGGTGGTGTGGGCGGTACTGCAAGCGAAGTTCGCATTAATGCAGAGCTCATTATGGATATGAAGAAGACTCTGGCAGAACTTACTGCACAACAAACGGGACATACCGTGGAAGAAATTTATCGCGATAACGAGTATGACCATTGGTTTACTGCTCAGCAGGCATTGGACTACGGTTTTATCGACAAAATCGTAGATACTCCAGAAAGCATGAACTAGAAAGGCACGGTAATGGCATCTCAAGAAGCACAATTTATCGCTCGTGCTGAGCGTCTTGCTGGACCGCAGGCTCGTTATGTAATGCCTCAGTTCGAGGAAAGAACGGCATACGGTTTTAAGCGTTCTGACCCTTATAGCAAGCTTTTCGAGGATCGCATTATTTTCATGGGCGTTCAAGTGGACGATGCATCCGCCGATGACATTATGGCTCAGCTTTTGGTGCTCGAAAGCCAAGATCCAAACAGGGACGTCATGATGTACATCAATTCCCCTGGTGGTTCTATGACCGCTATGACGGCTGTATATGACACCATGCAGTACATCAAGCCTGATGTGCAGACGGTATGCCTTGGGCAAGCCGCTTCTGCTGCCGCTATTTTGCTGGCTGCTGGTACGCAGGATAAGCGTTTGATGCTACCTAATGCACGTGTACTCATTCACCAGCCAGCTATGGGTCAAGATTTCGGTAAGGCAACGGAAATCGAAATTCAAGCGCGTGAGCTGGAACGTATGCGCGCATGGCTGGAAAACACACTGGCTCATCACACGGGTCAGAGCATTGAGCGCATTCATAAGGATATTGAGACGGATACCATTTTGACGGCTCCACAGGCTTTGGAGTACGGCATTGTGGATGCAGTGCTCGATAAGCGTCAGTAAATGTTGCAACCGCGCAGCTGCGGTATATACATACAGTTGCACAACGCCGTAGCCTAGGTGGCAGAAACACCTAGCTTGCATAAGCCACGAGAAACGCACCTCAGCCTGTTAGACTAGAGGTGCGTTTTTATGTAAGGAGAACCATGAGCGAAGTCATCAGTTATTATGAGGACGTGCCTCGCTGCAGTTTTTGCAATAAAACTGAGGATCAAGTTCATAAGCTCGTCACAGGTGCCAATGCTGCCATTTGCGATGAATGCATCGAATTATGTGTAGAAATCATTTCTGAAAACCGTTTAGAGCAGGCCGATCACGATACGGTGAAACTCGTATCCCCGAGTACCATGACAGCTTTTTTGAACCGCTACGTTGTAGGACAGGAAAGAGCCAAGCGTACGCTGTCTGTGGCTGTATATAATCACTACAAACGTGTGAATTTGCAGTTGGTTGATACGGCTCAAAAGCTGGCCCAAAAAGTCACACCTTCCGATAATCCGCTAGATTTGGTCGAGATTTCAAAATCCAACGTGCTTCTGCTCGGCCCTACAGGTACGGGTAAAACGTATCTTGCGCAGACCTTGGCACGTATGATGAATGTGCCGTTTACCATCGTCGATGCCACAACGTTAACGGAAGCCGGTTATGTAGGTGACGATGTGGAAACCGTGTTGCAGCGCCTTTTACAGGCCGCAGACGGCAATATTGACCGGGCAGAACGGGGCATCATATATATCGATGAAATCGATAAAATTGCGCGCAAATCTGGAGAAAATACCTCCATTACGCGTGATGTTAGTGGAGAAGGGGTGCAGCAAGCGCTCCTCAAACTCATAGAAGGCACACAGGCCAGCGTGCCGTTGAAGGGTACACGTAAACACGAAGAGCAAGAGATGATGCAAATCAATACCCAAGGCATTCTCTTCATTTGTGGAGGTGCTTTTGTGGGTCTGGAAGACATTATTCGCCAGCGCTTAGGCAAACGTGCTCTAGGATTCGGTGCCGACTGGTCGGTAAGCGAGATGAGCAAACAAGAGCTACTCAGCAACGTCATCCCGGAAGATCTAGCAGAGTTTGGCCTCTTGCCGGAATTCGTGGGGCGTATGCCGGTAATTACGAGCCTGGATCCGCTAACACAAGAGGATTTAGTTGATATTTTGACGTTGCCACGCAATGCATTGGTGAAGCAGTATCAAAAACTCTTCGATGCGGAGGGCGTGGAATTGGAATTTACGCCTGAGGCTCTTAAACTCGTGGCACAGTTGGCACTAGAGCGGGGCACAGGCGCGCGTGGATTGAGATCCATCATGGAGAAAACCCTCGAGGAAGCTATGTTTGTAGTGCCAGACAGAAATGATGTCCACAAGGTCATCATCGATGATCTCGTGGTTAAAGGCCAAGAATCCGCACAACTCGAGCTCGATTAGATACTTGGTCTAGATTAATTATCAAGGAGGAACAATGCAGTTCGATGAAGTAGTACATTCTCGCCATTCCGTGCGCGATTTTAGTGATAAGCCCGTAGATACAGAGCTTTTGAAGGAGATTGTGCGCACAGCACAGGCTTCGCCCAGCTGGGGGAATTCTCAGCCTGTGCATGTGCATATTCTCACCGGAAAGGCTGCACAGGAGCTCAGACACATCCATCTGACCAGTGTGGAGGAGCATAAGCAAAGCCACAGTGATATCGCTCCTATGGACCGCAATCGTTGGCCTCAATGGAATCAAGAAGTCATGGCGCAATGGACCGTGGAGTTCAAAAAGCAGTTTGCTCCGGGGCAAGTCCACTTCTCGCGGGCACAGAAAAATCTCTTTAACGCACCTGTTTTTGCCTTTCTTACTGTGCCCGACAAGATCTTCGACTGGGCTCTCTTTGACGCGGGAGCATTTGCCAATACCTTGATGCTGGCCGCGTATGACCGTGGTGTGGACTCCATCGTGGCTTATTCTACGGTGATTTTCCCGGATGAGATTCGTGCCTTGGCCCATATTCCACTCAACCGCAAAGTTGTGGTAGGCATTGCTTTAGGATACGCCAGCGCTGATGATATCAATACTTTTGTGCCTTCCAGGGCGGATGTGGATGATATTTTGACGATTATTTCCGAATGACCTAGCAGAAGACTCCTCGTGCTTTCACCGAAAATCCGCATAATTTCAAGGCAACACGCCACAAACATACCAGATTTGCGAAAGCACTGAAAGCCCGTTAGTATATATGTCTTGTGCACAGCACACAGCTAAGAAAAGCTGACATTCCCCGTTAGCTCAGTTGGCAGAGCGTCTGACTGTTAATCAGAATGTCGCTGGTTCAAGTCCAGCACGGGGAGCATCTAGCCGAGGTTTGCCTCGGCTTTTTTCGTATGTGGGGGAGTTCGGGTTCTTACGGCATGAAGAGCTCTGATAGTCTGTCACAGTATTACCGTCCGCGTGTTATCCACATCCGTTCACAATGCCGTACAAGTTTTTTCTTACAAAGCACTGTTAGCGACAATTATGGGTATGACACATGTAACGCAACCTCCTTTTCGGGTCGCCATTCCACAGCTTCCGTTCCGACGCTCTGTGATAGCCCTGTGCGCAGTGCTCCTCAGTATCTCGGGGTGTGTGGTAACCAGTCCGCGCAGTTACGGTAACAATACCGAACCGGAGTGCAGAGGCATCATGCAGTGGCCAGTGCGGCCGGCAGAGTTGCTTCAGGACTTCGATGCACCTGCTCAAGTGTGGCTTCCTGGGCATAGGGGCGTAGATGTGGACGCTGACTCAGGTATGCTCATTTTCGCCCCACAAGGAGGCACTATCGTATTTTCGGGACGTGTCGCACATAAAGATGTTGTGGTTATAGAACATGCGCATGGCTGGAGAAGCACCTTTGAGCCAGCCATTACGACGCTCTCTGTGGGTACAAAGGTCCAACGCGGGCAAAGCATTGCTCAGATTTCTGATGGGGGAAGCGACCACTGTCAGGATGCCTGCCTTCACTGGGGCGTAAAAATTGACAAGAAGCGCTATCTTAACCCACGACTACTCACCGAAGTGCGGCCGATTACAATCCTGCCTCTGCTGGAGTGATGTACTTCGTGTCAATCAGGGTTTTCTTCAGATTATCCGCATTGACAGCAAATAGCGGAGAAGTAATAGTAGTACCGCTGAGGAACTGCACAGAACTGGCTAGATCGGATGTATTTGAATTGCTCAGGGCCACACTGAGCTGTGCAATAGACGTGCTGACCTCATCTCTATCTTCCATGGCAGAAACCCAAATCTTGCCGTTGACGATAGAAGGAATGGCGTTGATATACGCACCATAGCTGGTAATCACAGGCCATGTGAGCTCTACTGGGTCAGTTTCTGCAAAGTTGCGTGTCCCCGTCTCACTCTCATCCTCGGTTGTGGAATCCTGCGAGGAAGTCGTGTCTGACGCTCCCTGTGGATGAGGAACCTTCTGTTTCTGCACATCGGCATTACCCGAAAGCGTATTCACAATGCTCTCTAAGGTAATATTCGGGTTTACACTGGCACTAGAGCCTGTAAATCCAAAGGAATCCAAGGCAGAGACGATGGACTGTGCCATATAATCGTTAAAAGCTAAAACGCCATCAAGCTGAGCAAAATAATCCGTGTTGCGCGTTAAGCGTGATTCCAAAGCTGAAGTTATGCCCGTCTGCGAATCGTCTGCAACTGTAATATTTCTCCAGTCATCATCCGTTGTTTGAGCATCCATCAGGCCGGAGGGGCTGTATGCTACACCGGTGACGAAATATGGCTTGAGTATTGCCCATGCCGCAGAGAACGCTTCTTTATTAAATTCAGCACCTGCGTTCGTGGAAAGGAACATTTCAATAGCCTGGGGATCTTGGGTCGTGGCCTGGTCAAGCTGTAGTTTTCTGACGAGATTATTGGCTTGAATGCGAGCGATCGATTGCGGGGTAGCAAAGGTCACAAAATAATCCTCCGTAAAATCAGGAATTTTCTGACTCATGAGCACGACTTTAATGCCCTGTGCCTGTGCTTGCTCAAGCGCATTTTTCAGATTGCTAATCAAGGCAATGCCACGGTTAAGCTCCTCCGTGGTGAGACTGCCGGAGACGGTTTCTTCTGAAGAAAGCTCTGGCAATTGGACCGTGTCACCGTAACGTGACTGGATGGCCAATGCTTCTTGAGTTTCTACGCCTTGTGCGGGTGCAATGAAGAGCGTATGCGGATTTTTATCATTTTCAGAAGCATAAGTGGAGGTGATAGTGGACACTTGCTCGGTTTGTTTTGTGATGTCAGAATTGTGATATTCGCTAAGCTGTACATCGCTGAAGCCCTGAGTTTTCAAGGAGTTAATCATCGCGCTGGTGACATTTGTCCATGTGTTCAGCGGCGCGTTTGAATTGAGAATCGTACTACCTGTGGGCGTAATAATATCCACGGTGCCCGTCAGCGATGAATTTTGGGAAGTGCTCGTCGCGGTGCGAGATGCGCAAGACGAGGCGAGAGACACACAGAAAATAAGAAAGAGCAAAACAATAGTGCGGATATTTTTCTTCAACTGTGCTCGCATGGTTCCCCTTAGGCAAACGTATTGCATTGTGTATTGACTCCACATTTTAGCGCAACACCTCTAGCAGAAACCGGTGTGGGGTAACGTCACATGCGCAGTCTAATCTAGAGATTATGACTCAGGAAATTGAAATCGGAATCGGTAAATCTGGACGCATGTGCTATGCACTCGATGATGTGGCTATTGTGCCTACTCGTCGTACGCGGGATCATCAGGATGTGAGCACGGCATGGCAAGTGGATGCTTATCAGTTTGATATTCCGGTTATGGGAGCGCCTATGGACGCATCGATGAGCCCAGAAACGGTAATTACACTCGGTAAGTTGGGTGGCCTTGGTGTCCTCGACTTGGAAGGCTTGTGGACGCGCTACGAGGACCCAAGTACAATCTTTGAAAAAATTGCACGAGCTAGCGAAGCGGAATCTACGCGAGTTTTGCAGGAAGCTTATGCAGAACCCATTAAGCCAGAATTAATTACAGCGCGCATCCAGCAAATCCGTGATGCCGGTGTAACGGTGGCAGGTGCGTTGACCCCTCAGCGTACGCAGCAGTTCTATTCCACCGTTATCGAGGCTGGAGTAGATCTCTTCGTTATCCGTGGTACAGCTGTGTCTGCGGAGCATATTTCCCAGTCTCATGAGCCTTTGAACCTGAAGAAGTTCATTTATGAACTGGATGTGCCTGTGGTTGTGGGTGGCGTGGGCACGTACCGCGCCGCCATGCACCTGATGCGTACGGGTGCAGCCGGCGTACTCGTGGGAGCCGGCGGTTCTGCGGTGTCCTCCTCTCGATCCATTTTGGGTATGCATGTGCCTATGGCTACGGCTATCGCCGATATTGCTGCAGCGCGCAAGGATTACATGGAAGAATCCGATGGACGCTATGTGCAGGTTATCGCCGATGGTGGTTTGGGTACCTCCGGTAATTTTGTGAAGGCCTTTGCTATGGGTGCAGATGCGGTCATGATGGGAAGCGCCCTAGCGCGTGCTACTGAGGCTCCTGGTCAAGGTATGCACTGGGGCCGTGAGGCTACCCACCATTCACTGCCACGCGGACGCCGCGTAGAGCTGGAAACAGTCGGCACGATGGAAGAAATCTTGATGGGACCAAGCACCCGTGCAGATGGATCTATGAACTACATCGGCGCGCTGAGACGCGCGATGTCCTCCACGGGATACACGGATTTGCGCCGTTTCCAAAGCTGTCCAGTGGTAGCCACACAATACGATCATCTCTAAAGAAACGTCAATCGACTCATCCACGCGTCAAACAGGAAAATTTAATATTTTTCGATTAAGTGGGGAGTCCTGCATAAAGCCTGCGATATACTAAAAATGTTGCAGGCTTTTTTGTATGCAATGAGTAGCTCCCATCTACTCCATTATTGGTGAGGGAAGATAGTGAAAGAGCACTATCTTGACAAAAAATATAGAGAACAACACGCGCAATGCGATAGTCAAACAAACTGCGGACGCAGCGCACGAGCTTGCCTTCGACATTTACTATCGCATCGGCACGAAAAAAGAAACTATAAAATTCCATATTAGCCAATGTGTTAGCGGTGATATTGAGCGCAGTATGTGCGTCAAACTGTCATACAACTCGTGCAATGTGGCATGCCTAGCCATCGATATCGTGCGCGGAAGACTCGGCACGTCTCTGCTGAAGACGCTGGCAACGCCGCAGGTGATCAGTAAGCTGGAAAATCTGGCGCATTTAATCCAGAACGAGTCTGCTCACAGAGGTGTGCCGTGGGCAGATAGCCTGTGCAAAAATTATCCAGTTATTTTGCGCGTCATGAATGGCTTCGTTGTGTCGCCGACGCATTTCCACGCGAGTGTCGGTCTCATGCTGGCGGGAAAGGCCTGTTGGGCCAATGTGAATTTTCGTTTTAACGGACGGAAATGGCAGTGCACCAGCTGTGATTTCTGGTAATTTCAGCTGAAAATTGGTGAATTTCTATAAAAAGTCCGATGGATGTGCCGGATATTTCCCGACTATATCTAAAGAATTTTGTTGTTAGAGGTGCACTTATACTTGAATGTATGTTACGCGAATTTACAACCGAGCCAATGTACACCACGACTGATGCGGATACGATTTATTCGCTCTTAAAGGACAGAGCTTCGAGTGAACCGGACAGTGTGGTCGCTCAAGCACTGCGTGGTCCTCGTCGTGAATGGACAGATATTACAGCCGTTCAAATGCTGACGAGTGTGCGCAAAGTTGCTAAGGGCTTGCTGGCTCTTGGCATTGAAAAGGGAGATACCGTTCTTATTTATGCGCCAACCGCGTATGAATGGGGCGTTGTGGATTTTGCTTGCGCCGCAATTGGCGCATTATCGGTGCCGGTGTATGACACGGATTCACCAAAACAGGTGGCGCAAATCGTGTCCGAAACATCTCCAGAGGTGGCTTTTGCCGGTGGAGAAGAGCGTGCACGCGTTTTGGAAGAATTGCGCGCTGCGGATGATAATTCGGTGCACTACAGCTTTAATATTCAATCTAACGGTTTGCAAGCCGTGGAAGAGTGGGGCAAGGATATTTCGGATGCCAAGCTGGAAACTGCTATTGAAAAGGTACATGCTGATGATCCATTGACGATTATCTTCACCTCTGGTTCGACAGGTAAACCAAAGGGAGCCGTACTTTCTCATCGAAACTTCATGCATACGGTGAAGAACGGTTGGTTGGTCCTGCCGGAAATGTTGAACGCAAATCCTACCCGTTTGCTGCTCTTCCTGCCTTTGGCTCACGCCTTCGCACGGTATATTCAGTACTGCGCTATCGGTGCTCACGGCATTGTTGGATACTTGTCTGATACAAAGCGACTTTTGACTGATTTGCGTGGATTCAAGCCAAGCTACATGCTGGCTGTGCCACGTGTGTACGAGAAGGTGTATAACGCAGCCTCTCAAAAGGCTGGAAACGGTTTGAAGGGGCGCATTTTTGCCTCGGCCTTTAAGCATTTTGCTCAGTGGAGTCGCGATGAGCAAGAGGGGAAGCGCCATAGCTTCACACAGCGCCTGTGGCACAAGTTCTTTATGGCTGTGGTGGGCTCATCCATTCATTCGGCTATGGGGTACGGCATGCGCTTCATGGCATGTGGTGGCGCTCCAATGAACGATGACCTTGCTCATTTCTTTAACGGTATCGATGATTTAACCTTTATCCAAGGCTATGGCTTGACGGAAACGGCTGCACCATGCGTGGTGAACTTTGAAACGATGAACCGTGTGGGATCCGTGGGACGTATGGCTCCAGGTTTCTCCGTGCGTTTGACGGAAGATGATGAGCTGGAAATCAAGGGACCAAGCGTCTTCATGGGGTATCTGAACAATCCGGAGCAAACTGCCGAAGTTATGGATGACGGCTGGTTTAAGACCGGCGATTTGGGCGCCATCGACGATGACGGATATGTGTATATTACGGGTCGTAAGAAGGATTTGATTATTACTGCAGGCGGAAAGAACGTGTCTCCAGCACCTTTGGAAGACATTATTTCGACCTGCCCAATTGTGTCTCACGCCCTCGTCGTTGGTGATAATAAGCCATTTATTTCTGCTTTGATTACGCTGGAACCAGACATGCTCAAGCAATGGTTGGAAGGTCATGGCTTGGACGGCACTATGACACCTTTGGAAGCGGCAGAAAATGAAGCAGTGCGTGCCTTTATTCAGGAATATATCGACCGTGCAAATGCCACTGTTTCGCGCGCAGAATCGGTGCGAAAGTTTGTCGTGTTGGGTTCGGAATTTAGCCAGGAAGCTGGCACCTTGACGCCGAGCTTGAAGGTTGTGCGTCCGCGCGTCATCAAGCAATATCAGCAGGTTATCGACGAAATTATTTACACACCGAAGCCATCCGCTATGACGGATGCGGCTACTGCTAAGATCATGCTGGCCGCCGAGCAGTTCAGCAAGCAGGTGCAACCAACGGTGAAGGCTGCGCGTGAAAAGCTGGAGCCTATGTATAATAAGGCCGTTGAAAACGTGAAAGAGAACGTCATCGCCACGGTTGGTGCCAATGAAAATAAGAGCGAACGCACAAAGGCTACAGCTCCATCCGAGATGCATCACGACGCCCAAGGTGATGAAGCTACACAGATTCAGGAGGAGAAATAATATATGGCGTTGCGCGAAATTCGTGTAGTACCTGATCCCGTTTTACGTACACCTTGCGACGAGATTAAAGAAATAACTCCTGCGGTAAAAAACCTCGTCCAGGATTTGCTCGATACGGTCGATGACCCTGGCAGGGCAGGACTTTCTGCAAACCAAATCGGCGTGAATTTGCGTGCTTTTTCCTACAATATAGAGGGGAAACTCGGGTATATTCTCAACCCAGTCTTAGTGGAGCAGTCGGGTGAGCAATATGGTGACGAGGGTTGCTTATCTGTGCCAGGATTGTGGTACAAAACACGCCGCAGCGACTATGCGAAGGTTGAGGGCGTCGATTTAGAGGGCAAAAAAATTGTCCTCGAAGGCTCCGGCTTAATGGGGCGCATGCTTCAGCACGAATGCGATCATTTGGATGGTCACGTGTACCTCGACCGTTTGGAAAAAGAGGAAAGACGCCAAGCCCTGCGTTATATGCGCACACAGCATAATTAAGTCGCATAATGAGGGCGATGTATGTCCAGAAAAAATCATAATTGAGGTATTACATGGGGGGGGTGAAATAACACCCCACTGCGGTAGCTGAAAAGTTTGATGATGTATGCGGGTTCCGTTAATATGGAATCCGCATATCGCTTTTTTAAGGGCAAGATCGCGCAATTGTTCTTAATACTTTTTATTGTCTATTGATATGTGAAAAACGCGCTATGTGTGCGACAATTCGTGTCGGTCGGCAAGACACAGCTGTGGGCTTGCTGTATGCGAATGTGCATAGCCAGGCAAGAACCGACAGAAAGGTATATCATGGCAGAAATTACCATGAGCCAGATGCTCAAGGCTGGCGTTCATTTTGGTCATCAGACTCGTCGTTGGAACCCAAAGATGAAGCAATACATCTTGACGGAGCGCAACGGCATCCACATCATCAACCTGTTCAAGTCTCTTGATCTCATCGATCAGGCATATGACTTCATCAAGCAGACTGTAGCTCACAAGGGCACCATTCTCTTCGTAGGCACCAAGAAGCAGGCTGCACAGGCAATTTCTTCCGAAGCTTCTCGCGTAAACATGCCATACGTGTCTGAGCGTTGGTTGGGTGGTATGCTCACTAACTTCCAGACCGTGTCCAAGCGTGTTGTCCGCATGAAGGAACTCGAAGAGATGGACTTCGCAGACGTACGTTCTAGCGGTTTGACCAAGAAGGAACTCCTTCTCCTCGAGCGCGAAAAGGAAAAGCTCGTCAAGCAGCTTGGCGGTATCCGTAATATGGATCGCACTCCTTCCGCAATGTTCGTTGTTGATATCAACAAGGAAGCTCTTGCTGTAGAAGAAGCTCACAAGTTGGGCATTCCAGTAGTTGCTCTCGTCGATACCAACACAGATCCAGACTTAGTGGATTATCCAATCCCAGCAAACGACGACGCAATCCGCGCAATTGAATTGTTGACCGCTTTGATGGCCGACGCAGTTGCTGAAGGTTTGCTTGCTCGTGGCGGTAAGGGTGAGGCTGCAGCTACTGCAGATCAGCCACTTGCTGAGTGGGAGACTGAACTCTTGAAGTCTGACGCGCAGACTGAAGCTGCTCCAGCAGAAGCACAGGCTGAAGCTGAAGCTGAGGCTCCACAGGCTGAGTAGTCGATTTATATTTCAGGTTTTTAGGAGATTAAAATGGCACAGATTACTGCTGCTCTCATCAAGGAAGTGCGTGAAGCTACAGGCGCAGGCATGATGGATGTTAAGAAGGCTTTGACTGAAGCTGAAGGTGACATCGCTCGTGCAAAGGAAATCATCCGTGCAAGCGGAATCAAGGCTGCAGGTGCTCGTGAAGGTCGTAAGGCTCAGGAAGGTCTTATCGCTTCTTCCGTAGCAGAAACAGCACAGGGCCAGACTGGTTATGCAGTTGAGCTCAACTCCGAAACAGACTTCGTTGCTAAGACCGATGCTTTCGTTGAGCTTGGCGACAAGGTTGTAGCAGCTGTAGTAGCTGCTAATGCTCAGGATGCTGAGGCAGTTTTGGCTGCTGCAGCAGACGAAGGCACTGTGAAGGACACTATCGACGAAGCAGGCGCTCTCTTCCATGAGCACGTCAAGCTTGGTCAGGTGGCATCTGTAAGCGGCCCACACGTTGAGATTTATGCTCACCGTAAGTCCGTAGAGCTTCCACCATCCATCGTTGCTATGGTTGCAACGGATGAAGCAGGTGCACAGGTTGCTCACGAAGTAGCTCTTCAGATTTCCGCAATGGCTCCTCAGTGGTTGACCCGCGAAGAGGTTCCAGCTGATGTGGTTGAATCTGAGAAGCGCGTTGCAACCGAAAAGTCTCTTGCAGAAGGCAAGCCAGAAGCAATCGTTCCAAAGATTGTAGAAGGTCGTATGAACGCTTTCTATAAGGAAGTTGTACTTCTTGAGCAGTCCTATGTGAAGGATCCTTCCAAGACCATTGGCGACTTGTTCAAGGAAGTTGGCGGCCAGGCTCTCGCATTTGCTCGCGTAGAAGTGGGCAAGGGCGAAGACGCTGAGTAAGTCATAAGCGAAAAGCTATAGACGAAATCGCTGTTCAGGGCTTTCGAGCTTTACTTAAAGGTAGCTACATCAGTAGCTACCTTTTTTTGTTACGCGACATCGAGAAACGGGCGAGTGTGGGAAAGATATATCATGCCGTGGTAAGCACACAGCTACCATATGCGTGATTTCAAACGACTAAAATATAAGATGCGTGGAGCATGATGGAGGCACAGATCCAGAACAACCCAGAGAACCGCGCACAACGCGTGGAAAATCCTTGTAGGGGCGAAACGGTAAACTTAAAACAATTTGTATACTGACGAAAGGAACGTCATAGTGAGTACACAACGTCGCGTTTTACTGAAACTTTCTGGAGAAGCATTCGGAGGTGGCTCCATCGGTCTGGACACCAAGGTTATTCGCCGCATTGCACAGGAAATCCACACTGCAGTTCAGCAAGGCGTCCAGGTAGGAATCGTCGTTGGAGGCGGAAACTTCTTCCGTGGTGCTCAGCTCAGTCAGGCAGGCTTGGAGCGCAGCCGCGCCGATTATATGGGTATGCTGGGAACGGTTATGAACTGTTTGGCACTGCAAGACTTCTTGGAGCAAGAGGGACAGCCAACGCGTGTGCAAACGGCCATTGCTATGGGTCAGGTTGCTGAGGCATATATCCCATTGCGTGCCATTCGTCATATGGAAAAGGGACGCGTTGTGATTTTCGGCGCCGGCGCGGGCATGCCGTACTTCTCAACCGATACGGTGTCTATTCAGCGTGCGCTGGAAATTGGCTGCGAAGAGGTGCTCATGGGCAAGAATGGTGTGGACGGTGTGTACACTGCCGACCCACGCAAGGATCCAGAGGCTACACTACTGAAGACAGTCAGCTACCATCGCGCACTCGTCGATAACTTAGCGGTGATGGATGCTTCTGCGCTTTCTATGGCGCGCGATAATAATATGCCGATTCGCGTCTTCGGTCTGGAAGAAGAGGGCAATGTGACTGCCGCAATTCTGGGCGAGGATTTGGGTACTGTGGTGTCGAATGAAGAGTAATTCCTCACATCCGCACAAAGGTTTTTAAAACAATACATCGTTTTTATAACTGTAAATACTGACAACCTTAAGGGGAGAAAAATGGCAACAGTTGTTGATCAAGCTCATGAGCAGATGAAGAAGACCGTGGAATCCACTCAGGAGAACTTCGCAGGTATTCGCACCGGTCGTGCAAATCCAGCATTTCTGAATTCTATTGTGGTGGATTACTATGGTGCGCCAACACCATTGAAGTCTTTGGCCACCATCGGTGTGCCAGATGCGCGTACATTGGCCGTAACACCATTCGATGCTTCGCAGGCAGGAGCAGTGGAGAAGGCTATCCGCGACTCAGATTTGGGTGTAAACCCACGCCGTGACGGCAATGTCATCCACGTCACCATGCCAGAGCTGACCGAGGAGCGTCGCAAGGATTACGTGAAGATTGCACGCACCAAGGCAGAGGACGGTAAGATTGCAGTGCGCAATATCCGTCGCAAGACTAAGGAAGGCATCGACGCCGCTATCAAGGATGGCGAGTACGGTGAAGACGATGGCAAGCGCTTGCTGAAAGACTTGGACGACGTGACCAAGAAGGTAACTGACGAAATCGATACCATGCTTGCTACAAAGGAAAAGGAAATTCTTTCCGTCTGATTGTCTTGACGTGTGTCAGGAACTAACTGATAGGTATCAGATTTTTTGAGGGGGAGAGCACTATGCCACATTCATCAGATATTGAAGAGAATATCGAGCATACACTGGAAACTATAAACAAACGTACCGGTCGAAATTTTCTTCAAGCGCTGGGCACTAGTGCTCTCCTTATCGTACTCGTGGTCTGCAGCCTCATTTTTGATACGCAAATTTTCTTGGCTCTGGTCATCGCTTTTGTCTGCGTGGCCTTATGGGAGTTGCGCGTGGATTTTGCTGTCATCGGCATCCGCATTCCGATTGTGCCACTGTGGGTGATGACGGTGTCTACGCTGCTTGCCACCTATTACATACCAGGCGCGCATAGCGTGGTAGCCGCATTGGGTTGTGTGGCCACAGCTGCTGTCGTCACCTTATCCGCCACCATTAAGCGCGCCAACCATTTTCGGGTGGAACGCGCTATCGCCAAAAAGCGTGCGCATAACGCTGCTGAAGATTCCACACCCGTGCATATTCATCGTCAACCACGCACCATTACGCATGTAGGCGCGGGGTTATTTACCGTTTTCTATCTCACGGTTTTAGGCAGTTTTATCGTCTTCCCTCTGACGCGCCAGCATCCGGTGAGTGCGGAATTTATGATTATCTTTTTGCCATCGTTGGGCGACATCGGCGGACTGGTATTCGGTGCAGCATTTGGCAAACATAAGCTATCTCCACGTATCTCCCCGAAGAAGAGCGTGGAAGGATTGTTAGGATCCATTCTTTTAACTGTGATTGGTTCGCTTGCCATCGGTTATTTTACCTACGAATCAGCGGAATTCATGAAACATCTAGTGGGACTGATTGTGTTGGGCATCTGCGTGGGCTTTATGGGACTTTTCGGGGACTTGTGTGCATCTATGCTCAAACGCGATATGGGACTCAAGGATATGGGTCATATTCTCGCCGGGCATGGAGGCGTACTGGACCGCGCGGACTCGATTTTGATGTGCGCGCCTGTGATTAGTATGCTTATTATGGCTTTTGGCCTCTAACATCGAAAACCTGTACAGGGTTATTCGATATCAAGACGTAATGACGTGACATTAAAGGACAGGTATGGTAACCCAGCAGAGCTACTCGAATGATTCTCTCACTTCTGTAGCACACAATTCTTCACAGACCACAGACGCTACCCCTGCTCGCCGCGGATCCCATGCACACCACCACAACGTAGCAGAAACTGGCATTACTGAAGGCGGTACTACCGGTGCTTTCCGCGATGTTTTAGCTAAAAATCATGCCCGCCGCGGCAAAGCCCCACTGCATCTTGTCGATATGAGCATGGAGGAACGCAAGGAGCTAGCCCAAGAGTTAGGCATGCCGGCCTTCCGCGTGAAGCAGCTTGCTCAGCATTATTTCGCACAAAAAAACACAGACGTACACAGCTACTCAGACTTTCCTGCAAAATTTGCGGATATTGCTCAGGAAAAGTTTTTCCCTCTGCTTATCGACCCACTCGTCGAGCAAGAAGCAGATCAGGGTGACACGATTAAAACCTTATGGAAGCTCTTCGATGATTCACGCATCGAATCCGTGTTGATGAAGTACCCTCAGCGCACCACCTTGTGCATTTCCAGCCAAGTGGGGTGCGGCATGGACTGCCCATTTTGTGCTACCGGACGCTTAGGACTGACGCGTAATCTGTCCGCTGGAGAAATCCTCGAGCAGGTGCGTATTGCCGCGTTACAGTGCGAAAAGGGCCGCTTGCCTGGTGGTCCAACGCGTTTAAGTAATATCGTGTTTATGGGTATGGGTGAAGCTCTTGGTAATTACAAGGCGATGATGAAGGCCATCCGCCAGATTAGTGCTCTACCGCCGGAAGGCTTTGGCATTTCTGCTCGCAATATCACATTGTCGACCGTGGGCGTGGTGCCGGGTATACGCAAACTCATCAACGAACATATTCCTTTGCGATTAGCCGTATCCCTCCACGCACCTAACGACGAACTGCGCGACGAGCTTGTGCCTATGAATAAGCGCTTTAACACCACACAGGTTTTGGATGCAGCGCATGACTACTACCTGAGCTCTAAGCGTCGTGTCAGCATCGAGTACGCGCTCATGCGCGGTATTAACGATCAGGCGGAGCACGCCCGATTGCTGGCAAAGCGGCTCAATCACTACGGTGATGATTGGGTTCATGTCAACCCGATTCCACTGAACCCTATTGAGGGCTCCAAGTGGACCGCGTCTAAGCCGGAGGATGAGAAACAGTTTATTGAGATCTTGCATAATGCCGGAATTTCAGCCACCTTACGCGATACACGTGGAAGCGATATCGATGGTGCCTGTGGACAGCTTGCGGCTAAGGAATTAGCTCAAGATTTGGTACATCGCGCCTCGTAAGACACTCCATAGTGCAGGCTTATTACAGGATTTCCAAGGAGAAAAAATGTCAATTGCAGTGCGTGTCATCCCCTGTCTCGACGTGGATGCCGGCAGAGTGGTGAAAGGTGTCAATTTCCAGAATTTGCGTGATGCGGGCGATCCGGTGGAGCTCGCACGTGAATATTATGCTCAGGGTGCAGATGAGCTGACCTTTTTGGACGTTACAGCATCTAGCAAAGGCCGAGAAACGACTTACGATATGGTGCGTCGAACGGCTGATCAACTTTTCATCCCGCTGACCGTAGGCGGCGGTGTGCGCAGCGCGGAGGATGTCAATACTCTGCTGCGTTGTGGTGCGGATAAGGTGGGCGTCAATACGGCGGCCATCAATAATCCGCAACTCATCAGCGATGTAGCAGATCGTTTTGGTTCCCAAGTACTCGTGCTCTCTATTGATGCAAAACGCGACTTGAATGCAGACGGTTCACCGCGCACCGATTCTGGTTATGTCGTCACGACGATGGGGGGCAAGCACAACACGGGTATCGATGCCATCGCGTGGGCGCGTCAAGCCGCAGAATTGGGTGCCGGGGAGATTTTGCTCAATTCCATGGACGCGGATGGCACGCAAAATGGTTTTGATTTAGAGATGATTCGCGATGTCCGCGCAGCTGTGAATATCCCTATCATTGCTTCGGGTGGGGCAGGGAAGGTGGAAGATTTTCCACCTGCTATAGAGGCGGGAGCCGATGCTGTGCTCGCCGCTTCGGTTTTCCACTTTGGAAAGTTGACGATTCAGGATGTGAAGAACGAATTAGCACGACATGGATACGAGGTGCGTTAATGGAGCAGGAATTGAGCGAAAATATTGCGTCTAGACTGAAACGAGATGCCAACGGCTTAGTCGCAGCAGTCGTACAGCAGTACGACTCTCAGCGTGTGCTGATGGTGGGATACATGAATGATGAAGCCTTAAGACGCACACTTACGGAGGGACGTGTCACCTTTTGGTCACGCTCACGTCAAGAATTTTGGCGTAAAGGTGACACCTCTGGTCACTATCAATTTGTGAAAAAAGTAGAAATTGATTGCGATGGGGATGCCTTGCTTATTCAGGTCGATCAGGTAGGTGCGGCATGCCATACTGGCAAATACTCGTGCTTCGACGAGGGAGGGGAGCTTCCTAGTGTGGAAGGCTTTGCGCCCGAGACTCATGAAGCATAAATACGCTGTGACATCAACACGAGCCGTAATAAACCTCTGTCATAAACACAGACTTCTTCAAAATTACTGAAAATACACATTTTCCACAGACAATTATCAAGCGTCATCACCTTGATGTAGCAAGTAAACGAGGATAATCATGAATTTGGCATATATTCCTTCGCCCTCCATTTCCAGCTTTTCCATAGGGCCATTAACCATTCGCTTCTATGCCCTCGCCATCCTCGCCGGCATCTGCGTGGCGGTATGGCTGACCAGCAAACGATGGATTAAGGTTGGCGGCTCTTTCGACCAAATTCTCGACATTACTATCGTGGCAGTGCCATCGGGCATTATCGGCGCACGTTTATATCACGTCATCACCACGCCAGAGCTGTATTTTGGGGCAGACGGCAACTTCGGTGATATTTTTAAAATTTGGAATGGTGGTCTTGGTATTTGGGGTGCTGTCTTCCTCGGCACACTGTGCGTGTGGGCATGGTGCAGACATAAAAAGTACCCAATTGCCGTGCTTTTGGACGCCGGCGCACCGGGTTTACTGATAGCACAGGGCATTGGACGACTGGGCAACTGGTTTAATCAGGAGCTGTACGGTTCTCCAACCACCTTGCCATGGGGATTGAAACTCAACAGTAATGCCTCTGCCATCGGCTCGTCCGAGGCCTGCTATGATGGCACCAGTTGCCCGACCGGCGTGCTGTACCATCCAACCTTCCTCTATGAAATGATCTGGAACTTCATCGGAGCAGCGCTGTTATTGTGGTTGGGTGCGCGCGTCGTACGTCGATTTAAAGCCGGAAGCCTCTTCGCCTTGTATGTGATGTGGTATACCGCCGGACGCACCTGGATTGAAATGCTACGCATCGACCGCGCACACGAAATCTTGGGGTTGCGTGTCAATGTGTGGGTATCCTTGCTGATTTTCGTCCTCGCTGTCGTAGCCTTCGTGCTAATCCAGCGCATGGGTCAAGATTCTGCTCAACTCCAAGCGCAGCTGACTCATGTCACCGGTTTGGAGGAGAAGGTTGCAGCTGGCAGTATGAGTGCACGCGAACTGCGCGCCCAGTTGCAGGAAGAAGCAAAAACTCAGCACGCGCAGGCAATAACGGAACGTAATGAGCAGAAGGCTGAAAAGAAAGCCGCGCAAGAGGATGAAAAGTCCTTGTATGAGCAGGCGAAGGCGATTGTCGCTCAGAATAGAAAAGCAGCACGCGAGGCCACAGACGAGACCACAAATGAAGGCATAGTTGAGGGCGCTGACGAGGTTGCCGATGCTGGGGATGCTGAAGCCGAAAGCCCATCCCTAGAAACGGATACGGATATAACTTCACGTTCACAGCGTGCGCCAAAGCATGCACAATAATCGTGTGTAGGCTGCATTCCCATACTTTCACTATACGGATGGAAATCTCTTCGTTACTTCAACCACGGTAAAGTAAAGATTAGATAGACGTTCCAAAAGCAATCGAATGCAGTCACAGATAAAGATACACGCCCGAATGAGTATGAAAGCGCCACACTCTTCCGTCTTTCATTATCTCTAGAATGAGGAAATATGACTATTCAAATTGCACCAAGTATTTTATCCGCTGATTTTGTGAATCTTGAAAGCGAACTCAAGGCTATTGAGACAGCAGATTTGGTCCACGTGGATGTGATGGACCACCACTTTGTACCAAATTTGACCTTGGGTGAGCCCATTGTCAAGCGTATTTGTGAGGTAAGCCCTATTCCTGTGGATGCGCATTTGATGATTGAAGACCCAGACCGTTGGGCTCCGGAATTTGCCAAGGCAGGCGCCGATTCCGTCACTTTCCATATGGGTGCAGCTCATGCACCTGTGCGTTTGGCACGTCAGTTGCATGATATGGGCACCAAGGCTTGCTTTGCGGTGCGTCCTGCCGAGCCAGTGGAGCCAATTTTTGACATCCTTGAAGAGTTCGACATGATTCTGATTATGACGGTAGAGCCTGGCTTCGGTGGTCAAAAGTTCCTCGATAATCAGATGAACAAGGTGCGTCGTCTGCGTGACGAAATTACTCGCCGCGGCTTGAATACTAAGATTCAGGTGGATGGTGGCGTCAGCCCAGACACTGCTGCTATCGTCGCAGCTGCAGGTGCAGATGTACTCGTTGCCGGTTCTGCCGTGTATGGAGCTGAGGATCCAGCACAAGCTATTGCATCTATTCGTCAAAAGGCAGAGGAAGCGTTTCGCGCATGAAATCATTTGATGATTTATTCAAAGAATTAAGCGACAAGGCTCAGAACCGTCCTGAAGGCTCGTTAACTGTTGAAGAGCTGGATAAGGGCACACATTTCATCGGTAAGAAGATTCTCGAAGAAGCCGGGGAAACGTGGACGGCCGCAGAGTATGAAGGCGCAGCCCGTACGGCTGAAGAGATGAGCCAACTGCTTTATCATGTTCAAGTCATGATGATTAATAAGGGGATTACGCTAGAGGATTTGTACAAATATCTCTAAGTAGCCTCTGAATACCGCACGATAATCTCGTATGTTAGAGGGAGTGGATGTATGTTAAAAATCGCTGTGCCGAATAAGGGCATGTTATCTGAACCTGCTTGGGAATTGTTGAAAGAATCCGGATACCGTCTGCGTTCGAATTCCCGCCAATTGGTGGTAGATGATGAAAATAACGGAATTCAGCTTTTTTATCTGCGTCCACTCGATATCGCCGTGTATGTAGGAAGCGGCATTATCGATTTGGGTATAACCGGCCGCGACATGCTGCTCAATTCCCATACGGATGCCATTGAGCAGATGGGTCTTGGTTTCGGTGACTCCACCTTCCGCTTCGCAGCGCCAAATGATAGTCCGATTCGTAGCATTGAAGACCTGGATGGAAAGCGTATTGCCACATCCTTCGATAAGGTCGTGGCTGATTATCTCGCGGCTCACGGGTTAAGCGCTCAGATTGTGCACTTGGATGGCGCTGTGGAATCGGCTGTGCGCCTCGGCGTAGCAGACGCCATTGCAGACGTTGTCTCCACAGGCACCACCTTGCGCAATGCGGGGTTGACTATTTTCGGTGAACCAATTGTTCGTTCTGAAGCCATTGTGGTACGTTCACCGCGCATGGAGGGCACTAATCCGGAGCTGGTAAAATTTACGCGCAGATTGCAGGGTGTGCTGACGGCGCACAGCTATGTGTTGATGGATTACGATATCCCGGTATCCAAGGTCAGCAGTGCAGTAGCCATCACACCGGGCTTTGAGTCACCAACGGTGTCACCTCTGCACGACTCGCAATGGGCTGCTGTACGCGCCATGGTGCCACGTTCAGAAGTGAATTCCTTAATGGACCAGCTGTATGAGGTTGGTGCACGCGCTATTATTATTACCGCCATTCAAGCATCACGCATGTAATCTTACGGATGTAGGGTGTCTGCGTACAATAGAAAACAATGACTGAAGAGCTTAATGCACAGGATGAAGAACGTCTCAAACTCAAGCCAAGCAACCGTATCGTTACATGGCCGAATTTTGTGAGTTTGATTCGTCTTCTTACTATTCCGGTAATTGCGATTCTGATTGATCGCGGGGAATTAGTTTTAGGACTAGTTATGCTGGCCGTTTCGGGTTTGACCGACGCCTTGGATGGTTTCTTGGCGCGTCGATTAAACCAAATTACCAAGCTGGGGCAGATTCTGGACCCTATTGCAGATAGACTGCTCATTTGCTGCTCTATTCTGGCCTTGGGCTTTGCGGATTTGCTCCCGTGGTGGTTCATCATAGTGGTCGGTGCACGCGATATTATGCTGGCCGTCCTCGTCTTCGTTTTGGCACAATATGACTATGGACCGCTGCCGGTTCATTTCGTCGGTAAAACCGCCACAGCCATGATTATGGTGGATATTCCAACGTTAATTATCTCTGGCATAGGCTCAGGACCGATTTTTACGGTGATGCAGGATTTCGGTGTGGCATTGGCCGTGTGGGGCATTGCTCTGTACTGGGTTGCGGGCATTATTTACGTACACCAGGGCATCCGGCTGATTATCAAAACACGCAGAGAAATGGCACAGCATGCGGATATCCAGGGCACGTTTACACAGACAGATACGGCAGAGGCAGATACAGTAGAGCAGCCTCACGTGTACGAATCGGTGAATCATGCCGAATAGCTCAGCCATTCCCAGTATTATTCCTCCTCGCAAGGATGAGGAGGTTATACGCACGCGTTCGGCCTTTTCGAGCGAGGCTGGAAAACTAGGCAAACACCGCATCGATAACGATCCACATTCACAAAATCATGATGTCCGCGCTCTTCATCGCAGTGCGGACAAGAGTTCGTCGCAGCTTCTCGATGATCTTATGCGACATCCCTTGGATCCGATGTTTGAGGATTCCACGCTGACCGCCCATACCATCACAAAAACACAGAAAATTATTACGCAAATCATTTCCTTTATTTTGTGCGTAATTGTGGGCATTGCTGGCACACAGGTGGTACGCAGTCTCCAAGGTGCATCACGTGAAAAAGTGCGTCTAGAGCTGGCTACTCAGCTTTCTGCATCCTCTCAGCAGGCGCAGGACTTAGAAGCCCAAATTAACCAGCAGCGCTCAGAACTGAACGAATTGACCAAACAAACGACGGGCGAGCAGCAGACCATTCAAAAGATTCAGGCCACAACCATTTCCACGGCTCAGAGCGCCGTGCAAGGCGATGGGGCGATGATTACTATTACGAATCCATCCTCGTCCTCCTCCAATGACACGACCGGACGCGTAACGGATGGTCAGGATGATAATTACGTGACAGATGCTCAGCTCCAGTATGTGGTGTCTTTGCTATGGGCCGGCGGGGCAGAAGCCATTAGTATCAACGAACTGCGTTTGGGTCCTCAGACCTCCATCCGAGCTGCGGGTGAGACCATTCTCATCGGTGTTACAGGCATCCAGAGCCCATATGTGATTCGCGCCATAGGGGATTACAGTCAATTAGAAGGCACAGCAAAATCAAAAGCTGTAGAATTATTTAAAGAATTAGGAATTTCCACAAGCTTTGTGCGTGGAAGCAATATGCAGTTACCTGCTGCAAGTACTGCATCGTTAACGCATGCACGGAAGGGTTCAGAATAATGGCAGCGGTTCTTGGAATTATTGTCGGTGTAGTGGTCGGCATCTTTGTCAAAACGGATGTGCCCGTCTGGCTTCAACCTTATTTGCCAATTATGGTGGTGGCAGCACTGGATGCGCTTTTGGGTGCCGGACGATCCTTCTTTGAGCGTAATTTTTCGGATCGTGTCTTTATCATTTCCTTCTTGTCGAATGTGATTACGGCGGCCTTGCTGGTGTACATTGGCACCTTGCTCGGCGTGAGCTCGCAGCTAACAACCGCAGTCATTGTGGTTTTGGGCATCCGCATCTTCTCGAATGTGTCCGCCATCCGACGCTTTATCTTTAGTTCTTAAGTGAGGCGCTCTTGGCTCGCGAATCAAAGAAACCCTCACAAACAAACGCCGACGATACCCAAACCGGCGTCTTTCCGGTTATTCAAAACTCTTCCACGAAGCATTCTCCACGGCGCGTCATCTCTACGTGGAGTGAATTTTGGCATGCGCTGCGTGGCAGTAGCCGTACGCGTAGCATTATCAATACGCTAGTGCTTCTCGCCTTGGGTATTTTACTGGGCTACGGTTTTATGGCGCAGCAACGCATTACGGACACCTCCTACAGCTCCTTAAGCGAGTCCGAACTCGTCACCTTGCTGAGCGAAACGGATAATCAGATTTCTCGACTAGAATCGCAGCGCGCTCAGCTTAGCCAGCAATTGCAGTCCATTCAGTCTGCTGCAGATAAACAGCAGGAAATTGAACGCGTGGTTCAGGAAAACCAGGATTCTAACGATATCCTCAGCGGGAAGGTAGCTGCACAAGGTGAAGGCGTGTCCATTACCATCACACAGGGCACGAAAAAAGCCATCTCTGCGGCATCCTTGTACACAGTTATCGAAGAACTGCGCAATGCTGGTGCGGAGGTTATCCAGATTGGTGATGTACGCGTTGTTACCAATACGTATGTAATCGATACGCAATCGGGCCTGATGAGCGATGGTAAGTATCTCGAAGCACCTTACATCATCAAGGCCATCGGCGATCCTACGAATTTGCAAAATGCGGTGGAAATCAGCGGAGGAATCGGCTCGTCCTTACGTGTGAATTATGGTGCTAAAGTTACGGTGACACAAGAATCTAATGTAAATATTTCTGCATTAGCAAACACTTTTGAATATAAGTACGCACAGACAGTAGAATAAAGGTTATGGAAATTTCGATCCCTACAGCAGGAGAAACAACAGTCATTGGCATGCCAGCAGTTACCGTACCTGTAACGGCCACCGGCGAGCGTCCATTGACGCAAGAAGATATCGATACGATTGCCCAGTTGAACGATAATGCAGCTTTACTCATCGCAACGCGCGGTGCTCACGGAGCCCGTTATTTGCTCGATGCGGATGTGATTACGGCTGGCCGTGACGCGGAAAACGACATTCTTTTGGATGACAACACCGTGTCACGTGAACACACCATTTTTAAGCGCAATGGGGAAAACTTTAGCCTCGAAGATGCTGGCAGCCTCAATGGTACCTACGTGAATCGTGAGCGTGTCGAAAACGCTGTACTCAAAAACGGGGATGAAATCATCATCGGACGTTTCCGGTTCGTATTTTTCACAAAGTCCGCAGTTTTGGCGTAGGTCCACGACAAGACCACCACATTTTTCGTTTTACAATATAATACGAGAAACATCGGTGAGCATACTTTCAAAAACTCGGTTGAGACAATACCGGTGAGAAACACCTGTGAGAAGGCAGAGAAGATGGCAGAAAGCAACGAACGTCCGCAATTAAGTTTGCATGTACGATTATCTGAGGTAGAAAATTTGGACAGTCAGCATTTCGTTCAAGGCACATTGTTCGAATTCGAAGATGATTGTACCGAAGCAGGCTACAGGGGAGCAGTGGCTTCCAAAGTAGCCGGCATCACCTATCGCCAGCTGGATTACTGGGCACGCAAGCATATTGTGGAACCGAGCATTACGCCTTCATCAGGCTCAGGTTCCCGCCGTTTGTACTCTTTTAAAGACATTGTTATTCTTTCCGTAGCGAAGAAGTTGCTGGACGCAGGTGTCAACCTCAACAATGTGACAAAGGCGCTGAGCTTTTTGGAACAATGCGATTTGAAGAAGCTTTCTGACGTGGTCATTATGTCAGATGGTAGCCGCATTTTCGAATGTGCTAGTGAGAGTGAAATGCTCAGCTTTATGCGTGAAGGCCATGCTGTTTTCGGCATTTCTGTACAGGCTATGTGGGATCACATTTCGCAGGCGTTGAAGAATGAGGAATCCGTAGCAACAGATCATACTGCTCATGCGCAGACCCAAGACACGCCAACGGTGCATTCGATTGATGAATTAACGCAACACCGCATGCGCAGAAAGCTCGAGTTACAAAAGCGTTCCTTGCATCAGGCACAAGTTATATAAACTTTAGAATCGTTTTTCATGCTTACCGTAACTACGGTAAGCATTTTTTTGTAAAAAAAATTGCTTTGAGAATCTTACAGGGATTCTCAAAGCATTGACAGGAGAGTGATTTAACCGAGTAGGCCGGACATATGGACAGATGCATACCTTTTAAAAAGTATGCAAATCTGACATAACGTACATTATCGGTTAAATACCATATTCACCGTATCCAGCAGATCTTCGACCGTTTCGGCCACCGCATCGCAATTATGTGCTTCAAATTCTCCGGGAGCTGCATAACCCCAGCCAGCACCAATTGCAGGAATGCCATTGTCGTGTGCGCCGTCGATATCTGTCCAACGATCGCCAACCATCACAGCACGATCGCCGTCATCTTCGTTGTAATTCAAACGCTCAAACGCATACTTAATGACTTGATTCTTATGCAAACGGCTCGTATCGGAGCCTTCGGATGCGCCATAAATGCCTACAACCAAGTATTCCAAGCCAATATGCTCGCACAGACGAATTGCTTCAGTCTGTGGTTTTGCTGTGGCCACAGCGAGCACGTAGCCAGCCTCACGAAGCTTTTGAAGCTGTCCCAGATAGCCAAAATACATACGACTAAGGAATAATCCAGGAACGAGCTGTCCTGGCGCCTGAGGGTCATCAAAAAACGGTTTTGTGTAAGACAGACGGAAGAAATCCACGGCTTCCTGACCGTTATTTTCAAAACCATGAGCTGTAAAAGAATCCAGCAAAGGTGGGCCAATAAAGGTCTGCAATTCCTCTGCAGAAGGCAATTCCTTGCCAAAATGCTCATAGGTCAGCTTAACCGAGGCCAAGATGCCTGGATCGGATTCGACCGTTGTACCGTCTAAATCAAGTAAAACAATGCGACGATTACTCATAATCTGGGAACCATCCTTCGCGCTTCATCTGTAAGCGCTTGTCTAATAATTCTTTCAGCTCATCCATCGAACGCCTTTCGAGAAGCATATCCCAGTGCGTACGTGTCGGCTTTGTAATTTCGTTTGGCTCTTCATCTTCAGCATTTTCAAGCTTTGCTGTTTGACCGCAGCGGCATTCCCATTCCAATGGTGGCTGCGCATCTGAAGACAAAGGTAAAATAGTTTTATGTCCGCGTGGACAAATGTAGCTCACTTCGGTGCGATCAGCGAATTCGACATTGTCATCGGATTCCAATGATTTCGCACCAATACTCATTCCGCGAAGGCTACGCTCTGCCATAAAAATTCTCCTTATTATATATCTCTACCGTACAAAACACAGAAGACCGAGGAATTATTCCGCATTATTCCAACGGATTAAGGGCTACGATACCGTGATTGACTAGGTCGAAGGCTCGTCCCGCAATGCCGACTAAGTGCTTATCCCCTCGCAATTTTCCAATCGTCATCAGCTGGTTAAGCACGTCTGTGGAACGCTTACAGGTGCGCACAAAATCGCCTGCAGTCAGCTCGTTAAACTTGAGCACCTCGGATAGCGGTTTTTCGCTCACCCAGTTAAACATGATTTCTACCAGTCCAAAGTCAAGTTCACGCTCATGCTCTAAATCGTAGGAATCGTAGGTAAATCGCAAGGATTTATCGATGGCTTTAATCTGGGCCACGGTGGTGGCCAGTACACCTTTCGAACCGCCAGGATAATGCGCCGGTTCCTGGGTTGAACCATAGCGTGATTCATACACGAAAGCGGTGATAATGGCCGCGCAATCTTGGTCACTGAGGGTGTCAAAGAGCCCTGCCAGCACGCATTGCGCTAGCAGCAAGTCGTTTTCGCTGTAAATCTGCCGCAGCAACTGGCCACGTTCGGTGAGCACAAGATCGGTGGAATTATCGTGAGCTTCCACATAGTCGAGCTCTCGTAAAACCGAGCAAATGCGATCAAAATGACGCGAAACCGACTGTGTCCGTGAGGCGAGACGATTTTCTAACCGTTCTAATTCGCGCACCTGCCGTGCCCAGCGGTGTCCCCAACGCACATGCTCAGAAAAATCTGGGCAGGTTTTGCACGGATGATTCTGCTCCCGACTTTTGAGCACAGACAACCGTTTATCTAAAGCCGAGAAAGCCTTGCGACGTGCCTTTTCAGAGGTAAAGACCTTCTTTTTGAGAATTCTACGGTCCTTTTTCTCGATATCCGAAATTTCCATGCGAATGCGCATGAAATCCACGAAATTGCCCTGATTGCAGTGCATGGCGCTCTCATAATCGCGCACGATTTTGGACGTATCATCGACCATGCCCGACAGGCTATCGGCGGATTTATTGGCCTCCCACTGGGCAAAGGACAAATCCAGTGTGTGACGCGATTCTTCCAAAGTATGTGTATGGAGCAGATTAACCGCCATATTGAAATTCGGTGTAAAACTCGAGTGTAATGGATACACACGCTTGGACGCGAGGCTTGCGGCAGCTGCAGGCACAAATCCTTGATGATCCACCACAACAGCATGTCCTACGGTGTCGATGCCGCGTCGGCCTGCACGGCCAGTAAGCTGGGTAAACTCCCCTGGCGTGAGGTTCACATGACCGACGCCATTGAATTTTTCCAGCTTTTCCACAATAACCGTGCGCGCAGGCATATTAATGCCCAAAGCCAATGTTTCTGTCGCGAAGACCACCTTGATGAGGCCCTGCTCAAACAAGGCTTCGACGATGTGGCGAAACAGCGTAACCATGCCCGCATGGTGCGAAGCAAAACCTAACTCCAGTGCGGCCACAAATTGGTTGAAATGCAAAGCCTTCATTTCATCCTTGGTGAGCTGGCCGTCAATCATATCGTTGACGATAGCTCGAATGCGACGTACCTCATCATCTGTGGTGAGATCAAGCCCTGCTTGCAAACATTGTGCTACAGCCTTATCACAGCCGTTTCTAGAGAAGATGAAGTAAATGCCCGGAAGCATGTCCAAATAATCCAGTTCATCGATAACAGCCCAACGCTTTGGCGTGTAATGACGTATCTGTTGAGCCTGTGGTTTGCTTGGCTTTTTCCCATGCTTGCTGTGCTTTGTGTGCTTGGCATGCTCAAATTTATAGCGATTGGCATTTTGAGCGGCCTTGCGTGCAAGGATATCGATGTGATCCAGCGCGTGGACGAGAGAGCGATTAATCTCATCCGTCCCCTCTTGGTACAAATCGTACACTTCGGGTTCTTTGCGAGGGCCCTGCTGGAGCATGACGTGCTGGTGCAAAGGCACCGGGCGATGCTCGGACATAACCAGCGTCGTATCTCCACGCACGGAGCGAATCCATGCAGTGAAATCCTCAACATTGGATACCGTGGCCGAAAGACCAATAATTTTCACGTATTGAGGCAAGTGAATAATGACTTCCTCCCACACCTGTCCGCGTATGCGATCGGCGAGATAATGCACCTCATCGAGAATCACGTAACGCAAAGCCGTCAGCGTGGTGGAATTCTCATACAGCATATTGCGCAGGACTTCGGTGGTCATCACCACAATATCGGCTTCTGAATTAATAGATACATCGCCGGTGAGTAGGCCTACCCTATCCTCGCCATACAGCGCAACTAATTCGTGGAATTTCTGATTGCTTAAGGCCTTAATCGGTGTGGTGTAAAAGGCCTTCACATTTTTTTGTTGGGCGAGAAAAATCGCAAAATCTGCTACAACTGTTTTTCCTGCTCCGGTAGGTGCAGCGACCAGCACATTGTGATTATGCTCCAGAGCCTCACATGCGTCCTTTTGAAAATCATCGAGTTCAAAAGGTAAGGATGAAGCGAAAATACCGGTGGCTGTTTTCTCTTGACGTTGACGTTCTTTGAATGCAGCATAACGCTGCGCAGGGCTTAACTCGTTCTGAGACATAATTGTGACTTATTGAAATAGTAACGAATACACACAGCACGATGCGTGAGGGGTTGCAGACGGTTGGATGCGCCCACCCAGTAAGCATCGTAAGAACGCCGAAGAATCTCCGTACGAAATTTAGGCGTTCTTTATTTCCGCCCTTGCATCACTTTCAGCGGCGGCGGAATCTAACTTGTCTCCTAACTTTTCAAGATCTTCTTGGTGATACTCGTCCCAACGCTGAAGAGCCGCATCATGACGTAGAGAGCGCTGGATATGGCGCTCCTCTACCCTTATGCGCGTTTGAGTATAGCGATCTGAAACATCAGACAAAGGCCTAGCAAAAAATGGGGTGGAATCTTCGAGGATACGTTCAGCGTCTTCTTCATTCATGCGGGACAGGATATCACTGATTTCTGAGCCTGTTTTTCCCGCCTTGTTGAGCGCATGTAAACCATGACTTACGGCATAGTACACGCCAAAACCAAGATTAACGAAGAGGAATATCCATAGTAGAATCCACACCCATACTGGAATCATGAACTAGTTCTCCGAATTCGCTGTATTCAATGTCAATTCTCGTTGTGCACGAGCTATACACATAGATTGTAGTGTAGAAGGTCCTACAGCGCTAATGTGACGAGCGTGTGCGATGCAAAATGCCACAAACCACGAATCGGAAGACACCGTCAAATGCACCTTTTGGCCCTCGCCAAAGTCCTCGACACGCGCATCGGGAAGATTCAAAATAAAGGGCAAATTCTTCTCGGTAGTGACGAAAACCGTAGGCGTACCATTTTCGAAATTCCATTCGCGCAGCTCCGTGAGTGGCACATCCGGGATATTAATTTCGTGGTTCGGTTCCACGCTCTCTACCCTGCCAATGCGTGCCAAACGGAGCGTCTGCCATTGAGCAGATTCTGCATTATGAATCGGCGTATGACGCGGCAAATCCGCATCGTAGGCACGGGTGCTTGGATGCTTGCGATCGCTATCGCTGACGCCAGACCACACAGCTGCGTAATACACGCCTTCATCGACATAAATCTGGGCAGGTGCTACGAGCTTGTGGCGGGTGCGGCCTGCACCGTCCGTGTAATCCATATCCAGCAAATTGCCACGCTGGATAGCATCGTTGACAACCTGATAGCTGGCTGGCTCTAATTCGTAACCCGTCAAGCTGAGCCAAGGCGTGTCCACAGGCGTAGACTTCTCCTCGAGGAGACGCTCGTAGAGTACCTCTGCGCTCTTGCGATAGCTTTGAGACATCAAAGGCGAATGTGCCAAATAGCTTACGGATGCCGTCAAGAGGCTCATATATTGCGTGGATACGCCAGCTAGACGCTCCAAACCGAGCGAGTTCGTCGCGGAAACGATGCCTTCGGACTCTAAAAGTGACCAGTCGATGTCGAAGAACTGACTTCCAGCCAGCTCGCCGTCATCGGAAACCGTGGTCAGTGTGCCAATATCCTTGCGGATGATCTGCACGTTCTTCTTTTCCTCTTCTGGTGTCTTTGGTACGGCGATAAAGCGCTCCGCAAGCTCGCTGAGCAGGTATTCTTCGCCCAAGTGTGCAGAAAGGAAGAGCATAAGGCGCAAACGGCGATCCACTTCGGAACCTGTTTGGAAGGATGCCGACTTGCGATCGGATTTCTCTTCAGCACCCTCACCTTCACGCTCCGCTTCAATCTGCTTCTTTAGCTCGGAAACGGCCTGTAGCTTGGAGTCATCGGCTGGTTCTACAGTGGCCTCTTCAAAGGCGGCTGCAGCATTTAAACGACGTACAAAAGCATCAACAGCCTCGTGTGGGCTGATAATCGTGGCGCCTGGGTGTTCCAAGACATAGGAAGCGAGATCATCCGAATCCGTGTACGCGACATTGATGCTTTCGCCATCCACCATGACGGTTGCCGTAAAACGACGCGAGTCCACCACACGCATCAGATTCTCTGGAATAGACTGTGTGCCAAGTCCAGGCGCAATGGAATCTAGCCCTAAGCCAGGTGTCGGTGTTTGCGCTACATGTGGCTGCGAGCGTGACGTCTTGTGAGCGCGCTTGTCCTCCGTTTTGGATTCCGCCGGTTTTGCGGACATAGCTAAGGAGCGTGCGAGATAATTGGCCGCAGCGAGAATAGGGAGCTCATCGGCTTCAAAATGCATACGCGTGCGTGGCTCATCGCCTAATTGCAAGCGATAAGATGCGAAATCTTGACCTTCAGATTTCGAGGAGTATTCAGGTTGGCGTGACTCAATGGCAATGCCCATAGCGGTGAGCTTTGCACGGTCACGTTGGAACTGTTTAGCAAATGCTGCCTTTGCTGCTTGATCTGCCAATTCGCCATATGAATCAGCGTATGCCTTAACACGTTGAGCAATTTGACGTGAAGTAAGCCATTGTGGGAAAGCGGAGGAAAGCACCGCTAAAACATCTAATTCATGCTTTCCCCACTTGTCCGAAAAACGTCGCCTGCCGTGAGAAGATCCTTCTGCCATCAGTCCTCGCGATAATGTAAATTATTAAATAACTACGTCTATTATAGAGTATAAATTTTTAAAATGCACCTTTGCTGGACATTTTGGCAATCTGCGAAATTTCCGCAAGGGCATGAAAAATCTAGTCTTTCTTACAATCCAGTACCCCATCTGTTTATTCGAAATATTCGTATAATGTGTTCTTCATCACATTGCTCTTTCCGGGATACATATACAGCATATCAATTTTTGAACTCTGACATTCCCCACAATTGTACGGGCATTGTACGCAGGAGCATTGTGTATGTGGTACACAATAGCGGTTTCCAAAAAGCTGTGTGACTGCCCAAATTCGAACAGTCACACAACAGGCTATAGGTGAAAATACGCAGTTACTTGCGCTTCTTCTTTTCACGCACATTGACGGAAATTTGGATAGGTGTACCTTCAAATCCAAATTCATCGCGCAATGAGTGCTCAATAAAGCGGCGGTAACTGTGGTCCAAGAAGCCCGTGGTAAAAATCACGAAACGCGGAGGCCGCGTGGATGCCTGCGTGGCGAACAAAATACGCGGCTGCTTTCCACCACGCAATGGATGCGGATGCGCTGCCTGAATCTGTCCGAGGAAGGAATTCAGACGGCCTGTAGACACGCGCTTATCCCAATTCTCCAAAGCCGTATCCATGGCGAGCTTCAAGCGATTTGTGTGCCAGCCGGTCAAAGCAGACAAATTGACACGCTGCGCCCAGGTGACACGGTTGAACTCCGTTTCCCAAAGGCGTTCGATACGCTGACGACCAAACTCGTCCAACAAATCCCACTTATTGAAGACCAAAACCACAGCGCGACCAGCGTCAACCGCTTGGCTCATCACCTTCAAATCTTGATCCGAAATAGGCTGGGAAACATCGAAAAGCACAAGTGCTAATTCGGCGCGCTCCAAGGCTGCTTGAGTGCGCAAACTGGAGTAGTAATCAGCGCCGCTCTGCTTGTGCAAACGCCGCTTAATACCTGCAGTATCGATAAAGAGCCAGTCTTCCCCACCGACGTTGACCACCTCATCCACCGGGTCACGCGTGGTGCCTGCGATGTCGCTGACGACGGCACGGTTCTCACCAGACAGCTGGTTGAGTAGCGAGGATTTTCCCACGTTTGGGCGGCCTACAAGGGCTACACGGCGCAAGTGGCTCGGTGTGAGGAATCCCGAAGTCTTTTCAGCATGTGCCAGCTTATCCAGCGCCACATCCAGCAAATCGCCCACACCACGGCCATGCATAGCCGAGATAGCATAAGGTTCGCCTAAGCCAAGATTCCAGAATTCCGCCGCCTGATACTCAGACATCTGCGTATCCAGCTTGTTCACAGCTACGGTGACCGGCTTTCCAGACGCGCGCAGCATGGAGACGATGCGCTCATCACTGGCAGTGAGGCCCACAACGCCATCGACGACGAGGACGACGGCATCGGCCAGCTGAACGGCGATTTGTGCTTGTGAAGCAATCGCAGAGTCAATGCCCTCGACGTCTGCTTCCCAGCCGCCCGTATCTACGAGCTGAAAACGTGTGCCGGCCCATTCTGCTTCGTAGCTGACGCGGTCACGGGTAACGCCTGGCGTGTCTTCGACAATGGCTGCACGACGGCCAAGGATGCGGTTCACCAAGGTAGATTTTCCGACATTCGGACGCCCCACAATTGCGAGCACGCCCACGCCCTTATCTGCTTCAGCTTCATCCTCAAAGTCCGATAAATCTGCGCCACTCAGGTACTCTTCATCGCCCTCTTCCAACTCGTATTCGCTGAGCTGATCCGCATAGTTGTTGAAGAGCTGCTCATCGATGGCGGTATCCACCATATCGATGAGAATTTGTAGAGTTTGTTCGAAACTCAGATCAGAATTATCCAGAGTCGTCACGCCTTCGCTGGCCTCCATGAAGGAGGTCACCTTCGCGTCTTTTGCATCGCGTGCGGCTACGTCATCTGTGCCTGTTTCCGTCTGAGCTTGCGTATTTTGAGCATTTTGCGCATTGCGACGTGCCTGTCGTACCTCTTCGCGCGCGGTCAGCAGCACACGCACCTCGGCATCGGGGGCGACAACGGTCGTTATATCGCGGCCTTCGACCACAATGCCCGCACCGTTTGAAAATCCCTGAGGATTTTGCTCGCCCTCGATATAGGCGCGCTGAGCGGCTATAAGCAAACGACGAATCGGAATAATCGAAGAAATGGTAGACACGTGAGATGCCACTTCGGTGGAACGAATATCCTCACTCAGATCCTGATCATCACTGAAAACGCCGGGATTTTCAGGGTCGAGTGAAATATCGAAATGATAATCCGTAAAGAATGATGCAACCAACTCTGTCAGACGTGCTTCCGTGTGCTCATCAACCTGATCGTAGTCCAAACTTTCGCCGTTGTGTAAGCACCACCATGCGGCGGCGCGATACATGGCACCCGTATCCAGATAGGCGTAGCCAAAATGCTGCGCCAGGGCGCGAGAAGTGCTGGATTTGCCTACGCCTGAAGGACCATCAATTGCAACTGTAATCATAGACCAACCGCCTTTGCAAGAGAATCTACCTCAGCTTTGGACAGGATACGGTACGATCCTGGCTTGACTTCACCGAGCTTAATAGGTCCAATCTGTGTACGAATCAAGCGCACAACGGGGAAACCAATCGAGCCGAAGATACGGCGCACAATGCGGTTACGACCGGAGTGCAAGACGACGCGTAGCATCGAGAACTCACGCGACTGGTCCAAGATGGTGCACTGGTCGAGCTTAATCCAGCCGTCATCCAACTGCACACCGGTACGCACCAGTCGGCGCGCAACATTTCCGCCGATATGCCCCTCAACAGTTACGATATAGGTTTTTGCTACCTCGTACTTCGGATGCATGACGTGCTGCGAAAGCTCTCCATCATCTGTCATAAGAATCAAACCTTCGGAATCGTAATCCAAACGTCCCATATGGAAGACACGTTCATAACCGTCGCCGATGATATCGCGTAGCGTCCAGCGGCCCTTCTTGTCATCCATGGCGGACAAGACCTTCTTAGGCTTGTTCAGCGCTAAAGTAATGTGTTTATTGGATAGACGAATTCGCGATCCATCCACGCGAATTTCTTGCTTTGCAGGGTCGACGCGTGTTCCCAGTTCTGTGACGAGTTCACCATCGACTTCAACACGTCCGTCTGTAATCATAGTTTCGCACTTGCGACGTGATCCAAAGCCAGCTTGCGCCAAGACTTTTTGAAGACGGATTCCAGAATTATCAAGATCATGTGCTTTTTTCGCACGAGAATATGGATGTGGCATCGTTCTCCCAACGTGGCCGAATAATTAAAATTTGAAATATCTCTATAAGTATAGGTGGAGCCCTTGATACTATAGCAACGTTCACTATAAGCGAGGTATATATGACAGATAATTTAGTGTACACGTCAGAATCCACGAAGGATTTTCAGACGGTAAGTCCCAATCGTCTCGTACGAGTGGCTGCAGAATTCGCAGGTACTCTCCTGATTGTTTTCGCGATTTATGCGATGAGTACTTGGGCCGCAATTATTAATTCCAGTTCTGTAATTGCTCTTGTGGGAATCGGTACGGCTGCAGCGTATGCCGCTGCCAGCATGTCCTTCGGTCGCGCATCGGGTGGCCATTTCAATCCTGCCGTCACTTTTGCAGGTATTTTGGCAGGTTTCACGCAGTGGCTGGATGGTGTGCTATACATTGTCGCCCAGGTTTTGGGCGCGCTCGCTGCTGCGGGCTTGTGGTTCTTGCTGACCCCAACCTCTTCTGCCTTGTCCATGACCACCTGGCTGGGTTTGGTGACGAACGGATTTGGTTCCAACTCCCCTTCCGCTACACTGATGGGCTCTTCTTCTGGTATTAGCTTTGGTATTAAGGCCACCATTGCGGTGGAATTGCTGTTCACCGTTCTTGTCATTAGCGCATTCTTTGCTACCTCACGCGCTCAAGGTGCCGTGCGTAAGAATCATGCGCTGGCTGTGGGCGCTGCTTATGGTGTGGGTGCCATGTCTAGTTTCATCATCGATGGTGCTGGTATGAATCCTGCACGTTCTACGGGTATTGCCGTTATCGGTGCAACTCAGGGCATGACCACCAACCCATTGTCTCAGTTGTGGGTATTCTGGGTCGTTCCTTTGGTTGCTGCTGCAGCCGTATCCTTTGGCTTCATTATCCGTGACTCTGTACGTGCTCAGCGTGCAGAAACAGAGGCTGCTGTGGCTGCATTACGCGCAGAAAAGCAGCTGGAGGATGCTCAAGAAGATTCGGCAAATGCACAAGATACAGTGGAAGAATCCGAAACCGATGAAAAGTCTGCAGAAGTTCCAGAAATCGTCATCGAATCTGAAACGACGCAGTCGGAGGACACGGAATCTGACCAGACTGATGAGAAGTAACGCGTACTGAAAACATAATATTTCAGTTGTGCCCTGGGCTTGAAAGGCTCAGGGCACAACTCTATTGAGCAGATGAAATATGGACGCGGTTACAACATTTCAATGCTGATATATGTGATGACCAGTCCAATCGCTAATGAAAAACTGATAAAGGAATCAAAGACAATACCGCGCACCTTCCATGGTGCCTTGTCTTTGAGCCATACGCGACAAATACCCATAACCAGTGAAAAGGCCGCAATAATATAGGTGGCCACGTTGACAAGCCCAAACCATGCAAAGATGAGGCTGACGAGGATAACAGCAACCGTAACTAAACTCTGCCACATGGGCTCAATATGGTGTGGAATATTAGACATCGCTCCCCAACCTACATATTAATGAAAAAATCTTTAAACTGTGCATTTCTGCGATAAATGATGATTGGTTCAGCAAGCATATACTTACTGAACCAATGGACAACATGGAGTATTCTCATATTACCCGGGAGGGTATGAGAATGGCTGCGGATTTTAGTGGAAGAAGTGACGTGTGCCGGTGACATACATGGTGATACCAGCTGCCTTTGCTGCCTCGAATACTTCCTCATCACGGATAGAACCGCCCGGATGTACGATGGCCTTCACACCTGCATCCGTGAGAATCTTCATGCCATCTGCAAATGGGAAGAATGCATCAGAAGCAGCGACGGCTCCCTGGGTGCGGTTTTGACCATCGGCCAGCGTATTGGCACGATCCACAGCCAAGTGTGAAGAATCCACACGGTTGACTTGACCCATACCGATGCCAACCGTTGCTCCATCGTGTGCGATGAGGATGGCATTGGATTTAACGGAACGCACAGCCTTCCACGCAAATTCAAGATCTTTCAAAGTCGCTTCGTCTGCTGCTTCACCTGCGACCAGCGTCCAATTCTGAACGTCATCGCCTTCAGACTGGAACACATCCATATCTTGGACGAGCAAGCCACCGTCAATTTGACGGATTTGAGGGTGTGCTACTGGTGCGACTGGAACCTTGAGGATGCGCAGATTCTTCTTGGTCTGCAGGATTTCCAAAGCCTCTGCCTCATAATCTGGAGCGACGATAACCTCTGTGAAAATAGGCTTCACATTGCGTGCCATATCTGCAGAAACGGTGGTATTTGCGGCAATCACACCGCCATATGCACTCATTGGATCGCAGGCATGAGCCTTCTCGTGAGCCTGTGCAACGGTTGTGCCGATGGCCAAACCACAAGGATTGGAATGCTTGACTACGGCTACGGCAATCTGATCAGGGAAATCCCATACACTACGCCATGCGGAGTCCGCATCGACATAGTTGTTGTAACTCATAGGCTTACCGCCCAGTTGTTCGGCATGTGCGAAGTCGCCGGAGGTAAGTGGATCGACATACAGGCTGGCCTGCTGGTGAGAATTCTCACCGTAGCGCAAGACGTCTTTCTTATCCCATGTGCGGGTGTAGGTAGCAAAGCTTGGCTCGCCCTCCAAGCTCTCTGGCTTGGTCCAGTGCTGGGATGCCCATTCGATAATCGTGGCATCATAAGCGGAGGTGTGTGCAAAGGCCTTTGCAGCCAAATAACGGCGCTCTGGAAGTGTGAAGCCTTCGCCAGTGCTGACGCGTTCTGCAAGAATCGCGTAATCAGCAGGATCGGTGATGATGGCCACGGTTGCAGCATTCTTTGCCGCTGCGCGTACCATGGATGGGCCACCGATATCGATTTTTTCGATAATATCTGCCTCTTCTGCCCCACTGCGTACGGTATCCGCGAATGGATAGAGGTTTACAATGACAGCGTCAAAAGGCTCTACGCCCAGCTCTTCCAGCTGAGCCTTGTGCTCTGGATTGGTCATATCCGCCAGAATGCCCGCATGAATGCGAGGATGAAGCGTTTTTACGCGACCATCGAGGCACTCTGGGAATCCTGTCACCTGTTCTGCAGGTGTGACATCCACACCGAATTGAGCAAGAGCCTGAGCGGTAGAACCGGTTGAAACAACCTTTGTGCCCGCTTTTACAAAGGCTTGTGCAAGAATTTCAAGCCCTTCCTTGTGATAAACCGATACAAGTGCACGCTTAATTGGGCGTGATGTAGCATCAATCATGGATATCCTCCGGTTCTCCAGTGGTTTGTTGGGATAAATCTGGTAAGTCGCCCATCTCGGCATCCTTGGTAAAAGAAGGAGTGTCCGCGTCATCGAGCAATTCGGGTGTGGAATCTACGTCGGATGTTTCATCGGTGAAATCATCGCGTGCTTCTTCGTCTGAATAGTCCATGGCCTCATCCGGGTTGTCCTGGAGTGCATCGTTGTCGTGGAGCGCTGTGGAACGATTGCTCAACACGATGACAGCCGTATGAATTAGCGCAATTGCACAGGCTATCAGCCACGCAGCCAATAGTCCCCATTGTATAGGCCTGCCGAAGGATGCCAGTGATTGCGACACATCTAGGCCAAGGTAATCGAGGTTTTTCGACCCCAGAGAACCGGATGAGAGCATAATAACCAGCGCAGATACAGCCACACTCAGGAGTATCGAAACGATAAACGCACCGATAGGATAAATGAAATCGATAATGCTATCCAGATTCAGCGGAGTTTTAAGCAGGCCAAATTCGCGCTTCATAAGCAAGCTAAACAAGCCAATGAGAGTAATGATGACAATCGGCGCCAGCAAAATCCACGTGCGCATGGTGTCCGTAGCGACGGGTTCTGGGAGGAGACCAAAAACAGGAATAGGCGGCAAGGAGGAGGACTGCCCTATCCACAGGCTAAAGACGCCCAAGCTACCGATACTGAACTGTGCGCCAAGCACCCATGCCAAGGCCCAGATGAGAAGATTCGGCAACCACGCCACGCTGAGAATACTCGTAGTAATACGAGAACCTAAGCCCATGTGTGTCATGTCAAACACCGCATTCATTGAGGTGAAGCCCATAACAACCCACGCGATGAAGGTGATAACCGAAGCGAGCAAGTACAGCACAAAAATACGACGCGCAGTTCTCATACCGAGAAGCAGAGTTTTCCTCAGCCGTGCAGATAGATGATTCTTCAAAAAATTGGAAATGACGAGATAATACGGCGAATCCTTCGTAAAGGACCAGAGAAAAGCTAGGAAAGCTATCACACACGGATAAAGCAGAACTTGCCAGGGCGCTGAGGTGAGATAATCTCGAAGGGCATACGCCACCACAGCCATGAGGAGTGTCCACACGACAATGCTCACGCTGTAGCCAAGCAATGTATTGCGTCTGCGTATGAAGAGTGAGCGTAGCAAGGCAATGCTCGCAAAGCTTAAACCGAGGGGGACGATGGATAAATGAAATACGCCGGCTTGGATGGAAATACCTTGAGACAACACAAGCAGCATCCCCGTGATGTTCAGGGTATTACCGCTGAGATCCGTGCCAGCTTCCATGGAAGCGACCAGCAGAAAAAGTGAAATAAAAAGGAAAAGTGCGACGGCGTACATCAAAAATGCTGTAGTCGCGGTGATAACGCCTCGCAAGACAGCACGAGCCGGATTTCGATCTATATCAGACTTGGAAGCACGGGAGGCTGGTGAACGCAGTTTTTGCGCAGCCTGCGCAGACCTCTCACCACGTTCAGATATGTTGCTCGATGTAATGCGAGCTGAACGTGGTGACGTGTTCTGCGAATGCTCAGCTGAATGTTCAGACGAAACGATGCGGCCTTGGGTCATTTTTTAGAGTTGCTCCAGAATTTCTCGCATGAATTGTGCGGTTTCGGTGGGATTTTTCCCCACTTTGATGCCGCAGGCTTCGAGTGCTTCTTTCTTTCCTTGAGCTGTGCCACTTCCGCCAGAAACGATAGCGCCTGCATGTCCCATCTGCTTGCCTTCTGGCGCGCTATATCCCGCGATATAAGCCACAACAGGCTTGTTCATATGGTCCTGAGCCCACAATGCCAGCTCTTGCTCTGCACTTCCGCCAATTTCGCCGATCAGCACGCAAGCCTTAATACGGGGATCCTCATTTAAGATTTCGAGAGCTTCCTGCTGTGTAGTGCCGACAATCGGGTCTCCACCTACACCAATGGCTGCACCAAAACCATAATCTGACAATTCGGACATCATTTGATAGGTTAAGGTACCGGACTTAGAAACTAGTCCAAGAGGGCCATTGTGCACAATGCCATCGGGAATAATGCCCAAGTTCACGCCATATGTGCCCGTGCTCATCTTATCCGGAGTAGTATATGTGGCCAGACCCGGGCAGTTTGGCCCGACAATGCGCACACCCTTTTTCCGAGCCAAAGCAACGCAGTAAGCAGTATCAGCAACGGGAATACCTTCGGTAATGACCACAATAAGAGGAATTTCTGCCTCAATAGCTTCCACCATGGCTGCTTTCGCAAAGCGTGGTGGAACGAAAATGACAGAAGCCTCTGCACCGGTATTTTCACGTGCTTCACGACAGGTGGCGTAAATGGACACGTCTCGAGCACCATTCAAATCCTCGAAGTGTAAGGACTGCCCACCCTTGCGTGGATTCACGCCGGCCACAATATTTGTGCCTGCTTTCAGCATGCGCGCTGTATGTGTCATACCCTGATGGCCGGTCATACCTTGTACAATGACAGGAGCATTGGGACGGATAAAACTCATAACCTACTCTCCTTGTGCTGTATCGCGATGTGCAATCTCAATGCCGAGCGTCTGTGCGGCTATACGCACGGCCGTTTGAGCAGCTTCTTGCATGGTTTGAGCTACATGAATGCGTGGATGTGCAGCCTCATGGAGTAATGCTAAACCCTCTGCCGCCTCGTTGCCATCAAAGCGTACAACGATATCTTTAATCTCAGTATGGTCGGATTCCAACTGCTTAGCGGCCGCTAAGATACCCTCTGCCACGAGCTTGCAGGACGTAATACCGCCATATACATTGACAAAAACGGATTCTACTTGGGCATCGGCAAGCACAATGCTCAGGCTTTCAGCCATCACATCCGCTGAAGCACCGCCGCCAATATCGAGGAAGTTTGCAGGTTTCAAAGGTGTGGTGTAGGCGACACCGGCATCTGCTACGGCGTCGATAGAGCTCATGACTAATCCCGCTCCGTTACCGATCACGCCCACATTTCCGCCGAGATGCACGTAATGAAGATCATGCTCTGCAGCGCGAGTTTCGAGGCTATCTTGGTCAAAAGTCGTGTGGAAACGCGACCAATTATCGTGGCGGAATGCCGCGTTGCCATCTAAGGAAATCTTTGCATCCAGAGCGATGAGATGCTTTGATGACTCATCCTCCGGTTGTCCAATCTTAGCCAACGGATTGATTTCAACGAGAGTGGCATCGCTGTCTTGAAAGACATGCCACATTTCCAGCAAAACTTGAGCTGCTTGATCGTTATCTGCATGATGGAAACCAATTTCACGGGCCATATCTTGGGCTGCTGCGAAATCGAAGTCCTCTAAAGGATTGATGTGGAGACGCTTGACGAATTCAGGGTGTTCACGCGCAATTTCTTCCACCTCGGTACCGCCGGCTGCTGTAGCCAGTACATCGTAGTCACGAGATGATCGGTCCACAGAAATGGATACATAATACTCGTGAAGTATGGAAGCCGCTTCTACAACGAGAAGTCCGCGTACCTTGTGCCCGTGGATGGTCATGCCCAAAATATGCTCGGACATAAAGCGGGCTTCGTCTTCGTCATGGACGATTTTGACGCCGCCTGCCTGTCCACGATGTCCGATGCGTACCTGTGCTTTGAGCACACAAGGGAAACCAATCTCCTTGGCCTTTTCCACTGCTTCCTCCACAGTGGTGGCAAACAGGCCATGAGGAATGGGCACGTTATTTTCTTCCAGAAGTTCGCGCGCCTGATATTCGAATAAATCCACAGTTCTCTCCTTAAGCAGGCATGAGCATCATGGTAGAAACTGGGTGACCTTCGAGTTTAGAGATTCCGTCTAAGCCATCAAGCTTCATAACAAAACTAAAGCCCGCAACTGAGCAATCAATTGTTTCGAACAGCTTCATTGCAGCCCAAGCCGTACCACCGGTAGCAATGAGATCATCCACAATAAGAACGCGAGAACCAGCAGGAACTAATCCCTCTTCGATTTCCATTGTGGCTGTGCCGTACTCCAAATCATAGCTTTGTGAGACAACGGGTGGAGGAAGTTTGCCCGCTTTACGGACAGCGATGAAGCCCTTATTGAGTTTTTGAGCCAAGGCTGTGCCCAAGAGGAATCCTCGAGCCTCCAATCCAGCAATATAGTCGAAGTCTGTGGGCTGCACAGGTAAGGCATTGACTAAGCCTTCGAGTAAGAGGTGAAGACTTTTCGGATCCGCAAAAACCGGCATAAAGTCACGAAATAGGATATTCTCTGACGGAAATCCAGGAATCGTGCGGATTTTGGAGCATAGGAAATCTGCATCTTCCTGAGGAAGCAAATCTGACCGTGAAAGCGTAATATCAGATGTCATAATGTAGGGAAAACTCTATTCTACTTTTCTGAAGTACTGTTTGTTTGTTCTTCTGTATCGGTAAGGGAAACTGTTTCAGACGCATCTGTGTCCGTTACTGGCTCAGATGTCTCCGTCGTTGCTTGTTCATCGAGCTTCTGATCAGTAGTGGACTGTGCAGAAGCCTGATTTTCTACTTGTTCCTCGGCGTTGGACTCTTCCAACGGATTGCCGTTTTCATCTACTTCGTCATCACTGATGAAGGCTGGGATGATTGGAGGCTCCGTAATAGCCTGAATACGCCACTTGGATAGGCTTCCTTCGGAATTAATAACCGCATATCCGCGGTCTAAATCAACGGATTCGATGGTGCCAAGTAAACCAGAATGTGTGCTGACTTCGGTGCCTGGCTGAAGGTTTTCACGGAAATCGGTCAGCTTTTGCTGCTGCTTCTTAGATTGACGTGAACTCCACCACGTGAAGCCGATGAGAACCACAAGAATAAGGATTAGTAAAGCGTTGCCGTCCATTGAATGCTCCTTGAGAGAATAAAAATACCTTTAAAGTCTAAAACAGTGATATGACATCATCCGGAGGAGTCAAACCCAAATGATTCCATGCTTTTATCGTAGCCACGCGTCCGCGCGGAGTGCGCGTCATAAAACCCTCTCGGACAAGATAAGGTTCGCTGACTGTTTCTACTGTTTCGGATTCCTCACCAACCATTGCAGCGAGATTATTGAGTCCCACAGGCCCCCCGCCAAAGTTTTTACACATGGCAGTGAGCACAGCTATATCCAGTCTATCGAGACCTTCGGAGTCAATTTGATACAGTTCTAGCGCATCCAATACGGCATCCGCATTGATCTCCGTCAAATTGTGCACCAAAGCCCAATCTCTGACACGCCGGAGCAAGCGGTTCGCAATACGTGGCGTACCGCGCGATCGCAAGGACAACTCGTGTGCGGCATCATCCAGTACATGGATTTGCAATACTTGAGCAGATCTGAGGATGAGTTTCTTCAGTTCGGAATGTGGGTAATAATCCAGATGTGCTGTAAAGCCAAATCGAGCACGCAAAGGCGATGGCAACATGCCTTCACGCGTGGTCGCGCCCACGACTGTAAAACGTGGCAAAGTCAGAGGAATCGAAGAAGCGCCTGGTCCCTTACCCACCATGACATCTACGCGGAAATCCTCCATAGCGATGTAGAGCAATTCCTCCGCAGCACGTGGCAAGCGATGAATTTCATCGATAAAGAGGACCTCCCCTTCCTCCAACGAGGAAACGATAGAAGCGAGATCACCTGCATGCTGAATCGCAGGGCCGGAGGTTACGCGAATAGGCACGGATAATTCGTGCGCCACAATCATGGCGAGCGTAGTCTTGCCTAGCCCTGGAGGGCCGGCCAAGAGAATATGATCCGGTGGCACACCGCGCAGCTGGGCGGCATGAATAAAAAGATTCATTTGAGCTTTGAGCTGGGGCTGGCCAATAAAGGTATCCAGAGTATCCGGACGCAGTTCCTCATCGCTGATTTGATCTTGTGCCTGTGGCTCGCCTGAAATCATGCGTAACGATTCTTCGTGTGAATCATTGACCATTTCTACCATTAACGTCCCCTATCCAGGTGGCTGAGTGCGAAGCGTAGTACCTGAGGCACTTTATCCAGCTCTACAGAATTTCCCAAATCTAATTCTGTCATAGCAAATCGTACGGCTTCATATGCATCGCGTTGCTGCCAACCCAGAGACATAAGTCCTTGCAATACCTGACGAGAACCTTCATCCGCGAATCCATCCGCCGGATGCGTCGAAGTTCGATCCTCCTGCGAGTCGGAAGAAAGAAGACTCTCGAGGTTAACGGCGCCACTGAGTTCCAGAATGATTTTCTGGGCACCCTTTTTGCCTAGGCCGGGGGCCTTAGTCAGGGCTGTAAGATTATTGTCTCGAATGGCCTGCACGAGTTCATCCGAGCTCAGCGTCGAAAGAATGGCCAACGCCACGCGCGGGCCAATACCACTTACCTTTTGCAATTGAGCAAACAGTTCTTGACTTGTTTTATGGAGAAAGCCGTACAACGAGATAGCATCTTGAGAAACTGTCATCGTCGTTAACACGCGAACTTCTTGACCTGTGCGCATCTGGTTGAGATCTTTTGCAGACATGCGCACGCTATAGCCCACACCGGCTACTTCGACAATTGCCTGCGAGGTTGTGACCGCCTCAACCACTCCATGAAGGCTTGCAATCATTGGCAATCCTTTCGTGAGCCCTAAAAACCTTCGAACATCTGTTCGAATACAAGATTACATATCGCGGCGGACACCACGACTAGGTCTGGCTAATCGTTGCGCATCAGCCCATTGCTTTTGTGCAGCGGTAAGGTGCTGCTCCCGCTCCCCTCCTTCGATAGCGCCGGCTGGTCTGAGCGCATGACAAATAGCAAGTGCTAGCGCATCGGCAGCGTCTGGAGGGTTGACGATAGCATTGAGACCTAAGATTTTCGTCACCATATTTTGCATTTGCGCTTTATTTGCCTGCCCGTTTCCGGTGACAGCCAATTTCGCTTCGGTTGGCGTATGCAATGCCACAGGAATACCGCGTTGAGCGGCTGCTACCATGGCAAGTCCGGCTGCCTGTGCCGTTCCTAATACGGTATTGCGATTTTCTTGCGCGAAAACACGTTCGATGGACACCACATCTGGTGCGAATTCGTCCAGTTTTGCGCACAAGCCATTAAAAATGGCCAATAATCGTGCATCTTGTACGGTATTCGGCTTTGTGCGGATAACGTCCACATGAATAAAAGAAAGCCGGCGCGAACGGCCGGCTTCAATAACACCGACTCCGCAGCGAGTGAGCCCGGGGTCAACGCCAAGAATGATCATTGAGCTGCAGAAGACCTTTACTCTTCGTCCAGCTGGGCCATTACTTCGTCAGAAGCGGTCCAGTTGGCAAAGATGTCCTGTACATCGTCGAGCTCATCCAGAGCGTCGATAAGACGGTTTACCTTCACAGCAGAATCGTAATCCAATTCCACCTCGTTGAGTGGAAGCAGTGTGGATTCCGCAGAATCATAGTCGAATCCTGCATCTTGAATCGCCTTACGCACAGTGACGACATCGCTTGGCTGAGTGGTTACGGTAAATACGTCCTCATCTTCGGTGACATCTTCTGCGCCCGCTTCGGCTGCAACTTCGAAAAGCTTGTCGAAATCTACGCCTTCAGCAGGAACGACAATCTGTCCCTTACGCTCAAAGTTAAAGGATACAGAGCCGTTTTCTGCCAATGATCCGCCATTCTTGGACAAGGTAGAACGTACATCTGCTGCTGCACGGTTACGATTATCCGTCAAGCAGTTAATAATCAAGCCAATGCCACCAGGAGCATAACCTTCGTAGGTAATCTCCTCATAGTTAGCGCCACCTGCTTCTTCACCAGATCCACGCTTGACAGCGCGGGTGATGTTATCTGCAGGCAAGGAGTTCTTCTTTGCCTTGGTAATAGCATCGTAGAGTGCTGGATTTCCATCTGGATCGCCACCACCATTACGTGCTGCAATTTCAATATTCTTTACGAGCTTTGCGAAGAGTTTACCGCGCTTAGCATCGATGGCTGCCTTCTTGTGCTTGGTGGTAGCCCATTTGGAATGTCCTGACATGACTCTCCTCGAAACGTCTATACTTAATTAGCCTTGTGTTATTTTATGCACCCCTTCAGACACGCGCAAGCCTATTACGCTTGAAGGATTATCTGAAGTTCCCTGGAAAGCATATACACATTATGGATGTGCGGTTTCAGTTTCAGCCCGCGTTTTCGTTGTGCGATTGCACATACACCGTGCGAATGCGCTGAGCCACGGTAATTATGCCCAGTACAGACAACAGAATCATAAACAAGCTGAGTACGAAGGTTGGTAGCCCCAAACCTACTAATGCAAGGGATACCAAAATAATCAGCACTCTATCGGAGCGGGCTGCGATGCCGTTTTTTGCCTCAAATCCCACGGCTTCTGCACGCGCACGTGTATACGGTGTGAGGAAGGACGTCATCAAGGCCACCATTGTCGCAGATATACCGATGATGGTCCACATATCTGAAATCTCTGTGTGTAAAGCAAAATATAACGCAACGCAGATGAGCATCGCCCAATCTGCCATTCTGTCCAGCGTGGAGTCCAAGAATGCGCCAAAAGCCGTGCCGCCTCCGGTTAATGCAGCTACAGATCCATCCAGTGAATCGAACAGCACTAAAATCGTCATCACGACTGCGCCTGCAAAAAGATATCCCGTAAGTCCTGTTATTAGAGCTGCGGCAATCATGCCGACTGCGCCGATAATGGTTACTGCATTTGCGCTTAAATGGAGCGATACAAGGAATCGTGCAATCGGATCTATAAGTTTTTTAAAAGGTGTGCGCAGTTTTTCTAGCATGACAATCCAAACTCGTGTGCGATGCGTTGTGCTTCTTGAGCATAAGCAGAACGTTGATTTTCCAGCAAAATAGGGATGGTCCGTGTCTGCGCCACAATCGGCATGAAATTCGAATCGCCGTTCCATCGTGGGACGAGGTGCTGATGCAGGTGAGTTGCGACCCCCGCTCCTGCTGCTTCTCCCTGGTTAACACCTAAATTAAAGCCATCTGGATGGGACACATTGGCGATGACTTGCATAGCCATTTGGGTCGCCTTTTCAAATTCCAGTAGCACGGCATCATCTTTGAGATCTGTAATGAGTGCCACATGCTGATTAGGGCATACCATAATATGACCAGAATTATACGGATAGAGATTCATAAGGATGAAGACGTTCTTGCCGCGCCAGACAATCAGTCCGTCTTCATCATTTTTCTTTTGAGCGGCGCAGAATGGGCAATTATCGATGATTTCCGCTTCGCATGCCGGTGCAGTGGATGTGCTGTCTGGAGCCTTAATAATGGGTGCATTCGAGGCATTATCTGTAGAACTGGGACTATTGCGCAGAATATAGCTCATGCGTTGAGGCGTCCACAGGCGCTCATAATAATCCTCTTGTGGCGGGAAGTCCTGTGGATTATCGATACGAGGTGAAATATTTTCGGTCATACTTTGACTTTACGCATACGAAAAGACCTTGCCCGATGGTGTTCAGACAAGGTCTTTAACGAAACTAGCGATACTTAATCGACGGAACTATGCCTTTACCTGCTCGACTTGCGCATCCGTAAACTGCGCGAAATCTTGGGCAGAATTGATTAATCCGCGCGATTGGATGGCTTGGTTAATCCATGCCACAGCCGTGTCTACGGCCACGCCGTTGAGCTGGCTGCCATCGCGGAATCGGAAGGATACAGCGTTATTGTTCATATCCTCCTCACCTACAATCAGGATGAAAGGCACCTTCGACTTGGAAGCATTGCGAATCTTCTTGCCGAAGCGGTCATTCGAGGCATCCACATCCGTGCGAATCATCGTCTTGTCGAGCTTTGCGATGACGGAGTTCAAATGATCCAAGCAATTATCTGCAACTGGTACACCCAATACCTGAACTGGAGCCAGCCATGCTGGGAATGCGCCGGAATAATGCTCCAGCAAAATCGCAAAGAAGCGCTCAATCGAACCAAAGAGCGCGCGGTGAATCATCACAGGACGCTGACGAGTACCATCGGCTGCAATATACTCCAAATCGAAGCGCTCTGGCAGATTGAAGTCCAGCTGAATGGTGGATACCTGCCAGGTGCGACCCAGCGCATCGCGTGCCTGCACGGAAATCTTCGGACCATAGAATGCGGCGCCGGCTGGATCATCCACGAGCTCCAATCCAGATTCCTTTGCAACGGATGCTAAGGTCTCGGTGGCCTCTTCCCAAATCTCATCTGAACCCACATACTTGTGCTCATCCTTCGTGGAAAGCTCCAAGTAGAAGTCATTCAGGCCGAAATCGCGGAGCAAATTCAGAACGAAGGTCAAAAGGCTCTTCAACTCGTCACGCATCTGCTCACGAGTGCAGTAAATGTGGGAGTCATCCTGCGTTAAGCCGCGTACGCGCGTCAACCCGTGTACAACACCGGACTTCTCATAGCGGTAAACAGTTCCAAATTCAAACAATCGAAGTGGGAGTTCACGGTAGGAACGCTGACGGGACTTGAAAATCAGGTTGTGCATTGGGCAGTTCATAGGCTTGAGGTAATAATCAAAGCCTTCTTTGGTGATATTGCCCTGCTCGTCACGCTCCTCATCCAAATGCATAGGAGGATACATGCCATCCTTGTACCACTGCAAGTGACCAGAGGTTTCGTACAACCCACCCTTTGTGATATGCGGAGTTTGCACGAAGGAGTAACCGTGGCGCTGATGCAGCTCGCTGGAATAGTCCTTCATAGCATTGATGATGGCGGCACCCTTTGGATGGAATACAGCAAGACCGGAGCCAATCTCATCTGGGAAAGAGAAGAGATCCATTTCTGCACCCAGCTTGCGGTGATCGCGCTTAGCTGCCTCTTCCAAACGGTTCAGGTAATCCTTCAAATCATCCTTGGTAGCCCACGCCGTACCATAAATGCGCTGAAGCATAGGATTATGCTCGTTGCCACGCCAGTACGCGGCAGCCGCACGCTGAATCTTAAAAGCCTTGATAAATCGGGTATTTGGCAAATGAGGTCCGTGGCACAAATCCTTCCATACCACGTTTCCGTTGCGGTCTACATTGTCATAAAAGCTGAGCTCCCCTTGGGAAACTTCGATAGCCTCTTCTGCGCTAATCTGGTCTTCAGCTACGCCGATAAGCTCGAGCTTGTATGGCTGCTCGGCCTCTTCTGCGCGTGCTTCGTCTTCAGTAACTACGCGACGAACGAAGCGCTGGCTTTCCTTGATAATGCGCTGCATGCGCTTTTCGATGTCTTTTAGCTCGTCTGGCGTGAAAGGCTCCTCTACATCAAAGTCGTAGTAGAAACCGTCTTTAATGACAGGGCCGATGCCGAGTTTCGCATCCGGGCGCACCTGCTGTACGGCTTGAGCCATAACATGTGTGGCTGAATGGCGCATAATAGCCAAGCCATCTTCGCTATCGATAGCAATAGATTCTACGACATCACCATCAGACAGAGGGGTGTATAAGTCGCGGGGATTTCCATTGATGCGAACGGCAATAATATCTTTATTATCGGCAAACAGTTCAACACCGGTGATGTCCGGTTCAATTTCCTGAGATTCACCATTTACGGTGACGTGAAGAGAAGCTGCTGACACAGTTCATTCCTTTTCATTCGTGGGTCCGCGTTACAGGTGCAGACCGCGTGTATGTTCATTGCTAGATTATGCGAATGAGCGGACTTCTCCAGGTAGCCAAAGTACTTTGTCAGGGGCATATCTGCGTGATTTCTGTGTCGCGTTTGTGCTTCCTGTCCATGTGTCGTCCAGTGGTGCATCTTCCCACGCACGAGCCACATATTAGTCAGCCATTAATCAATCGTGCGAATTTTCTAGAGAGGGAACGTGGCGCCACACGCGACATCAGGTGCAGCATCAGTGGAGTGATGCCAGCAAATTGGATAGCTTTGCCCCGCTGCGCTGCCCTATAGCCGATTTCTGCAACTTTTTTCGCGGTTGCCGGCCGAAGCCACGTAAACATGTGTGAATTTTTCAGATCTGCCGTTGCCTCAAAATTCGTACGGGTCGGCCCCGGACATAAGGCTGTGGATGTCACTCCCGTGCCCTTGAGCTCTTCCTGTAGCGCCTCAGAAAAGCTCAAAACAAAGGCTTTAGATGCATAATACAATGCCATCTTCGGTCCCGCGCTGCTGGCCGCAATCGAGGCCACATTGAGCACATGGCCTCTGCCGCGTGCCACCATGCCGGGCACGATTAGACGCGTGAGATGGACGAGTGCAATGATATTGACATGGAGCAGACTGAGCTGTTTGTCCTTGCTGCCCTCCCAGAAATATCCAAAATCCCCAAAACCCGCATTATTGACCAGTGCGTCCACATCGAGTTTTTCTTTGGCGAGGTAATCTGCAACATGGTGTGCTGCATCATCCTGAGAAAAATCTTGCACATAGACATACGCCCGCACGGGATAGGCGCGCTCCACCCGCTTTTTGAGTGCGTTGAGGTCTGCTTCGCTACGTGCGACGAGTACGAGATCATAGCCATTTTTCGCATATATATGAGCAAATTCTTCACCGATGCCACGTGATGCGCCGGTAATGAGGGCCACGGGATGTCGAGTAGTGTTCATGATTGTTGTGCCTTCTTTCGCACGGCAGTAGTGCCATGCATAAACCTCGTCGTTATACCTTCCATAGTAGTAGCAGAAACGGAAGGCGCGTGCCTTGCGGTCTAGCTCCTGCCGCACAGCACGCGTTTAGAATTTGATGATATGTGGTTCTACATCGGCATCGTGATTTGCCAAAGATGCTACACACCGAGGATCCATACTCATATCACGAATCCACGCGAGAGATTTTTTCTGTGCTTGTTTGTCTGCTGCAATGCCCGACGTAATGTTTTGGGACCACGATTTTGTGGCATATCCTCCATCCGCAAAGAGCAAAACATACCGACCGTCTGCATTCATCACGCGCAAGGCACACAGCCCGTTCGAATGCCCCGGAATGTTGATCATCACAATTTTGCCATCGCCGAAAACATCGTAGGATTTTCCTGCCGGTCCTTCTGTACCATTCCATGCAAAACCACGAATCTTCGTACCTTCCCACCAAGGACGGTAATACCGTATGCGGTTCATCAGGCTCCCATTCGTGGCAAAGTCGAGTTCGTCTTGAGCTACGAGAATATTGCGGGCATCGGAAACGAGCTTGAGCCCATTGGCATGATCGCAATCCAGATGCGAAATCAGCACTGCATCGATGTTACGCACCTCCACGCCCTGAGTCTCAAGCTGCTCGTTGATGGCTTGGCCTTCTGGCACCACGCCTTGATTCACTCTATACAGCGCATAACTGCCTAAGGATCTGATTTGGGCTTTGCGGTCGTATATGCCTTCAGGACTCATGTTGCGGTGCCAACCGGTATCAAAAAGGATTTTCTTATCGTCGTATTCGATGAGGTAAGACGACACAGGAAGCCAGAGCCTATCCGACTTTCTACCAAAAATGCCAGAGGATTTAAGCGCATTGGAGTGGTCTCCGCCAAAGGGCAGATCCGGTGCTACACAGACCGTGCCTGTGTGAAAGATCTGAATTGTAATATCTGACATGATGACCTCGTGAATATTAGGGAATAATGCCTTGTTATACGTCATCTTAGATGTCAGAAATTTATGTATAGACGACACTTTGGCCTAAAGTGTCCGGTTTCTAGCCGTGCACACTACTGGATAAGGGGTATAAGCGCATCCAGCGCATTTTTACTCATGTGTGCAATGGTCTGGGCGTCGAATTCCTCCGGATGTGACATCCAGTATGTATACGCCCCCACTACAGCGCTCGCAGCTGCCTCAGAAATAATGCCATATAAGGGACGTTTGGTTTTCAGCGGGTATCGTAGAGCAAGATTCTTTTTTATAGCTTGCTTCCATTTTGTGGTGTACGAAATATTTGGCTGAGCGACCAGAAAGGCGTAGTTTTCGTCCCAATGTGCGTGGATATATGCTAAAACGGCTTCGAAATAGCGTTCAACATCCACAGTCTGCATCATCGTGTTGCTCTCTATAACACTGTTAGCCGCATCCAATAAACCTGTGATGAGTTGATTTTCTACGGCTTCCTTGAGTTCATCAAGATTTGCGTAGTATTCATAAAATGTGGTGCGTGCAATAGGCACCTGTTCACAGAGCTGTGCTACCTTCATTTTTTCGAAAGGCGTATGCGTGTATATACGGATGAAAGTATCGTGTATGGACTGAAGAGTCGTATTCATTCTCTGCCCTACTGTGTAATACATAATTACTTGTAAGGATAATAAAGTCTGATAATAAATTCTATGAAAAGAAAGAGAAATATGAAAACAACAACACTACACGAGTGATAACACTGTGTGGGCGATACAGGATTTGAACCTGTGACCCCTTCCGTGTGAAGGAAGTGCGCTAGCCCCTGCGCCAATCGCCCGAGTAGGTCTTCTTTATATTATGAGTGGGCGATACAGGATTTGAACCTGTGACCCCTTCCGTGTCAGGGAAGTGCGCTAGCCCCTGCGCCAACCGCCCAAAAATATAAAGAGAGGTGAGTACGAGAGTCGAACTCGTCTATACGGCTTTGCAGGCCGCTGCCTAACCGCTTGGCTAACTCACCGCAAGAGGTCAACCTCGACTGACCTAGAGCGGACAACGGGACTCGAACCCGCGGTCTCGACCTTGGCAAGGTCGCGCTTTACCAACTAAGCTATGTCCGCAGTATGCTTGGCTTTCAGCATATTGCTTCGTGCTGAGCACGAGATATAAATATAGCGTTGTGGGTGGTTTTGGTCAAGCCTCGGCGTGTTGTGTATCACATAACCTCTCAGAAAGACACAAATCCTGCATAACCTCGCTAAAAGCCTAAAAATAAGCCAATTGCGAGAACTTTACCCCGCTGTCGCTTCATTCCTTAATCTGGATATATGAGTAATTATAAGGAGTTCTTTGATGTGGAGGGCGAATCCCCTCAGCCTCGCCGCATCGTGATGCTAAGTGCTTTTGATGGGTGGAATGACGCCGGCCAGGTGGCTACACATGCGTTAAACCATCTCATCAGCACGTACGCATCCCAATCACGCGAAGTGGACCATATCTGTTGTGGCAGTTTTTACGATTACACGAGCACCCGTCCTGTGATGGTCAATGTGGATGGCAAACGGAAAATCATGTGGCCGGAGACCACGTTTACGCGCATTGATGTGAATCCAACCCTCAGTTTGCTCATCGAAATGGGGCCTGAACCGAATTTTAAATGGACTGAATTTGCGCAGCGTTCTTTGCGCATAGCCGATGAGTACGAAGTGGATGAAGTGATTACCTTAGGATCCATGTTTGCAGATTGTGCGCATACGCGTCCGTTGCCTGTATATTTCCATGATACGTATGACAATACTGCAGAAGAGGAATCCTATACAGGTCCTATCGGCATTACGAGTGTATTGAATTTCGCTGCTTTGGAAGATGGCTTCCAATCTGCATCGTTGTGGGTGTCCCTCCCCTCCTATACGCAGTATGTGGACTCTCAAGACAATCCGATGGGCGTGCTACGCGCGATTGAAAAGCTTTCCGAACATTTAGGTGTGCAATTAGACAAGGGTGACTTGCCGGTGCTCGCGCTGAAATGGAAGACTCAGGCAGATATGTTGACGGAAATGAATCCAGATATTAAAGGATATATTTCTAAGATGGAAAAGGCATATGATGAAGAGCAGAATTTGAAAGCGCTCTCCCCTGATGCTACATCCCAGCTGATTAATGAAACGGAAAAATATTTGCGTGGCTTTGATGCTCAGCAATAAATAAATGTTGTATATACACAGTGGGCTTGTTTCTCGGTTACTACGAGAAACAAGCCCACAAGTGTTTTCAGGGTAAATCGTGCACAGGGATTTTAGCCCAACAGCGTCATCACCACAGGGACGACCACAACGAAGAGAATCGTGCTGATGGTGACCACGTTTGTGGAGAACTCCACATCTCCGTCGCCTTGATTGGCCAGAATTGGCAGAACAGCCAGAGCTGGTGCTGCGGACTGAATCACGAAGGTATTGAACTCCGCCGTTGGCATGCCCTGAGCGGTTAATGCCAAAAGTCCAAACATCAAAGCCGGAGCCAAAATGAAACGACCCACTAATGTGATAATCGTATCGCGGTCGAAACGAATGGTCTTTAAACCGGCCTTTTGCAAAGTAATACCAATATAGATCAACGACAATGGCGTAACCAAGTTACCGATGTAGGTCAACGTATTGGTGGCCGCAGTTGGCACTGGAATTCTTAACAGCAGGAAGACCAAAGCAATAAGGAATCCCACCAGAGGTGCAGGCAGCAGCTTCTTCCAATCGAACTTAGCACCTTGCTTCTTTTCACCCGACTTGCTGTCGGTGGTCATCAGGTATACACCTAAGGTCCAGGTGGAAATGGTGTTGGTGATGTAGTAAATCAAGAAGTAAGGCAATGCATTATCGCCAAACAGTGCGATATTTAAAGGCAAACCGATGAAAATCGTATTGGCGTTGACGAAGGTGTTAATCATCGTGCCGCGACGTCCTGGACGTACCTTGAAAATCCATACCGCAAGATATGCGAGTACATAGCTTCCGAAGAAGGCCCCAAAGGTGTATATAAGGCCGCTCGATAGAGATACCAGCTTATCTAGAGTGAGATATTTGAGCACGGATACGAAGATGGATGCCGGCAAGGCCACATTCATAATCAGTCGAGACAAGTCGCCGCCGAAGCTATCCTTAAACCAGCCACGAGCTTGGAGGAAATAGCCTAAAACAATGATGACAATAATTGGTACGATGCTCTCAATTGAGGTCAGGAATACGGACATAATCCTTCTCCTTTCTCGTCTATTTTCTAATTTTTTGCTTAAAAAAGCGCCGAGTTCGTCTCACTGAAATCCTCAAGACTTCAGTGGCAAAGCAACGGCGCTTTCATGAGTAACGTGTAAGTATCTGCGTAATAAACGTGGCCATTTTCCGCGACATCTTCCGCACTTAAAAAGTGCAATGAAGCGTGCCACGAAAATCTCCATCTGAGAGACTCTGCTAGGAGCTGGTGGCCTGTCTCCGGTAAAAACTAGCGCTTTGCTGAGTTGCTACCGCATGTGCCATACCAACGAGCAAGCCACCGCATACCACATATCCCTCGATGGAAGATTAGCGAATCAGATTTACTACTTGTATTCTGGATACCACTTGAAATCGCGTACAGCCTTTGCCATATCGGTTTCTTCTGCGCGCGCCAAACCTTGCTCTTGCGCCTTCTTTGCTACTGCCTCTGCAACCTTAATCGATACATCGGCTACATACTTAAATGGTGGCAACACTGGAGCACCTGGCTCACCAGGATTGACGATACCGCTCAGGGAGTGTGCTGCTGCGCCAATCATCTCGTCCGTCAGCTGGGAAGCCTCAGATGCAAGCATGCCTAAGCCCAAACCCGGGTAAATCAAGGCGTTATTAGCCTGACCGATAATGTAATCTACACCCTTATACGACACGGTGCCTGCTGGAATACCGGTAGCTACGAATGCCTTGCCATCAGACCACTTAATCAGGTCCTCTGCGCTAGCTTCCGCCAGCTTCGTAGGATTGCTAATTGGGAAGATAATTGGGCGTTCCGTAATTTCGCACATTGCTTCCACGATGTCCTGGGTGAAGGAGTTCGGATTTGTGGATGTACCCACAAGAATGGTTGGCTTTACAGTCTTGACGACCTCGAGCAGGTCCGTCAACTTGTCCGCATTCGGGAAATCGGAACGCTTCTTCGCGAATGGACGCTGCTGATCGGTCAAATCATCCATATCGTCGAAAAGCAAACCTTGCTTATCTACCATGAAGAAACGCTTGTATGCTTCCTCCTTTGGCAGACCTTCGCTGACCATTTCGCTGAGCACGCGCGAAGCAATACCTGCGCCCGCAGTACCGCCTCCATAGCAGAGGTACACCTGATCTGTGAGCTTTTCACCGGTGATATCGAGTGCGCCAAAGATGCCACCCAAAGTGACGATGCCGGTGCCCTGAATATCATCGTTGAAGGTTGGAATCTGCTTGTGATACTTGTTGAGAATATTTGCAGCGTTGGAGCGGCCGAAATCTTCCCAGTGCAGATAGAGCTTAGGGAACAGATTTTCTGCGGTCTGTACGAACTGATCGATGAAATCGTAGTAACGATCGCCGCGCACACGCTCGTGATGGTTGCCTAAATACTGAGGATCGTCCAGCAGAGACTGGCGGTTTGTGCCCGCATCGATGACGACTGGCATGACGGTGGCAGGATCAATTCCCGCTGCTGCGGTGTATACCATCAGCTTGCCAACGGAAATATCGACACCATTTGTGCCCCAGTCGCCAATGCCCAAAATACCTTCGGCATCGGTGACTACAATGAGGCGGATATCGCGCTCACCCGCGGCGTTCTTCAGTGTTTCTTCGATATTTTCCGGATGATTGATATCCAGATATGCAGCATACTGTGGATCCACGAATAGGTCGCTGTAGTTTTCAATGGTTTCAGCAATCGTTGGATCGTAAACAATTGGGTTGAATTCCTCAATATGCTGAGCAAACATGCGGTAGAATAAGGTGCGATTCGTATTGAAAATCTGCATCAAGAACAGACGCTTTTCTAGATCGCTGACCTTGCTGGACATTTGCTCATAAGCTTGGGCAGCCTGTTCATCGATCGTTTGGACTTGAGGTGGCAACAGGCCAATCAGACCCAGCTTGCTGCGCTCTTCCATTGTGAAGGCTGTGCCCTTGTTGAGGAATGGATTATTGAGAATTTCATGTGCCTTCATAACTAGTCCCTTCTTGTAGTTGGTTACTTGTTTTCAAAAGCGGAATTATGGTATGGCACGAAATGTTACAACAAAACACTGTTTGTGTTACATCCAGATTACCATAATTTTTTTCGTTTTATGAAAGTTTAGAATAGCGCCCCAGAAGGCCCATAAGGGCAGCAAAAAACAGGGATGTGGTGATAATCACAGTCATAGTTTTGGGTGTGCTATCGGCGAAAACGGCGAGCAGTATTGAGGGGATAATTCCGCTGCCATATTGGAGAGAACCTAAAAGAGCTGAAGCCGAACCGGTGAGGTGATTAGGCACACTGTTCAGAGCGGCAGCATTCGAGCATGCAGCAATAATGCCGTTCATGCTAAAGACGAAGAACATTGGCACGACAATGCCCCACAATCCGAATGCGCCTGTAACTCCTGCGATGACTAAAACAATAGAGAAGAGAAAAGCCACAGTTGTAGATACAGCAAGCAAGGTTTTGAGCTGATATTTTGCAACGAGTTGGCGATTAATCATGCTTAGTATGGAAACGCCCACAATGTTGAGGCCGAAAAGCAGGGAGTAATGTTCCGGGCTGACGTGGAAGTGGTCAATATATATCGTCGAAGAACCCGATATAAAGGCATAAGCGCCAATGTAGAAGAAGGTTACGCTCAAGGTGTATACCATGAAGGACCGTGAAGTGAGCAGTTGGAAATAATTCCTGAAGCTGTACTTGTAGGCCTCAGTACTGCGCTGTGGAGCAGGCAATGTTTCGGGCAATGCACGTGCGGAAAGAAACAGCAGGACACCAATTACAACCATCAGCCAGAAAATGATGCGCCAAGAGCCCAAAGAAATCAAGGAGCCGCCTGTCAAAGGTCCAATGATAGGGGCCGCGGCCATAATCAACATCAAGGTGGACAAAACCTGCGCAGCACGATTGCCATCATAGCGGTCTCGAATCATCGCACGGCTAATCATCGGTCCCGTACAAGCGCCTATAGCTTGGAGAACGCGCCAAAATACCACCATTTCCATGCTGGTAGCTGTAGCGCATCCCACGGAACCGATAATAAACAGAACCGTTCCAATAAATAAGGGCATTTTGCGCCCAAGATGATCGCTAATTGGTCCCCATACCAGCTGTGCGATAGCAAATCCCAGAAGGAATCCTGTAACGGTGAGCTCAGCATGTCCGCCCAAATCTTTTTGCATTGCAGGCATAGCCGGTAGATAAATATCTGTAGATAAGGATGTGAACGCCATAAATGCGCTCAGAATCAGTGTAAAGGATAATGAAGTTTTATCTGCAGTAGTACTGCGTGTTCTATATTCTGTTTCCATTTCAAACTTTCCATGGTTTATGCACAGTACACGTGAAATCCGTGACGATACAAACGTGGGAGCAATTTCGCATGATGCTGTGAATACGTGTGATAACTTGTGAAAATGCACAAGTAATTCATGCACGTGTAGACTCCGCCGAATTGGAAGATTCCGCTATTTATTACGAAGAACTGAATTCCATACGGCCTCAAAATGAACAGTCTCAGTGTAAGACTTTTCCCGTTCATTTTCAGCGTAAATCTACAAAAAATGGCACGGTGGATATAAAACGGAGTGAATTGTGACTAAACAGACATTTCGGGGGCTGTACGGGTTTTTTATTTCTCGTTACATTGAAGAGTAAGCACTGGGAATAGTAACCTTGAAAATACGACATAAGATGGCTGTTTTGAGCTGTATTCTATGTCTGCGTGATTGGTAAAGGCCAAAGGGGTGGGTTTATGACAAAGACGACATTACATCGCAAGTCACGTGCTTTTGCACCACAAGGATTCTTCGAATGTGAGGCAAAAGGCTTGTTGTGGCTGAAAGAGGCAGAACAATCGGGTGGTCCGCGCGTCGTGCAGGTGGACACGTGGGGCGATGATTATTTGGATATTGAGCGCATCTCTCCTGCAAGTGCTACAGCTGAGGCGGCTTTTGCTTTTGGGCGCGCGCTCGCACACATGCATGATTATGGTGCGGATTTCTTTGGGCAAGCTCCCGCCGACTATGCAGGTGACTGCTATTTTGGGCCGTTGCAAGACCCTGTGATTATGGACCGCGGTGAGTGGACGGATCCGGTGTCCTATTACGCCGAGGGGCGGTTGCTGCCGATGGTGCGGCTCGGCGTGAAGCGCGGACTGCTAACGCAGGCAGACATGGAGCTGACAGAGACCGTGTGTGATGCCTTGCCTGAGGCGATGGGCGGCGCTGCGGAGGATAAACCTGCGCGCGTGCACGGCGATTTGTGGAGCGGCAACGTGATGTGGACGCGAACCTCGCCGGAGGGTGCGCAGATGGATGAGGTCGAAGCGGTGCTGATAGATCCTGCAGCACACGGAGGGCATCGCGAAGAAGACCTATCCATGCTTTCTTTGTTTGGTATGAGCTATATGAGTGAAATCTTGCGCGGATATCAAACGGTGCATCCATTGAAGCGTGGTTTTGAGGATCGGCGTGTACTGTGGCAGCTCTACCCTATTGCGGGTCATTGTGTGTTCTTTGGCGGTGGGTATATCAGCCAATATCGCTCGATGTGCAAGCAGGTGCTTGCCTCGGTGTGAGATGATCCTAGGGTGAGCTGAGAAGTGCGAACGTTTTGGAAGGGCGTCCGGCAGGGATATTTTGATGTGGCCTGCTGGGCGCTTTTTTTGCGCCTGTAGCTTGTGATGAGCTTTTGGGCAAAAATGCCCATTAGGGATTCATGGTGATGGGTTGATAATAGAATAAATGGGCATTTTTGCCCAAAAGTAAAATAAACGAGAAAGCAGTAGCCGAAGGCTGCCGAATAGGCTGACTGGTCTGGGATGAGGGACGGAAGAATCTTTTGGGTAAAAGTGACCATCCTTATGCCGTGATGTAGGACCTTTTTCACTCTTAGATGGGCATTTTTGCTCAACCTTGAATTACAGCGCTCATAAGGTGACTTGACAGCGTATATCTCTGCTCGAGAATCGGAGTACTCTCATAGGGTGCATACGTTTTGCATGGAACTAGCTTTTGAGCAAAAATGCCCATCCTGTGCAAGCCAATGATGAGTTTCAGATGTCAATGTGGTCACTTTTGCCCAAAAGCTAAAAAAATAGAATCTACCGCCGAAGGCGTCCGATATTTTTGTTATCTGATTATAAGAATGCCGATTTAGATTTTCACACAGCCTTGTAAACCAACAAGCTCAACGCATTTATATGTAGGAATGTACCTTTTGGGCAAAAATGCCCATCAATAGATCAAAATATGAAGCAGACAATTATATCTATGGTCACTTTTGCCCAAAAGCATAAGAAGAACCTCTAACTGCTGAGCTTCCAGAGTGCAGTCCGTCTTTAAAAGCCTGAACACTTCCTCATTCCCAGTAGAGCTATCCCCGAAAGTAGCCTTTTGGGCAAAAATGCCCATCGTGCACAAGCAAATAGTCAATATCAGATGTCAAAGTGGTCACTTTTGCCCAAAAGCTGCACCGTTCGGACAAACCACCTCTGATCCACCTCTGCCTCCCCACCGAAATCAGACTGCGCACCCACAAAAAGTCAACAAAAAAGCTCCCTCGACGGGAGCTCATGTGCTCAGTTAGTAAAAGTCAACCAAAAAAAGGGAGACACTCAAGGCGTCTCCCACCCAAGACGTTTACGAGAAAGTCTGGCGCAGTTTCTCAAAGAAGCCCTTACCCTTTTTCAAGGTCTTAGCACTTTGCTCAGGCTTGGACTCGAGCTGTGATTCTTTGTTGAGTTGCTCAAAATCAGAGATGAGCTTCTTCTCCTGGTTGCTGAGTTTCTTCGGGATGCTGACATCCAAATGCACGACCAAATTTCCGCGTTCTTCGCGGTTGAGTTTGGTGACACCCAAAGAATTCAGTGTCACGACATCATCCGGCTGTGAACCTGCAGGAATAGCCACATCCTTATCACCATCAAAAGTTTCGATGCTCGTGGTATGTCCGAGCACAGCCCAGGTCATCGGAATGCGAATCCAGCAATGCAGGTCGTTGCCATCGCGCGTGAAGGTCTTGTCTGGACGGATAGTGATGTCCACATAGAGGTTCCCAGCAGGACCTGCGCCCTCGCCAACCTCACCCTGACCGCTCAAACGCAAACGGGTGCCATCCTGCACACCGGCAGGCACAGAAACAGTAATCGTACGCTGCTTCTTGACACGACCATGACCGAGGCAGGATGCGCAAGGATTCGTAATAATTGTGCCGTGGCCTTCGCAGCGTTCGCAAGGCTGCGTGGAGACCATTTGACCGAGCATGGTACGCACCACGCGCTGCACGGATCCTTGCCCATTACATTCAGGGCAGGTCACTGGCGCACTCCCATCGGCACTGCCCGATCCGGCGCAGACATCGCAGACCGCATACATGGAGGCATTCAGGGATTCATTGCCACCAAACACGGCGGTTTTGAGATCGATGGCAAGGCTTGCCAAAGAATCACGACCCGGTTGTGTGCGTGAAATTGGACCAGACGCTGCGCCGAAACCCGAGCCAAAGAAGGTGCTGAAAATATCGCCAAAATCACCAGCCGAACCGTAGCCAGCGCCAGCTCCACCGCCCGGTGCCATTGGATCTACGCCTTGGTCATACATAGAACGCTTCTCAGGATCTGACAAGACCTCGTAGGCTGTGTTTACTTCCTTGAATTTGTCTTCAAATTCAGGACCCGCTAAATCTGGATGATACTTACGACTGAGTTTACGATATGCCTTTTTAATGTCATCATCGCTTGCATCGCGCGAAACGCCAAGAGTTTCGTAATAATCTGCCATGTTTTCCTTTAAAACTCCAAAGATAATTCTCTATACATTAATGTACGCATGCGTATGGAATTATCGCTTTGAATGAACGATTATAACGGCAACTGCAGGGCAACACAAAGCCGATATTTCAAGCTTCAAAGGTCTGGATACCTTATTAGTATGAAAAGAGTAAACGAGTAGCTTGCGCACTACGTTGAGCGTTAAGTTACTTCATCTATTGGAAGGAAAGTTGATCTACATGGTCGATTTCACATGGACCGAACTTGACGAGCGTGCAGTTAAGCTCGCTAAGGTTCTCTCAGCAGATGCAGTAGAAAAGGCAGGAAATGGTCACCCAGGTTCTCCTGTTTCTCTTGCACCTATCGCTTATACTCTTTATCAGCATTTCATCAAGCATGATCCTAAGGATCCACAGTGGGAAGGTCGCGATCGCTTCATTCTTTCCGGCGGTCACGCTTCGTTGACACAGTACGTCCAGCTGTATTTCTCTGGTTATGATCTGACTCTTGATGATTTGAAGAAATTCCGCACCATGGACACTCGTACCCCAGGTCATCCTGAATACGGCTTGACCCCAGGTATCGAAATGACTACTGGTCCTCTCGGCCAGGGTCTCGCTTCCGCCGTTGGTTTTGCAATGGGCCAGCGTTATCAGCGCAACTTGCTCGATGAGCAGGCTCCACAGGGCACTTCCCCATTCGATCACAAGGTTTGGGTTATTTGCGGTGAAGGCGATTTGGAAGAAGGTATTTCTTCTGAAGCTGCTTCTCTTGCAGGTGGTCAGAAGCTCGGTAACTTGACTGTTATCTTCGATGCTAACCACATTCAGATTGAGGGCGATACCAACTTGACCTTCTCTGAAGATATCCTCAAGCGCTTCGAAGCACAGGGTTGGTACACCGACGAAGTTTCCTTCATCCAGCCTGACGGTTCTTACAAGGAAGATACTGAAGCTCTTGCTGCTGCATTGCATAAGGCTGAGGAAGTAACCGATCGTCCACACTTCATCAAGGTGGATACTTTGATTGCTTGGCCAACTCCAGGCAAGACCAATGATGAATCTTCCCACGGTTCTAAGCTCGGCGCTGAAGCTGTAGCAGGCTTGAAGAAGGTTCTTGGTTTTGATCCAGAAGTTGCATTCCCTAACGATGAAGAAGCTCTTGCACACGCACGTAAGGTTGCAGACCGTGGTGCTGAGGCTCACAAGGCTTGGGATGAGAAGTTCAACGCTTGGCGTGAAGCAAACCCAGACAAGGCTGCTTTGTACGATCGCATTTCTGCTGGTGAATTGCCAGAAGACTTCGACAAGGCTATCGATGAGCTCGAAGCAGGCATTTCCGCAGGTGCTTCTGTAGCAACTCGTAAGGCTTCCGGTGCTGCTTTGAATGCAATTGCAGCTGTTATGCCAGAAGTTTGGGGTGGTTCTGCAGATTTGGGTGGATCTAACAACACCACAATTAAGGGTGCTGCTTCCTTCCTCCCAGCAGAATACGCTACAAAGACTTGGCCAAACGTGTCTGAGTCTGGTCGCGTTCTTCACTTTGGTGTGCGTGAATTGGCTATGGGTGCAATTACCAACGGTATTATCCTTGGTTCCCACACTCGCCCATTCAACGGCACCTTCTTCATGTTCTCCGACTACGAGCGCCCAACTGTGCGTCTTGCAGCTTTGATGAACATTCCAAACTTGTATGTGTGGACGCATGATTCCGTAGCTGTGGGTGAAGATGGTCCTACCCATCAGCCAGTTGAGAACCTCGCTTCTGTGCGTGCAATTCCTAACTTGGAAGTTGTACGTCCAGCGGATGAGTTCGAAACTGCTGAAGCTTATCGCTACGCATTTGCACGCGAATCCAAGGCTCCAGTAGCTATGATTCTCACACGTCAGAACGTGCCTACCCTTGCAGAAACAATTGCAAAGGCTAAGGATGGCGTAAAGCGCGGTGCTTACGTACTCGTAGACACCGAAGGCACACCAGATGTCATCCTCATGGGCTCTGGTTCTGAAGTTCAGCACGCTGTTAAGGCTGCTGAGACTTTGGCTGCTGAAGGCATCAAGGCTCGCGTTGTTTCCGTTCCTTCCATGGAGTGGTTCGAGCAGCAGGATGACGAGTACAAGGAATCCGTACTCCCAGCTGCTGTTAAGGCTCGCGTTTCCGTTGAAGCTGGTCTTGCACTTTCTTGGTACAAGTACCTCGGTTCTTACGGAAAGGCTGTGTCCATCGAATCCTTCGGTCTCCAGGGTTCTGGCGATCAGAACATGGCTGCACTCGGCATTACCGCTGAGCATGTAGTAGAAGAAGCTAAGGCTTCTATCGAGGCTGCTCGCGCTTAAGTAAGATGTAGGGGCAGTTTTGTACAGAGCTGCCCCTGTTTTAAAATAACCTCCACAAACAAGGAGAAATAAATATGGCACAGAATGTGCACACTCAGAAGACCAGCGACTCTGGCGTATCTATCTGGCTCGACGATTTGAGCCGTACCCGCATCGAGTCCGGATCTTTGCAGGATCTTATTGCAAACAAGAACGTTGTTGGTGTAACCACTAACCCATCTATCTTCCAGAAGGCTTTGAGCCAGGTTGGTCCATACGACGCACAGTTGAAGGAGCTCGGCAAGGTAGACGTCGAGACTGCAATTCGCGAATTGACCACAACCGACGTTCGTAACGCTACAGATATCTTCCGCGAGATTGCTGAAGCAACCGATTTCGTGAACGGTCGCGTTTCCATCGAAGTAGATCCACGCCTCGCACACGACACCGAGAACACGGAAAAGCAGGCTGTGGAATTGTGGGAAAAGGTCAATCGTCCAAACGCCATGATCAAGATTCCTGCAACTCTCGAAGGTTTGCCAGCCATCACCGCTACCCTCGCTAAGGGTATCTCTGTAAACGTAACCTTGATCTTCTCCATCGAGCGTTACGAGCAGGTTATCGACGCTTACATCGAAGGTATCAAGCAGGCACACGCTAACGGTCACGACCTCACCAAGATCGCTTCCGTAGCTTCCTTCTTCGTATCCCGCGTTGATACTGCAGTAGACAAGCTCCTCGAAGAAATCGGTACCGACGAAGCTAACGCTCTCGAAGGTAAGGCAGCTGTGGCTAACGCACGCATCGCTTACGAACTCTTCGAAAACAAGTTCGCCAACGATCCAGCATGGGCAGAGCTCGAGGCTGCAGGCGCAAAGCGTCAGCGTCCACTGTGGGCTTCCACTGGTACCAAGAATCCTGCATATTCCCCATCTAAGTATGTAGACGAACTCGTGGCAGAAGATGTAGTAAACACTATGCCAGAGAAGACGCTCGACGCTCTTGCTGAGCAGGGTAACGGCGCTCCTTCCATCAAGGGCACCTACGAAGAGTCTCACGCTGTGATGAACAAGCTCGCTGAGCTCGGCATCGACATCAAGCAGGTTACCGACAAGCTCGAGGCTGATGGTGTTGCAGCATTCATCAAGTCTTGGGATTCTGTGATTGCTGATGTTCAGGCCGGTATTGACCGCGTGAACGCATAACTTAAGTGACGCTTAAGTTTTTCTTATATAGAAAGGGACTGCTCCACTTGTGTGGGCAGTCCCTTTTTTGCGTATCTTGCTAAATTCTGATGTCTATAACCTAGGGGCCGAGATGGCAGGAACACTTCCGCCGGGACCCTCTGCCTAAGCGTGTACCGGCATAAAAAAACTCGGTAAACCGATATACCGAGTTAAATACATACGGGGTTTATAGTTCCCGCAAAGATGCGCTAGCGCTTAAAAATCCTTCGTACCGTAGGACCCACAATGAGCAAAGATGCAGGCAGCGATACGATGATGGAGGTCGCCCATGACGTTGGATAGCTTATGAAAGTGATTTGTGCATGCGCGAAAATCATACCAATAAGAGACATGCAGGTCGTCATGCACAGCGTGGTAGCGATAGACGTTGCTAAACCGGTCAAATGAGGCTTATGCGTAGAAATACGGGTTACATTCACTGCTCGCTGTGCAATAGGACGTGCGATGAAAGTGCTCAGCAGGAGTGCAATAATCCAAGTGCGGGCGAAGGTGAGCATCCATGGGAATACGGATAATGTTCGGGTTGCGAGATACATACGGTAGGTACTCATGATAAGAACCATGCCTGTGGTCATGGCGAGGCTAAAGAGAATGCGTTCTTTTTTCGATTGATCCATATATCTTCTTTCTCATACTGTTGTAGGTGTGACGTGGAAGCACTCCAACTACGCTCATGACTTACCTTCAGGTACACAAACTGGGGCCTAGTCTCTTGAAATATACGAGAGCATAGAAAAATCCTTGATTTTCGCATGAATTGCGATTAAAACCTGGTCAAGGATAGTGGGAAGAACTTCCGAATATTTTCATCATAGGACGTGCACCGGATAAAGAGCAATCTTGTTTTGTTCCTATTTCCCGAGCACACATGAGATGCGGTGGTAGAAGCAAAAATAAAGGGTGTCCCCTCATCCATACTAGATGAAAAGACACCCTGCTTGAAGCGTTATGAAACTTATGCTCCCCAGCCGTTCTTAACCATAAAGTCAAGGAAAATAATCAGAGCAATCCACAGCAAAGCGATGAACACTGTGATTCTATTCAAGTTACGCTCTGCCACACCTGAGGTTCCAGCATTTGCGGAAATACCGCCGCCGAACATATCGGACAGACCGCCACCCTTACCCTTGTGCATAAGAATCAATGCGGTAAGCATAACACTCAAAATAACTACAATCACTTCAAGCGTGACCTTGAGAACGAACAACCAGTTCATTGCACCTCCAATAAAAACTATTTATCAGAATACTATATGCCTTCGAAAATCCGTAGCCTGTGCCACGCAGTCTGTTCGATGCATCTCGGCTGGGATTGGCTAACGATTTTTGCCTGCTTTAGAGGTGAGACGAATAATTGTAGCAAATTCGTCTGCATCGAGGCTCGCTCCGCCCACGAGGAAGCCATCCATATCGCGGGCTTCATTCATGAGCAAAGTGGCATTATTCGCAGTGACAGAGCCTCCGTAGAGAATGCGCACCTTGTCCGCGGTTTCTGGCGAGTAAACGCGCGAAAAGTGGAGGCGAATGGCGGCTGCTGCGTCTTGTGCAGACTGTGGCGTGGCCACGAGGCCGGTGCCGATGGCCCATACAGGTTCGTAGGCGATGATGATTTTTTGCGCATCTGGTTCCGGCAAATCACGTGTAATATCGTCCACTTGGCCGACCGCATAATCCAGCTCAATGCCCTCGCGTCGTTCCTCGTAGCCCTCACCCACGCATAAGATGGGCGTCATGCCCGCTGCGAGTGCCGCGCGGACCTGATCGACCATATTGGCGTCATCATCGGAATGATAACGGCGACGTTCCGAATGACCTACGAGCACGTAAGTGCATCCCAAAGCGGACAGCATATCTGCTGACACATCGCCGGTAAAGGCACCTTGTGCGGTAACAGAAACCGTCTGTGCACCGTAATCGATGTTGATATGATCGGCGTCTACAAGCACCTGCACGCTACGAATAGAGGTAAAAGGTGGAAGAAGGGCGATTTCACAGCTGTCATAGTCAAAATTCGCATCGCGCAGCAACCACGCCAGCTTTTGCACAAAATACGTGGCCTCGCGATGATCCAAATTCATTTTCCAGTTGCCAACAACTAGAGGTGTTCTGGAATGTGCCATGTCATACTCACTCTCAAAAAGGTCTCTTCCCATATTGTAAAACACAATCGATACCATCCTGCATCGATACATTGTGCTGTGTATTCGCAAAAAACGCGGTAGATACAGATACACTCATATAAAAATGCAGCTCAACGCTGGGAAACAACGCTGAGCTGCGAGGAGATTATGCCTAGATTAGTCGAGCACGCTCAAACCTGGCAAAGTCTTGCCTTCGAGGAATTCGAGGGAAGCGCCGCCACCGGTAGAAATGTGGGAGAACTTGCTCTCATCGAAGCCCAGGTTACGCACTGCAGAAGCAGAATCTCCACCACCCACGATAGAGAATGCGCCATTCTCAGCAGTGGCATCAATCAAGCCCTGAGCAACTGCGCGAGTACCGCCTGCGAAGTTGTCAAACTCGAATACGCCCATAGGGCCATTCCATACAACGGTCTTAGAATCAACAATCTTGTCATGGAAGAGCTTCTGAGATTCTGGGCCAATGTCCAGACCAATCTTGTCCGCTGGAATCTGATCTGCAGGTACAGCTTCGAACTTGGTATCTGCCTTGAACTCATCGGCTGCGAGAATATCGGTTGGAAGCACGATTTCTACGCCATTTTCCTTAGCGGTGTTCAAGTAGCCCTTAACGGTATCAATCTGGTCTTCTTCCAGAAGAGACTTACCGACTTCGTAGCCCTGAGCCTTGAGGAAAGTGAAGACCATGCCGCCGCCGATAACGAGGCGATCTGCCTTGTTTAGCAGGTTGGAGATAACGCCGAGCTTGTCAGAAACCTTGGAACCACCGAGGACAACCGTCAATGGACGCTGTGGGTCGTTGGTTGCCTTGGACAGAGCTGTTACTTCCTTTTCTACGAGCAAGCCCGCAGCTGCTGGAAGATCTGTGGCTACATCATAGTTGGAGCCTTGTGCACGGTGCACAACGCCGAAACCATCGGACACGAAAGCGTCACCCAGAGCCGCAATCTTCTTTGCATATGCAGCACGCTCGTCTGCATCCTTAGATGTTTCTTCTGGATTGAAACGCACGTTTTCGAGCAAGACGACATCACCATCGTTCATTGCTGCTACCTTAGCCTGAGCATCTTCGCCGTAGGTGTCCTTTGCAAGGGTTACTGGTGCGTCGAGCAATTCGCCCAAACGTGCTGCAACGGGAGCAAGGCTCAACTCTGGCACAACCTGGCCCTTTGGACGGCCCAGATGAGCCATGACGATAACCTTTGCCTTCTGATCACGCAAAGCGTTGATGGTAGGCAATGCTGCACGGATGCGACCATCATCAGTGATAGTCGTGCCATCGAGTGGAACATTAAAGTCCGCACGCACAAGCACACGCTTGCCGGACAAATCACCCAAATCTTTGAGAGTCTTCATTAGCTTCCTTTCTATTGTCGCTACTTATGAAGTTTAGTTCTTTTCCGCCTCGGCTGCACGTTGCTTTTCAACTTTGGTTGCCAGCTGGAGCAGTCGGCGGATTCGACCGGCTATGGCATCCTTCGTAATGGGAGGATTTGCTAGACGGCCAAGTTCTTCAAGGCTTGCATCACCGTGATCTAAGCGGAGCTGTCCGGCAGCACGCAGATTCTCAGGAATGTCATCGCCGAGAATCTCGAAGGCCTTACGCACCTTCTGGCTAGCCTCCACGGCTGCTTTTGCACTACGACGCATGTTTGCATCATCGAAGTTTGCTAAACGGTTGGCCTTGCCACGGGACTCGCCCTCTACGCGCTTACCGCTCCATTCACGGGCTGTAGTGGTGGCTCCCATAAGAATGAGCATACGCTCAATCACATCAGGATCGCTCAAACGTACGCGTACGGAGCTCATCACACGATGTGGCTTAGCGGTAATACCCAATCGACGTGCGGCGATAATAAGATCGTTTACGGCCTCTACGCTTGGGCAGACAATTTCCATCATGCTGGATTTGCCCGGGTCGCTCAAACGACCTTTTGCCAAGAATGCGCCACGCCATGCGGCCTTGACCTGTGCAATATTTCCTTGAATATGCGCTGGTGCAATACCCGGAATTTCGCTCGAACGCTGGTCGAGCAAGCCTGTTTGCAGTGCCAGACGCTTTCCGTCACGGGTAACTGCTACCAGATAGAATTCCACAGGTTCACCAGTTGGCAGTGTCGACGTAGCTTTACGCAATTCTGCATCGTATCCCCAAATCTCTCGGATAGAGTTTTGAAGCCACAATGCGGCTGAGCGACTCGTAAATTGACCGGCAATAATCGGAATATTCTTGACTACCTGGATTCCGCCACCAAAACGGAGCATTGTAGAAACTTGGGCTTGCTTTGCTAATGACGAGTCATCAGTAATTGCTGCGAGTTCGTTCTTGACCTCGTCGAGCAGTGACACGGCGCCTCCTTGTAGGGTTGAAAGCTAATTATCCGAAAGATTAGTGTAACGACAACCTTGGATAGTTATGAAAATATAATTAATTATGATGGATTCGTTCGAGCTCACGTGCGGATACGGTTACCGTCAAGCCTTGCGCTTTCAAGCGTCGAGCCAGTTCTTGGCTCATGGCTACAGACCTGTGCTGACCTCCGGTGCAGCCGATCGCAATTGTGACAAAATGCTTATCTTCGCGAGCATAACCATCAAGGGCAATGGACAAAGCCTGCTCATAGGCGTCCAAAAATTCGTGTGCCCCATTGCTAGACAGCACATAATCGCTGACGGGCTTATCCATACCCGTTAAATTACGCAGTTCTGGCACCCAGTACGGATTCGGTAAGAAACGCACATCCAACACAAAATCTGCATCAGAAGGTACGCCGTGCTTAAAGCCAAAGCTGAAAATATGGACATTCACGGTTTTTGCGCCGGTACCCACTAAAGATTCGTACAGCTGAGTAGAAAGCTGATGAATGCTGGTACGCGTGGTATCGATGATAACGTCGGCGCGTTCCTTGAGCACGGAGAGCAGCTCTCTTTCGGCGTGAATGCCGTCGATGAGCCTGCGACCATTTTGCAAAGGATGTGGTCGGCGTACAGATTCGTAACGTTGCACGAGCACTTCGTCACTGGCATCGAGGAAGATAATGCGCGTTTTTACGCCTAAATCCTCCAAATGAGCCAAAACTTGCGCTAAATCATCGAAGTACGAACGCGAGCGGACATCAATTACCGCAGCGAGTTTATGTACTTTAGAACCGGAAGAAGTCATCATATCCACGAGCGGCACGAGCAGAAGTGGCGGCAGATTATCTACTACATACCAACCAATATCTTCTACGCTATCCGCTGCGCGTGAACGGCCAGCACCAGACATACCCGTAATGAGCAAAACTTCAAAATCGTCTGTGGACGATACTGTGTGCTCCTCATTCGATACTGAATTGCCTTGTAGCTGAGCCGGCTCCAATGAATTCATCTTCTCCATAATGTATAGCTTAACCCTAGAGCTGTTCAATTAGAGCATTTTTCATCTCTAAGAAAGCTTTGTCCATGATTTCTGAGACGTCCAAGCTGGTCATATAGGCTACCTGGGCTATGGCTTGGCGGAGCAACATGTGCTCTCCTCCCCTGACGTGGGCGCCCTTGAGCTCCATGCTGTGCATGAAATCGGTGGGGCGTGGATCGTAAATAACATCGAGGACATATGTACCGGTCACGTCAAGGTATGGTGGCAATTGTGCAACGTCTGCTGCGAGTGTATCTGTGGCATGCGCAGGCACTGCGGCGATAATAATATCCGCCTGCGGAATGAACCGGATTGCATCGGACCAGGGTGCAACAGATATAGTGACCGTATCGGTCTGTGACGTGTGCGCTGCAGGATACTGTGTCATGAGCTTTGCCACGTGATGTGCTTGATCATCCTGTACTGCACACACGGTGAAATCTCGTGCGCCCGTTTCCATCAGGGCGGCTATAGCCGAGGTGGCGGTCGAGCCTGAACCTAAAATCAGCACGCGTTTGTCGGAGCAATTATCGAGCAAAAATTCGTCATGGAAGGTGCGTTTAATGCCATCCACATCCGTGTTATACAAATGGATAAAAGGCAAAGCGCTATCGTGCGAGTTGGAGCGATTCCAGTCAAAAACTGCCGTATTTGCCACGCCTAAGAAGGCTACGCGTTCGTCTTGAGTATCGCCAAAACGCAAAGCCTCTTTTTTCAGTGGCATAGTCATACTGACGCCTGCCCAGGTTGAATCAATAGACTGGAAAAATGTACCCAAGGCGGCCTCTCGCACCTCCTGGCGACCGTACTCCCAATCCGTTAAACCCAATGCCCGATAAGCGGCATTATGCAAGACGGGTGACAAAGAATGCGCAATAGGCGATCCGAGAACTGCTGCGTGATGTTGATTCATACCTTCATTATCCTTATAGACAGTGGACGTTTTTAGGATTTTTCCCCTGTTTGTTCCACATCGTGTTCCGTGTGAGCGTTTTCTGTATTCCCTACTGACTGCCTTTCTGACTGGTCCACGGGCTGTTCTTCATGGAGAGCATCGTAAAGCACCTGAGCTTTCGACGCACCAATGCCCGGCACAGCCAGAAAATCGTCCAGACTTGCCTGACGCATGGCACGCACAGAGCCAAAATGATTGAGCAGCTTCTTCTGGAAGCTGGGACCAATGCCCGGAATATCGTCCAGTGCCGAGCGCAGAGCACCCTTTCGTCGCGTTTTACGGTGATAAGTAATAGCGAAGCGATGCGACTCGTCACGGATGCGTTGAAGGAGATACATACCCTCCGACTGACGCTTAAGAATGATGGGATACTCATCATCTGCCACCCAGACTTCTTCGAGCTTTTTCGCGAGACCGCAGACCGCCACATCCGTGATACCACAATCATCCAGAGCACGTTGTGCTGCTTTGACTTGTGGCTGACCGCCATCGACGACTATCAGATTTGGCTTATAGGCAAAGCGGTGGCGCTGAGTATCCTGCTGAACGATGGATTGCGCAGAATCGTGGAGATGCTCGCTAGACTGTTGTGTTACCTGCACTTGATCGTGGGATTGGGCAGCAGCCTTTTTGATACGTTCCTCATCCTCCATACTTTCGCCCGTATCGCCCGAAATATTGCCATGCTTAAAACGGCGTGTCAACGTTTCATAAATGGCAGATGTATCGTCAATTGCACCCTTACCGTCTGCTCCTCTGATAGCAAAATGACGATAGAAATTCTTCTTCGCCATACCATCCTCGAAGACCACCATGGAAGCCACCTGGAAGGCACCACCCGAAGCATTAGAAATATCGAAGCATTCTATACGCAGTGGAGCATTATCCAACATAAGCGCATCGGCGATGTCCTTGAGCGCTTGAGAGCGGGCGGTTAAATCGGTAACACGACTCAACTTCGAGCGCTGCAAACTTTGCTTTGCATTGGCATTCGCACGATCGAGCAGGCTACGTTTTTCGCCGCGTTCGGCCACGCGGATCGTTACAGTCGATCCACGAATACCGGACAACCAGGCCTCGAGATCCTCTCGACGAGCGGGTGCAAAAGGCACGATAATCTCGCGTGGTACGGGCGAAATCGGTGACAGCAAATCATGACGACCGGTTATGTCTTCGCGTTCGTGCCTATTCCTCGTCGCCTGTGCCCTACTGGCGGCATCCACGGCTGTGGTCTGCTGTGTCGGCGCAAGAGCATTTCTGTGTTCAGAAACGGATATAGAAGACTGGGCTTGCGCTTGCGTTGTTTCGGCGGAGGTATCAGATGATGCTGAAGGAGCAGACTTATTCGTCTCCGATGCGTTTTCCTCCACAGCTGCGCTGTAGACCTGTGTGATGAGATCAGCGAGCAGTTCTGCATTATCGATGTCTTCTACGCGTTCAACAGACCAGCCGCGCTCACCACGAATGGTGCCCGCGCGTACGAAGAAGGAATGGACGCTTGCCTCCAATTCATCTGTTTCTACACCGATAATGTCGGCATCTACGTCCGAGGAAAAGACCACCGAATTTTGCTCGAGGACGGATTCCAAAGCATGAATCTGATCGCGAATTTTCGCCGCTTTTTCAAATTCAAGCTCCGCACTCGCCTCTTTCATCTGATCTTCCAGCTGTTTCCTAAACGATGCACCGAGACGACCAGTCAAAATAGCTACGAGCTGTTCGCTCATTTTGCGGTGCTCTTCTGGCGAAATCCACCCCACACAGGGTGCAGAGCATTTGCCAATATGCCCGAGTAGGCAGGGACGATGCGTTTCTTGAGCCTTCTTAAACACCGCTGGAGAGCAGGTGCGTACGGGATAGGCGTGGAGCATGGAGTCCAAAGTCTGGCGCATATTCCACACCTTGGCATACGGGCCAAAGTAGCGTGCTTTTTTGTTGTTTTTGGTGCGCGTCACCCAGACACGTGGAATCTCCTCCTGAGCGGAAATAGCCACATAAGGATAGGTTTTGTCATCGCGGAAAACGACATTAAATCGTGGATCGAATTCTTTAATCCACGTGTATTCCAAGGTCAGGGATTCCAGCTCGGTGCCTACGACTGTCCATTCGAGACTACGCGCAGTGAGCACCATATTTTGAGTACGCGGGTGTAGCCTCTCCAGAGGCTGGAAATAATTTGTCAGTCGGTTGCGAAGATTTTTCGCTTTGCCCACATAAATAACGCGCCCTTCAGCATCACGCCACTTGTACACACCCGGATTCGTTGGAATATCTGAAGTTTTAGGTCGAAACAGGTCACGCGAATCCCCCAGCAGCGGTGCGCCGTTGACATTCACACCGCCACCGGTACCTTGACCAGATGATTCCTGACCCGATGTCGATGTCTCATGGTCTTTCACCATGCGCAGTGCTGTTTTACGCCACACGCCTGGTGAGTGCTTTTCAATCAAAGAGTTCACAAAACTCCTCTTCGTATGAGTAATCGAACCTTAAATCTGTCATCGTGTGGGAAGCGCGTGCCCCAGCGCGATGACAGATTACTATTCAGTGTAGTTGAGTGGTTTCCTAGAATAGTGGCGATGCTACGCCCCTATGTGTTATGCCAATAGGGGCTTCAGGAACTTTCCTGTCCAGCTGCTGGCATTGGCTGCTACGGATTCTGGCGTGCCTTCGGTAACAACGGTTCCACCACCATCGCCGCCCTCAGGTCCCATGTCGATAATCCAATCCGCGCTTTTAATGACATCTAGATTGTGCTCAATAACAATAATCGTATTGCCTTTATCGACTAGACCCTGCAAAACCATCATGAGCTTATTGACATCTTCAAAATGCAAACCCGTGGTTGGCTCATCTAAAATGTACACCGTTTTGCCATCAGAACGCTTTTGCAACTCCGTAGCCAGCTTTACACGTTGGCTTTCACCGCCGGAAAGCGTAGGAGCAGGCTGACCCAAGCGAATATAGCCCAAACCGACATCCACCAGCGTCTGCAGATAGCGTGAAATGGCTGGATAGGATTTGAAGAACTGAGCGGCTTGCTCGATAGGCATATCCAAAATATCTGCAACGGATTTGCCATTGTACTTCACTTCCAAAGTCTCGCGATTGTAGCGCTTGCCATGGCAGACTTCGCAGTCCACATAAACATCCGGCAGGAAGTTCATCTCAATCTTGATGGTGCCATCTCCATGGCAGGCCTCGCAGCGTCCGCCTTTCACATTGAAGGAGAAGCGGCCAGGGCCATAACCACGGACCTGAGCTTCTGGTGTTTTGGCGAGCAAATTACGAATCTTATCCCACACGCCGGTGTAGGTGGCAGGATTGGACCGCGGTGTACGACCAATAGGATTTTGGTCGACGTGGATTACCTTATTGACCTGATCGACGCCTTCTACCCTTGTATGCTTTCCGGGCACTTTGCGAGCACCGTTGAGTTTATTGGCTAGCACCGGATACAGGATAGAGTTCACGAGCGTGGATTTGCCCGAACCAGATACACCCGTAACGGCGGTAAGCACGCCTAATGGGAAACGCACATCGATGTCTTTGAGATTATTTTCTCGTGCACCCACCACCTTGAGATTCTTAGTTTTGTATACACGTCGACGATGTGCAGGCACCTCAATCTTCTTACGACCACTAATATATGCTCCCGTGACGGAGCGAGAAGCGTTGACAATATCCGGTGCATGACCAGAGAAGATAATTTCACCACCGTGCTCACCCGCTCCAGGACCAATATCCACTAGCCAATCCGCGGTCTTAATCGTATCTTCATCGTGCTCGACGACGATAAGCGTATTGCCGAGATCGCGCAAATTATGCAGCGTCGAAATGAGGCGCTCATTATCACGCTGATGCAAGCCAATAGATGGCTCATCGAGCACATACATAACGCCCACCAGACCAGATCCAATCTGCGTGGCCAAACGAATGCGCTGAGCTTCTCCACCCGACAGCGTTGCAGCTGCGCGAGAAAGCGTGAGGTAAGTCAAGCCTACATCGTTGAGGAAACCCAAGCGAGCGCGAATTTCCTTGAGAATTTCGACAGAAATCTGTGCAGCAGCGCCCTCTAGATGCAGGTCTTGTACCCAAGCAAAAGCGCGTTCAATCGGCATTTCGCACACATCGATAATGGATTTATCCGCTACAGTGACGGCGAGTACTTCTGGCTTTAGACGTTTGCCGTGGCATACGGGGCATGGTACTTCGCGCATGTAGGATTCGTAATGCTGCTTTACAGCGTCTGAATCGGTTTCTTCGTGCTTGCGCATGAGTGTGCGTACGACGCCTTCGAATCCGGAGGTGTATTCGCGAGTACGTCCCCAGCGGTTGGTGTAGCTGACTTTTACTTTGAAATCGTGACCGTGCAGGATGGCGTCTTGAATATCCTTATCCAACGCGTTCCACGGCGTGTGCATGTCGAAGTCGAGTTCCACGGCAAGACCTTCCAGCAAATGCTGGTAGTACTGGGATTGTGCCTTGGAGGAATTCCATGGTTCAATAGCGCCTTCTGCCAGTGACTTGGATGTGTCGGGAACGATGAGTTCTGGGTCGATTTCGAGCTTAAATCCAATACCGGTGCACTCTGGGCAGGCGCCGTACGGTGCATTGAAGGAGAAGGTGCGTGGTTCGATTTCGTCGAGTTCGAGCTCGTGGCCATTTGGGCAGCTGCGATTTTCGGAGAAAGGTTGGCGACGTTCCGGGTCCTTTTCATCGAGGTCTACGAAGTCTGCGATGACGACGCCGTGTGCGAGACGCAAGGCAGTTTCTACGGAGTCTGTAAGACGTTGGCGCATACCATCTCTAATAGCTAAACGATCGATGACCACTTCGATGGTGTGCTTGTTCTGCTTCTTCAGCGATATTTCTGAGTTGAGCTGGGTAAGCTTGCCATCGATAATTGCGCGTGCATATCCATCCGTGCGTAGAGTTTCAATGAGCTCCACAAATTCGCCCTTACGACCTTTTACGACCGGTGCTAAGAGCTGAAAACGGGTACCTTCGGGACGACTGAGTAAGGAATCGACGATTTGCTGCGGGGTTTGTTCGGTGATAATTTCGCCGCAGACTGGGCAATGTGGAATACCCGTGCGTGCGTAGAGCAAGCGCAGATAATCGTAGACTTCGGTAATAGTACCCACGGTGGATCGTGGATTACGATTCGTGGTTTTCTGATCGATGGATACGGCTGGGCTGAGACCATCAATCATGTCCACATCCGGCTTGTCCATTTGTCCGAGGAATTGACGCGCATAAGCGGACAAAGACTCCACATAGCGACGCTGACCTTCGGCAAATAACGTGTCGAAAGCCAAGGAAGATTTACCGGAACCGGATAATCCCGTGAACACGACCATTTGATTGCGCGGAATTTCCAAATCGACATTTTTCAAATTATGCTCGCGTGCGCCTTGAATCACAATCTTTTGATTCAAGGGCACATCGTGTAAATCTTCGATGATTGTTTCTTGTGTCACTATATTCTCCTCGTTTTATCGACTTTCATTCTAGCAAAGTCATTCGAACAAATTTTCGAATAGTGGGGGAAGTCACTTCACGGCGAAATTTCGTGTCTTTCTATTAGTATCGGACACAGTTAAAGTGAGGTTTTATATGGCTATTTCGGCACAGGGATTAGAGATTCGTATTGGAGCGAGGCAACTGTTAGCTCCAACTGATTTTCATGTTTCTGCGGGCGATCGTATTGGTTTAGTAGGGCGCAATGGCGCTGGAAAAACTACGCTGACTCGAGTTATTACAGGAGAAATGTTACCAGCTGCGGGCAAAGTCAGCTATTCGGGGAAATTGGGCTATCTGCCCCAGGATACGCATGCGGCAGATCCTGAGCAAAGCGCTATCGATCGCATTATGTCGGCGAGGGATATTGCGTCCATTGTGTCGCGTATCCGCAAGGCTGAGCAGGAGATGACGAATCCGGATCCAGATATTATGACGAAAGCCATGCGCCGCTATGATAAGGCCATGCAGGACTTCGAAAATGCCGATGGATACTCCGCTCAATCTGATGCTACGGTTATGGCGGAAAGTCTCGGCATCAGTCAGGACATTCTCCCCCGGGCGTTAGGTACGTTGTCCGGTGGCCAGCGCAGGCGTATCGAACTGGCGCGCATCCTCTTTTCGGATGCGGAAACCCTGATTTTGGATGAGCCGACCAACCATTTGGATGCCGATTCTATCGAATGGTTAAAGAAATACTTAAAAAACTATGCAGGTGGTTTTCTCGTCATCTCCCACTCCACGGAGTTACTGGGAGAAACCGTAAATAAGGTCTGGCATCTCGACGCTCAAACCGCCAAAATTGACATGTATTCTCTGGGATGGTCCGCATATCTCAAGCAGCGTGCAGTGGATGAAGAACGCAGACGCCGTGAGCGCGAAGTAGCTCAGAAGAAGGCGGAACGTTTGATGCAGCAAGGCATTCGTTTGCATGCGAAGGCGACAAAGGCTGTGGCTGCTCAAAATATGATGCGTCGTGCCGAAAAGCTACTCGCCGAAACCGAGCCTATGCAAAAACGAGAAAAGGTGGCGGATCTGCGCTTCCCCACGCCTGCACCGTGTGGCCGCACGCCTATTATGGCTGAGGATATTTCCAAAGCCTACGGCTCGAATATCGTGTTTGCGGGTATTAATCTCGCCGTCGATCGCGGTTCCCGTGTGGTTATTTTGGGTTACAACGGTGCGGGTAAAACCACGACTCTGCGCATTCTGGCCGGCCAAGACGAACCCGACACGGGCGAAGTTCAGTTCGGTCATGGCGCAAAAATCGGCTATTTTGCTCAGGAACACGACACCTTGGATACCAACGCAACCGTCCTCGAAAATCTGCAATCCGTTGCGCCCGAACTCGATGATACACAAGTGCGCACCATTCTCGGCAGCTTCCTCTTCTCCGGCGATGATGTCAATAAGCCTGCTCGTGTACTCTCCGGTGGTGAGAAAACACGCCTCGCGCTCGCTACGTTGGTGACGTCCAAGGCCAATGTGCTTCTGCTCGATGAGCCGACGAATAATTTGGATCCTGCTTCACGCGATGAGATTTTGAATGCCATTTCCAAGTATGAAGGCGCCATCGTGCTCGTTACCCACGATGAAGGGGCTGTACAGGCGCTCAATCCTTCTCGCGTGCTGTTGCTGCCAGATGGCGATGAGGATTTGTGGAATGATTCTTATTACGATTTGGTCGCTCTTGAGTAAAATTAGATAGACCCCACAAGGACTTTCAAACCGAAACACAAACCGATACGCCCTATCAGCGATGAACCTAGAAACGAGTTTTCAGCATTATGACGTTGCTCCAGCTTCAATACATAGTAAAAATCGTAGAATGCGGGTCGATGAATGAAGCCTCCCATGCTTTATACATCTCCCAGCCTGCCCTGAGCTCGGCCGTCAAAGAGCTGGAAAAAGAAATGGGCATTGAAATTTTCAAGCGCTCCTCCCAGGGCATTGCACTCACCGTCGATGGTGTGGAATTCCTGCAGTACGCACGTCAAATTCTCGACCAAACGGAATTGATGAATGAGCGTTACAAGCACACCAAGCCACGCAAGCAGTTGTGCCAGGTGTCTACGCAGCATTACATGTTTGCCGTCGAAGCCTTTGTAGAAATGATTAATTCCTCAGATACGGAGGAATACGAATTTTCTATCCGTGAAGACCGTACGCGTGAAATTATTGATGCGGTGGCGAATATGCGTTCGGAAATCGGCATCATGTACACCTCCGATTTCAACCGGAATGTCATCAATAAATTGCTGCGCGAAAAGCATTTGGAATTCCATCCGCTATTTAATGCCGGTTTGCATGTGTTCCTGTCGCGCGAAAATCCTTTGGCCTCAAGGACAGTGCTGACCATGGAGGATTTGAAGCCATATCCATTTATCCAATTTGAGCAGGGCGAAGAGGGCAGCTTCTACTTTGCAGAGGAGGCCTGCTGGCCAGACTACTCCCCTAAGCAAATCAACGTTACCGATCGTGCCACAAATTTGAACTTCATCGTGGGCTTAAATGGCTATACGATTTCCTCTGGCATTGATAACGAGGATCTCAATACCGAAAAAATCGTGACCGTGCCGTTGGACTCCAAAGATAAAATGCTTATTGGCTGGATAACGAATGAACGAGCCAATCTGTCGCATGCCGCTCAAACATACCTCGTCAAGCTCAAAGAAGTTGTGCGCAGCCACGGCTACGACATCATCGAAGACTAACGATTGCACGCCGGTCAACGAAAAGGCAACAAAAAAGGGGCTGTAATGAATTCCCTCATTACAGCCCCTGTCTCACTTTAGCGCGTATTTTATTGCGCACCATACTGAGCAAAATAGCTTTCAATATGAGCGTTTAAGGCCTCATCAATAAGCGGTCTTCCCTGCGCATTTTTCAGCGTACGTGCGGAATGAATGATGTCATGAATGCTTGCAATGGACAGCACCGGGAAATGGAATTCCTCCTCCACCGCCTGCACAGCGGACTGATCCGAATCCTTCGTCTTTTCCATACGATCCACAGACAGCACGAGACCTACGATATCCACGTCTGCCGCTGACTTCAGCTTCGGAATGACCTCACGCACAGCCGTGCCAGCTGTCATAACATCGTCGACGAGGAGCACCTTCATCCCATCGCGTAGCTCAGTTCCGACGAACATGCCACCATCGCCGTGGTCCTTCACTTCTTTACGATCAAAGGTGTAGCCCACGGCCTGAGACTGCTCAAAGGAGCCATTCTCTGACGGATCTAATTGCATCCAGCTCAACGCCATAGAGGTGGTTACGGCCAGAGGGATGCCCTTATAAGCCGGGCCAAACACCGTATCAAAGGCGCCTAGTCGTCCGGCCGCTTGTGCCTCGTGAATGGTGCGCGCATAAAACTGGCCGAGGCGTGCAATGCGATTGCCATCGTTGAAAGAACCTGCATTGATGAAGTACGGGGACTGTCTACCGGATTTCAATGTAAAATTGCCAAATTTTAAGGCGTTACATTCCAAAAGAAACTGGGTAAAATCATCCGTCATGCTCATGGTTATCCTCTTTTCGCTTCGCGTGTCTGTGTTCTTGTGAGATTATTCTTCGTGCTGCTTTAATCGTTCATATTGATCCAATTTTTGCCCTCTGCCAGCGCCGCAGCCAGCTCAGGACGCTGATTGAGCAGCTCCTCCAACTCGCAAGCGATGCGCACCGGGGCCGCAGGATCAACCAAGGCAGCCGAACCCACCTCTACCGCATTGGCACCCGCGTACAGGAATTCCAAAGCATCCAAGCCGGTAAACGTGCCGCCCATAGCAATAATAGGAAAATCATGAAAAGCCTGGCGAATCTTGTACACCATAGCCACAGCCATTGGATGCACAGCCGGACCTGAAACGCCGCCCGTAATATTGGCCAAAATGGGCTTGCCGGTGGTGGTATCAATGCGCATGCCTACAAAAGTATTAATCAAAGACACAGCATCCGCGCCATTGTCCACAGCCGCACGAGCAATCGGGACGATATCATCCACATTAGGCGTGAGTTTGACGATAATAGGCTTATCCGTTAGAGGGCGCAATCGTGTCATCAACGTGCACAAGGCTACCGGGTCTTTGCCCACGGAAGTACCAGATTTCACATTCGGGCAGCTGACATTGATTTCCAGCATATCCGCATCTGATTCAGCCAATTTTTCCACGACATACGCGAAATCGTCATCGCTATGTCCCGCCACATTGGATACCACTGTGGCTCCCATGGCCTTGAGACGCGGCAAATCATCTTCTAAATAATGATCTACGCCCGGATTTTGCAAACCCACGGAATTGACCGTGCCAGCCGGCGTTTCCGCAGTACGCGGTGCAGGATTGCCCTCCCATGGTACGGGTGAAACACCCTTGGTCGACACTGCGCCGATGGTGGCTGGATTGTAGTAGACGCTGCAGGCATCGAGATTGTAGGTGCCCGCAGCGGTGCCAATAGGGCTTTTCCACTTCACACCGGCTACAATCGTAGGATGTGTAAATGTGTAATTTTTTGTGGCGTCAAACATTAATTCCATCCTAATTCTTCGCGGGTAAAGACAGGTCCCTCGATGCAGACTTTTTTGTTTCCGTGAATGGTTGGGGTAATGCACACTACGCAGGTGCCGTATCCGCAGCCCATGCGCTCTTCCAAACTCATCTGCGCCGCGATGCCGTGTTCACGGCACCACGTGGCGATGGCTTTCATCATAGGATGAGGTCCACAGGTGAGCAATTGCACATCGGACAAATCTGGATCGTCGCCCTGTTCCTCCAGCCATTCATTCATCAGATCGATGACATTGCCTTGAGCATTATCAATGCTTCGGTAATTTTCGGTAAATTGAGAAATATAATCATCGGCAAAATGCTCATTGCGGTATCCGAAAATGGCCGTGCATTGCGCGTCCTCACGAGACTGCAGTTTTTGAGCCGCATGCATAACCGGTGGCACGCCTAGGCCGCCACCAACCACGAGATATCGGCCGGACTTGCTGAGATCAAAAGGCTTTCCCAACGGTCCCAGTACGTCGATGCTATCGCCCACCTGCATATCTCTGAATTCAGTTGTGCCTTCACCCACAACCTGGAAAATGAAGCTCACCGTATCCCCGTGCACTTCACCCACGCCAAATGGTCGCGGCGATAAACGCATCGGATTTTTGCTATACAAATTGACAAATTGGGCTGCCTGAGCATTCTGGGCAATATACTCATCGCGGATCGTTAAGCGCACAATATCCGGCGTAAGCAGCTCGTGCCCCACAATTTCAGCCGTTCTACGCGAAGGTAAATAGTTTTTCCCCTCAGGATTTGTTTTGGTGAAGGTGGAAGCGCCCATAATATCCTTTCTGCGTTTCTCCCCATCGGCCGTATCCCCAGTCAGCCGTCTCACAATCGGCATAGAAATGACATCTGCATCAGGCCGATGCATGCTACTTTGAATTAAACTTGACGGTCTTGACCAGTGGGCCGGTGCTGAACGTGGCAATTAAAGTGCACTGTTCATGGCTGAAACAGTTTTCCATGCGCCGATTTAGCGATGATTCAGCATCTGCGAAATATCTGCTTTCATCGCCAGCGCAGCCTGACGTGCATGCTCTGCGACGAATTCCAGGGCCTGCGTTGTATCCGCAAAGTCCGGGATATTACCATTCTTCGCCCACGCACCAATAATGCCGCGCGAGGAGTTAATCAAGGCACCTAAACCTTGAGCATCAAAAAATCCGGCTAGATCTTGAGCACGCCCACCTTGTGCACCATAACCTGGCACCAAAAAGAAGGTATGAGGCATGAGTTCGCGCATACGGCGTCCGGTCTCCGGATGTGTAGCCCCCACCACAGCTCCCACACGGGAGTATCCGTACTCATCGTCGCGCGTATCTGCTCCCCATTGCTCAAGCAGTTCTGCCACATGCTCGGCCAGTGTCAGGGGACGGTCCGCAAGCTGAAGATCTTGCAATTCGCTGGAGCTGGGATTACTCGTTTTTGCGAGAACAAAAATATCTTTATCGCTAGCCTGCGCAGCTGCGATAAAGGGCTGAATGCCATCGGAGCCGAGATACGGATTTACCGTAACCGCATCCTCATGCCACACATCGACCTGTTCAGGTAGAACGGCGGGCGCGCCACTCAGATGTGCAGCATACGCTTCAGCCGTACTGCCAATATCGCCACGCTTAATATCGCCCAACACATACAGGCCGCGGGACTGTGCATACGCATTGGTACGCACATAGACATCCACGCCCGCTACACCGAGCGCTTCATACATAGCAATTTGTGGCTTCACCGCCGGTACGATATCGTGCACTGCATCGATGATGGCCTTATTAAAGGCGAAATATACCTCAGCTAGTTCAGAAACTGTGCGCACATCGTCGAGCATAATGCGTGGCAGAAGACTGGGTTTCGGATCTAACCCCACAACACTGGGATTTTCTGTGCCGCGTATGGCTTCGATAAGTGCGCGCATTATGCTCCTTGAGGTGGTGGCGTGTATTTTGAGATGAGGGGAGAATGACGAATTTATTCTTCCATAAGAGACGAGCTTGGGTATGCGTCTAAACGGGAGTATGTCAGCTCCGCATTGCACACGGTGGCAATTACGCGACCGTTCACATCCCACCCGTCAAATGGCGTATTGCGCGCCTTAGACTCGAATGCCTTGGCGTCGATAGTCCATGGCTCTTCTGGCGCCAGAATAACCACATCCGGATGCTGACCTGGGATATCCGTCTGGGACAGATAATGCGTCGAAAACTTGAGGAGATCTTCGCTTTCAAAATCGATCACGCCCTCGTGCTTTTCCGCAAAGTGCGCGATATCAAAGCTTTGAGCGCCGAGCAATTTATTCGGTTCCACGGACATGAGCTCAATCAAACGCGCATCGTCGATGTATCCGGCTTCTACGAGCACTTTACGCAAAATTGGGTAAGCTGTTTCCAAACCGATGACACCGTTCGGCGCCTCCATCATGCCCGACAGAGCACCGAAAGCCTTCTCTTCCTCGGTATGCGGTGCATGATCGGTAGCGATCATATCCACCGTGCCATCGCACACTGCTTCCAAAGAAGCCAAACGGTCGGACTGAGATCTCAGCGGCGGATTCATCTTCGCATAGGTGCCGTATTCTTCGATGGCGCTGTCATCCAAAGCCAAATAATGTGGCGCTGTTTCACAGGTGATGTTAACGCCATCTGCCTTAGCCTCGCGCACCGCATCGAAGGCCAGCGCAGTGGACACGTGCTGCAAATGCAGATGAACGCCCGTGGCACGTGCCTTATTAATATCGCGCTCTACAATGGCCAATTCCGTTTCTGCTGGGATGCCTGGCAAACCCAAATGGCGCGAAATCTCCCCCTCATTCATGACGCCGGTTTTATGATGCTCGCAGTGATCAATAAACGGAATATCCGCACGGATAGCATTGTCAATAACCGCATCCAAGGTTTGCGAGCGCACTGTGGAGCCATCATCCGAGATAGCCATTACAGGATGCTTAAAATGCTTTTCTCCGGAGCGTAGCATCGGCTTCCACGCGTCCATATTCGACGCCTCAGATCCCTCGCGTCCGCGAGATGCAGACACGCACAAGCCGTAACGGACAGGAATATTTTCACGAGCATCCAAATCTTCGAGGACATTGAAGCCTGCGTAATCCTCACCATCGGCAGCCGGCTGAGTATTGGGCATAATCAGCACATTCGTATACCCACCATGAGCCGCCGCACGCGCACCCGTTTCCATGGTCTCCTTATCGGTCTGACCAGGATCCCTGAAGTGTACGTGAGGATCCGCAAATCCAGGAGCAATAGTCCATTGGCTCGCGTCATAAACGCGCTCTTGTGCAGAACCATCATTGAGACGAACCATGATGGATTCGTTCGTATCCCACACGCGGATATTCTTTAAGATAGCAGTCATTGACCTTACCCTTTCAGAGGCTTGAACTATCTATTATAGCTTTGCCTCTTCATCACAATAATCACAACGATATTGCATACCCAGGGCATCTTCGTGTCCGCGCACTAGGTGGAAACGTTGTGCAATGCCGCGTTCCGTGGATGTGACACAGCGTGGATTGACGCAGTTAATCACATTCGTAACGTGCAATGGTAGTGCAGGCTTTTCCTTGGAGATAATCTTTTCGTCACGCACGATATTGACCGTGGCCGATGGTGCAATCAGTGCCAAAATATCGAGATTGACATAGATATCGCTTTCAATTTTGATGATATCTTTCGTCCCCAAAGAAGGACTGTGAGCGTTCATAATGACGGCCAAACGTGTTTTTCTGGGATCAATGCCTAAATAATCCAGCACTTTCAACGCCTTACCGGCTGGCACATGGTCGATAATAATTCCATCTACAATGCTCGTCACCTGCATTATGCGTGCACCTCTGCTTCCATAAGTTCTGCGTTATATCCCGGTAGCTCATCACCCACAACGGAGCTTTCCAAAGCCATGCGCATCAGCATGCCGTTCTTCACCTGCGTAAAGTACAGTGCGCGTGGGTCCTTATCCACATCAAACGCGATTTCATTCACGCGTGGTAAAGGATGGAGTACTGCCAAATTATCCTTACCCAAGCTGAGTTTTTCGCGGTCCAAAATATAGGTATCGCGCAAACGCAGGTAGTCATCTTCGTTGAAGAAGCGTTCCTGCTGCACGCGCGTCATATAGAGCACATCGAGATCGCCGATAACTTCCGTCATATCACGCACTTCTACGTACGAGCACGATGGTGTTTTATTGATGCGATCGAGGACATACTGAGGCGTTTTGAGCTCTTCTGGGGAGATGAGCACGAAGTCCACATCACCATAGCGACACAAGGTTTCGATAAGCGAATGCACGGTGCGGCCAAAGGTCAAATCTCCGCATAGGCCCACCGTGATGTGATCCAAACGGCCAAAACGGTTGTGAATCGTGGCAAGATCGGCCAAGGTCTGAGTCGGATGCATATGTCCACCATCGCCTGCGTTAATCACAGGGATGTCCACCGCTTCCGCCGCCACCAAAGCAGCACCTTCCTTTGGGTGACGCATAGCCACCACATCCACGTAATTGGATACCGTTTTCAAGGTATCGGCAATGGTTTCGCCCTTGGATGCGGAAGACTGATTTGCGCCCGCGAAACCGATGACCTGACCGCCCAAACGCAGCATAGCCGTTTCAAAACTCAGACGTGTGCGCGTCGACGGCTCATAAAATAAGGTGGCCAATACACGTCCATCACATGTATGTGCCACCTCTTTACGATGTTCATCAATATATCGCGCCTTAAGCAATAAATCATTGACCTGAGGAATGGATAAATCATCGAGAGTAACAACGCTCTTTCCTACGAGCGAAGAGCTCAACTGTGCAGACATGTGGCACGCCTTCCTTATGTACGTCTCTACATTTTTCACGCTGAAGGGCACTGCATTTGCTGTGACCTAATTTAGGTTAGAGCAAAATTGCGACAACTTTTATTACGCGTGTGGCATACATGTCATATCGTGTTTTACTATAGAGATGACTAGGTGGCAGAACAAGCGGAAAGTAGTCCTCTACTTATGGAATCCTTCGTACTTATCGTTGAAATTGGTATAGCTGTTGTTATTTCTTCGCTTCTGAGTCCATACATACCCCGAGTCTCATTACCGCTCGTTCAAATTATCCTCGGTATCGTGTGGTTCTTTGTTCCGGGTCTGCCTATTATCAACATCAATTCGGATCTTTTCCTTGTACTGCTCGTGGCTCCACTGCTGTATCACGAAGCTATGCATATTTCACGTTCGAGTTTGCGTGAAAATATGGGCGTGAGCTTGGCTATGGCTATCGGACTGGTGCTCGTATCTGTGACGATATCCGGGTTTACCTTGCAGTTGGTGTCCACCGCCGTGCCATTGGCTGCGGCCTTTGCCTTGGGTGCGGCTTTAGGGCCAACGGATGCGGTGGCTGTGGCTCAATTGGGTAGCGATGCGCAGCTAACTAAACGTCAATCCGGCATTTTGGCTATTGAAAGCCTGTTTAATGATGCAGCGGGCATCGTCAGCTTCCAGTTTTCCTTAATTATGCTGACCACCGGCACCTTCTCGGTTGTTGGATTCACAGAAAATGTGGTGTATAGCTTTGTGGGCGGCGCGTTTGTGGGCATGATTATGGGTTATCTCATGAATCGATTGGTGCTTTGGCTGCGCCATATGCGTCTCGAAACCACCACGAACCGTATTTTGATTGAAATCATCTTCCCATTCCTTGTGTACTGGGTGGGCAATGAAATCCGCGTTTCTGGCGTTATCGCTGTGGTTGTAGCGGGCATTATGGCCATGTATCAGCGCGTGGGCGTGGGTGAAGATTTGGCCGAAGTAAACCGCGTATCCTCCGCCGTGTGGGATGTGCTGGCTTTCGCCTTGAATGGTTCTGTTTTTGTACTCCTAGGTATCGAACTGCCGCTGGCTATGCGTCAAAGTATTACGGATTCACGTGTGAATACCTTGATGATTTTCTTCGTGGCTGTACTGCTGGCCGTGGTGCTGCTCATCGCGCGTTTTATTTGGATTGCGGTCATGCTCAGAACGGCGAAGTCTAAGGAAACGGGTCAGCGCCGCAAAATGACCAAAGAGCGGTGGAATTCTGCGGCAATTATGACCTTTGGTGGTGCGAAAGGTACTATTTCGTTGATTTTGGCATTCAGCTTGCCTTCCGAGCTGGATTCCATGACGGAATTCCCTGTAAGGACAGCTTGGCTGTTTATCGCTGCGGTCTATATCGTGCTGTCGCTGATTTTGGCAAATACGGTGGTGCCTATTCTGGCTCCCCCGGAGAAGGACATCGATGGTCATAAGTTCGCTTTGGCGAATTTGGAAATGCTCAACCGTACGTTGGTGTCGATTTCTCGTCTGGATAATCCGGAGCAGCACGTGGCCATTGAAGCGGTTATGCGCTCGTATAATTCGCGCATTGCCCGCCAGCGTGGAAAGGTGCTCACGCCGGAGGAGCTGAAGCTGCTCCAGTCTGCGCGCATTGAAATTCGTGAATGGCAAAGTTTGTGGCTGGAAAATTATGCGCGAAAGCATCCTCAAACCACGGATGCCTGCCAACGTTTGCTTGCGCCAATTGAGTACTCCTTGTCCCATGATGAAGCCAATTGGAAGAAGCAGTTGCGTGTGAGAATTTATTCCTGGAAGCTCCGTCTGACCGTGTGGTTCAGATCGGCGCGCGCTGCTCTGCGTTTTGCGTGGAATCGTGCGATGAATCTGCGCTCGGGCTCGCAGGAAGTGGATTATGGCAGGTCCCTGATTACGCGCATTCAGTTGCAAATGCTGCAGGATTCTATCCACCATGTGTTTACGCTGATTAGCTATAATCAGCTGCCACCGGTGGTGGGCTCTACAATTGTGGCGGAATTGCGTACCTTGCTCAAGAGTTTGCAAACTCCTGGGCCGACCAGCATTGGTGAGGCGCGTTCACAGTTTGCTCCGCATCAGTTCAACTCCGTGCTCTCGCAGGCTTATAATATCGAGCTAGAAACCATCCGTACTATGGCGGAGAATCAGGAAATTACGCGCGATCAGGCACGTACTATGCGGCGCAATGTGTTTATTATGCAGTCGGATACAGTTATGTAAGTGCACATTCTCACCTTGTATTCATAAGTGTTCTGGTCTGGCGTTTGGCGTCAGACCAGATTTTTTATGTTCGGTAGTACCGAAACTGACCAGATTATTCGGATTCGTAGAAAACGCGGTTCACCACTTCGCGGCATTTGCGCATCTGACCGATCACATCGTCTAAGAATTGCAGACCTTTGTGCGCTTCATGACCCAAATACACGGCCAATCCACCCATATCAAAGTAATCATCGGGGATAATATCCGCTTGTGCAGCACGGCCAGACCACAGGAAGGACGCATTGCGCAAATCCGTGCACAGCGTCCATGTGGACCGCAGGATTGCGGCATCATGCGCAGAAAGTGCCCCATGTTTTTCGAGGGCGTCGATTGTGCTGAGTGTATGTGTGGACCGCACGTCCTCCCATTCGTAAGCGTGCTGGAGCTGCAGGAGCTGCACCGTCCATTCCACATCGGACAGTCCTCCCCTGCCGAGCTTAATGTGCCGGTCGTAGCGCACTCCACGTGGCAAGCGTTCTGCCTCCATGCGGGCTTTGAGCTTGCGGATGCTGTGGATAGCCTCTTGCGATAAGGCTTGCGAGCTGTAGCGTACTGGATTGACGACTTCGTGGATAAAGCGCTCGCCAAGCTGCACATCTCCAGCTGCAAAACGCGCACGTAGTAAGGCTTGTCGCTCCCAGGTTTCTGCCCACGATGCGTAATATTGCTTATAGGACTCAAGAGAACGTACAAGCGGACCGTTTTTGCCTTCAGGACGCAAATCCATATCAATATCGATGCTTTGCCCGGTGGCAGAAAATCCTGTAAGCACGGTGCGCATGAGTTCGATATGGCGTTGCGCAAATTTTCGTGCCTCCTCATCCGAGCAACCTTCGCACACCTCATAGACTGCGATTACGTCCGCATCGGAAGAGAAATTCACTTCTTCCCCACCGTAGCGGCCCATAGCAATCACGGATACACGAGATGGTGGGGTGTCGCGTTCCTCCTCCTCACATAACCGTGTAGCACACCATTGCATGGTGGCATCGATGAGCACATCGTAGACACGAGTCATGCCCCGTAAGGCTTGTTCTGAGCTGATAACAGAGCTCATCCAGCCCAATCCGATGCGTTCGATTTCTCTTCTACGCAGCGCTCTGAGTAGTGTAGAGAATTCTTCTTGGGAATGCGCAAAACGGTGTACGAGCACATTTGTACGCGTGCGTAGACTCTCATAGGAACGCGCATTCAAAGCCTCATCATCGCCTAACCAAGTAGTCGATTCTGACGAAATCATCAAGGCTTCACTCAGATAGCGCGAATTGGACAGAATATGGCAGAGCCGTTGCAAAGCTGTGGGCGAATCACGCAGAAAACCTAAATACGGTCCAGAGCCGCCAATGGTTTCCACCCATCTGCGCCACATCATCAAACCCATATCCGGATTTTGACCATTGCCAATCCACAGCAAAATCGTCGGCAAAAGGATGCGATTAATGCGACTGGCGCGCGAAATACCAGATGTCAGTGCGGTGACGTGACGAATAGCCGCATACGGATCTGCAAATCCCACGGACTCAAATCGCGCACGCAAAGCATCCTCAGACAAGGTAATATCGCCTTCACTCAGCTGCGAAATATTTGGCAACATTGGGCGATAATAAATATCCATATGGAGCTGGCGGACCTGACGTCGTACCGCATCAAAATGCTCCACCAGTTGCACCGGGGTGAGAGATAGAGCACGCGAAAGCCGCACAATAGGCAAATTGTCTGCCAACTCCCGGTCATTAATATGACGGCTATGTACGAAAATATCGTCATCCTGCCCGGAAATTTTCGGGAAAAGATGAGTTCGACGCATCTGGAAAAGCTGCTGACGATGCTCCAGCACACGCAGGAAACGATAGTCATGAGACAGATCTTGTGCCTGCGTTCTATTCATATAGCCACCGTGGGCCAATTGCTTGAGTGCGGAAAGCGTATTTTTGGTACGTAGACTTTCATCCGTTCGACCGTGCACGAGTTGCAGCATTTGCACGGTGAATTCTACATCGCGCAAACCGCCCTTGCCCAGCTTGATTTCGCGGTTGCGTTGATCAAGCGGTATCAGGTTCTCTACGCGGGTGCGCATGGCTCGGCAGTCGTAAACAAAATTTTTGCGGGCAGATGCGGACCAAATGAGCGGGGTAATCATACTCATATACGCGTGGCCTAGCTCGGCATCTCCTGCCACAAAACGCGCCTTGAGTAGGGCTTGGAATTCCCAATTTTCCGCCCAGTTATCGTAATAGGATTTGGCAGAATCCACTGTGCGCACCAGGGCTCCGGCTTTGCCTTCCGGTCGCAATGCAGTATCGATATCCCACAAGGCCGGCATGGTTACACCCGGTACAATGGCCGAGCACACGGTTTGGAGCACCGAGCCGATGTGTGTACCCAGCGAAATCAGGTCCCCCCGGAATTCGTCTGTTTTATCCACGATATACACCAAGTCGACATCAGAAATATAATTAATTTCCTGCGCACCCAGCTTGCCCATGGCAAAAACCGCAAATTTACATGCATGACCTTGTGGCACCTTGTGCTGAGCTATGCTCAAAGCGGCTTGCAATGTGGTATCGATGAGTTCGCTCAGTCGGCGAGAAATCACAGGCTGTATATCCAAAGGTGCACTGCTGGTAACATCGTCGGCGATAATGTGCAGAATATTGCGCCAATACGTCTTGCGCATGTCTTGAATTTGCTGAGCATAGGGCTGCGAAAAGTCAATCTCAAAAGGAATGCGTGGCTGCGAACTTTCCAAAACCTCCGGTAAGAACTCCCCATCTGAGGTTAATAAGCGTCCACAGAATTCGGAGGCTCCACACACGCGGATGAGTCGCGCTAAACCATCCGCGCTGGCTTCAAACAGCTGACGTGCTACAGCTTGTGGTGCGTCGTGCTCCTCTGCTGGAGCGGATATCGCAGACGTCAGAACTTTGTGTGCAATTTCCGTCAGATGCCACAAAGCAGAGTCTGGACTATCAGAAACAGTGGCGGCATGCAGAAAATCTTCCAGTCCCCACGTGCATTCCATACCCTGTGCATACGCGTCTTCGAGTATGCGTTGCAATCTTTCGCCGTTAGTTATGGCCTGACTCAGCTGGTTAAAACCGGCGTGAATCAGCTGTGAAGAGGAAAACGGCGCCTCACTCATTTAGTCACAGTCCTTCGCACTAATTACGGCGATGGAATCTGCCTCATGCAAATCCCACTGCTCAAAAGGCTTATGAGAGGCCAAAATAACGAAGGCAGCAGGTGATAATCCCAGCTGAAGTGTTTCATAAATATGGGAGAAATCGCCCGTACTGCGTGCCCACCACTGTGCGGCTTCACTGATACTCGGCTCATGTCCGATGATCATCAGCGTTTTATTCTTTTTCTTTTGGGAAGCAAGAATTTCCGACACCTCAGCCATGCCATCGGTATACAGCTGCTTGTGATAAATCAATTCTGGCTTATCTCCAAAGACCTTCAGCATTCTATCCGCCGTCTCGCGAGCGCGTTTTGCACCAGAGACCGCCACAATATCGGGCACAAGACCCATGCCATCCATGGCTTTGGCCACATGCTTGGCCTGTTTCTTACCCTTGTCGGTTAATTCTCGGGAAGCGTCATCCTGAGCGGATTTTTCTGTTTTGGCGTGACGCATAAGAATGAGAAGGTATTCGTAGTCATGAGCCACTTTGCTGATCTTTGTGAGATTTATAGACATAGCACTATCCTATCAATCCAGTGGACGGAGGTCGGATTTCGGGCTTTGAGAGTCTGGAGAATCGAGAGGTTTTAGGGAGTCTGAAGAATCTGACGAATCTAGAGATTCTAGGTGGGCGACCTGATCATTCAAATCTCGGATAACCTTGCGTAATTTGCGATCCGACATATCGCGCAGCTCCAACTGGGACAAGTCCAAGTTTACGTCATCGATATCTGTGACCGTATCCTTGTTTGGGCGTTCCCGTTTTTTCAGCGCTGCGAAACCCTCCGCCATCGAACGCGTAAAGATAAGAAATCCGGTATGCCCAATCATCGAATGTTCAGGACGCACAGCCAGCCCATCGACCTTCCACGAGCGCTCCATACTCTCTTGGATATGCGGCTGAGTCCACTGTCCCGAGGATACGAGGGCTTCTACCACTCTGCTCATCTGTGTAGTAGTCGTCACATAGCAGGCCAGCACGCCACCGGGTGCGAGCACGCGGTAGGCCTCCTCGAGTCGATTCCACGGATCGAGCAAATCTAGCACCATGCGGTCGAAATAGTGATTGTCGAGTTGCTGCACACCTTGATTAAAGTCCTCTTCAATAATCGTCCACCTGTGTGGTTTCTCACCGTAAAACACAGTGGCGTTGGCCATGGAAATATGAGCGAAATCGGGGCGTCTTTCAATCGTCGTCAATTCTCCGGTTTCACCAATGGCTTCCAAAATGTGCACACTCATAGCGCCCGAACCTGCACCGGATTCCAGCACACGCATACCCGGGCGGATATCTCCAAGCTCCAGCACGGTGGCAATATCTTTCGGATACATAATTTGCGCGCCGCGTGGCATAGAAAGCACATAATCGGCTAAACGCGGCCGCATCACGCAGTATTCCCAGCCGCCGATACGCCTGGAGGATTTCCAAGGCTTGCCTTGCGGGGCAGGTGTGTCCTGCTCGGCGGCCTTTCCATTATGCGTTTCTATAACTGTGCCTTCGGCGCGTCCAATAATGTCCACGTGACGAATGATGCCGTGAGCAGTATCGGTGACGTTGCCGTCTCTGAGCTGGAAAGTGAGCATATTGCCTTTGCGATCGGTGAGCTGAACTTTTTCACCCGCGCGTAACACGCCACGCTGATAGGACATGGAGAAAACCTACTTTTCGTCGAGAAAGTTGTCATGTTTATAGTACTAGCATTGCTAGAAAGTGGAATGAGCTCCCAAGCTGAGCCGAACTATGACAAAAGGGTGTATGCCTTAGCGACACACACCCTATACTGCCTTCAGATTATTTAGTTATCATCGCTTTTGCCCGCGAACTGGGAATTATACATATTTGCATATGCACCGTTCAACGCGAGCAGCTCATCGTGGCTACCCTGCTCCACAATCTTACCCTTGTTGACCACAAGGATGATATCGGCATCACGAATGGTAGATAAGCGGTGTGCAATAACGAAGGACGTGCGACCCGTACGCAAGGTATTCATAGCGTTTTGGACCTTCACTTCCGTGCGCGTGTCTACGGAGCTCGTCGCCTCATCCAAAATCAGAATATCTGGATTGGACAAATAAGCACGGCAAATAGTCAGTAGCTGCTTTTCACCTTGGGATAATTCGGTAGAATCATCATCCATAATCGTGTCGTAGCCATCTGGCAGACGGCGCACAAACTCATCGACGTGGGTGGCGCGCGCAGCTTCCAGCAGACGATCTTCGGTACGCAATGACTTATCGTGTACGCCGTAGAAGAGATTATCGCGAATCGTGCCTTCAAACAGCCATGTGTCCTGCAGAACCATGCCAAAGTGGCTACGCAAATCCTGGCGGGTTAATGTGGTCGTATCAATGCCATCGAGACGAATCTGACCCTTGTCGATTTCGTAGAAGCGCATGAGCAAATTGACCAAAGTCGTCTTACCTGCGCCAGTTGGGCCCACTATAGCAATTGTCTGGCCTGGCTTAGCCTCCAGCGAGAGGTCGGAAATCAGTGGATTCTCTGGATTGTAGGAGAATGCCACATGGTCAAACTCGATGTGACCCTGAACGCCGCCCTTATCCTTCAGGCGAGTTTCGAGCGTTGGTGTTTGAGGATCTTCCTGGCTCTCCTCGTCCGCATCCAAGAATTCGAAGATACGCTCGGCGCTGGCCATAGCGGACTGCAAGGTAGAACCCATCGAAGCTAACTGCCCCAAAGGCTGTGTAGCCTGGCGCGAATACTGTGTAAAGGCCTGCAAATCACCCAATGTCAACTGACCATTGATCACGCGGATACCGCCCGCAATCGCCACGATAACGAAGGAAATATTGCCTGCGAAGGAGGTTAACGGATTCATCAGATTCGACATGAAAGTTGCGGCAAAGCTGGACTTGTACAGACCGTTATTGTACTCCTCAAATGACTCTTCAGCCGTTTTTTCCTGTCCGTACGCGCGCACAACCATATGTCCGGAGAACATTTCTTCGACATGGCCGTTCACCTTACCGGTATTAGCCCATTGCTGGACGAATTGAGGCTGAGCCAGCTTCAAAATCACGCCAATAATGGCCAGCAGGACTGGGATTACCACAAGCGCAATCAACGTCATAATAGGCGAAATTGTCAACATCATAATGATGGTGGCCAAGAATTAGAATACAGAGAAGAAGAATTCTGCCAACATTTGCTGCAAGGACTGCTGCACATTATCGACATCGTTCGTGGTACGGCTCATCACCTCGCCACGCGAAATGCCGTCGAAGTAGCTCAATGACAGACGGTTAATCTTCTCGGTAATATCATTGCGCAAACGGTACACGACATCCGCCACGATACGCGACATGGTGAATGTCTGAGTGTAGCGGAATACCATAGCAATGACGTAAATACCGACGGTGAGTACCATGATTTGGGCAAATTTGGTCCAATCCACGCCCACGCCGACCTGCACATCGTAATTGCTCAGCATGCTGGCAATCTTGCCCTGCCCATTATTTTGGAGCATCTGCACAACCGTATCCATGGATGTGCCATCCGGAATGTGCATCTGGTTTTTCAGCATTGTGCCCAAAATGCCAGCAAACAGTACATCCGTACCCTGAGCCATGATTTTTGGACCAGCCACGATGAGAATTACACCAATCAAACCGCAAGCAATCATGATAAACATGCGCAGTTTGGAGTGCATGAGGTAACCGACCAGACGCGATAAGGTACGACCGCGATTTCCCTTTTGTGCTACTGGAGACGTGGTGTTCTGAGCCATGTTAAGCCTCCTCTTCAATACTTAAAGATTCAATATCTGGTCCCTGACCGCCTTGAGATTCCACAATCTCGCGGTAGGTTTCGCAGGTTTCCATCAATTCGTCATGCGTGCCTTGACCCACGATGGAACCGTTGTCCATTACCAAAATCTTGTCCGCGTGACGAATGGATGACGCGCGCTGCGCCACGAGCAGCTGGGTTGCATTGTGCGTGATCGGCTCTAACGCCTCGCGTAGCTTGCGATCCGTGGCCATATCCAAAGCCGAGAACGAATCATCGAAGGAGTAGATATATGGGCGACGCACAATCGAACGGGCAATGCACAAGCGCTGCTTTTGACCGCCAGAAAAGTTCGTGCCGCCTTGAGCTACGTGCGCATCCAGGCCCTCTGGAATTACACGGACGAAATCTTCAGCCTGAGCAATGCGCAAGGCTTCCCACAGCTGCTCGTCGGTGGCATTCGGATTTCCGTACAACAGGTTTGAGCGAATTGTACCCGCGAAGAGCACGGACTTTTGTGGCACTGGACCGAAGAGTTGTGCCAACTGGTGAGGGTCGTATTCCTTCACGTTGTGGCCGTCGACCAGCACCTCACCGTTGGTAACGTCAAACATGCGAGACGCCAAGCGGATAACCGTGGATTTACCGGAACCGGTGGAACCAATCAGAGCCGTGGTCTGGCCTGGTTCAGCGGTGAAGGAAATATTGTTGAGCACCGGATCTTCAGCGCCAGGATACGAGAAGGATACATTTTTGAATTCCAGCAATCCCTGTGGATTTTGTGGGGCGTAAGGCTGTGCAGGTGCGGTAATGGAGCTTTCTGCCTCCAAAACCTCGTTAATACGGCGGGCTGAAACGGCTGCACGTGGCAGGAGCACAGACATCATAGCGGACATCATCAGACCCATCAAAATAATCATCAGGTACTGGATAAATGCCTGCAGGGAGCCAATTTCCATTTCCCCGGACTCAATGCGATGTCCGCCGAACCACATCAGCCCTACATTGGACACATTGACGATGAAGAACATGGTTGGGACCATAATGCCCATCCAGCGACCGATGGACAGCACCATCGAATACATTTTCTGGTTGCCGTCATCGAAGCGTGCGCGCTCCGTGTTTTCGCGGGTGAATGCGCGGATTACGCGGACACCGCTAATTTGCTCGCGAACCAGCTTATTGATGAGGTCGAGCTGTTTTTGCAGTTTGCCGAACAATGGGCCGAGATGTCCCATAATGCCCAAAGCTACGATGAGGATAATTGGGATGATGATGACGATAGACCAGGTCAATGGGCCGTCTTGCTGAATAGCCATAATGATGCCGCCAATGAACATGATTGGCGCTTGCAAAATAATCAGCATGGACTGCATGGTAGCCATCTGAACTTGCTGCACATCGTTCGTGGCGCGTGTAATCAACGAGCTAGTCGAGAAGGTCTCAATCTCCTGAAGCGACAGGCCTTCAACGGTGGCGAAGTAATCTTTGCGCACGTCGTAGCCCATACGCATGGCCAGGCGAGTGGAGAAGTACACGGCGATAATGTTGGCAACAATCTGGACGAGGGCAACGCCCATCATAATCCAGCCGATGCTCCATACCTTATCCATATCGCCAGCGGTGACGCCGTCATTGATGATATCGGCTTGAAGATTTGGGAGGTACAGGTTCAGCACCGTTTGGGCAATCTGAATCAGCACCAAAAGCGACATTTGAATCCAATGCCGGGAGAGGTATTTCCTCCACAGTTTGAGCATTCGTCTGCCTTTCTCTAGTGTTTTGGTTGTTCTAGTTAAGTTTTTAGGGGGGGGTGAGCTGAGGCTGGTGAGGTTGATGAGGTTGGTCATGCGGGGTTTATCAGCTTTTGGGCATTTTTGCCCATCCGATTTTTCACGCTTGAAGAGGGTTCCCTTGAAGCTTTTCTTTTCCGCTTAATTCCACGTCTTTTAGACGGTCTTAATCATCTTGAAATTGGACGTAATTCTTCGATGGGCATTTTTGCCCAAAAGCTAAACCGGCAGAAAACACCATCCTATTACCTACCGATACCGCCGTACTCACTACTCTCTTGAGCTACCTGAGTTAGTCTCTCCTGTGGTCGAGCACTCATCTGTAGTGTCGGATCCACGGGCTCCATGTGGCATCCCCAACGGAGCCGCCATATTTGTATGCCATTTTGCAAAAGCACTGCGATGGAACTCGAGGAAGCTCTCAGGATCGTCAGGATTGAAATTCGAATGAGCAAGCATAAACTCTCGCGCTCGATTAAACGAAGCACTCATCCGATCCAAACCAATGAGTTCGTCATCTGACAACACATTGTGAATGTGCGTTCTGAACCCCTCTTGTGATGAATTATCAATCAGTTTTTCGATATAGGAGTTGAATTTATCTATGTCCTCATCGCTGAAACCTGCGAAAAGTTCGTCCATTAACGAATCTGCAGCGGCTTGACGACTTTTGAGCAATTCCTGCCCTTTTTGTGTGATCTGCACAAACGTCACTCGAGAATCCTCTTGTGATTTTTCTCGTACCACCGTTCCTGCCTGCTCCAGCTTATTGATAATCTGTGTCACGCTCGATGGCTTAATATCAAGTGCTTCGGAAATTTTCCCCGCCGTCATCTGACCTTCGTCGTTGAGCATAGCCAAGGTTTTCATGAGATTGCCAGTGGTTCTGCTAAATTTTGCGGCGAACACAACATAAAGCTGGTGTATTAATCGCATTAGGTTAGCGAAAAGCTTTTTAATCTGCATACCGTCCTTAGTTATTTAGTTTTATGTTTAATAAGCGAAGTAAATACTAAGTCGATATTTTTAGTTTGTCAATTACTGAACTAAATAATTAGCTGAGAGTGTCGTCACATTTGTTGAACGCTTCTGGAGGAACCTATAAATGCCAGTAATTGTGCGGCGTGCGAATTTTGTATCGTCGTTGCGGCATCCGGAGCAGCCTCCCATTATGCCCTGAGAAAAATGTTTCGATGTTTTCTTTTACTGCAAGAACTGCGGATCTACTGGGTGATGGTCAATTTTGCCCAAAACGGAGATACAGAACAAATGAGGGAGTTGAGAAACACTTCATTCTTCTTGTGCGCGCTATCCTCTTTTGGGCAAAAACGACCATTCAAAGGATATATAAGGAAACTGAATGATCGCACTGGCATCACATACATCTTTTGGGCAATAATGCCCATGTGTTATTTCGCGAATGCCGCCCAACGCCCATGATTGTGTTCTACATGAACTTGCATATGGAACAAATTGCCCAAAAGCTGATCCGTTAAACCCTTTTCCACAGCTCCAGTAAAAATGATGCTCCCGGGATTAGGGTTGATGATTTTTGCGCCATCAGCCGGTACTTCTTCAGATTCGGCAATTTCTTCATTAATCTCAGCACTGCGTTCATCGGACAAACGACCCAAAATGGCAATTTTATCGAAACCTTCCGGTATTTCCTCGAGGCGATGCGTCACCAGAATGACGGTCCTATCCTTATCCTTTTGCGCCAATTCGTGTAATGCGTTGACTACCAGCTCGCGGCCACCCAAATCCAACCCAGTTGTCGGCTCATCCAAAATGAGCAATTCCGGATCAGTCATCAACGCACGGCAAATACCCACACGCGTCCGCTCTCCTTCAGAAAGCTTGTACATTTGCTTGCCAGCAAGGTATTCGACCCCATATCTACGCATGAGCATGCGTGCGTATTCGTAGTGCTCGGTGCTGTAATTGTCACGATTGTTGCCCATTCGTGATTCTACCGCCGAAACGATAGCATCTAGCGGATCTTCAGTCGGCTGAAATTGACGATTGAGCGCGTTTGAAGCGAGTCCAATACGCTTTCGATAGCTGAAAACATTAACTTTTCCTAGACGATTCCCGAGTATTTCTACGCTTCCCTGCGTTGGGAAGAGTCGGGTAGCCATCATGGAGATTAGAGTGGATTTGCCGATGCCATTCGGCCCAAACACTATCCATTTCTCGCCTTCGCCCACAAACCAATTGACGTCAGCGAGGATTGTCCTGCGCTGACGTCGGAAAAGAACATCGTTAAATTCCACAGCATTACCCATGGAATTTATTGTATGTGTATTTAGATAGCCGTGCCGTATTGGTCCAAATGTGGGTTTTCATCGGATGGTCGGGCAATAATGAAAAGATTCAGCACACCGACGCCAAAAGCAATCGCAATTCCCATGATAACCCATGTGTTTGGTGTCCAGAAAAGCAAGGAGAGGAAGGCTCCAGCTGCTGCTACGATGAGAATCCAATTCAATACGCGCACCCACCAGCTCAGTGTATGAGCACGAGGCTTGCGATAGCTTCCTTGCTGAGCCTGGCGAATGTCATCCATACGATCCTGACGCGCAAGCTCCTCATAATAATTCGTTGGTTCCATGCGCGCTAGGACCGCAAGCACGATCAAAGCGATAGCGAAAACAGCGGCTGGAATTGCATAGCTGAATGCCGGGGCATGTAAGACTGCGAGCACAATTTCGGCGATAATTGCAAGGCCCGCAATAATCCACGAGGCCAAGCTGACCCACCAACGAGGGGAACGAGCAAATGCTGGGTGCTTAGCTTGAGCACGAGCTTCTTTTTCTTGCTCTTCTTCTTGACGAGCAAGTTCTTTCAACGCACGCTCACGCAGTCGACGCTCTTTTTTCGCTGCTTTTACGTCTGCGCTAGCTGCACTTAATTTAGGATCGGCAGAAGGAATTTCTTCGAAAGATTCATCTTCGGCTTGGAGTGTAGAGCTTGATGGCTTCCATTCACCGCGTGACTTATTGTTTAATCGCACAGAACGCTCTTGCAGCGATGTCTCATCGAGAAGTCCCGAACGAGACCGGGTCATGCCTTGCTGCGGTTCCGCCTGTCCGCGACGTTGACGTTTTGCCTGAGCACGACGCTCTGCTCTATTAGCCATATTCACTCCTTTATGCATCAGCTGTCTTCCGAGATCTGAAGATGGTACTGATATAACCTGCACCTAGTATAGCCATGAAACCTTGACTTATGGGTGGTTTACTGAGATTTATTTTGATTTTGGGCAGTTTTGCCCGTGGGCTACTCGATATTCAGAATTTTAAGGTATATAGATGGGTATTTTTGCCCAAAAGATTAGGAACCAAAGAAAGTAGTCACAGGTGTGCGCCCTGTTCGCTTCCAGCACGCCTCTACTTCCCCACTGCAGCAAGCACCTGCGCAATCATTGAATCATTGAGAAGCCGACCTCTACGCGTAGCAACGATATTGCCGTTTTCTATAGTCGCTAGCCCTTCGCGCACAAATTCGGCAAGAGTGACTTCAGGAATAGTTTGTCCCGCAGTCCTCTCGAAAGACGAAATATTGAGCCCCTCACGCATGCGTAGCCCAAGGATTGCAAGCTCTTCAAGGTTCATGGTGTCGTCAAGCTGTTCACTCCCAGACCAAGGAATGGTTTTCTTTTGCACACTTTGGCCCCAAATCTTTGGGTGATGCATGTCCCAAGACCGGATACGTGGGCGGTTGTAATGCGAATGTGCACCTGGTCCTACTCCGGCCCAATCGACGTTGCGCCAATATCCTAGGTTATGCTCCGATTCGTAACCAGGGCGTGACCAATTGGACACCTCATACCAGCGTAAACCTGCATTTTCAAACATTTCATCAGCAATTTCGTATTTTGCAGCCTCATCATCGTCATCGGTTTGGGCAAGTTTTCCCGCTGCAATCATCCGCCCCATTTTCGTTGTTGGCTCAAGAGACAAGGCATACGCGGAAATATGCTTAACGTCCAAATCCAGCGCTGCTTGCACGGACTGACGCCAGTCGTCGAGGCTTTCTCCTGGCGTGCCATAGATCAAATCAACGCTTGAACGTAAATTCAGTTTTTGGGCATTTTTGACATTTAACATGACGTTCTTCTGATCATGAGTACGGTCCAAAGTGCGCAAAACATGCGGAACAGCCGATTGCATTCCAAATGAAATTCGATTGAAACCCCCGTCACGAAGAGTTGACAGATAATCGTAATCCACCGTGTCTGGATTAGCTTCCGTGGTAATTTCGGCATTTTCCTCAATTCCCCAGGTATTCCGAATATGAAGAACGATTTTCACCAAATCCTCTGGCGCAAGGATTGTTGGCGTTCCACCACCAAAGAAAATTGTATGAGCCGGCGGTTCGATAATGCCATGCTCTTCTTGCCAAATTTTGACAAGGCTGAGCTCATCAATAACCATGTCGGCGTAGCTGGACCTGCTAACGCCTCCACCTAAGTTGGTAGCCGTGTAGGTGTTGAAATCACAGTACCCACAACGTTTTAGGCAAAAAGGGACATGGACGTATATCTCGAAAGGTGTTTGCTGGTTCATAGCTACTCCATAGGTGGCATTTTTGCCCAAAAGCTTTAATTGGCCTTTTGAGCAGCGCGAATTTTATCCTTAGTATCCCTATCGGTCGGTTCATCGGTTGAAAGCGCCGCGATAAATGCCTCTTGCGGAACCTCCACATGCCCCAGCATCTTCATACGCTTCTTACCAGCCTTCTGCTTTTCGAGCAGCTTGCGCTTACGCGTGATATCGCCGCCGTAGCACTTCGCCAAAACATCCTTACGCAAAGCACGAATCGTTTCGCGCGCGATGATGCGTGAACCAATTGCTGCCTGAATAGGGATCTCAAATTGCTGACGGGGAATCAATTCACGCAACTTTTTAGTCATCATGACACCGTAAGAATATGCCTTATCACGATGGACAATTGCGCTAAAAGCATCTACTGTTTCACCTTGAATCAAAATGTCGACCTTCACCAGATCAGCCGTCTGCTCGCCTGACTCGTGATAATCCAAGCTGGCGTAACCCTTTGTACGGCTTTTGAGCTGGTCGAAGAAGTCAAAAACGATCTCCGCAAGCGGCATGGTGTAATGCATTTCCACACGTTCTGGAGAAATGTATTCCATAGTCCCCATGTTTCCACGATGGTCCTGGCACAATTCCATGACAGAGCCGATGAATTCCTTTGGGCAAATAATGTCAGCAGACACCATAGGTTCCACGACCGAACGAACCTTTCCCTCTGGGAATTCGCTAGGATTCGTTACGTGATGCACGCTTCGGTCTTCCATCGTCACATCGTAAGTTACGGATGGCGCAGTCGAAATCAAATCGAGCCCAAACTCGCGGCGCAAACGTTCCGAGACAATCTCCATATGAAGAAGGCCCAAGAATCCACAACGGAAGCCAAATCCCAACGCCACCGAAGTCTCCGGTTCATAAACCAATGCAGCATCGTTAAGTTTGAGCTTATCTAACGCATCCCTCAAATCAGGGAATTGTGCGTTATCAATAGGAAACAGGCCAGCGTAAACCATCGGCTGAGGATCTCGATAACCATCTAAAGGCTCATCTGCAGGGTCAGCTTCCGCCGTAATCGTATCGCCGACCTTGGATTGACTTACGTCCTTCACGCCGGTAATGATGTATCCAACCTCGCCGGCACCCAATGCCTTCGTAGGTTGCATTTCTGGGCTGATTACGCCCAATTCAATGGGATCATGAACCGTGCCCAAACCCATCATGCGGATTTTTTGACGGCTTTTTAGCTCACCATCAACCATACGAATATAGGTAACGATACCACGGTATGAATCGTAAACGGAATCAAAAATAAGTGCTCGAGCCTTGCCATTACTTTGGCCTTGAGGTGCTGGAATTTCTTGAACGATACGATTGAGCAATTCGTCCACTCCTGCACCCGTCTTGCCTGAAACGCGTAACACTTCGCTAGGGTCAATGCCCAGAAGACCTGCAATCTCTTCAGCATGTTTGTCAGGATCAGCACTTGGTAAGTCAATTTTGTTGAGGACAGGAATAATTGCCAAATCGTGATCAATGGCCATATAAAGGTTTGACAAGGTTTGGGCTTCAATGCCTTGCGTAGCATCAACGAGGAGTACTGCGCCCTCGCATGCAGCCAGGGATCGCGAAACTTCATAAGAGAAATCAACGTGACCTGGTGTGTCAATCATGCCCAAAGTGTATTCCGTGCCGTCTACTGTCCATGGAACTCGCACAGCCTGAGACTTAATTGTAATTCCGCGCTCTTGCTCAATATCCATGCGATCCAAGAACCGGTCACGCATCTCACGCTGCTCGACAATGCCGCTGAGCTGCAAAATTCGATCGGCAACGGTAGACTTACCATGGTCAATGTGGGCAATAATGCAAAAATTACGAATCAATGATTGATCGGTTGAACCTGGCTGATTTTGAGCCATTGCATGAGGCATTATTAACTTCCTTGATGTAACATTCCTTAACTGCACCCAATTCTACATGATTCATGGTATGATTGTGACCTGTATGCCGTGTAACAAACGTTTGGAGAAATAAAAGTGGCAAATATTAAGTCGCAGAAGAAGCGCATTCTCACCAATGAGAAGGCTCATAAGCGTAATGTAGCTTTCAAGAGCCAACTGAAGAACACAATTCGTACTACTCGCGAAGCAATTGCTGCAGGCGACAAGGCAGCAGCTGTTGAGGCATTTGCTGCAGCTTCCCAGAAGCTCGACAAGGCAGCTGGTCGTGGCGTAATTCACAAGAATCAGGCAGCTAATCGTAAGTCTGCTTTGGCTCTTGCAATCAACGCAATGTAAGCTGATCTGCAAAGCATAAGCCTTTTAGCTTAGAAACCGCGCATCTTGTCCTTGTGACATGTGCGCGGTTTTGTGTTTCTAGAGCGTTTCTAGAGCTTGCGGATGGTGAGGCGGGCTGCAAATTGTTGTGATCGGTTGAGCGTCGTGCAGCTTTTGGGCTGAAATGGCCGCATTGCTGTCGATTTGGTCAGTTGTTTACACAATTCACGGGCAAAATTGCCCAAAAGCTGCGTACGATTGTTTAGAATAGTCGGGGCTGTAACGCAAACAGCGCTCATACCAAAGGTTTGAGCAAAAAGTACCGCATTCAAGACGATATCAAGTGATGCATTCTAAATTGATGGGCATTTTTGCTCAAAAGCATAAGCGAAAACTCTCAAAAAAAAAGACACCTACCTATATTGCCCTTGTAACCGCTCCGAATAACACCCTCAAATACCCACACGTAATAACTTATGCAAAATTCGATGTCCAAGCTGTGGTAAAAGTAGCCTTGCACGTTTAGACTGCTCAGATCTTCGTACTTTTGGAACTCCCGCAATTCCGAGCTTGGACAGCATCGCTTTGCCTCTGTTGTAAAAAGATTCGCTGGATTGGAATCTGATTATTACAGCGCCCAATAGAAGTAAGGCGTTCTCACGATCATGCTGACGTAATAAAACATCTACTCCATCTGAGGCATTTTGAGACTTAAGCATGGTTGGGTCACAATATTTACCTCTTCCATCCAGTTCTGCGATAATCAATGGCATTCCACTTGATTTATCTTGTTGATTCCATACAAAGTCGGTACGAAGAACGTGTGAAGTTTGGAATGTCGAAGAGTTTTTTGGATGAAGATGGGCGAACGGATTTCGAAATTCAACTTGCAACTTGGGTACCACAAAACCAGCAGAAATCATTCGCGCGCGAGCCAATGATTCTGCGAAGTTCTCTGATTTAGGATCGATAAATTTACATCTATATCTGACCAAACTCACTCTCCAGTGATTTCTGCGTTTTGAACAAAAGCCCAAAATTTCTTCATAACTTATAGAAAAAAGACGTGATAAAACATCGCAGATAGGCAACGCATAGTCGAATGGAAGCATCCGCAAACAGTCAAAAATTGTTTGCATTGGAGAAGTCACCAAAATTCCATTGCAAATTCCCACTACCTCATTAATAGGTTTGTAGGTCGTAGCCAAACTCTGTGGATCCTCACTAATGCTCATGTCGATTTTTCCTCGTGAAACAAGTTCATGAGATTCGGCAGGCCTCGAATTTGCGATGTAATGAAAGTAAGACGGTGTATTTTTTCTTGCATGTGTGGTTGTGTGGAGGTCCGTAGCAAAGTGAATTTTTTCGTAGAGACGACGATACGGAACCAAAACGCCAAAAACAGCGGCGGCTGAGATACACATGAGTGGCCAATTTGGGTGGGCAATTGCAAGCGCATAGATAATGGACAGGCCTCGGGTGGATTTGCTCATCGCATTCCAGCGGTCTGAGCGCACAAAGTAGCCTTTCAATGGTTCAAAGACTTCTCCCCTTGTCTTTTGACGAGCAAGCCGACGTTTGAGGTTTCGGTCGCTTGGATGAGATATTGCAATCTGCGTTTTGTTGGAATCATACATATCAACATTTTGATTCCAACAGAGTTTAGAAGTCGATCTGAGCTGAGATTGTTTACGAATGTGGATAGTTCTCATGGAGAAACGAACTGCTGAAAAGTTGGAAGAATCTAGCTTTTGAGCAGGAATACCCATGACGAGGGATATAGGAGTCAAGAAGCCAGTCTTTGATGGCCAATTTTGCTCAAAATCTACTTAACTCCCCTGCACGCCAAATTTCCCTACTTGTCAACCCGCAGGAAGATGATGACAGCATGTGGATATTTTTAGCACTTTTGTCATCTCTCTTTGCGGCACTAACATCTATCTTCGCCAAAATCGGTATAACCGGTGTTGATTCTACGCTTGCAACAGCGTTGCGCACCATAGTGGTCCTTGCAATGGCTTGGGGAATGGTATTCATCACCGGTTCGCATACAGACATTTCTACAATCTCACGAAAAAGCTGGATTTTCCTCATCTTATCTGGCTTGGCAACCGGTGCATCATGGCTTTGTTACTTTGCAGCTTTGCAAATGGGTCAAACTACAGGTGTCGTTGCCATCGATAAATTGAGCGTAATCATCACGATAATTCTTGCAGTCATTTTCTTACATGAAGAATTTACGATTAAAACAGCCATAGGTTCCATTCTTATTGGGGCTGGAACTTTGCTTATGGTTTTGTAGACTGCTGAGCAGTATCTAATGTTCTGATTCGCTTATCAAGGTCATAGAAATATAAGAGCACGGCCATGATAACAACCATCGCAATCGGTATCCAAACGAATGTATTAACCATTGCTGAAAGTGTGAACGCACTTTGGGTATTTTGTGCACTATTGTAACCGCTTACGCTAAGAATCCACGCAATTGCTGCCGATGAAACTCCCATCGCAATTTTCATTGAGAAGCTTGACGAGCTAAAAACAATACCGTCTGAACGAATCCCATTTTGCAAATGCCCAAATTCCACGACATCTCCACTCATTGCGTTGAGAGAGGCGTTCATCGGTATGATTCCTATCATTCTTACAATTATGGAGAAGAAAAATACCCATAAATTGTTTGGATTCACAAAAACTATGAGGCTTCCGATGGCCACTAACAGTAAGCCTAAAAGGGAAGAATTGCGCTTCCCAAATCTTTCAACAAGACTTCCCGCGAAAGGGAGGCCTATTACCATGGGAATAACTGTGGCTAAGCCAATCACTGCAGTTAGATTTGAGTCGCCGAGCACATATTTGGCGATATATGCCGCCATTCCATTGGCAACTCCGTTATAAATCCACAAGGCAAAATTCAAGCCAAGCGTCAACCACCAATATTTATTGTGCATAAGAGCTTTGAAATGACGAGAAATGGGAATTTTGGCTGAAAAATGATGAGTGACCATCTTTTCCGTGTTAACTTCGTGCGTATTACGAAAAGTAAACCAGTACCCAAACGGAATCAATACGGAAATGGTTCCAAAGAATATACTCCAGCCAGCTGCTGTACCGTCAAAGGAATTGATGACAGGCATTGCCAAAATATATACGAGCATGGCGCCCACATTTGCAATTGTCATGCGATAAATATTGAGCTTCGTTTTTTCATTTGAATCTGGAGTTAAGAGCGACGTCAAAGAAGCATAAGAAACGTTCACTGTGGAATACGTGATATTGACAAGAGTATAAACAGTCCAAGCGTAGACAATACCGAGGGCAGAATTGCCAAATGGATTAAGAAACAGGAATAAAAATGCCACTCCGTAGAGTACGCCACCTACGAGCATCCATGGGCGTGCTTTACCCCATTTTGAGTGAGTTTGATCGACTAGAATTCCGACTGTTAGATCCCAGAACGCTACGATTATCCTCACTATGAGTAGCATGAAGGCGACAATCGAAGGCGAGAACTGGACTACATCGGTGTAAAACATCGTGAGATACGTGGCCATCGCGATATTGCCAATTGACGTCCAGAAATCGCCCATTCCGAAGGCGAATTTGCTGAGAAACGTGAGGCGCGACGTATTTTGGGCATTTTTAGGCATGGTTTTCCTTGTGAAGCTTTGATCTTAATCTGTAATTTGTGAGATGTGCAGCGTTTGGGCAAAAGTGACCATTGGAGGGATAATCGCCTGCTGTTTATCAGTAGCAGGTGGACTATTTTGCCCAAAAGCATGATTGCTTCCACAATCACTCCACCATCTAAGTAGAGCGCTGATATTTCAGACGTGATTGTGCTGTCGAATGATTAGCGAAGCTATCTTTTGGGCAAAAAAGTCAATGAACAATCAAAGAACGACTGTAATTCAATAGCATATCTAGGATTTACTTAACCTTGCGAATTTGCACCGCCATATATTGCCTACCAAGGTCCACCCGTACACAATTTTGGTAAATTCCTGGCATCGTATTCGTCGTCATATTCCACGTATCAATAACATCAACCTGGTAACTCTGTCCTATAGGCAGTGGAATATTTCGATATTTTGGCCTATACCATCCAAAATAGATCAGTTGATAGTCATCACCGCTGCGTAACACAGGTACGTCCCAATATTGAGCAGCCTTTTCAAGAGCAGGAGAAACCGCGACTTTCCCATCCACAGGATGTGCAATAGGCCACGCATTTTTTACGTCCAGTTCAGCATTGAGTGGCGTTGTATCAGCAGGCATTTCTGCAAAAATTGAACGCATAAAGGCGATACGCTCCGGAGATTCTCCATGAAGCTTTCCCCCATGAGCCCACCAAATGTGACCATCGTTTTTACCAACGTCTTCCGTATCATCCTGACTCTGGGCAAAGTTGCCCAAGTCTGAACAAGATTGGATATGAGACTCTTCATCATAGATGAAAGTTTCACCATGTGTCACATATCCCCCACGCATGGCACCTTCCCAGAAGCGGCGAATCAATTCCTGGCCCGTCAAATTACCCCAACCCCAGTAAATGTTGCCTTCATAGCCAGCCTCATCACAAATCACAGGTTTTCCATAAGCCTTGCGCCAGTCCTCAATGCATTCTGTCGTTCTGGTAACGTCTACACGCTGGATTGAGCAATGTGTGCACCAAGGTTCGTTGTAATCATAGATAGGAATGCAATTATGAATTGAGCGTAAATGCCCAAAAGCATCATTTGCCATGATTACCCGGGCGTATTCCCTCCAATCTTCCAAGGATTTCTGTGGCATGAGATCATACTCATTTGCTAAAGACCACCACACGTTTTTGTATGCACTGTACCGGCGAGCCATATACGCCAGATACATTTCATCCTCAGCTTTGGCCATTTTGCTAAAACCCCAGTCAGGCTTATCGTAGGGATGCAACAAAATAATGTCAGCTTGAATTCCTAATGCATCTAATTGAGCAATTCGGACATCTAAATTAGAGAAGAACTCTTCATTAAATCTCGAATGGTCAAATCCGCCCAAACGTGAGCCCGGATATGCGTAAGCCCACGGATCCGCATGATTGAAATCATAGAATTTCGGGAAGATACACATGCGTATTTTATTGAAAGGAGCCTTTGACAAGGTATCTAGCGTCTGCTCCTGTAGCTCTGCAGGGTGGCTGATCCACGCATAACTCGTTGTGCCGAATGGCTGATATGCGGTACCGTCCTCATAAACGAACCGGTATCTGAGCTCTGGACCATATGCCTTCCGAGCATCACCAGTAAGCACATCTGAGGCAGGCAGTACGCGCCCATGATTCCCATCTACTGCAGGCGTTACTTCAATTGACCCCTTTACTCCGTCCATTTGAGGATCAGAACTTTGAGCAAAATAAGTCCACGTCCCTACTTTCGTAGGCATAAAACGCACAGAATAATTCCCCTGATCACGGTAAAAACCTTGAACTATTACTTGTTGTCCAGATTCTTCATGCTTAAATATTGCACTGAGCTTTACCGATATGTAGGGATTTCCTTCTGAAGTTCCGGTTAAATTGAGTTCAAATGGTCGATATTGCTCAATCTTTTGCAATTGCGAGTTCATAATTCTTCCTCATCGAAAACTCATTTCACTCCATGAATGCTGCAACGTTACATAATCGCTTGGAGCAAAGTGTTTCATTACTAAGTAATAACTGCATGACCCGAAACAAATATCATGTATTGTTATTACTAAGTAGTAACTTAAATCAAAGTCAAGAAAACTACAAATCCAACACGCGGGAATTTAGCCGCGGAATTTGTCCCACTGCGGCGTTGGGAAGAGGTACTCCTCGTATTTGAGCCACTCGTCATGATAGTCCACATTGTCCGGATCGGCCAACCATCGGCCTTCTAGCCCATAGAGCGCAGCGTTGGCCAGTTGGTAAACGAGTAGTGCATCTACCCCATCTGGTACAGCCCAATCAAATGCCTGGAAGTTTTTCCACATACCTTTAGTGCGCTCCACAAAATACAGATGCGCCGGATGCTCTGATGACATAGCCTCAGTGTTGAGCATTTGGAAGAGCCTTACCATTTCTGGCTGTTGTACATTTTGCTCAACGACAGCTCTAAGCATGGCTGGAATACATGGCTTTTGGCCATATTTTGCGCCACCCTCGCGAAATTGACTGAGATAGTCTGATTCTGCACCCGACAAGTCATAATATCGCTCAACCACCAGGATAAGTAAATTATGCTTACTCTTAACCCTATGAATCACTGCAGTCTGAGTAATGCCTATCTCGCTTGCAATATCTTGTAGAGAGAAACCGTGGTATCCTTTAAGCCCAATAAGACGTACTGCTATATCGATGATTTGATTTAAACGAGCTTCTGCGTTCATCCGTTTAACAGTTGCGCGTTTTTGCGGTATTTTTTCAGACATTAAAGCTGTGATTGCTGCCTTGTCCAGTACATCCAATTGCTCACTCTTCTTCCGATGCACAGCCACGTCTTCTCCCTCTTGCGAATGAAATTACCGAGTTATAAGTATGTCATACACAAGTATACAAAAGCCTGAATTTCCAACCAACACACCGAAAGTTGCATCACCTTGACAGTTAAGTTACTAAGAACTAATTTATGTAGTTATCTAGTGGTAACAAATAACTAGAACCGGAACAACGAAGTTTTATTCATCGATGCACCAAGGAAGGTGTTTTATATGGCTAGTCAATTAATAACTGCCGAAGAGCTGGCACCGGATACAGGCAAACAAGTAACTAAAATAACTTTAGGCAGATTTGGCGCTGGTTTTATCTTCTTCAATATTGTGTTCATGATGTCTGGAACTATTGGTTCCACTGTACTATTACCCGCTCGATTTAATACGCTCGGAATCGGGCAAGGCGAAACCATTCTAGGAACGATGAATTCCATCGGTATTATCTTTGCCTTGATTTCGAATGTGATTTTTGGTTCCTTATCGGATGCATCCCACAGCAGATTTGGCAAAAGAACCCCTTGGATTATCGTAGGTGGACCAATTGCAGGGGTTGGCTTTTATCTCACCTCAATTTCTCCTACTCTTGTCACAATCGTGGCGTCATGGTCCTTACTACAAATTGGGCTAAATTGCATGATTGCACCCTGCGTTGCAATCTTGTCGGATCGTGTTCCACAAAAGTATCGTGGATCAATGTCTGCATTTTATGGAGCTGGACAGATTGTTGGACAATCCATGGGCACTATCATTGGTTCGGCTTTCATTAATAGCCCTCGGACAGGTTTCCTCATTGGTACAATTTGCTGGTTTCTGTGCGGAATTGGCACCGTTCTCTTGCTACCAAAAGAGCTTCCAAATGTTTCAGAAAGTTCATCCAAATTCAGTCTTAAGCAGACTTTTGTGCAATTTAGACCGCCAATGAAGGGCGCTCGAGATTTTTATCTTGCTCTTGTTGGGCGTTTGTTGCTTATTTTCGGCTACAACATGATTGTGGGCTATCAGCTATATGTGTGCATGAAGTATATTGGGCAAGATGATTCCACAGCAGCCGCCACCGTGTCGACGATGGCAGTCATTACGATGATTGTTTCGTTGATTGTATCGTTAACGTCTGGACCAATTTCTGACAAAATTGGTAAACGAAAGATGCCTGTTTTCGTATCTTCAGCAATTATCGCAATTGGAATTGCCGTGCCATGGATTCTCAAGTCTGCGATGTCCATGTTTATCTATGCAGCACTAATGGGAATTGGTTATGGAATCTATATGGCCGTGGACCAGGCGTTGAACGTGGACGTTTTGCCAAATCCTGACGAAGCTGGAAAGGATCTAGGTATCCTGAATCTTGCAAATACTTTGGGCCAAGTCATTGCACCGATCGCCGTGTCTTCTATTGTTGTGATAACCGGCGGATATTTCTTGGTATTTCCTGTTGCAATCGTAGCTGTTATGGTTGGCGCTGTTGTCATTCTGTTTATCAAGAAGGTGAATTAAACCATTCAGCGGTCCCATTTGGAGTTTCTGACTGAGTGGTGCTTGGTGGCTGGTACATCTGTAGCCTTTGGGCATATTACCCCATGAATGGTGAGATGCATTGATCACCGATAACCAAACGGGGTTTTCCCTCCTACATGTGACTTTATCCGTCTCCAGATAAATGTCGTACGTAGGAGGGAAAACCCCTTCATTTACGTTTGGTAGCGTTCACCTGTGTTTAATTTGAGTTGTTGTTTTGTTGGGACAGCGTAGGTTTCAAGCTTTTGGGCAAAAATGACCACTCTCAGTCGCACTTTGCCACTACTTAGTCCCAGAGATGGGCTTTTCTGCCCAAAAGCTTCTCCCGCAAGTCAAGCAAACCGCTCGCCCAGAACCAGAACACCAGCCCAGCCGAAGCCAGCCAAGCCAAGCACTCAAAATCACACGCTAGTCGGTGATCTTCCACATCCAATTGTGCTTATCTTCAACCTCGCCCCACTGGATGCCCATGAGGTGCTCACGCAAGTGAGCGGTGTACTCGCCCACTGCTTGGCCATTGACCTCAACGTCGAACTTTTCAGACTTGAAGCGGCCGATTGGTGTAACAATAGCAGCAGTTCCGCAAGCGAAGACTTCGGTAATTTCACCAGACTTGATGTCCTCAAGCAAATCGTCCAGCTTAATCATCTTTTCGACCACATCGTGACCTTCATCCTGTGCAATTTGGATGATGGAGCGACGGGTAACACCCGGAAGAATATTACCGTTCAAGCTTGGAGTTTCAAGGTGTCCATCCTTGTGCACGGTGAACATGTTCATTCCGCCCAATTCTTCCAGATAGGTCTTCGTCGCAGCATCCACGAAGCACACCTGCTCGCAGCCGTTATCGATGCCGCGGTATTCGCCGATTAAGGAAGCAGAATAATTTCCACCACACTTTGCAAAGCCTGTGCCGCCAGGACCGGTGCGGAAATAAGTATCCTCAACCCAAATGCTTACCGGCTTCACACCTTGTGGGAAATAAGGTCCAGAAGGCGAAGCAATGACGCAGTACTCCACTTCCTTCGCCTTGCGTACGCCCAAGAAGGATTCGGAAGCAAACATGAATGGGCGCATGTACAAGGTGTAATCGTGGCGGCTTGGCACCCAGTTACGGTCTGCCAAGGCAACGGCAGCTACCGATCCGATGAAATCATCCACGGACAACGTTGGCAAAGCCAGACGTGTTGCCGAATTTTGGAAACGCTCCGCATTGGCATCTGGTCTGAACAGCCACAACGATCCATCCGAATGACGATAGGTCTTGAGTCCTTCGAAGATCTCTTGGGCATAATGGAGCACGGATGCACCGGGATCCATTTTCAGTGGGCCGTAAGGCTCCACGCGTCTATCCGACCAGCCCTCGCCCTCCGTCCAGGTCATATGCGCCATGGAATCGGAAAAAACTTGTCCAAATGCAGGCTTGTCAATCATCTGCTCACGCTTTGCATCAGGAACGCGATGATCGTGAGGCAAGACGGTGAACTTTTCTGCTAAAGAGTTGATATACGTGGAATCATGATGATTTGAATTCGTCATTATTTACTCGATTACTATGAATTATGTCAGTATTCCTGCGCTTGTGACGCCTGATACATACTTTACACAGCTCTTGGGCAAAATCTACCACTTTCCAAATATTGAAAGTTTGCTGAAAACTACGTTATTTCCAGAACTGCTGGGATGGATGGCTATACACCCAAAATCACGACGGGCAAAAATGCCCAAAAGCTCAGACGTCACAATAAAAACCACCCCAGATCCGCTTACCGGGAAGCCGCGCTCTCACACAAAACAAAAGTGGGATTCGCACCGCCGCGCAAATCCCACCTCAGCATGTATGTACGAAAGAACTTACTCCGCTGCTGGAGCCTCAGCTGGAGCAGCCTCTGCATCAGCAGAAGCATCCTCAGCAGGAGCAGCTTCTTCTTCAGGAACCATTACAGAAACTACTGGCTCTTCAAGGTCTTCCATAGCGAGCTCAGTGCCTTCAGGAAGCTCCACATCCTTCACGAGGATCTTTGCGCCGTCCATCAAACCTTCAACAGAAACAACGATACGTTCTGGAAGATTTGCAACATCAGCCTTAATGGACATTTCCTGCATGTCGACGAATGCGACTGCTGCGCCCTTTGGAGTACCTTCAACGAAGACTGGTACTTCGACGACGATCTTTTCGCCGGCTTCAACCTCATAGAAGTCCACGTGCTCTACAGTGCGCTTTACTGGGTTGCGCTGAATATCCTTCACAACTGCCATCTTGGACTCGTTGCCGAACTTGATTTCGAACAAAGCGTTCGTACGACGAAGAGCAAGAGTTGTTTCCTTTGCAGGAAGCTTGATGAAGCTTGGTTCGGTACCACCTGCATAAATGGTTGCAGGAATGAGGTTTGCTACGCGCATACGGCGTGCTGCACCCTTACCAAATTCGTCACGTACTTCACCAGTTAAAGTGATATCTGCCATAATATTCTCCTTAATTCTGGCTTTGGGACACTCGAAAACCAGCAGGAGAAAAAGAATTTCTCTGATGGGCCAAGTCGATTACGGGAATACTCCCCTCGCCAAAGCAACTTTTCGAGTATAGCATACGCATCAGAAAAGGGGAAGAACGCACATAACTCGTTCTTCCCCTCCACTGACAGCGCACAAGGGACTACTCTGCGATAAGTTCCTTTACGGCTGCAATAATTGCCTGAAGCTGCATTTTTGCATCGCCAAACAACATTTGGGTATGAGGATCAAAATAAAGCTCATTTTCGATGCCCGCATAACCACGACCGCGGCCACGCTTAATAACCACCGTGCTCTGCGACTTGTCCACATCCAGAATTGGCATACCTGACACTGCGGTTCCTGGCTTGCGCGCTGCTGGATTGGTGACGTCGTTTGCACCGACGACCAGGGACACCGATGTGGATGGGAATTGTGGATTGATATCATCCAAATCAATAAGCTGCTCGTAAGGCACATTCGCCTCAGCTAGCAACACATTCATATGACCTGGCATACGACCGGCCACCGGATGAATAGCATAGGAGACTTCAATGCCACGCGCCTCCAGTAACTGTCCCAAATCCGCCAGTTCACGCTGAGCCTGCGCCTGAGCTAGACCAAAGCCTGGTACAAAGACGACCTTATCTGCATACACGAGCTGCACAGCCACATCATCGGCCGTAGTTTCACGCATAGAGCCCTGAACGCTATCCCCCGCGCCTGCTGCAGCGCCGGTATCGCCAAATCCGCCCAAAAGCACAGACATCAATGGCCTATTCATCGCCTTTGCCATCAAGATAGACAGCGTTACGCCAGCCGAACCCACGAGAGCACCGGCCACAATAAGCGCCACATTATCGATTGCCAAACCACTCATGGCTACGGCCGTACCCGTGCACGCATTGAGCACAGAAATCACCACCGGCATATCCGCCCCGCCAATTGGCAATACAAACAGCACGCCGTAGACACATGCCAGCAACACCGTCAGGATGCTCCACAGCACGCGTGCCTCAGGCTGCACGCACAGCATAATGAAAGAGGCAAAAGTGGCCACAATCAGCACCACATTGATGATATTCTGCCCCTTCACGGCAATCGGCTTGCCCGGCACCACACCTTGAAGCTTCCCAGCCGCAATCAGCGATCCGGTAAAGGTCACAGCACCGATGATAACGCCCAAACCTGCAGTTATGAGCAACACTACATCCAGCTCAGCCACAGGCGCAGTCAAAATATCGTTCAGTGCAACCAAAGCTGCCGCTCCACCACCCACGGTGTTAAATACGGAAACAAGCTGCGGCATATCGGTCATCTTGACCTTCACCGCCGACCACACACCGGCCACAGCGCCCACGACAATGCCGACGACGAGCACAACAACAGCTGTCCTGCTTTCCACCCCTGTAAAAGCCATGTGGATAAAAGCCATAACAACGGCAATCACCATGCCCACCGCAGAAACGATATTGCCCTTACGCGCAGTTTTCGGTGAATTCATGTAGTGCAAACCCATAACGAAGAGCACTGCGCTGAGCACATACACGAACCATGTAATAATTTCCAAAGTATTCGTTGTCATTCTTACTTGCCGCCCTCTTCAGAGTTATCAGAGTTATCCTTCGCCTGTGATTTCGCCTTATCCTCCTTTTTCGAGGATTTAAACATTTCCAGCATGCGATCGGTGACGACATAGCCACCCACCACATTCATGGTGCCGAGCACTGCAGCGAGGAAAATAAACACATATGCAAGCGGTGAATTGGCGTGAGCAGCCACGATAACCACACCCACGATAATGATGCCGTGAATAGAGTTGGCGCCGGACATCAACGGCGTGTGTAACGTGGCAGGCACTTTACCGATAACTTCCACGCCGATGAGCAAGGCAAGAATAAACAGAGTAATTGCTATGACAAGACTTGGCATTAGTTCTCTCCCTGATTGACAAGATTCGTGCCGTTATGGGTAACCACCATGGCGGCGTCAATTTCATCATTGGTATCCACATTCAAGACCGCGGAAGATGCAGCCTCCTCAGGAGTGCGCAGGAAATGGAGCACCGTGTCGGCAAGATTTCGCGAAATTTGTTCGGAAGCTGTAACCGGAACCTCACTGGCCAGATACGGCATACCTAAAATACGCACACCACGTTCGGTGGTCACCGTTTCATTTGGCTGTGAACCTTCTACATTGCCACCGAAGGAGCTGGAGGCGCAGTCCACAATCACGGCGCCGCGCTTCATGCCGTCCACACCTGCAGCCGTGAGTAGCAAAGGTGGCTTGCGTCCAGGCACCTGAGCGGTGGTAATGATGACATCAAACTCAGCAGCTTTCGCATCCACGGCAGCCTGCTGAGCAGCTCTTTCCTCCTGGGACAGCTCGCGCGCATAACCGCCCTCACCTTGTCCAGCAGAAAAATCCAGTCCCAAATCTAGGAACTTTGCACCCAAAGACTCCACTTCGCTTTGAGCCGCCGGCCTCACATCATAAGCGGTAACGACAGCGCCCAAGCGCTTTGCCGTTCCGATGGCTTGTAAGCCTGCAATGCCTGCACCCAACACGAGCACCTTGGCCGGACGGATGGTGCCGGCAGCCGTGGTCATCATAGGGAAAAAAGACCCATATGCATCAGCAGCCTTCAATACCGCCTTATACCCCGTAACGGAATTCTGCGAGGTCATCTCATCCATGGACTGCGCCGAAGATAATTGACGCGGCAACCTTTCCATCGCCACAGCCGTCAATTGCCCACGAGTTAGCGTACCCACATAATCGTTGTCCGTAAAAGAATTCAGCGCACCGAAGACCCACGTGCCCGGTGTCAACGCCTCCACAACCTCGGCAGAAGGCCTGCCCACAAAACCCAAGGCCTGCGCGCGCGACAACACCTCATCGCGGGTGGTAACCGTTGCGCCCGCTTTGACATAATCATCATCGCTGAAAAATGCATCCTCGCCTGCCTGGCTTTCAATCAGCGTTGCCACGCCACTGCGTTTGAGGCGAGTCACAATATCTGGCGTCAGCGCAGTCCTCTTCTCATTTTCAGACCGTTCTGAAATAACGCCATACGTGAGAATTATCTCTTTCTCCGCCATGAGTCCTCCTTAACTCATGTAGCCATTCACTTTTGTACGTATACCGCTCCCGCAGGCATGAAGCAAACAAAAGTACAGAAATTATCTTTCAACTCCATGACTATGTCAGCGACAAACGCTTACACTCGTAAGTGTAGCGGCGAGACCTTACTAAGCGCCTATTTTCAGGCGAATAATTCCACCACGTGGGACTCTACACTGCGCCCAGATCGTATAATTCGTGCACAATCCCTGAGCAATCCCCACTCACGATGCGTAAGATTCGAGTGTCAAAATTATGCGTGCATTCTTCGCAAATTTGTTCGGCTCATCCATTGCCCGCCGTAAACTATTACTATCTATTCGTTAGAGAGAGGAATCATATGGGCGTTCTTGACTCGGTATCTACAGCATTTAAACGTTCCGTTGAATCTGTGAAAAGTACATTAGACTCTGTTACGTCATCGTCAGAAACTGAGCAGCACGTTACATTTGGAACTCCTACAGCTTTTGATAAGTCCGCATTTAGTGAGCCGCGTATCATGAATTGGTCGACTCCTGAGTTCCCAACAACGACTTTTATTGACCCTGAAACAGGCCTTTTGACCACCACCACCGAGGGTGTGCGCAGTATTCCAGACGATATGAATATGTATCATCTGTACGAAACGCGCGCTCGCGAAATGGGTGATGAGATCCTGTACACCTTTAAGCGCAACGGTGAATGGGTAAATCGCACCGCAAATCAGGTCTTGTCTGATATTCGCAATACGGCTAAGGGTTTGATGAAGCGCGGCATTAAGAAAGGCGACGGCATTGCATTTATGTGTCAGACCTCCTATGAATGGAATGTGTTTGATGCTGCTGCGTTAGCCGTCGGTGCTGTGCTGGCAACGGTGTATGACACGGATTCTGCTGAGCAAATTCGCGCTATCGTCAACAATTCCGATGCAATTCTTTTGGTTACGCAAACCAAGGATATGTACAAGAAGGCAGATGGCGCCATTGAGGCTTGTCCAACGTTGAAGTCGGTCCTGTGCTTCGAAAATGGCGCATTAGAAGGTCTGCAGGCATATGGTCATTCCGTGTCGGACGATGAATTGGACGCGCGTATCGCCACGGTGAAGAAGAACGATTTGTGCTCTATTGTGTACACGTCCGGTTCTACTTCTGCGCCAAAGGGCGTAGAGATGACTCACGCCAATTACTTGTCCTTTGCTTTGAATTTGCGCGCATTTATGCCAGATTTGCTGGAGGACAGCAACAACACGGTGTTGATGTTCCTACCACAGGCTCATAGCTTCGCACGCGCTATCAACTACGGCGTGGTGTACAGTCATATTCATATCTATATCGCCACCGGCATTAGCACACTCCTGCAAGATCTTGCAGTGGCTCGACCAAGCGTGATGATTGGCGTGCCACGTGTATTTGAAAAGGTGTATAACGCCGCTTCGCAGAAGGCTGGTCGCGGCTTCCAAGGTCATATTTTCAACGCTGCCGCAAATGCTGCGCGTGATTATATGAATCAGATTTCTGAAATCGGCCATGCTAGTGCCTTGTCCACTGCACGTCGTGCTGCCTTTGATCCTATGGTGTACTCCTCGTTGCGTCAGGCATTGGGTGGCCGTGCGAAGTGGTTGGTCTGCGGTGGTGCTCCTTTGGACCCACAGCTGCTCTCCTTCTTCCGTGGTGCAGGATTACCGGTGTATGAAGGCTACGGTTTGACGGAAACCACTGCCCCATGCGCATTCACGCCTTTGGGCGTGCCATTCCACGCCGGTTCCGTGGGCATTGCATTCCCTGGTTTCACGATTCGTCTAGCTGAGGATGGCGAAATTCAGGTCAAGGGTGTGGGTTGCTTTAGCAAGTATCACAAGAATGAAGAAGCCACACGCGATAGTTTCACCGAGGATGGTTGGATTGCCACCGGCGATTTGGGCGCATTGACGCCAGAAGGTTTGCTGTACATTACCGGTCGTAAGAAGGATTTGATTATCACCGCTGGTGGTAAGAATGTTTCTCCTTCTCCAATCGAAGCCTCGATTAAGCGTTGTGCCCTCGTTTCGCAGGCTCTGGTCTTGGGTGATAAGCGTCCATTCATTTCTGCTCTGATTACTTTGGATAAGAGCGCCGTTAGCAAATGGGTGGAGCAAGAAGGTCTCGATACGTCTATGACGATGGAAGAGATGGCGAATAATGCCGCTATCCGTTCCGAAATTCAGAAGTATGTGGATTTGGCAAATCAGGGTGTTTCTCGTGCAGAATCTGTGCGTAAGTTCATCATTTTGCCGGAAGACTTTACTCAGGATAATGGATTGCTGACTGCATCCATGAAGGTAATTCGTCCGAAGGTGTTGGCACGCTACCAGAACCTGCTGGATACGCAAATGTATAAGCCGCGCAAGAAATAAGGCGCATTATCTGGGCCATTTAAACGCACAATATAAGAAAATCCGGAAGCATGCACAGTTGTGAGCTTCCGGATTTCCGTTTTTGGATAACGTTGTGTGTTCAGCCAACAAGCAACTCATGAGCACTTACTGCTCAAATGGATACTTCATGCCCCACTGCTCGCGAATCTGATCCATAATTTCCACCATACGCAGGCTTTCCGCATGCGGCATAGCTTCTGGTTCGATCTCATTTCGGGCGATTGCATTCATCACAGCATCCACCTGATATTCAAAGCCGGTGATTTGTTCTGGAATTTCTGGATGCTCGATGACTTCATAGGCCTTGTTCAGTACCTGGATATCTTCCGGATTATTGACATTTTCAATGCGAATCAGGCCCTTCGTGCCACGAATTAAGCCTAGGCGATCTCCCACTTCCCAGTAAGAAGCTGTGAAATTACCCATTGTGTGATCGTCAAACCACAAAGTGGTCTGAGACAGTTCATCCGTACCTGTGTCGGACATGCGAGCAGAGGATACGATTTTTTCTACGTTGCCAGGCATAAACATAGAAATGAAATTCAATGGATAAATGCCCACATCCAGCAAAGCGCCGCCCGCCAAATCCGGGTTAATCATACGTTCCTTGGTCATCATTGGGTAAGACAGGTTACCACTGATAGAGGTGATATCACCGATAACGCCTGAATCGATAATATCTTGAATAATCTTGCGCGATGGCTCATAACGCGTCCAAATGGCTTCGGCACAGGTCAGACCCGTTTCCTCAGACTTGGCAATAACCGCACGCGCTTCTTCGGCATTAACCGTAAATGGCTTTTCAACGAGTACATGTTTACCCGCTTCCATGCACATAATGGCCTGCTGAGCATGGAAAGTATGCGGCGTAGCCACGTAGACGACGTCTACATCCGGATCGTCTAGTAACTCTTCGTAGGAGCCATATGCTACTTCAACGCCGTACTCGTCTGCGAATTCCTGAGCACGCTCTTGCGAATTGCGTGTAGCAACTGCATACAGCTTGATCTTTCCGGCCCATCGCTCATCTTTTTCCATACCTGCTACGGTTTTCGCCATTTTAATGGCAATATGTCCTGCTCCAAGAATGGCAAAATTAGTGGTGAACGCCATTGTCCTCTCCTTTGTTCGATGGTTGATAGTTATAAAATTTCTGAGTATGCGAGAAATCTGCTGTACTTTTTATGCCGCTTCAAACCCTAAACGTTCGAGTTTCTTTGGATCTGACTGCCAACCCTTGGCAATTTTGACATGCAAAGACAGCGTAGACTTCATACCCACGATACGATTAATCGGTGTACGGAGTTTCTTTTTCACGCGTACAAGATTTTCTGCGCCTTTGCCTAAGATAATTGGCTTCTGGCTGGAACGTTCAATGTAAATGGAGGCATACACTTGGGCACGGCCCACGCCTTCGGATGCTTCATCCTCTTCGGGATACTCAATAGAATCCACGGTTACGGCCAAGGAATGCGGCAATTCATCGTCCAGCTGCTCGAGGAAGGCACCGCGAATGAGCTCCGCGATAGTATCTTCAGCACCCTCTTCGCTGATCTGCTCCGTTGGGTACATTTGTGGGCCTTCCGGCATGAGCTGGGCAAATACGGCGCGTACCTCGTCCACATTGTCATGTTCCAACGCAGATACAGGCACGATTTCGGAGAAATTGCCAAATTCTTCCATGCCAATAAGCTTGTCGATAAGCTCATTTCGGCTCAGCCCGTCGATTTTTGTGAGTACGCCCACGACTGGCTTGGTCCATTCCCATTCGCCGTTTGCGTTCTTCTTGGAGAAGTTAGAACGCAAACGGCTCAAAATTCTACGGTCTCCGGGCCCGATTTCTTGATCGGCTGGGAGCAAGAAGGCGATGGCATCGCAATCAGACAAGGATGCGTCTACCATATCGTTCAGGCGTTGCCCCAGCAATGTGCGGGGACGGTGGATGCCCGGCGTATCTACCAATACGATTTGGAAATCGTCCGTGGTTAAGATGGCTCGAATGACTTTACGTGTCGTTTCAGGACGAGAGGACGTAATGGCAATCTGAGTACCCATAAGGGCATTAATTAAGGTCGATTTGCCCACATTTGGGCGGCCAACTACGGCTACAAATCCTGAACGATACGTTTTTTTGTCAGTCATTCACTATCCTCAAGCTTCCTCTTGTGCTGAATCTGCCGACTCAGCGTCATCTTGTTCGATTGTATCAGCACTACGGTGGATTTCTATGGTAGAGACTTTCTTTCTTCTCCCCGCTGTATCTACGGCAATTAAGTCCAGACCTCGAGTTTGCGCACGCGAACCCACAATTGGTACCCGTCCTAATGCCTTTGTCAGCAGGCCATAAGCCGTATCCACATCATTTTCATCGAGGTCAATTTCGAAAAGTTCCTCAATTTCGGTAATAGAGGTACGCGCTGGTACACGCCAACCGCCGTCATCCATGCGTTCAGGCTCTTTGCGTTGCACACGATCGTGCTCATCTTCCATCTCGCCTACGATTTGTTCGAGCGCATCTTCGATGGTAACCATGCCCGCGATGCCGCCATATTCGTCCACGACAATCGCTACGTGCTGGCGATTGGTTTGCATGTCATGGAATAAATCATCCACAGGCTTGGATTCCGGTACGAGCATCGGTTCGCGCATAATCGTATCTACACGGCGCTTGAGAGCCGCTGGATTAAAGGCGGTTGCACGCACGGCATCCTTTAAATATGCAATGCCCACCAAATCATCGATGGACTCACCCGTAACGGGCACGCGGGAAAAGCCTGACCTCGAGCAGTCCTTGAGCATGTCGCTCAACGTCGTATGTTTTTCCAGTGAAAACATATCCGTGCGCGGAACCATAATTTCACGCGTCAGTGTATCGCTCAAAATCAGCACGTTGCGCATCATTTCAGAAATCTCTGGGTCAAACATCTGCGCTTCGATGAGGCGGTCGATGGTTGCCCGCGCCTGCTCATGGTGAATTTGTTCTAATTCTTCCTCATCAGAGAGCGCCGTCAGCTGCTTGCGATCGACTTCGAAACGTGGGAGCAAATGCATAGCAAAGTCGATGAAGGAACTGTATCGCAGCAAAATATTGACCGACTGCTGATTTGAGGAACGTGGGGAAACCAGAACGGCGATAGCAGCACTGAAAATGGCCACGGCCACACCAATCACAATTTGCGCCCACATAGGTATGCCATATACACCCGTGGCAATTGCGACAAAAGCGCCAATCAGCACATTGGAAACAACGCGCCAAAATGTGCAGGCCAGTACGGCTCGTTGACGTTGAAAAATCACGCTTTGTGCGTGACGAATTCTGCTAATCGATCGCTGACGGACGTAAACAGATTCTTCATTTGTGCGCACATCCAGCATGAGATTGTTTAAATTCGAACGCGTTACGCGCGAAATAGCCGTTTCGCTGGATGCCAAAATAAGCGAAAACCACAGTAAAGCAGCCGAAATTATGTATAAAATGATGACAAAAATTAGCGTGGAAATATCCATTATTGATGGTCCTGCTCGAATTTTTCAGATAATGCTCGTGGAAGCACTTCCTGTAAGGTTCCTGGACGCGCTGCGAGGAAAGTGAGTAAAAGCTGGCGTTGCAGTGCAAACATCTCGCGCTCTTGCTCTTTCTCACCATGGTCAAAGCCCACTAAATGAAGGCAGCCGTGAATGGTCAGGAGAAGCAATTCCTCGATCGTCGAATGTCCTGCACTCTGTGCCTGAATTGCCGCCACCGCTGGGCAGAGCACAATATCTCCCAAGACGCCTTCCACATCCACTGTGCCATCCGATGGCCGTAGCTCGTCCATCGGAAAACTCATGACGTCTGTTGGGCCTTCCAAATTCATCCAGCGCAGATGCAATTCTTCCATAGCATCCGGCTCATTAAATATAATCGTCAGATCACTGTGCACGCTGATGTTCATTTGATCCATAATCCACAGGCCGAGATCAGAAAAAACGAGCGGGTCTACTGTCCATTCACTTTCGTTGAGAATATCTACGCTCATGCTTTACTTCGCTTTTCCTTGAGACTTTTTGTGGGAATCCTCAGATTTGGCGTGTTTCTTGTGCTTGATGCGTTTGGAATGTGCGGTATCGCCCTCTTGGGCGGATTGATTTTCGGGACTTTCACTAACGTCACGATTGAGTTTCGCCTGATACGTGTCGTAGGCTGAAACAATGCGACCCACCAAGTTATGGCGCACCACATCGTCCACGCCCAAATGGACGAAGGCGATATCATCGATGGATCCAAGTACGCGTTCGATGGTGAGTAAACCAGATCTTTTCACCGCAAAATCCACTTGAGTGACGTCACCAGTGATGACCATACGCGTATTGAAACCGAGGCGTGTGAGGAACATTTTCATCTGCTCCGGCGAGGTATTTTGTGCCTCATCGAGGATGACATAAGCATCGTTCAGCGTGCGGCCGCGCATATAAGCCAGTGGCGCGACTTCGATAGTACCGTCTGCAATGTAGCGCTGCATGCGTTCATTGCCGAGCATATCGGAAAGTGCATCGTAAAGGGGGCGCAAATATGGATCGACCTTTTCTGTCAGTGTGCCCGGTAGGAACCCTAGATTTTCACCGGCTTCCACGGCTGGGCGTGTCAGAATAATGCGGCGAATAGCACCATCTTCAAAGGCGCGGACGGCTTTGGCCACAGCCAAATAGGTTTTACCCGTACCTGCAGGACCAATGCCGAAGGTGATGGTATGTGTTTCTATAGCATTGATATAGTCCACCTGACCGGCTGTTTTGGCGCGCACCGGAATACCATGAGCCATGGTAATCACGCGCGGCACGCGGTGCCCGCCCAGTGTGGAACTCGTGCCGGATACGGAGGAACCCATATCGGACTCCGTGTGCGCACGACCCACGAAATGAGGGCGCTCATCGGTAAAGCGTGGGGTGCCCGGCTTAATCTTTCTTTCCTTGCGGTCCGCTTTCTGACTAAGCCTATTGGAGAGTAAGCGTTCTACATCATCGGGTGCTAAAGGACTCGTGTACGCCGTATCGATGAGTTCTTGCAAAAATTCTTGAGCGGCAAGTGCATCAGCTTCCGTTTTTGTTGAGCCGGAAACAATGGCAATCGTATTTCCCCGAACCACAAAGGTCAGCTCAGAAAAGGCCCTTTCGATGAGGCGAATATTGCGGTCTTCAGGTCCGAAAACGCTCACAGGATTGAGTTTTTCGTCAATGGTTACGGTACGTGTGGTGGTGCCAGTATGTGCCAAAGGTTCTACTCCCCCTCTAATTTCTGGCCTGTCAGTACATGGGCATGGCAATGGAAAACGGTCTGGCCTGCATCTTCTCCGGTATTGAAGACGAGACGAAATTGGCCATTGTAGCGCTCATCGGCAATGCTTTGCGCTGCGAGCACGATATCTTCCAGCAGGCTTGGATCATTTTTTGCAACTTCAGCAACGTTGGCGTAGTGATCCTTCGGCACCACTAATGCGTGAACCTTCGCCTGAGGATGCAAGTCTTCAAACGCATAAACACGGTCTGTTTCATAGATTTTCGTGCTTGGAATGTCGCCATTGATAATCTTACAAAAAATGCAATCAGCATGCTGAGCCATAAGTATCCTCCCAGTACAAGTTTCATACAAGTACTGAAATTATTCTATCAACATGGACTCATAAAGCAGCCGATTGCGAAACGCGGAAGAATTACGGCCTGTCCTCTGCACGAATCTTTTAGGCGTATCGTTCGAGAACGCGGCTCAGCAAGGTTAATGCCACACTGCCGGCGCTGGAAGCACGCAAAATATTCGTGCCAATCACGCAAACTTGTGCGCCTTGTGTCTTGAACATTTCAACCTCGTCGTCCGTAATGCCACCTTCCGGGCCAACGACAACCCAAACAGTCGATGACTCCGTGCGCTCTTTGAGCGTTTTTACCCGTTGCTCAATGCCACTCCACGAGTCCGTGGCATCCTGATGAAGTACGATAACGACATCGCCTTGCGCAATGCTGGTCGCCATCCAGGCATTGAGCTGTTTCGTGGTCATCACATCGTATATGTCCGGCACGAAGCTACGGCGCGATTGCTCGCTAGCGCCAGTCACCAGATCCTGCCACTTGTTGAGTGCCTTTTGGGCTTTATTGCCCTTCCATTGCACAATGGAACGCTGGGATTGCCAAGGAATTACTTTATCTACGCCAATTTCCGTAGCCATTTCGATGGCTTGCTCATCACGGCCGGATTTTGCGAGAGCTTGAATTAAGCCAAGCTTGATTTTAGGCTCTTCTTCCTGGTTAATTTCGTCAATGCACACGCTTGCTTGCTGAGGATCTACGATGTGGGCAATTATGCGCAAACCGTTGCCATCGCATAATTGAAGCTCCTCGTCTGTATTGAGGCGCATAGAACGGATAGCATGCGTGGCAACGGCTGGGGGCAGAGTGTACAGAGCTCCAACTTCGTGCGGAATAGCCGAATTTGTTTTTTCGTGTGCGCGGATAACGAACATGGGAAGTGTCATGCTGTGCCTTACTATGAAATGCGCTTATGCCAGGACCGCGTAAAGAAGCGGGCTATGACATCTTTCGTAGAAATAATCGTGGCAGAGCACAAAATCAACACCATTCCTACGAAATCTGCTGGATAGAAGAATGTCTGGAAAATTGCCACCGTTAAAATAACCGAAGCCACAGGCTCAATCGAAGCGAGCAGACTGCCCTGCACGGCGCCAATCATCGTTGTCCCTTTAATAAATAATGTGTATGCCAGAATTGTGCCAATACCAATAATGCCCACATATGCCACGAACATCGGCATATCCATGGTGAAATGATAAGTCCATATACGCGTGGCGAGGGAGAAAATAACACCGCCGAACAGCATGGCAAAGCCGATGGAAAGCAGACTTCCCCACTTTTTGACGACTGCCGCGGAAATTAAAATACTCGATGCGTAGGTGAATGAGGATAGGATACCCCATGTCAGACCGGCTGGGTTGAGTTGAATATTTCCTATCTGTCCGTGGGATGCAAGTAAAAATGTGCCGCCGATGGCCAATATAATGGACACGATTTCCAGCAGTGCAGGTGGTATGCGCAAACGAATGCAGGTGTACAGCAGCACGATGATAGGTGTCAAATACTGTAAAACCGTGGCAGTGCCGGCATTCGTGTATTCGATGGCTTTGAGATATGCGAACTGGTTCGCCACAATGCCGAAAATGCCAAAAAGTGCTATGCCAATTAGAAAGTCTTTGCTTTTCAAGGCCGGCGTGATGCCCTCAGGCCGTCGGATCGCGACGATGCTGACGAGTACTACACCGGAAATGAGCAAACGCAAGGAGGTCAACGCTGGAACCTCGACACCGCGTTGGATAAGATACTGCCCGCTTACGCCGGAGATACCCCAGAAAATGCTTGCGATGATGACGAGGAGGCTACCAATAACCTTTGGCGAAAACTTCGACATAGCTACATATACATCCGTTCGGATCGGTGAATATAGTAACAAAAAAGCCCCTTCCTGAGAAGGGACTTCAGTAGTGTCCGGAGCGGGACTTGAACCCGCACGCCCGTATAAAATGGGCACTAGCACCTCAAGCTAGCGCGTCTACCATTCCGCCACCCGGACATCGCTCTTGCTGAGCAACATCTAAGAAGAATAGTACAGAACGGCGATTGGTGCAATGTCGGTGTGTCGCAGGTGACGGTGGGTTTTTGTGGGTTTTATGCTTTTGGGCAAAAATGACCACTATTTCATAAAGATACGGTCCACAGCATACCCACAATGGTCATTTTTGCTCAAAAGCTATTTAATCGGGAAACAACGCAGCCGAAGGCTTCCACATTTGGTGAGGACATGCCTTGTTTGAACGGGTCTTGTGTGGGGTGTGGGAACCATTTGGGCAAAAGTGACCACTTTTGCATCCGCTTTAGTCCTGGTTTGAAGAGTTGATGGTCATTTTTGCCCAAAAGCGTTTTATGCCGCATAAGCCGGCTATAAATTCCACAGTTCGTCGGCACACGCCTCAGTTATTCTACAGAATAACAGCCCTTGTCTTACTTTTTGGCAAAAATGCCCATCCAGCATGCCTTCCAAACTCAAATCAACCACTTATGTGGTCAATTTTGCCCAAAAGCATAAAAACCAAATCCCCCGCCCTCACTACCATCGAAACCATGCACATTATCCGAGTAGACACACTTGACGACCCACGCCTCCACGCTTATATCAACCTCACCGAAATCCAGCTGCGCAACCGTCTAGAACCCGACGAAGGCATCTTCATCGCAGAAAGTCCGAAAGTAATCGACCGCGCCCTGGCAGCACACCGCGAGCCGCTCTCCTTCCTCGTGGAAGAAAAATGGTTAGACGGCATGACTGAGACTTTTGAGCACGTTGACCAAGAGTGGGGACCTGACGTACCGGTGTTCGTTGCATCCGAGGCTCTGCTCAAAAAGCTCACGGGTTATCGCCTGCATCGCGGAGCCATGAGTGCGATGCGTCGTTGGGAGCTCCCCACCGTCACAGATTTGTGCAAAAATGCCCATCGCATTGCCGTGATGGAAAATATCGTGGATTTCACAAACGTGGGCGCACTTATGCGTTCGGCGGCGGCCCTGGGCATCGATGCCGTACTCGCTACTCCCTCCTGCCTCGATCCGCTCTACCGCCGTGCTATCCGCGTGTCTATGGGCACGGTTTTCCAAGTTCCATGGACGCGTATTGGTGGGGATAATCGCAAAAATTGGCCTAATCCTTCCATCCAAGAGTTAAAAGATCTTGGCTTTACGACGGTTGCCATGGCTTTAACGGATGATTCCATCTCCATGCAAGAACTTGCAAATCGCATCCACAGCGACCCCTCTGCCGAAAACCATATCAGCAAAGTTGCGCTTATTTTTGGCACCGAAGGCGATGGGCTCAGTCGTCACACGTTAGCGGCCACCGATTTAACGGTAAAGATTCCGATGAGCCACGGCGTAGATAGCCTGAACGTTGCAGCCTCCAGCGCCGTTGCCTTCTACGCAACCCTGTAACCCTCTACCTGGCAATCAAAGAAGAAAACGGGCTACGGTAATAAAACCGTAGCCCGCCGATTAGCAATGAATTAATCCTCATGCACGGCATAAGGTGTTTCATCCTCACTATCGATGTAATCGTGAGAATCCACCACGGCACCAGTCAGCTTTCCAAGATTCTTCAATCCGTGGTACACCACCAGAGCAGCGAAGGAACCGATGGCAATGCCGTTGAAGCTGACGCCTTGAATAGCGAAGGTAAAGTCGGCGATGCCCACAATCATGACAACTGCTGCCACCATCATGTTGACATTCTTGCCAAAGTCCACCTTGTTTTCCACCCAAATGCGCACGCCCAGCATGCCGATCATGCCGTAGAGCAAAGTCGTCACGCCGCCGAGCACACCGCCCGGAATGGTGTTAATGATGGCACCAAACTTAGGGCACAAGCTTAAAATCAAAGCAAATCCCGCGGCAAACCAGTAAGCCAACGTGGAGTACACCTTGGTTGCAGCCATAACGCCGATGTTTTCTGCATATGTGGTAGTACCAGAACCGCCACCGAGACCAGCAAATACAGTACCCAGACCATCGGCAAACAAGGAACGGCCAATTTGTCCATCGTAATTACGCCCGGTCATCAAAGACACAGACTTCACATGGCCAATGTTTTCCGCAATGAGCACCAGTACCACAGGCAAGAACATGAGCAAAATGGAAAAGTCCGCTTGTGGCGCGTGGAACTTTGGCAAACCAATCCACGCAGCCTCCTCCACCGGCTTGAAGTCCACTTGGCCGCGCGCAACTGCATAAATATAACCGATGAGCACACCGATTAAAATATTCAATCGCCCGAGCATCCCCTTGAACAGCACGGCACATAGCATCACAGCGAGTAGCGTTACCAGCGCCGTGTCTGGAGCAGTTTGGAAATTATTCCATGCAGAAGGTGCGAGATTAAAACCAATAATGGCCACGATTGCGCCGTTCACTACAGGAGGCATAACCTTATCAATCCATGCGGATCCTGCATAGTGCACAATAATACCCACGATAGCCAGCGCAAGACCCGTGCATAAAATGCCGAAACTCGCTACTCCCAATCCCTTATTTGCTGCGGTAACGGCTGCAATTGGGGCTATAAAACCAAAAGAGCTACCTAAATAACTAGGTAGCTTATTGTTGTTGATCAAAAGGAAAAGTGCGGTCGACAAAGCAGTGAAGAACAGCGTGGTTGATGGGTCGAAGCCGGTCAAAATTGGGACGAGGAATGTAGCACCAAACATTGCAATAACGTGCTGAGCGCCGACGCTCATGGTGCGTGCAATGGTTAAACGCTCTTCCGGCTCGATTACCTCACCCGGAGCAATATGCTTCCCATCACCGTGAAGTTGCCATGTGAAATTCAACGACATTATTAATTCTTTCTCTCATAAAAGCGCTCCCGGCAATCTTCGATTTCCTCAAAGTTTGCAAGGAGCACTTGTCATATATCGTTGAAACTTCATTGTAGCGCAGAGCTTAGATTTGGGCGTTTTCCACGGCGGTCTGCGGTACCGCACAAGCATGACTCAGCAAGATTTACGCATACGCGCGCGGAAGATTATTAAGATTAAAGCCCAGAGCTGCCAGCTGTGCTGCCCCGTCCTCGGTAATCATGTCTACATTCCACGCCGGCGTCCATGTCCAATCCACGCGGAATTCCTCCACCAAGCCCGCCAAAACGCTGGCACATTCATCCTCAATCAAATCCGTGAGCGGACAGGCCGGCGTGGTCAAGGTCATGGTCAAAATGGCGCGACCTAAATGATCGATTTCGATGCCATACACAAGGCCCAAATCCACCACATCGACGCCCAACTCGGGATCCATAACCTGATGCAGGGCTTCCTTCACATCTTTAGCAGTGACTCGGCCTATCTCATCGATGAAGTTTAAGGTCACACCCTCAAACTCTTCAGTATTTGCTACGTTTTCTGTCTGCATCATCGCCGCCTGCTCCTTGGCCTTAGCCTTTTGATATGACTCTTCTAGCATACCTGCTGACGAAGGATTTTGGGCGATTTGATGTGCTAATTCTTTATCGTCGATGACACGCGAAACAGCATCTAAGATACTGCCTGAAGGTTCAGGAACGAGATTGTCGTTGTGATTTTCGTGTGCCATGTCCAGTCCTTTGTATTGCAGGTAAATTCGGGAAAATTCGGAAAATTCAGTCGAGCGTTTCCGGGTCGAGATTTTTAGGAATTCGTAGATTCTGAAACTTGGGTAAGCGCTAGAGCCGCGGAGTCCTTGAGTCCTTCCCAGCCAAGTAATGCGCATTTAATACGCATAGGATACTTGGAAACGCCTTGGAAAACTACCGCATCCTCGAGCCGATCCATCCGTGCCTCATCTTGCAAACCAGCGCCTCGTGACTCCATCAGTTGTTTAAAGGTGCGCGATAGCTCCATCGCCTCATCGAGGGTTTTGCCGTGCACTAAGTCATACATGATGGACAAGCTTGCCTGTGAAATCGAGCACCCCTGCCCATCCCAAATGAGCTTTTCAATGCGAATGGGCTCGCCTTGTGAACCATCCGACAGCTCCACACGCACGGTGACTTCATCGCCACAGGTGGGATTGAACTGATGCGACTGCGCACTGACACAATACTCGTGTTCGGATTGCAGGGTCGTGGTGCCGGCCACGGCACTTTCGGATTCAGATTTTTCCGAACGAATATCCGCTGCAAATTGCGCCTTCCCATGGGGTGACTTGGCAGCTTCCAAAATCACCTCTTGGTACATTTGCTCAAGGTCTGCATCACTCATCGTGTCGTACATATGGTATTTCCTTGGTATAGGTTCGCTGTTGCGGTGAACTTCTGATTCAATTCCTGATTCGATACTAATCGTTAACGATGGAAGAATCCATAGACATCTGCTACGGCCGAACGCAAACGCTCAATTTCTTCCACAGTATTGTATACACCCAAAGATACACGGTTAGAAGCGTAGTAGCCGAAATGACGGTGAACGGGCTGAGCGCAATGATGACCCACGCGGATAGCTATACCGCGCGAATCGATGAACTGGCCCACATCATGTGGATGCACGCCGTCTATTTCAAAGGCCACAGTGCCAATGCGATTTTCGGCAGAATGCGGTCCGAGAATGTGCACGCCGTCGATATTTTCCAGTTTCAGTAGTTCTGGTACTAGCAAACGCTCATGTTCGGCGAGGTTCTCCATGCCCACGTTCATCATCCACTCTGCGGCCACACCAGAGGCCACCACCTGTGCCACAGGCTGAGTGCCCGCTTCGAACTTCGCAGGAGGCTCCATATACTGAGCAGGCTTGTCCATCCACGCCAACTCCACCATGGATCCACCAAAATTCACCGGTGGTAGCTTTTCCAGCATCTCGCGCTTTCCATAGAGAAATCCTACGCCCGTAGGCGCATACATCTTATGTGCGCTGAAGGCTGCGAAATCCACATCCAAATCATGGAAATTCAGAGGAATATGAGGCACACTCTGGCAGGCATCCAGCACCACCACAGCACCCACCTCACGCGCACGCCGTACGATGCTTTTTACATCTGTAATAGCGCCCGTAACGTTGGAAATATGCGTAAAAGCAACAATCTTCGTACGCTCGGTGATGACCTCCTCCAGCGCCGCACTATCCGTGATAATGCGACCTTCCTCATCGAGATCCATCCACTTAAAAGTTGCCCCCGTGCGACGTGCAAGCTCCTGGAATGGCAGTAGCACGGAATGATGCTCCGCCCGCGATACGACAATTTCATCGCCCGCGCCGACGGCAAAGGGTTCAATACCATCATGAGAGGCGTGATCGAAAGCGTTGGCTAGCATATTGAGACCAGCCGTCGCACCGGCCGTTACGACAATCTCATCGTCTCCTTCACCGTAGTGTGCGCCCACGAGCTGTGCGATTTTATGACGCCCGTTTTCATACGCATCTGTGCTCAAAGATGCCAGTTCGTGTGCGCCACGATGCACGCCTGCGTTGATAGTACGGAAGAAATCAGCCTCGGCTTCGATGACCGATTCCGGCTTTTGTGAAGTGGCACCAGAATCCAAATAAACAAGCGGATACCCGTGAATATTTTGATGGAGAAGTGGGAATTGAGATCTTATCGTATCGATATTCATAGTCACGTGTGTATCCTTACTCATGAATCGCCTGCCCAAATCTCGGCAAGTTTGAGGTCATAATACAATGGCGACACGATAAAAATCGCATCGCCATATTATTTCAAAATTCACGAAAAGCCTTATGCTTGAGCAGATTCGGTGGAACCTTCTGGCATGTACTTGTCATAGCCGTTTTCTTCCAAGTAATCGGCAAGTTCAGGACCGGCCGTTTCGACGATGTGACCGTCGGCGAAAACATGCACAATATCTGGCTTGATATACTTCAAAATTCGGGTGTAATGGGTGACCATCATGATGCCCAAACCGGTGTTATCCTTCGCACGGTTCACACCTTCAGACACTACGCGCAAGGCATCCACGTCCAAGCCGGAGTCGGTTTCATCCAAAATTGCGAACTTTGGTTTCAGCAATTCGAGCTGCAAAACCTCGGCGCGCTTCTTTTCGCCACCAGAGAAACCCTCATTCACAGAACGTGTGGCAAACTTAGGATCCATGCGCAGATTTTTCATGGCTGCGTTCAAATCCTTTGTCCACTGTCGAATGGCAGGTGCTTGCCCATCCACCGCAGTTTTGGCTGTACGCAGGAAGTTTGTCATAGGCACGCCCGGCACCTCGACCGGGTACTGCATAGCCAAGAAGAGTCCGGCTTGTGCACGCTCATCCGGTGTCATAGTCAAGATGTTCTTACCATCCAGCAAAACCTCACCAGAATCCACTTCATACTTCGGATGACCCGCAAGCGTGTATGCCAAAGTGGACTTGCCGGAGCCGTTAGGGCCCATAATGGCGTGGGTTTCGTTGGAATTAATCGTCAGATTAACGCCTTTGAGGATTTGCTTACGCCCTTCGTTTGTTTCAACGGATGCGTGAAGATCTTTAATTTCGATGACTGACATGATTACCTTTCAAGTCGCGCATTCACGGTGTTCATTAAGTGGTCTGTAATTGCAGGGATACCGATTTGTTCTATTAATTCATTGAAGAATCCCGCAACAACGAGCTTTTGTGCTTCCTTTTCTGGAATGCCGCGGCTCATGAGATAGAAAAGCTCCTCATCATCAAAACGGCCTACGGAGCTGGCATGACCGGCGCCCACGATATTTCCGTTTTCGATTTCGAGGTTTGGTTCAGAATCTGCGATGGCTCCTGGCACCAGAATGAGGTTCCTATTGAGCTCGTACGAATCTGTGCCTGGTGCTGTAGGTTCGATTAAGGCATTGCCCACCCAGGTGGAGTGTGCGCCCTTGCCGGACAAAGCACCCTTGTAGATGACACGTGACTTGCATTCAGGGTGATTGTGCACGACCATGGTGCGATGCTCAATATGCTCACCCGGCTCAGCAAAGTAAATGCCCAGCATGGTGAGATCTCCCTGCTCGCCACCGAAGTCTTGATCCATGCGAATGCGCACGAGATTGGCGCCTAGGGTGACCACGCTATGACGCAAGCTTGCCGCCTTCCCCACGTGAATGCGGTGAGAGCCCACATGCTTAGAATTCTCAGACCATTCGTGGATAAAGGTGGTAGATACCTCAGAAAAAGCACCCGTGCTAATCTCCACGCCCTCGGCGATGGTGGCTTCACCCTCATGCTCCACGATAATATGGGCATGCACCTGATCTGCCGTGGTGATGACTAAGTGCAAAGCATCCAAATCCAAGCTGGAGCTGGAGACACGGAGCAAAATAGGAGCCCCCGTATCCACACCCAAGTGCACATGAACAGCCTCGGTTGCACTCTGCCACTCCACCGCGGATACGCGGTCATTTGGCTTCGATACTGTGCCCGCAGGAGCCTGAGTCTTCGCGATACGCTCCATACTGACACCCTCTGGCACCGGTGAACCATCGATGGTCGACAGCTCCACCTGGACCTGACCCGCTGGGGTAAAGACCTCTGTAAATTCTTCCAGGCGCTCGATTGGAGTAAAACGCCAATCATCCTGCTTCTTGGACAGCGGCGCGAAATCCTCTACATTAAAGGAGCGAGGATTGCGATCCGCGCTGGATGGCATGGCAGCGGGAATAGCATAAGGATTGTTCGGATCTGCTACTGGAATTGTTATCTCTTTACGCGTTGGCATCTAGCCCACCGATCCTTCCATTTGCAGTTCAACCAAACGGTTGAGTTCCAATGCGTACTCCATTGGCAATTCACGCGAAATTGGCTCCACGAAGCCGCGCACAATCATGCCCATGGCTTCCTTTTCTTCAATTCCCCTACTCATCAGATAAAACAGCTGATCTTCGGAAACCTTGGAAACCGTTGCCTCATGCGCCATAGACACATCATCCTCGCGCACATCCACGTGAGGATAGGTATCCGAACGCGAGAAATCGTCGACGAGCAAAGCATCGCAGACCACATTCGAGCTCGAACCTTCCGCACCCTTGAGAATTTTGACCAGTCCACGGTATGCGGAGCGTCCACCACCACGGGAAATAGACTTCGCCACAATGGTCGAGCTCGTATGTGGAGCCAAATGAATCATCTTGGCACCCGTATCCTGATACTGTCCTTTGCCGGCAAAGCCCAAAGACATGGTCTCCGCCTTGGCATAAGGTTCCGCCAAAATACAGGCTGGATACTTCATGGTTGCCTTGGAGCCGATATTTCCATCCACCCATTCCATCGTGCCGCCTTCGCGCACATACGCGCGCTGGGTCACCAAGTTGTACACGTTGTTAGACCAGTTCTGCACGGTGGTATAACGCACACGCGCATGCTTTTCTACGATGATTTCCACAATAGCCGCGTGCAAAGAATCCTCAGAATAAATAGGCGCAGTGCAACCTTCGACGTAGTGTACGTAGGAGCCTTCATCGGCGATAATCAGCGTGCGCTCAAACTGTCCCATGGCAGGTGTGTTAATGCGGAAATATGCCTGCAACGGAATATCCACATGCACGCCCTTTGGCACGTACACGAAGGATCCACCCGACCAAGCAGCCGTATTTAAGGCGCCGAATTTATTATCTTCGGGAGAAACCACCGTGCCGAAGTACTTTTTCACCAGCTCTGGATACTCGCGCACAGCCGTATCCGTATCCACAAAAATCACGCCTTGAGCCTTGAGATCATCGCGAATCGAGTTGTAAATCACTTCGGATTCATACTGGGCAGCCACACCGGATACAAGACGATTCTTTTCTGCTTCCGGAATGCCCAAACGGTCGTAGGTGTTACGAATATCGTCCGGGAGTTCTTCCCACGTCTTAGCCTGCTTATCGATAGGCTTCACATAATACTTAAAATCGTCTGCATCAAACCCGGATAAGTCCACGCCCCAATCCGGCATAGGCTTCTCTACGAATGCCTTGTAGCCGCGCAGACGCATATCCAGCATCCACTCCGGTTCTCCCTTATCCGCCGAAATTTCGCGCACCACATTTTCGTCGATACCTTTTTTCGCAGCTTTACCTGCTTCATCGGAATCGTGCCATCCGTAACTGTACTCGCCGAACTGTGAAATCAGTTCATCATCTTGTTGAAGTTTATCTTCGTTTACTCCACCACGAGCATCGATGTATTTATTCATCTCTACATCTTCGTGAGACACGGCTCACCTCCTTAGCTCTTCAGCCCTCAGCCCTTCCATTGTAGAAACTCAGCAGGGCATATGCTAGCTTTTAAACGCAATGCGTCAAGTATGTGATAAGTCTCACATCTTGACGCATTGGTGTAATTCATGATTGTGCTACATTAATCAGTCTGCTTACGAAATGAAAGTTCTTGAAGGAATTCAAGGGACTCTTAAAAACACAGATGATTAATTATTGCCTTGAATTTCCTGTTCCTTGGCATTATCCATAGCATGCTTGCGATCTACCGCAGCCTTGACCAAACCTGCAAACAATGGATGAGGCTTCGTTGGGCGGCTCTTGAACTCAGGATGTGCCTGAGTGCCGATGTAGAACGGATGAACGGACTGTGGCAGCTCTACGAATTCTGCGAGCTGGCCATCTGGACTGGAACCGGAAATAGACAATCCAGCGGCTTCCAATTCTGGCTTAATAGCCACAGCCACCTCATAACGGTGACGATGGCGTTCGCTGGCCTTCGTAGAACCGTACAGTTCTGCAGCCAAAGACTTTTCCTTCAACACGGCTGGGTAAGCGCCCAAACGCATGGTGTGGCCCATGTCGCCGTTGCCGGACACGATATCCTTCTGCTCTTCCATCGTGGCAATAACAGGATGCTGCGTGTCGCTATCGAATTCGGAAGAATTGGCATCTGCATAACCGAGTACATTGCGTGCGTACTCGATAACCATGGACTGCATACCCAAGCAAATACCCAAGGCCGGCAGCTTGTTTTCACGGGCGAAACGCAAGGCGTTAATCTTGCCTTCGATACCACGCACACCGAAACCACCAGGAATGACAATGCCGTCCAGCTTGCCCAAGTAGCGCTGTGCGCCTTCAGTCGTTTCGCAATTATCGGCAGAAATCCACTCGATCTTTGCGCGCACATAATTGCCGAAACCGCCCGCCTTAATAGCTTCGGTCACAGAAAGATAGGCATCTGGCAAATCGATGTACTTACCCACGATGCCGATGGTCACTTCATCGTTTGGATGATGCACGCGATCAAGCAGATCCTCCCATTCTGCCCAGTCCACGTCATCGCAGTCGAGCTGCAAATGATCCACCACATAAGAGTCCAGACCTTCGGAGTGCAGCACACGCGGAATTTCGTAGATGCTTGGCACATCCACGCAGTTCACCACAGCGTTTTCTGGCACATCGCACATCAAGGAAATCTTATCCTTAATGCTCTGATTCAAAGGGCGATCCGAACGCAAAACCAATGCATCTGGACGAATACCCAACTGACGAAGCATCATAACAGAGTGCTGCGTTGGCTTGGTCTTCAGCTCGTGGGCCGAAGCAATCCAAGGCACGAGGGACACATGCACGAACATGCAGTTTGCCGAACCCAGCTCGGTGCGCACCTCACGTGCTGCCTCCAAGAATGGCTGGGACTCGATGTCACCCACGGTTCCACCAATTTCAGTGATGATGACATCCACATCGTCGGATGCCTGCTCGCGCATGCGATCCTTAATTTCGTTGGTGATATGAGGAATCACCTGCACACACTGACCGAGATACTCGCCCGCACGTTCCTTACGCAAAACGTTCTGATAAATCTGGCCTGTGGTCACATTTGCGCTTTGGCTTAATGGCACATCCAAGAAGCGCTCATAGTGACCAATATCCAAATCTGTTTCCGCGCCATCCTCAGTAACATACACCTCTCCATGCTGGAAAGGATTCATGGTGCCAGGATCGACATTGATATAAGGATCTAATTTTTGCTGAAGAACATGCAAACCACGACTACGTAGGAGCCGTCCCAAAGATGATGCGGTAAGACCTTTTCCGAGAGAAGAAACTACTCCACCGGTTACGAAAATATGCTTTGTAATATGTTCAGAATTATTACCATGTTCATTAACCATGGAATTTAAGTGTATCAGTTTCGCATGACGAAATTCAATTCAAACATGCTGTGAGAGGAACGCCGTTTCATGAAAATTTATCACATATGCAGTCTTGTTGGCATATATCGAGAGATGGATATCCATATGTACGAATATCCACCATCGAACTAGTTATATCGTCGCGTAACTACGATCCCTCTGTGTCATGACCTTGGATAGCTGAGCATCCAGCTCGTCCACCATCTCCTCGGTAGTATCCCAGCTGGTCACCAGTCGCACAATATAATGCCCGTCCTGAGGTGGCTCCCACAAGGCGACGCTGGCTACACTGGACACGGCTTCGTACTGTTCCTTGGTCATGTCAAAGAACTGCTGATTCGTTGGACTATCCAAATACAGGCTAAATCCATACTTCAGCATAACCTGTCGGATTTTCTGAGCCAAGGCATCCGCTTGAGCGCCAATGCGCACGTACAGATTATCTGTAAACAACGTGTCGAATTGCACACCTAACACGCGACCTTGTGCCAGCAAAGCACCGTGCTGCTTTATCTGTGTGACAAAATGCGCGGGGGTAGTTTCTGGCTTGGACACCACTGCCTCACCGATGAAGGCACCCAACTTCGTGCCGCCGATGTAGAAAATATCCGCCAATTCAGCCAGCTCGGGTAAGCTGAGATGATCCACGTGAGAGCCCAAAGCATATCCCAAACGTGCTCCATCGATGAATAAACGCATGTGATGAGCATCGCAAAGGGCACGGATTTGCTGCAATTCTTCGCGTGTATACAGCGTGCCATATTCGGATGGATAGCTCAGATACACAGCCCCAGGGAAAACCATATGATCGTGATTGGGATCTGCATAGAAATTCTCGACAAAATCAGAAATATCCTGAGGATTCATCAGACCCTCATGCTGGACAATGGTGAGTACCTTATGACCGGTAAATTCGATAGCACCCGCTTCATGCACACTAATATGCCCTGTTTCTGCGGCAATAACGCCTTCCCAAGGCTGAAGAATAGTATCGAGTACCACCTGATTTGTTTGGGTGCCGCCAACGAGAAAATGCACATCAGCATCGGGGCGTCCGATAGCCTCGCGAATTTTTGCTCGAGCCGATGCGGTATATGTGTCCTCCCCATAACCATCCAGAGGCAAGCCATTGGTACGCACTAAAGCATCGAGTACATCTGGGTGAGCGCCTGCATGATAATCGTTGTGTAAGGTCAGCATGAGTTTTTAATCCTCCAAAGCATTCAGGACTGCTTCTAGGGCCAGTCGGTAGCCATAGAAACCAAATCCTGCAATTGTACCCGTTGCTATAGGCGAAATAACCGAATTCTTACGGAATGTCTCACGCGAGGCGGGATTAGAAATATGCACTTCGATGAGAGGAATATTCACATCGGTGACCTGAGCCGCTGCATCGGCTAAACCATAGGAGTAGTGGGTAAAGGCAGCTGGGTTGAGCACAATCGGTGTTTTTTCATCCACGGCCTGATGCATCCAATGGATGACTTCGGCTTCGTCATCGCTTTGTCGCACTTCTACGGTAATGCCCAGTTCTGCACCCCATGCATCACAAGCCTGAGCTAGATCCGTCAGCGTTGCATGTCCATAAATCTCCGGCTCACGCACACCTAAACGCCCTAAATTTGGACCATTGACCACAACAATTTTGGAAACTTCTGAACGACGTACCATGTGTCTACCCTACTTTTACAACTCTTATTATTCGTACTTCATCTGCTGACGAGTTTTGTATTTATTTGTGCGAAGCGGAAATCCTATGCAAGGCCTCAAGCACGGCATCTTCGTTTGGATCTTCCAAGCGTCTGGCATGACCAATGTCGTCCACCACTACAAAACGCAGCATCTTTCCACGTGCCTTTTTGTCTCGGTGCATAATGCCGAGCACAGCCTCATCATCAGGGCTATCCCAAGTAGTAGGCAAACCAACGGATTCGAGGATAGTACGGGTATAATCTACGAATTCCTTGTCTACAATGCCGTGAATGTACGCCAGCTCCGCCGCAAACACCATGCCCACGGATACGGCTTCACCGTGACGCCACGTAAAGTGCTCCATTTTTTCAATGGCATGCCCCAAGGTATGACCATAATTGAGGAATTCACGTAAGCCCTTTTCCTTCAGATCCGTGCTCACGTGCCTTTCCTTCACCCGCACACTACGCTCGATGAGCTCCACGATGACATCCATATCCTGCTCTTCGATATGTGCAGGATCCAGATTTTTCAGCATGTCAGCATGCGCTTCCACAATATCCAAAATCACCGGATCGCTGATAAATCCGGCCTTGATAACCTCACCCAAGCCTTCGATGAAGATACGCTGATCCAGCGTCCGCAAGGTATCCACATCGGCAAGCACGGCAATCGGCGTGTAGAAACTACCTACAAGATTTTTGCCCGCATCCGTATTAATGCCTGTTTTTCCACCCGTGGAAGCATCCACCATGGCCAGCAGGGAGGTCGGGCAATTGACATAACGGATACCGCGCAACCATGTGGCGGCAATGAAGCCCGCTACATCTGTGGCCGCTCCCCCACCTAAGCCCACAATTGCGTCGGACCGCGTAAAGCCAATCTCACCCAAAGTATCCCAGGCATGAGCAATAACCGACAACTTTTTGCCGTTTTCTGCATCGGGAATGACAATTTCTGTCACTTCGTAGCCCGCACGGCGCAAAATAGCGCGCGCTTTATCCGAATGACGTTGCACACTCGAGGTATGAATGAGCGCCACACGTGCCGTCTCTTCGCCCAAAATTTCCGGCAAATGACGCATAGTGGAGGTACCAATGCGCACATCGTACTCTGGTTGTGCGCCAGACACATGGATGACGTGCTCATGTAATAAATCAATCACCGTATTCGCCGCCTGTCGAGGTGTTTTTCCATGTGTAGACATGATATATGTAGCCAATTCTTCGTATGTGGCATGACGCTTGTCATACAAATCCATCCACACCTTATGCGGATGGTGCGCCAATAATGGCCGCCTACCCGAACGCGTTGCCTGCTCGATGGCTTCTTCCGGCTCTGCATTCAGATACACGATAGTGCCACCATGCTGCGCATAGCGCCGCAAATTTGCCTGTGTTTTCTTATTCATCGGCGCTCCACCGCCGAGGGAGAGCACACCTTCAAAGGTGATTTCCTCACCTTCCTGTAGACCTTTGAGCCCAATGAAATGTGCAATGGTCTTGCTTTCGATGGCTCGGAATGTCTTTTCCCCACGTTTGGAGAAAATTTTGGCGATGCTCATGCGCTGACGATGCTCTATTTCATCATCCGAATCGTAGAAAGGTACTCGCAATAAACTGGCGATTTCTTTCCCAATGCGGGTTTTGCCCGATCCTGGCATGCCGATAAAAACGACCTGAGGGACGCGTACCATAGGATTCCTTCATATATTCAAGCGTGCGTAAACGGAAACGTTATGCCGAAATGTCACAGATATAACTGTCATGGATGTAGCACATCGTGGTTGCCTGTATGTCTTCAAAGACCCGAGTGAGGATCCTCGAAGATATACTCAAAACTACTGCAAATACTCTGGCCAGCTTGCGAGGTAGCTCTCAATATTTCGGCGGGTCTCATCCACACTGTCTCCGCCGAACTTTTCGATAATAAACTGGGCAAGTGTCAAGCGCACCATAGCTTCCGCCACAACCGATGCAGCGGGCACAGCCGTCGCATCAGAGCGCTGATGGATAGCCGTCGCCTCTTCACCCGTCAACACATTGACCGTGCGCAGGGCACGTGGCAAAGAAGAAATAGGCTTCATTGCGGCACGAATGCGGATAGGCTCACCATTAGACATGGAACCTTCGATACCACCGGCGCGATTCGTAAGGCGGTGAATATGACCATCCTCGCGCACAATCTCGTCATGCGCCTCAGACCCCAATCGATCGGCTTCCTTAAAACCATCCCCAATTTCTACGCCCTTGATGGCTTGAATGCTCATCACCGCTGCTGCCAAAGCGGCATCCAAACGGCGATCTGATTCCACGTAAGTACCAATTCCGGCTGGCACGTTGTAGGCGATGACTTCCACCACGCCACCCAAGGTATTGCCAGCTTTCTTGACTTCATCGATACGCGCCTTCATGCGCTCCACGGCTTCAGCATCCAAGCTTCTCGTAGCAGAAGCATCCAGAGCTGGCACATCTTCGGGACGTGGCAATGGATTATCTGGGGAGACATATTCTCCACCAATAGAAATCACATGAGAGACGGTTTCTATGCCGGCGACTTGGCGCAAGAAGTTTGCAGCCACCTGTCCCAACGCCACACGAGAAGCTGTTTCACGTGCCGAAGAGCGCTCCAACACAGGGCGCGCATCCGTAAAACCATACTTGCGCATGCCGGTAAGATCCGCATGCCCTGGGCGTGGACTGCTCAGCGGCGCATTACGCCCTGTTTCGCCCAGCTCTACATCCTGTGGCAAGGGATCAGCACTCATCACCTGAGTCCACTTTGGCCACTCCGTATTGCCAATTTCGATGGCAATGGGCGAGCCCAAAGTCTGACCGTGACGAACTCCGGTGAGCATTCTGACTTGATCTTGCTCAAACTTCATGCGCGCACCACGACCATAACCTAAGCGTCGGCGAGCTAAAGCTGTTTTAATTTCTTCGCTTGTAATCTGTACTCCGCTTGGAATCCCTTCAATCATGGCGACAAGTGCTTCGCCATGGGATTCACCCGCTGTTTGCCAACGCAACATGATAATGCTCCCTGTGCTGAAAACTCTGCTAAAAACCCGGTATTGAGCCTTATACACCTAAATGTGCATAACTCGCCTTGGTTTGAGCCTATTCTCGTATTATGTTACATCTTACGAAATGGGCTACCTTTTATACACCATTTCTGTGCTTCCTTGTCTACTTGGTGGACTCGTCTTGAGCATTCGAGATCTTGTCCATCGACGCGTATCGCGCCTGCATGTGACTATCATCGCGTGTGGCCAATTCGTGTGGTTTCTCGTTTATGCGTTGCTACGGCTCATAGATTTTTCCATTATGCCGGCTGCATGCGCATACGCACTCGTAAGTATCTGCTGGCAGCTGCTGCTTTTTCGACTATCGCGAGGAGCGTTGGGATTTGGAGACGTCACCTCCGCCGGCGTGCTGTGTCTGCTTTTTGCACCCTTTGGACTGCACAATGTCTGGATGCTTACGCTGTGGTGGCTACTGTCCGGTGTTCTGGCAGGCATCGGACTGGTCTTGTGTGTGGGCATGAAAAAAGAGCAAAACATTGCGTATGTGCCGGCGATGTATATCGCAGCAGTTATCACAGTGTTTGCTCTTTTGTGATTCGGTTTCTTACTAGCTCCGCAAGAGACTAGTTTTCTGCCTCCCATTGCTGATATTCTTCCGCATATTGCTGGAATTCGCTCTCACTAGCTGTGAACTTGGTTTCACCTGTATCGAGGTTTACCGTGACAAAGTAGAGCCAATCACCCTCCTCCGGATGCAAAACTGCAGAAATTGCATTATCACCCGGGTTATTAATCGGCGTTGGCGGCAGGCCCGTGTAGATACGGTCATTGTACGGGTTGGAAGAATCTGAGAGCTGAGACACAGTCAGGTCGCGCGCCTTCACACCCAAACCGTAGGCGATAACGCTATCCATACCCAAAACCATATTGGCATTTAGACGATTTTCGATAACGCGAGCCACCTTACCGTAGTACTGCGCTTGGTTGACTTCTGCCTCTACAATGGATGACTTGATAAGCACCGTTTGGTATTGATCCTCTGACACACCAAGCTCTTGCAGTTTGGCTATGCGCTTATCCACCATGGCCTTGATGATGTCGGTAGCCGTCTTTTCGCCCTTAATATTGTAGGTGCCTGGCTCAAACCATCCTTCGTATTTGCCACCTGCAACTTCAGGCAAAATATCCGAGCCGCCGGCATTAATAATGGCTTCAAATTCAGACTTATCAATATCGCTCAAGGACGCTGCAGATGCAATCACGTCCGCAACCGTCTCACCAGACTTCACAATTAAGGAGCCCGTGATTTTGGTTGGATCGGTGATAATCGTCACCACATCTGCCGCAGCCATTTGCTTCTTCAGTTCAAAAGAACCCGCCTGGAGCTTGTTGGCAGCATCTGCTACTTGTACAGCCTTGATAAACGCAGCTTCTGTGCGCACAACATCGGCATCATAGAGCTTTTTCGCAATATCAGCCGTGCCCTCACCATCTTCAATGGTGATAATCACGCTACCAGAGCCTGGACCTGGGTAGTCCAAATTGCTTGTCGTTTTCGAAGTGCTGGCTACGGTGGCGTTGCGCAAGGCTCGTACGCCGGTATATCCACCCACCGCTACAGCAGCTAAAACCGCAAGAACGGCAATCCATACCACGATTTTGCGTATACGTTTACGTTTCTGCCGACGACGCTCAGCGCGCACCTCTCTGCGCCTTTTGGGAGGCAAAGGAGGCGCCGCAGCGTCCTTATGGATCTTCATATCTGCAGTCAACTGATCTTCGCTAGACTGAGAATTTTGGGCATGGTCAACATCGTTGTCGAACATGTCAAATAAGTCATTATTTTCAGTCATTACTCATCTTTCTGGCCAATTTCTTCTGGTCATCTAATGCCGATTGTAGCAGTATGACTGCCGCCTGACTATCAACGACGCTACGATGCTTGCGCATGGATAAGCCGGCATTCAAAAGTTGGTCATGAGCCTCCACGGAGCTGAGACGTTCATCTCTTAACGTTACTTCAACATCGTTTACCGCATAGCTGTGCAGTTTTTTTGTTAAGGCAGCCGCCCAACGCTTTGCTTTTTTGGCACTTTTGCCCTCAGTGCCGTCTAATTGCAAAGGATAACCAACGATAACACGTGCTACATCCTGCTCTTCGATTAGCGCTACTACATCGTCCAGAGCATAGAAGTAATCACCTTGTACACGGATATAGTCTTCAGGATGTGCAAGCAGGAGATCTGGGTCGCTCAGCGCGATACCCACGCGCGCGTTCCCCAGATCTACTGCCATCCATATGCGATTGAGCACAATATTCCTCGTATTATTTACCGAGTGCTACTTGCTCAATACGCTGGTGTTCAAATCAGCCAGTGCGGCGTCAATCTGGCTGGCATCTTGGCCGCCACCTTGAGCGAAGTCAGGCTTACCGCCACCGCCACCGCCGAGCATCTTTGAGGCCTGACGTACGAGGTCACCCGCTTTAATGCCCTTATCGCGCGCAGCTTCATTTGTTGCCACGATGATGGATGGGCTACCGGATTCGCTCACACCCGCCAAAGCAACGACTGCAGGCTTATCCGCAGAAAGCTGACCACGCACATCCATAACGGCATTGCGCAAAGCATCCACAGAGCCGAACTGTCCAAGATTTGCGGTGACGACGGTAATCTCGTCCGCAGACTGTCGTGCCTTCTCCACTAGCGCAGGAATCTGAGCCTTCACCTGTGATTCATAGAGAGCAGCGAGCTTACGGTCGGATTCTTTGAGACGATCCATCAAGGTGGAGATACGATCGGTCAATTCATCTGGACGTGCATGAAGCACATCAGAGAGCTGAGAAACCAGCGCATGCTCACGTGCATTGTATTCGTAAGCCTTCTCACCTACCACAGCATCCACACGACGGACGCCAGTGCCCACAGAAGACTCGCCCATCAAAGTAATAGCGCCAATCTTACCGACATAGTCGATATGCGTACCACCACACAGCTCACGGCTCCAGCCGTCTTCGCCGATAGATACCACGCGCACGATATCGCCGTACTTTTCACCAAAGAGATGCATAGCACCCAGTGCAATAGCGTCGTCAAACTTCATTTCCTGCGTGGTCACAGCCAGATTCTCACGTAACTTTTCGTTCACACGTGCTTCCACGGCATTCATAGCCAAGGCGGATGGCGCAGAAGCCCACTGGAAGTCGAAGCGCAAACGGTTTGGAGCGTCTTCGGAGCCACGCTGTGTAGCCTGAGGACCAAGCTCTTCACGCAAAGCCTTATGCACCATGTGCGTAGAAGTATGAGAACGTGCAATTGCGCCACGGCGGTCGATATCAATCGAAGCAGTAACTGCTGCATTCACCGTCAAGGTACCATCCGTTACGCGGCAACGATGCACAATCAAGTCCTTAATAGGCTTCTGCACATCATCGACTTCTACGACTGCACCATCATCGGAGAGGATCTCACCCTGATCAGCCAGCTGACCACCAGCCTCTGCGTAAAATGGCGTACGATCCAAGATTACTTCTACTGTGGCAGGAGCTGTCACCGCGGGAACGGAGCCCTTGCCTTCTTGGATAATGCCCAGCACACGAGAACGAGAAGAAGCATCCGTGTAGCCCAAGAAATCGATGGGAGCTTCCAAGGTCTTCTTCACATCGTCATAGACGCTGAGGTCCACGTTTCCGCGCTTCTTCAATGCATCTGCGCGTGCACGAGACTTCTGCTGCGCCATCAACTTGCGGAATTCTTCTTCATCCACCTTGACGCCCTTCTCAGACGCCATTTCCAAGGTGAGCTCAATTGGGAATCCGTATGTATCATGCAAAGCAAAGGCATCTGCACCGCTGACCGCAGTGCCCTTTTCCTGAGCAGAGCTGACAGCCACATCCAAGATGGTCGTGCCCTTATCCAAAGTACGACGGAAAGCATCTTCTTCACCATATGCAGCATTTTCAATGTCTGCGAAAGTATCGTTCAGCTCTGGATAGCTTGCGCTCATCACGTCCTTGGACACTGGAATCAAGTGTGGGAGCACTTCCTCTTGCACACCCAATGTCTTCATGGAACGCATCGTTCTGCGCAGCAAACGACGCAGCACATAGCCGCGTCCTTCATTGGCTGGGCGCACGCCATCGCTCATAATCATCAAGGCAGAACGCACATGATCCGCCACCACACGGAAACGCACATCGTTTTCTGCGTTATCACCATAATTCAAACCAGAAAGCTTCTCAGCAGCCTCGATGACCGGGAAAAGCTCATCGGTTTCGTACATGTTTTCTTTGCCCTGCAGCAGATAAGCTACGCGCTCCAGACCCATACCGGTATCGATATTTCTCTGAGCCAGCTCGCCCACGATGTGCAAATCCGTCTTGGACTTGACATTGTCTACTTCAAAGTTTTCAAAAACGAGATTCCAAATTTCGGTGTAACGATTTTCATCGGCAAGAGGGCCGCCTTCCTTGCCGTACTGAGCACCGCGATCCACATAGATTTCCGAGCATGGGCCGCCAGGTCCTGGACCACCCATAGTCCAGAAGTTATCTTCCATGCCCATAACCTGCATATGCTCTGGATCCATGCCTTCATTGCGCCAGATAGCACGGGCTTCCTCATCGTCGGTAAACGTGGTCACCCACAGCTTATCCAAGGTAAAACCATATCCACCCTGATCTTGTGGAGTGGTGAGCAGCTCCCATGCATAGTGGATGGCTTCTTCCTTGAAATAATCGCCGAAGGAGAAGTTTCCCAGCATCTGGAAGAACGTACCGTGACGTGTGGTTTTTCCTACCTCATCGATATCCAATGTACGCACGCACTTTTGTACACTGGCCATTCGGGACTTTGGTGGTGTCTGCTCGCCTAAGAGATAAGGCACAAAGGGCACCATACCTGCAATGGTGAAAAGTGTGGTTGGATTAGGAGAAATCAAAGAAGCTGATGGGACAATGAGATGATCCTGCTTTTCAAAATACCCTGTAAAACGTTTTGCGATTTCTGATGTGCGCATGAATGCGTAGCTCCTTGAATGTGTTCAAATAAAATTAACGATTTCCGAATTTTTCGGCATATGCGCTGTTCATTTCGGCTTCTTTTTCACGACGATACGTGTTGAAGTCCTCGATCATAGATCCTAATGTACGCAATGTCACATTGTCTTGGTCTGGTCCCAAAACAAATTCTCGAGCTAAGCGAGGTGTGTGTGCTCGGACATATGCTTGCGCCTTGCTCGCCACCACAAGACCGGTGGCCAATCCTACAAGGAACCAGAAGATGCGTTTAAACATGGTATTTCCTCTTACTTTTCCTCGTGCTTGCCATCAGACTTCTGTGTGAAACCCTGAACTGTTTTCTTTACTCCGTATACAATAGCAGCAATTTTAATCACTGGTTTTCCAAGCACAGCGCCATACAAATCCGTTAATGCTCCCACATTATTGGCAGTAGTCGAAGCTGCGGAGGAAATATTATTGACGTCTTCCAAAGACTGGTTGACTTTCTGCACAGTGGTTACGCTCTCATCGAGGGCAGGAATGGCGTGATCTCCCGTATCCTTTACGGTTTCGGCAATTTGATCAAAAAGCTTTCCCAAACGGATAAGAGGATAAATCAAAAAGCCTGCGAGTACTGCGAAAACAATGGCTGCAATAAGGCTAGCTATTTGTCCGAGATCCATTCTGCGTCTCCTTCTTCACTATCAAAGACATCATAAAGACATATGTTTTTTAGATTACCACTAGGCGTAGGCGTGAAATACCACTCAGCCCAGAGTTTTAGCCTATAGAGGTAAGGCGTCATGGCGGCCCACACAACGACCTGTGATACCTCTTATTCTAAATTTTTCTCAAGCAGTGTCTAAAGTTGTTATTCGTTATATCCTTGGATACTCAAGGCATGGTCAAACGCGCTTTCTTCTGGATTAAAGTCCATGCGTGTCACACTACCATTGCGGGGTCTCACGGTCATATCTATACCGTCGGGAGCACTATGCGCAAACCGTTGAACGATGCTCAGCAAGGAATTGCCATGTGAAATCAGCAGCACATGAGCATCTGTGCCGTGAGCAGTAAGCTGGGAAATTTTATCGTGTGTGCGGATGATATGATATCCGCGCTCAATGCGCTCCCAGTACTCTTCCTCGTTTTCGGCATGATGGAAAGGATCTGCTTCCTTGAGGAAGTCTTTGGTGGCTGCAGATCCGAATTTTTCGAGAATCTGCGCATACGTCGTCGCTCCATGTGGTGCGCCGGCAGCCCACCACGCCTCATTCATATCTTTACCCTCGAAGTATCCATAAAACTGCTCACGAAATTCCATGTGCTCTTCGGCATGGTATAAGCCGTCGTGACGCGCAGCATCATTGCGCGCCAAAATTATGCGTGCTGTTTCAATAGCTCGTTGCGTGTCAGAGCAAAATGCGGCGTCAAAGCGTATTTTTTCCAGTTTGTGAGCGGCAACGACGGCGTCCTGTTTACCCTTATCCGTTAAAGGAGAGTTAGACCAGCCTTGGAGACGATTATAGAGATTGAAATAGGTTTGCCCGTGGCGCACAAGATACACATGAATTGTCATAGCACTACTCTATCGCGAGCGAATCTCATATAATTTCAATATGACACGATTTCTTATGAATTGGTTGGTACTGACCATTGCCACCGGTGTAACGGTATGGTTGCTGCCCGGCATCACCATTGTGGGCGATAATCAGTGGTTATCATACGGCAGTTTCGCGCTTTTTATGGCGCTGATCAATATTTCAATTAAGCCGATAATGCATATTTTGACCTTGCCTATTTCGATTCTGACCTTTGGTTTGATGTCGTTGGTGGTCAACACGATTTGTTTTGCGCTGGCTTCCAGCCTGAGCAACAATATTTTCGGCGTGGGCATTGCGTCTTCCAGCACAGGCTGGTCCTTTGCTGGCGCCATTGTGCTCTCCATTATTGCCTCTTTACTGCACGGATTAGAAGAGGTGTAAAGAGACCCTTCCCCTTGCCTATTAAAATAAAAAATGAAGCCACTGCAAAAGAGCAGTGGCTTCATCAATGTATGCCGTAAATAAATTGTTGCCTGAGCCGTAAGATGTGCCGTGTAAACAGCCCAAGCGCAGTTTTTAGCGAGAGTAGTGTTCGACCACGTACTGAATGTTAATAGTAACTGGGATTTCTTCTACTTCTGGCTTACGAGTCAAGGTTGCCTTGAGAGCTGCCAAGTTAACATCGAGATAACCTGGAACTGCTGGGAGAACGTCACGATGAACGCCTTCAGCTGCAGCCTGGAATGGCTCCATGGTCTGGCTCTTTGGCTTAACCTGAATGGTCTGGCCTGGCTTTACATGGTAGCTTGGGCGATCAACGATGTTTCCGTCGACGAGAATGTGACGGTGAACAACGAACTGACGAGCCTGTGCTGTAGTGCGAGCAAAACCTGCACGCAATACAAGAGCATCGAGACGTGCTTCGAGGTTGACCAGCATTGCGTTACCAGTCTGACCTGCTTCACGACGGGACTTTTCATAAATCGCACGCATCTGCTTTTCAGAGATGCCATACTGAGCACGAAGACGCTGCTTTTCGCGCAAACGTACTGCGTAATCGGACTCTGCGCGGCGACGATCGCGACCATGCTCACCTGGACCATATGGACGCTTTTCGAAGATACGCTGAGCCTTTGGGGTCAAAGCGATGCCGAGGGCGCGAGAAAGACGCACCTGACGGCGTGCACGCTGTACCTTAGTCATTTAATTTCCTTCTGTTGTAGATTCGCAAGATGAGCACACTTCTGTGCACTCACCGAGTCAGCCACTCCTGCGCTTAGCATCGAACTGTGTCTACTCGTTCGGTGTTTAACAGTAAAATCCAACTTTCGCTGGGCATTACTGCCGACCCGCAGATGGGCCAAGACTCCAGAGCTGCGCACATAAAACTATGCACACAACGTCCACTATCATACACTGCGATATCTACAAATAAGCAGAATTCTCAGCAATTTCAGAGTTTTTCAATCGGCGCGAGACGAATCATCAGTCTTTTTGTGCCCGCAGAGCCGAAATCTACGACGACGACGGAATTGCGTCCCTTATCTTCTAGGCTGATGACCCTACCTAACCCATACTCGTCATGTGTAATCTTATCGCCGATATGGAGGTCTTCAAGCGTGAGACCATTCGATGCTGCGGCGGACGCAGCGCGTGTAGAAGCTTGTCCTGTTTGAGCGGAGTTCAGTCTACGTGAGTACACAGCGGAACCGCGTGAGCTTGACTGGCTACTGCTCGCAGACTTGGAATAACCGCGTGAAGAGCGCGATGAACTCACGCTACTTGTACCGTAATGCATATGTGGCGACTCGGATCCAGATCTGCTGGATGTGCGCGGCTTTTGAACCCGTGAGGACGAAGACGAACTGCCGGATGAGCCATAGGAAGATCCGTACGATGAACCATAGGAAGACCCATACGAGCTACCACGCGTAGACGAACCATGACCGCCATATGAGGAAGAACCGTAGGAGCTGCCCGAGTAGCTCCCATAGGAAGAGCCGCCGTAGCCATTGCCATAGTTGCTATAGTCGCGCGACCATCGGGACTGAGAGGAGAATTCGTCCTCAAAATCGCCAAATTCATCCAAATCTGGCGAATCCACCCAATTGCGACGCATTTTTTCCATGGTGGATTCTTTGCGCTCCCAATGAATGAGGTTTTCTGGAATTTCTTCCAAAAATTGACTAGGCATCATTTCTGTCGTTTGTCCCCACTGTGAACGGATGGCAGAGCGCGTGACATACAGCTTGCGCTGGGCACGTGTAATGCCCACATACGCCAATCGGCGCTCTTCCGACAACTCCGCATCATCCTCAATACTGCGTGAGTGCGGGAAGGTGCCTTGCTCCATACCCACCAAGAAGACCACCGGGTATTCCAGACCTTTTGCGGTATGCAAGGTCATCAGCGTCACCGTACCCCTGTCTTCACCTTCGGAAGGCAGCTGATCAGAATCGGCCACCAAAGCCGTATTTTCCAAGAATCCTGCCAAAGTAGCGTCCGGTGTATTTTGCTCAAACTCCGCCGCCACGGATTGGAGCTGACTCAAATTATCGAGACGCGTGGCATCTTGCGGATCTTGGGATTGGCGCAACTCCTCCACCAAGCCCGTTTTTTCCAAAACCTCCGCCACAATTTCGCTCGGATGATGATCATGCTCCACCGCAAATGCACGCAATCCGCGCATCAAATCTCTAAAGGCACTGACTGCATTCTTAGCGCGCGGTGAAAGACCGGTGTTTTCCAGGAATTCAATGGCATTCCAAAAATTGGTACCGTTTTCTGTAGCATACGCGTTCAATGCCTCCTCTGACCGCGCCCCGAGCCCGCGTTTTGGCACATTCAAAATACGCCGGGTGCTCACATCATCGGCCGGATTCGCAATGGCTTGAATATATGCCATCGCATTTTTGACTTCTGCGCGTTCGTAGAATCGCGTACCACCAACGATCTGATACGGAATAGACGCGTTAATCAGTGCCTCTTCCAGCGAACGCGACTGCGCATTAGCACGATACATCAGGGCAATGCTGGAATATGGGAAGCTGCCTTCCTCCACTAATCGCTCAATTTCCTGAGCAATCCATTGGCCTTCCTGCTGAGGGTTATCTGCAGCAAAGCCCACGATTTTTGCGCCTTCGCCCAGATCTGTCCAGAGCTTTTTCGGCGTTCGACCAGCATTCTGTGAAATCACCGCATTCGCTGCATCCAAAATTGTTTGGGTCGAACGATAATTCTGCTCGAGCATAATGGTGCGTGCGTTATCAAAGTCTTTTTCGAAGTCCAAAATATTGGAAATATCCGCGCCTCTAAAGGCATAAATGGACTGATCAGAATCACCCACAACCGTCACCCAGGCAGGACGTGCCTGAGGCGTCACATTCGGCAATTCCTTACTGGCAAGCAGTCGTATCAAGATATACTGTGCGTGATTCGTATCCTGATACTCATCCACAAAAATAAAGCTGAATCGGCGACGGTAAAACTCCAGCGCCTCCACATCAGTGCGCAGTAGTTCCACCGTGCGTACAAGCAGATCGTCGAAGTCTACGGAATTTGCCACGGCTAGTCGGTGCTGGTACTCGGCATAGCAAATTGCAAATACTTCTTCCTTATCCCCCAAGTTTGCAATATGTTGCCCAAGCTTGCCCGGCACATAATCAGAGTTCACGTGCTTCAACGCATCAGGCACGGTAATCAGCTGATTTTTGAAATCAGAAATAGCACCCAAAATACTGCGTGGCGTGTAACGCTTCGTATCAATATTGAGGTCGCGCGCAATGAGATTGATAAGTCTTTGGCAGTCGGCGGTGTCGTAAATGGAGAAACCCGAGCTCAGCCCCACCGCTTGACCATGACGACGCAAAATTCGCACACAAGCGGAGTGGAAAGTCGAGACCCACATGCGATTGGCCACAGGCCCAATCAGCGAAGCGAGACGCTCCTTCATTTCTGCTGCAGCTTTATTAGTAAAGGTAATAGCCAGAATTTGGCTCGGGTATGCATGCCATTGTGTCAGTGCCCAGGCAATGCGTCTGGTCAATACGCGCGTTTTACCCGAACCTGCACCAGCTCCAATAAGCAAGGCTGGGCCTTCGTACTGCACAGCTTGAGACTGCTGAGGATTCAGGCCAGCAATGAGGTCTTGTGCATTGCGCGGCGTCACCTCCGAGGCAGCGGGGTTCACCGCACCACTCGATTCACTGTCATAATCGGATGCAAATGAGTTGTAATTGACAGGCATATGCTCTCCTTGAGAAGATTCGCGCGTGAATTTGTGACGTGGCTGCTGTACAGATATATCCATGTCCGCATAGTTGTGTGTAGCCTGGGGGCTTCGAGAATCTCTTGCCTTTGTAGGCACATCTGATGTCTTTGAAGAAGAAAATCCGTCGAATTCAAAACCCGGCTGTACAAAACTCATGAATCTTTTGTAGCACATGCGGCTTACACGAAAACACAAAAATCCTGTATTGCACGCGCTGAGTGCGCGTCTTGCCTAGGTGCAAAGAATTGGCTATGCATTGCCCGAGTTCCATGTGCCTGTTCTCCTCGAAAACCTATGAAATACACATTGTGCAGCGGCGTTGACGTCAGCGTTCTGCGTTATGCTGTAGTTCCACATAAAGAACCATACATGTAATCACACAAATACTTCCACGCAGCCTTACTCAGCTGAGAAAAGGCCTTGTGTGAAAGTATTGCTGGTTGCACGCTAAGAAGAAATGAGTTTCTTATGAAGCTTCTTGAAGAACGCATTCGCAAAGACGGCACGGTCAAGCCTGGCGACGTGCTGAAGGTGGATTCTTTTTTGAATCATCAATGCGATGTTGCATTATTCGACAAGATGGGTGAAGAATGGGCACGCTTGTTTGCGGGTGCCCAGATTGACAAGATTCTAACGATTGAAGCCTCCGGCATTGGCATTGCGTGTATTGCCGCACGTCATTTTGGCAATGTGCCTGTGGTTTTCGCCAAGAAAGCTCAATCTATTAACCTCGATGGTGAGCAGTACTCCACCTCTATTTACTCTTTTACTAAGCAAAAAGAATTCCCGGTGATTGTCGGCAAGAAGTTCCTCACTGAGGGCGAGCATGTGCTGATTATCGATGACTTTTTAGCCAATGGTAATGCGCTCAATGGTTTGCTGCAGATTTGTGAAAATGCCGGTGTTATCGTAGAAGGTTTCGGCATCGCCATCGAAAAAGGCTTCCAAGGCGGTGGAGATTCCTTGCGCCAGCGCGGGTATCGAGTCGAATCTCTGGCCAATATCCGTACCATGGATGCTCACGAAGGCACCATTGAATTCAAGTAAGTTTCAGAGCTACGCTCCCTTGGCGTAGCTTTTCGCATTGTTGTCACGATTTCGGTTTGATTTGTGCATTCGTACCCTGCGATATGTTCTATTTCTCGTCTTTTGCGTGTCGCTCGTATGATGCTCTCCACCGCCGGCGCAATGCACCCTATGAGAAGAAAGAGATATTTCATGAGCAGTACCTCTCCAGTGCAGCAGACTTCTGCACAATCCACGAGTAGCGCTTTGCGCCAGTTGGATGGAAAGATTTCATTTTGGGCTGGCATTCCTTTCGGCGTCCAGCATGTATTGGCTATGTTTGTAGCCAATCTGGCCCCTATCGCCATCGTGGCCGGCGCCGCAAATTTGCCGGCCGATCAAACAGAGTGGATTATTAGCTCCGCACTGTTAGCGGCCGGTCTGGGCACCTGCTTGCAGCTGTATCCTTTGTGGCGCATTGGCGGCCGTCTGCCTATCGTCACCGGTATTTCCTTTACCTATGTGGCCGCAGCCTCTGTTATTGCTGCCGACCCTCAGCTGGGCTATGGCGCCGTGGTGGGCGCGGTTATCGCCGGCGGTTTTATCGAGCTGATTCTCGGCTTGACAGCGCAGTATTGGAAGCGTTTTATCAACCCGATTGTGTCTGCAGTCGTCGTCACCACTATCGGTTTTTCATTGCTTTCCGTGGGTGCTACGTCTTTTGGGGGCGGTTCAGGTGCTGAAGATTTCGGTTCGTGGCAAAATCTTACTGTTGCCACGATTACGTTAGTGGCCTGCTTGGCATTCCAAGTCTTAGCTAAAGGTGTGGCAAAGCAACTTTCTGTGCTTTTCGGCTTGGTATTTGGCTATATCGTTGCACTGATTTTTACTTTTAGCGGTCTGGCACCTCATATGGTGGATTTCAGCAAGTTTGAAGGTTTGAGCTTCTTTTCGCTGCCACATATAGCCCCAATGATGCCGTTTGGCATTAAATTCGATGTAAATGCCATCGTCACCTTTGCACTGCTCTACGTGGTGTCCTCTGTAGAAGTGCTGGGAAATACATCCTCCCTGACACAGGTTGGCTTTAATAGGAATCCCACCGACCGTGAAACGGCTGGCGCCATTGCCGGTGACGGTTTTATCTCCACGGTGGCGGGTTTCTTTGGCGCTTTGCCTTTGACCTCCTTTGCACAGAATGTGGGACTCGTAGCCATGACGAAGGTGGTCAATCGCAAGGTCATTCTCTCCGGTGGCATCATTTTGATCCTCACCAGCTTCTTCCCGGGTTTTGCGGCTGTATTTAATTCGCTGCCTCAAGCAGTTCTGGGTGGATGCACCATTATGATGTTTGGTTCCATCGTATTGGCGGGTATTCAGATGATTGCGAATGCAGGATTCTCACAACGCAATATCACGATTGTGACTTTGGCTTTGACTATCGGTATCGGTTTTACTCAGGCTAACGGTATTTTCCACAACTTCCCTCAACTTTTCCAGTCCGTTTTCTCCAATGCCATTGCCATCGCTTTCGTAGTCGCTTTGGTGCTCAGCTGGGTGCTTCCAGATGAAAAGCATTTCTTGAGCAATTCCACAGATGCAGAGAGCAAGTAGTTCGGCATTCCTGATATAGAGAACGCGGCTGTGATTTTCACTGCCGCGTTTTTCTTTAGTCGCCGAAAGGGACTTCTTCAAATCGATAGGTCTGCTCTACATCCGGGTACTTGTGCTTATCGACCGGGGATAAAAACATCTCCACAGGTCTCGCCCACAACGTCCTATCTCCGTACAATTTCCGGTAAATAACCAGTGAGCCTTCGGTTTCACTATCACGTGCCACAGCTTCCACGTAATAATAGTTGCCCTTAAAATGTTTGTACACGCTGTGCAGTTGGAGTGTACGAACCACCTCGCCCATGGAAAACCTCCGCTTCTATGCCTGTCTATGCTTGAAGAGTGCTTAAACCAAATTTATTCAGTCGGATCACTTGCCACGCACACCACGCGTTGAAAATGACCACGCCAGCCATGGCCCACGCGAAGGACAGCGTTGGCACACCATCGCCATACATCGAACCATACAATACCGGACCTAGCGAAGCGATGAAATACCCGGCCGACTGAGAAATGCCGGAAATATCCGCCGTATCTGCCGAAGTTAAGGTCTTTATTGGGTAAAAAGTCAGCACCATCACAAACAGCGAGGTGAAGAAAATGCAGGATACGATGGAGAAGAGATACCAGTACGAGGTGCCCAAAACGGCGTGGAATCGAAACAGCACGATGACAATGAGCTGAATGCTCGTAATACCAGCAAGATAGAGCACGTGATATCTGCGCCTGGTACGCGCCACGAAAAAAGGGATAATCATGGATACCGGAAGACCAATGAAATTAAAGACCACCATAATGATGGAATAATGCATCGGCGACACCGACGCCGCAGCTACCATACTAGGAATCCATGCGCTCAGGGTATAGCTCAAGAACGATTGACCGCCAAACATGCCTATAAAAAGCCAGGTGCGTTGATCCTAGAGGAATCTCAACTTTGCATGTTTTCTCGGCTCCTGTGAACCCGATACCAGCATGTCAGGGAGCACAAAGGTGAGAAGCATAGGAATGCCCGCCATCAGCACCATAATCCAGAGCATACTATGCCAGCCAAAAAGCTTAGACATAAGAGGCGAAAGCGTAACAAGCACGATAGCCCCCACCACCATGGCAGCGGAGTACGCAGTGGTGAAAATGCCCGGCTTATCGCTGAATTTTTCGGATACCACGGTAGGCATGCAAATATTGAGGATGGCAATGCCCGCGCCCACTAAGGCCGTGCCCACAAGCAGGGTTTCCCATGTCATGGCGACTCTCAGCAAGCAACCGATGAAGAGCACAATCGACCCTATGCGCAAGGTTTTTGTCAATCCGAGCTTTTCCACAATGCTGGACACAAATGAAGAGAACAGTACAAACATGAGCAGAGGCAGACTGGTAACAATGCCGAAATTGCCAGGATTTCGATGCATTTCCTGAGCCATCGGCTCGACATATAAGGGCAAAACGACAATCGGTGCGCGCATAATGGCACCGATGAGCACGAGAAAAATCGCAATAATGCTACGCTCATGTACGAAGGTCTTACGAAATTGCGCGCGTTTTGTCCTCATCGTCTTCTTAACTCTCCCCATTTAGACACGTCTGTGCCATGTACCCGCCGGTTGTGATGAAACAGAACACCGTTCTTCTGAACAGGGTTACTGAGCAATCCCCCTACAGAACCGCGCTCTAATACTCCCGCGCAAAGTTAAACACATGCTTATCCGGAGCACCGTTCATCACAAACGAGTCAAGATTAGCAAGAAATGCCTGCAACACGCGCTGGGCATATAAATCGCTATAGCCGGCCGTATGCGGCGTAATGATGACATTATCTAGAGTCCACATAATATTATCTGTATCCAAGGGTTCCTCTTCGAAAACATCCAAAGCAGCACCCGCGATGCTATTGTTTTTCAACGCATCCACAAGGTCACTCTGTACGGTGCTTTTACCACGGCCCACATTGATGTAGTAGGCACTACTTTTCATGTGGGCAAAGAAATCTTTATCCACACTGTTTTCAGTTTCTCGTGTCAGCGGCAGCGCATTAACCACGAAATCTGCCTGCGCGAGGGCTTGCGTACCATGACCGGTGGCATGTACCTCATCAAAATGCTCCGCCTTGTGTCCGTTATGATTAATACCTACCGTGGTCATGCCAAAGGCGTGCGCAAGGCGAGCTACTTCCCTACCAATTTCGCCGGTGCCGAGCACAAGCAAACGCTTTTCCGTAAGCTCGGTCCATCCACCGACGAGTTTCCACGTATGCTGAGCCGCGTAACGCGTATGCTGATGCAGCTGACGCACAAACATCAGCATATATGCCAGAACTTGCTGCGCGATATTTTGAGAATTGCTCCCACTGCCCGTGGTAATAACTACTGACCTGTCCCGGAATTGGTCCTTTGGCACATAATCCGCACCAGCACTCCACAATTGAATCCATGCAATGCGCGATTCGGGCAATTTAACAGCCTCAAGAACCGCCGCATTCCACCCAATGAGTACATCACATTCCGCCAGCTCTCGCGGATCTAATTCCACCGTGGACACGGGGTGAACTTCCTGTGCATGAGCATGTGGGATGAAGGTGCGCAATTCAATGCCTGATTTGGAGGCTAGCACAGATAAATCCTTATCATCCAAGGGAATAATTACGCCGATAATAATTGGAGTGTTCATCGTCATCCTCACCTGAGCTTAGTTGCTCAATTTCACACTGTTTTCTACGTAGCGCCATCTGCGCAGAACCATATTTCCTACGTCTTGCACCTCTATTATGAAACGGGTTTATGACGGAACTGCCCCATGTGTTTTGTGGATGTTTATCGGTACACTTCTCAAGCCTGTCCAGTGCCACTTACGGGCCACACTATTTGTGATACGCCTGATGATGAATAATTCTAAAGGAACGATAAATTTGTTCGCTCAGCACTACGCGAGCCAGTTGGTGTGGCAATGTAATACGCCCAAAGGATATGAGTGCCTGAGCACGAGCTTTTACCTCCGGTGCAAGTCCCAACGAGCCACCGATAATGAAGGCGATTTTGCTGTCTCCACGCAATGCACAGTCATTGATTTTCTCAGCTAAGTCTTCACTAGTGACGAGTTTGCCTTCAATAGCCAAAGCCACTACATAGTCATCGCGCACAATTTTATCCAAAATGCGTGCGCCCTCTTTCTCCAGAATGATTGCTTCTTCTTTAGCACTCGCATTATCGGGTGTTTTTTCATCGGCAACTTCGATAATGTCAAAATTGCAGTATGCGTGCAGCCTTTTGGCGTACTCAGCTATGGCTTGTGTCCAATATTTTTCTTTCAGCTTACCGACACAAATAATTTTAATCTTCATTTCATTCCTCAAAGGTGCCTCAGCATCATAGAGTATACTAGTGCTGGGTTTAGAGTACCGTTTATCGCTCCTATCCGGTGGATATATCAAGGGTTATATATCCAAGAACATCAGGGAACTCAAGACAGGGTTACGACTATGCTCTACGGACGATTCTTAGCAGAATGTTATCAAGTTCATAGTATTTTTCGCTTTATTTTCAGCTCATTCCCAGCTTCATGAATATTATGTGTAACGGACTAACCTCCACTCACGTGTGATCTTGAAATAAATGGAAGGAAAACATATGGAAAATGGGGTTATGCTTCAAGCTTTCGAATGGAATACTCCTGCAGACCATAAACATTATCAGTGCCTGACAAAGGCGGCTGACCATTTAGCTTCTCTGGGTTTTACCGGTATTTGGATGCCGCCGGCAGGTAAAGGCACGTCTGGCACGGATGTGGGTTACGGAAATTATGATTTCTGGGATTTGGGCGAATTTGACCAAAAGGGTTCTATCCCGACAAAATATGGTACACGTGCGGAATTAGAAGAATGTATCCGTGCTTTTCATAAAAATAATGTCAAAGTTTACGCAGATATGGTTTTTAACCATAAAGGTGGGGCAGACGAGACCGAGCTATTTGAAGCTGTTATGGTCAATGCTGATGACCGCACCGAAGATATCAGTGAAGCTCATAATATCGAGGGGTGGACCAAATTCACCTTCCCTGGACGTCATGGAAAATACTCTCAATTCGAATGGAATTTTAACCATTTTACGGGCGTAGATTACGATGATTTAACGAAGACCAAGGCCATTTTCAGAATTCTGGGCGATGGCAAGTATTGGGCCGCAAATACGGATGATGAATACGGTAATTTTGACTATTTAATGAACGCGGACATAGATCACAGCCATCCCGATGTGCTCGATGAGTTGATGCGCGTCACGCATTTTATGATTGATGAGATTGGGGTGGATGGCTTCCGCTTTGATGCGCTCAAACATATGTCCTCCGATTTTATCGATCACTTATCCGCGGATATCATGGCCGAAAAGCCGGATTTTTATTTCGTTGGAGAGTATTGGAAGGATGATGAAGGCACCATTAGCCATTATCTGGATAATACGAATTATAAGGTCGATCTTTTTGATGTGCCTTTACATTTCAACCTTTCACAGGCTTCCTTGGATCCTGAGTACGATTTGCGCACCATTTTTGATGGCTCGTTGGTGCAAGAATATCCTATGAGTGCGGTTACCTTTGTGGATAACCACGATACTCAGCCGGGTGAGGCTTTGGAAAGTTGGATTGATGACTGGTTTAAGGATTTGGCGTATAGTCTGATCTTACTGCGCCGTGATGGTTATCCTTGCGTATTTTGGGGCGATTATGCTGGCATTCCAACCATGAAATACCCGGGCATCCGCGAGTCTTTGGAAAAAATGATGTATTTGCGCACGCATCTGGCCTATGGTGAGCAGGACGAATATTTCACCAACGAGCACATGATTGGTTGGGTACGTCGTGGGGACGAGGATCATCCTTTCCCTCTTGCTGTGTTACTCTCCTCTGGCGATGCATCTGAGGAACGTATGTTTGTGGGTGAAAGCGAAGCCGGACAGACATATATCAATTGGAATAATCCAGAAGATACCGTGGACATAGACGACGAAGGTTTTGGACTCTTCCCTGTGCCAGGCGGCAGTGCTGCATGGTGGACGCAAACTCAGGTTTTTGAAAAGTATAACGAAGAGCACAGCTAATTTTGGTTTATAAGAAATAACATATAGAGCTGTGGCTGCAACTCCTTTATTGGAATTGCAGCCACAACTGTATGCTCAGCTCTGTTTATTGATAGAGCACGTGCGGTGCCGGCACAGCCTGCCTGAGTTCTTGCCCGTTTTCTCCTTCGAAGGTTCTTCCCCATCCCGTCAGCACAGAGAAGAGCAATACGGCAAAGAGAAGGAACGGATAAATCATGTGTGTGCTCAGGTCCAGCACTGAGACCGCGGCCACATTCTCGTAGCCTTGGCTCAGCTGTGCACCCAAAAAGACGAATACGCTGAGGAAGGGCACACACAAGGCGATGCCATTGGCAAAACCATCCAGCAGATTCGCCCGGCGGTACGGATGCAGACCTGCACGTTGTCCGAGTTCATTGTGAATTTTGCCGAAAGTCGTCATGGATGCGGAAGTGACGCCGCCAAAGAGGAGCGTGGTCAGCGTGGTACCGCACATCATGATTATTTCAGTGCCGCGCGCAGTTGTCGCCATCTTCGACTGATACAGTCGATTCAGTACAAGGTCGAGAATGCCTGCTTTGTGGAGTACGCCCATAATACCGTATACGCTCAGGACGAGGATAACCGTGCCGGTCATGCCCGATACGCCATCGGCTATAAAGCCCGTAATTGTGCCGTCTTCAACGCTGATAATATCCGTAGTCTGCACCAGGCCGGTTGCAAGGCCAATAGCCAGCGCACATATGATGCCGATGGTAATAGACAAATAAATATCGTGGAATGCGATGGCCACACCCAGCATAATGGCAACGGCAATGAGCATGTAGAGGGACTGTGGATTGGCTTGTGCTTGGCTTAATGCGGTCGAATTATCACTTGTAGAACCACCCGAGAAAAGGGCTAAAATAATGAATGCGAGGATGCCCGCCACGGCGGAGTACTTAAAGCGCGAGCGCACGGCTCCTCCAACGTCTGCATTGCCTGCCTTCGTGGTGTAATGCTGAGTGGATGTGGAAATAATGGTCGTATCGGAAATCGGTGCAAGATTATCACCAAAAATGCCCCCACCGACGATAGCCGCCGCCAAGAAAGCGGGGTCTGCGCCCAGTAATACTCCTGCTGGATAGAAAATCGGGAAGCATGTAAACATGGTGCCCAAAGATGAGCCTGTAGCAGTGGCGATAATGCAGACAAAGAGGAAGGTTAAAGCTGTAAATAGTCCGCCGATGACATGTAAATTCTGCGCAATCCATACGAAGCCGCCAGACAAATTCGACAGTTTAATCAATTGGGCAAAAATGCCAATCACTAAAAGTAGCACGACGATGGGCACTGCTTCGCGTGCGCCGTCATACACTGCTTTCCAGAAATTCTGGCGTGAGGCTTTTTTTACACATAGTGCTGTCACCATCAAGGCGATGAGGGCTGCTGCGGCCAGTGCGGTCATGTCAAAGGCCTTGAGCACGATGAAAAATTCGACACAGGCGATAAGGAACAGCACGACCGGCAAACATGCCATAGCCTTGCCTCCATAAAATTCAAGGATTTCGGAGGCTTCGGAAGTGGATGCTGTATGAGGGGACGCTGTGTCCGTAGATTTCTTCTCTGTCTGCATGGAATGTCCTTCTCGAGGGTAAGTGGATGTGTGGTGTGTTGCAGAGTTTGTGGTTTTCTGGTGCCTATTTTTCTGCTTCGTTCATGCGGATAATGGATCTAAAAATGGAGTGCGGATCGCGTTCCAGCTCGTAGGGTTCTCCTTCGACAGTTGAATATGTCGAAAGGAAGTGATCGATGCTGGCGATATCTTCATGGCTCAGCTCAAAGTCGAAGATTTTTGCATTGTCGTCTACGTGGCGGGAATTTCTAATGCCGATGATGACTGCAGCTACACCCTCTTTTTCGAGAATGTACCGCGAAGCAATCTGAGCGATAGATGTGTTCTGTTTGCGGGCAATATCGTGCAAGAGGTCCAGCATTTTTCTGTAGCCTTGCTCACCTACCGTGGCATCAATAATTTGAGCATATTTGACCTGCGAGCGCGTTTGCGGGGTCAGTGGCGGTTGGGCTTCAGCGCTGCTTGTTGCACGGTACTTGTCCGTGAAGTAACCACCTGCGAGTGTGCCATAGCAGATTTGCGCGATGTGGGCTTGTTTGCCGTACTCGATCATGGCTTTCTCTACTCTGCGATCCAATAACGAGTATTGGCTTTGGCAGGAGATAACGGGGATGCCGGCGTCGACGAGTTGTTTGAGGTGAGCGGTGTCAAAGTTGGTTACGCCAATGTGGCGGATTTTGCCTTTTTCTTGGAGTTTGACGAGGTTTTGGGCGACTTCTATATAACGGTTGATATCGTAATCCCACCAGTGGTATTGGATGAGGTCGATATAGTCGCGGCCGAGCTTTTTCAGGCTTCTGTCGATAATGCGTTCTGTATCGCTAAATTGTACGGTTGTGAGTATCTTGTAGTCGGGTACGTATTTTTCGTGTATTTGAATGCTGTCTTTTTTGCTTGAGTCGGCTGAGGAAATGTCGGCAAGGAATTCGCCGAGGACGTTTTCGGCTGGCCCATATATATCAGCAAGGTCGAAGGTGGTGAAACCGTGATCGACTAATTGTGCGAAGGCGTATTTTACGTCATCGATATCGAGCTGTCCGTGCAGTGTGTGCCCGTCGGAGAGCTGCCACAGCCCGTTGAGGACTCGGGAGATGGAGTATCCGGGTGTCAGTTCTGTTCTTTTCATTGGGCTGTGTCCTTGTTTTGGGTATTATCTGTGTTTTCCGTGTTTACTGTGATGGGTACGGCCGTCACCTCATCGTGCTGGAATGTGTGTGTGCCTATGCGTGTGATTTTGAATGCTGCGCCGCAGTGTGGATCCGGGCAGGCGATGATGCTGTCGGAAAGCATCCAATCGGCGTGTTGAAGTGGTCGCTGTTTAGCGGGTAAAAGGGGTAATAATGCTGCGAGTGCATACAGAGAAAAGGCGTGCGTGTGCTCGAAAATGAGGTTTTCTCCCTCGACGATGAAGTAATCTCCCACTTGATGGGAGCATACGAAGGGGCGTCCGGTGTCTACGACTTCAACTTTAAGCGTGTAGAGTTCAAATGCTTGGGCTGTCATGCTCGTCCTTTGATGTCACGCGTGGTGTGGGAACAGTATGATGTGCAAGAATATGTGAGTTGAAAAAGCCTCGCCTGCAGATAGTGACTCGGGTATGCGAAGACCAAACGGGTGCTTGGTTTCGCTCTGCAGGCTAAGTTACTTTTCCTCCACCGTGAGGTGAAAATCTATCGCGGTTTGTGTGTGAATTTGCGAACTAACGATAGATTTTCTCTCACGGTATGCGCCTTACCGAGGTAAAACGCACGTATTAATTGTTGAGTGCATCCGCCTGAGGATGTTCTTCGAGATACTTCATGACGGATTGCACGTCCTTATCTCCACGGCCGGAGACATTGACGATGATGATCCTGTCTTTGTCCATCTGTGGAGCGCGCTTGATGGCTTCTGCCAGCGCATGTGAGCTTTCGATAGCCGGCAAAATTCCCTCCGTTTTGGACAAGGTGATCAAGGCGTTGACAGCTTCGTCATCCGTTGCACCTGTGTATTCTACGCGGCCGGAATCCTTAAGGAAGGAGTGCTCTGGGCCGATGCCTGGATAGTCGAGGCCTGCGGAAATGGAATACACCTCTGCCACATCGCCATTGTCTTTGAAGAGGGCGTAGGTTTTCATACCATCGATGATGCCGATGGTGCCCTTTTCCAACGTGGCCGCGTGCTGATCGGTATCTAAGCCTTTACCCGTGGCTTCAACGCCGATGAGGTGAACGTCTTCATCCGCAATGTATTCGCTAAAGGCGCCGATTGCGTTAGATCCGCCACCTACACAGGCGATGACCGCATCGGGCAGACGGCCCCCTTTGTCGAGAATTTGACGGCGGGATTCTACGGAAATAATTTTTTGGAATTCGTGGACGATGCTTGGATATGGATGTGGACCCACTGCGGAGCCTAATACATAAAAAGCATCTAAATCATTCATCCATGCGCCGAATGCGGCATCCACCGCATTTTTCAGGGTAGCAGTGCCCTCCTCTACGGCGTGGACGGTGGCTCCCATGAGTTCCATTCTAAATACATTGAGTTTTTGGCGTTCGACATCGACTGCGCCCATGTAAATATCGCATTTCATGCCAAATCGTGCTGCTGCTGCGGCCGTTGCTACACCATGCTGGCCTGCGCCCGTTTCTGCGATAACGCGGGTTTTGCCCATGCGTTTTGCCAGTAGGATTTGACCAAGAACATTATTTAATTTGTGGGAACCTAGATGGTTGAGATCTTCGCGTTTGAGATAGATTTTTGCGCCGCCGAGGCGATTGCTCAGTGATTCCGCATAATAGAGTGGTGTTTCGCGGCCGGCATAGTCTTTGAGATAGCTATGGTATTCTGCGATGAATTCCGGATCATCTTTATACTTATTAAAAACGTTTTCTAGCTCATCGAGCAGCTGTTGAATTGGTTCTGGAACGAAGCTGCCACCGAATTGTCCGAAGTATCCATTGTTCTTGTTGTCCATTTTTTCGTCTTTCTTTGTTGTTTTGTCACATTTCTTGGGCTGACAAAATACGCCATCGCTTCATTGTGCGATCCTTTCGAGTGTGGGACGTCGGTTTTTGTGGATTATTCGCGTGAGAATACAAAAAATCTCATCTAGGTGTATCTAGATGAGATTTCCGTAAGGCTACTAAAACTTATGGTGATGTGCGTAGCCGTTGATGAGAAAGGTCTCACATAGATACAAGCTTGTGCATTGAGTTGCATCTATGTGAAAGCACATACATGCAATCTATCCCTGCCAGGTGCGCCAAGCACGCCAGCTACGCCATGCATTGAGTTGCAAAACGTCGTGGGACAGATTACGCATGTCATGCTCCTTTCGTGTTTAAGATTTCAAGCTATTGGTTTGAAGGTAACACACGGCATGAGAAATTGAAATATCGGCGTGTCATATCGTGGACAATCCTGCTTCCGCTAAAAATTATCGTATCTTCACTTACAATAAATTTGTATAGTTCTTATAAATAACGACCCGTTATACTTGCTGGATTGCGCTGAATGTCTTCAGGTGTTCCAGTAGCTACAATGCGTCCACCTTCTTCTCCACCGCCCGGACCCATATCGATGACATAGTCCGCATTTCGAATGATATCCAAATCATGCTCGATCACCACGACCGTTGCTCCATGCTCAATCAACGACTGAAAAACGCTTAAAAGTACACGTATATCCAGTGGGTGTAAACCGATTGAAGGCTCGTCAAATACAAAAATAGAATCTGTCTGAGTTTTGCCAATTTCACTGGACAACTTCAGTCGTTGTGCTTCCCCACCCGATAATGCCGGCGTCTGCTCACCCAAAGTTAAATACCCTAAGCCCAGATTTTGAAGTGTGTGCAGTTTAGAGCTCACACTTGGCATTTTCCTACAAAATTCTAATGCCGTGTTCACATCCATGGCCATCAGCTCAGGCAGAGAAAAACGTGCACCAGATGAGTTGAATAATTTCACATCGTAGGCTTCTTGCGCATACCGGGAACCCTGACACAGTGGACAGGATACCGTAACATCCGGCAAAAATTGCACATCCAGATTGATCACGCCCGTACCATCACACTCCGGGCATCTCAAAGAGCCGGTGTTATAGGAAAAATCCTTTGCTTTGAGGCCTGTATTCTGGGCATCGTCTGAACGGGCAAAGAGCCTACGTAAAGCATCGTGGACACCAGCATATGTGGCCACAGTCGAGCGCACATTGATACCAATCGGTGTGGCATCGATGAGTTTGATATGCTCAATGCCTTCTGCCCCAAGCGATTGAATGTGCTGAGGCATCGACGTATGGTTTGTCATCGCTTCTACTGCCGGCACAAGGCTCTCCAGTAGCATGGTGGTTTTACCCGAGCCAGATACACCGGTGACCACACTGAGCCGTCCCTTGGGAAGGTAGATGTCCAAAGGTTTCACCGTGTGGATAGCTGAGGTAGACAGATGAATACGACCGTGAGAAAAGAGCTCATCTTGCGGAATTTCTGTGCGTATGCGAGTGGCAGGCTTATCCGCGAGAAACTCACCAATCAGAGAATTTTTGTCGCGTGCAACGTCACTTACGCGCCCCTGTGCTATGACGCAACCGCCACGAGCACCCGCTTCCGGCCCCATTTCCACGAGCCAGTCGGCTTCTTTGAGGATCTGAGTATCATGATCCACCAAAACGACACTATTGCCATCCTGAATCAAATCGCGCATGACCGCGGTTAATCCCACAATATTGGAGGGATGTAAACCAATGGACGGTTCATCGAGCACGTACAATACTCCCGTTGTGCGGTTGCGTACGGCACGCGCCAGCTGCATACGCTGACGCTCACCCGTCGAAAGCGTCGAAGAACTGCGGTCCAGACTGATATAGCTTAAACCCAAATCCATCAGCCGCCGAGCCGTATTTTCAAAAGACTCGCAAATAGCCTGAGCCATGCTGCGCATCTCTTCAGGCAAACTCGCTGGCACACCGCGCACCCAGTCACACAGGCTCCCCAGAGTCATCGTGCAGGCCTCGCTCAAAGAAATTCCGCGCACTCGTGGAGCGCGAGCGCGGGGAGACAGACGTGTGCCACCGCACTGCGGGCAGGTTTCTTCCTTGAGGAATTTTTCTACACGCTTCATACCCTTCTCATCTTTCGCTTTAGAGAGAGCATTTTCGACGGTGTAGATTGCATTGAAGTAGGTGAAATCTAGTTCCCCCGCTTGATTCGTTTTCTTGGAATGGTACAGAATATGCTTTTTCTCGGCCGGACCGTGGTAGACGATGTCTTTTTCTTTGTCTGTGAGGTCTTTGAAGGGCACATCTGTGCGCACGCCCATTTCGCGGCAAACATCGGTCATGATAGACCACATCAGGCTATTCCACGGTGCTACGGCACCTTCGTCGATGCTTAGATTCTCGTCTGGCACTAAGGTGTCAATATTTACCGTACGGACCATGCCTGTGCCGCCGCATCCTTCGCATGCACCTTGAGAATTGAAGGCTAATTCTTCTGCAGACGGAGCATAGAAACGCGAACCACACTCCGGGCAGACTAGTGCTTGACCAGCAGCTACCGCCAGGGTTGGCTCGACATAATGCCCTTGGGGACAGCGATGATATGCGAGCCGTGAAAACATGAGGCGCAGACTATTGAGTAGCTCCGTCCCTGTACCAAACGTGCTACGGATGCCCGGTACAGCAGGACGTTGATGCAGGGCTAAAGCCGCTGGAACGTATAACACTTCATCGACTTCAGCCTGAGAAGCTTGCGTCATGCGCCGTCTCGTGTAGGTGGACAGGGCTTCCAGATAGCGCCGCGAGCCTTCGGCGTAGAGGATGCCCAAGGCTACGGAAGATTTCCCAGATCCAGATACGCCCGCAATGCCCACAATTTTATTCAATGGAATATCCAAATCTATATTTTTCAAATTGTGCACACGTGCGCCGCGGATAAGAATTTTATCAACCATATGAACCTCTTACAGCTTGCTCTCTTAGCCATTATAAAAGGCTGGCAGTGCTATAAGCGCACACCTTACCGCGTAGCTGAAACTGGATATAAACGCCGTCACACGTCACAACACGTTCCTCGCCTTTGCCACACATCCGCATATAATGGCACATGAATGGGGCGCTTGCTCCTCACATTTAAGACAGAGAGGACTTAAATGACTCAGAATGAAGCGTACTGGGATAAGAATTTACCAGTAGACGAGCGTGTAGCAGATTTGCTTTCTCGCATGACTTTGCAGGAGAAAATCGGGCAAATGTTGCAACTGGATGCGCGACAAAATCTCGATGAAATAATTCTGGAGAAGTTTGCAGGCTCGATTTTGCACACGTCTCCAGAGGATCTTCCGCGTGCCAATAAGCTCGTACAGCAGACCCGCTTACGCATTCCTATGCTCGTGGGTGATGATTTAATTCACGGCTATTCGTTCTATCCGGGAGCCACTATTTTCCCAGAGCAGTTAGGCATGGCGGTGAGCTGGGATACGGAGAAAATTGAGCATGCGGCTCGTATTACGGCTCATGAGGCTGTCACAACGGGTGTGCAGTGGACCTTCTCCCCTGTGCTATGCATTGCGCGCGATACGCGCTGGGGACGCGTGGGCGAAACTTTTGGTGAAGATCCATTTCTTATAGGCGAGCTGGCCAGCGCTATGGTGCGTGGCTATCAGGGTGGCAATGCGGTGGAGAGCACACGGCCATTGGGCAAAGATGCTATCTTGGCGACAGCTAAGCATTTTGCGGGTTATTCGGAAACGCAGGGCGGCCGCGATGCCTCCGAGGCAGATTTGTCTCACCGTAAGCTCGCCTCTTGGTTCCTGCCACCATTTAAACGTGTGGCTCAGGAAGGCGTAGGCACCTTCATGCTGGGGTACGAATCCATTGAAGGTATGCCTATTACCATCAACAAGTGGTTGCTCAACGACGTGCTGCGCGATGAATGGGGCTACAAGGGCACACTGATTACGGACTGGGCGAATGTGAGCCGTCTGGTGTGGGAGCAACGTGTCCTGAAGAATCCTGTGCAAGCCGCTGTAGCCGCCGTGCGCGCCGGAAATGACCTCATTATGACTTCCCCTGAATTCTTCGAAGCAGCCTACGAAGCGGTCCAGTCCGGACTACTCGAGGAGAAAGAATTAGATGGCCCAGTAGGTCGCATTTTGGCTCTGAAATTCCGTCTAGGACTGTTTGAAGATCCGCGTTTGCCAGATGCAGACAAGGCTCGCACGGTTATCGGCAATGCTCAGCATGCACAGGCGAATCTGGAGCTGGCGCGTGAAAGTGTGGCCTTGCTCAGAAACGATGGAACCTTGCCATTGCAAAAAGATGACCGTACAGCTGCGAAGAGTATTGCATTAATCGGACCACTAATCGATGATGCTCAAACGCAGCTAGGCGACTGGGCAGGCAATTCCGGTCAGGTGACCTGGATGCCAGATGGCCATCCACGTGAAAAGATTACCACGATTAAAGACGGTTTCAAACAGGCTCTTCCAGCGGGCTGGACCTTGTCCACCGCGGAAGGCGCTCATATTGTGGAGCTGCGCCCAGATCCCGCAGGTGAATTCTATCCAGATGGTCAGCCTCGCCCTTATGTGGGCGTGAGCGCGCCTATTGATCAGAAGCTCATCGACGAGGCGGTGCGCAATGCGCAAAACAGCGATGTGGCAGTAGTCGTCGTGGGTGATGTGATGCAGCTCATCGGCGAAGGCTGCTCAACTGCTACATTGGAGCTGCTCGGCGGTCAAAATGCGCTCATCGACGCTGTCACGGCTACGGGCACGCCAACCGTGGTGGTGCTGATGTCCAGTAAGCCTCAGGTACTGCCAGAAAGCGCCCTGAATGCAAATGCGTTACTCTGGGCTCCAAGCCCTGGTATGAAGGGTGGCCAAGCCATTGCTGAGATCGTATATGGCATGGTCGAACCATCGGGTCGTTTGCCTATTACCTTCCCTCGTCATGCTGGTCAGTTGCCTGTGTATTACAACCAGATTCGCGGTCAGCACGGTGACCGTTATGCGGATTTGACGCAGGATCCTGCTTTTGCCTTTGGTGAGGGTTTGGCGTATACCAACTTTACGTATGGTGAGGTGGAGCTGACGGATGCGGATGGCACTCAGATCAGCACGGAAGACTATCAAGGCAGCACATGGACTATGCCAACGGACACCGAGGGAGCTACTATTCCGGTGTACAAGAAACAGTCCGTGGTTCATGCGCATATTGACGTCACAAACACGGGAGAGCGTCCAGGTGTGGAAATCGTTCAGGCGTATATTGGCGATATTGTCACGTCTGTGAGCTGGACCGACCGTGAACTGAAGGCATTCAAGCGCGTCAGCATCAATCCGGGCGAAACTGTGCGCGTTGATTTTGAAATTCCTGTATCCGATTGCTCTATCGTGGATGCTCAGGCTCACCGCATCGTAGAAAATGGCGAGTTTGAAATTTTGCTGGGTCATTCCTCACGCAGGGAAGATTTGAAGCGCGCGGTATTTGCTGTGCAGGATTAATTTCTGAGTGATATCTCATAAGGGCTTTGCAGCAATTCCAGCTGCAAAGCCCTTATGTTATACCTCGTGTAGCGCTCTCCAATCCCAAAAGCGCTTCCAAGAATGCGTAAGACCTTTCCTCCGCTCTGGATTGCGTTCTTGTTGGTAACTCCACATAAACTCGGCGAGCACGCCCGCTTGCTGGAATGCGTGTAATTGATAATCGAAGAAGTCTCGCCCAGAGGTGCCGTCTTTTTTGCTTTGTTCATTTTCTGCACACCACTCGCCCACGATGACGCCCGCTCCAGTTAGGCGTATCATACGCATGCGCAGTATCTGGATAGCATTCATAAGCGTGTAGAGGCCCGGTCGCAACTGCTGCTTATCGAGGAATGTCTGTATAAATCTCGGCAAGGACTGCTCTACTGTGGTGTAGTACACGTGGGTGTCAAAAGCAATATTGCGCATATGCCGCAGCTCGGTAGGAATTATTGGCAGCCAATGCATCAGGCGAAAACCATCGTGAAATACAATCAATTTATCGTCATCGATAACGGCTCGCAGGCGTTTATAGGCAGCTTTGTAGAATCTCAGCAAAAACGCAATCGGCACATGCGTAGAGCCTTCGGCTTCTTCGGGACGCCGTGCAGGATACCGTTTCTTGTTGGCACGAAAGATGCTCCGACTGGCGGGCTCGTTGAGCACTTCTATGCCGTAGAGCGCTTTGTGTTTGCCGTAACGGCGTCCCAGCCTTTCAAGCACGCCCAAGGCGAAGACTATCTCCGACTCTGTATGATGCCAGCGCACTACGCCGGATAATCCACCATTGTCAAAACCATTTTGACTTCCTGGCACTGTATGCAGATCCAGCAAAATCTGCATGGATCGCGCGCTTGCCCATTCAAAAGCCTTATCCACGTATTCAACGCACCCGATAAAAGGCGTGCGATCTCCAAAAACGAAATACGGTACGGGCAGACGCAGCACGGTAATCCCCGCCCGAGCCAGCGTATCAAAATCTTCTTCCGTGATATAGCTGTCTCGGTGAGCCGTCATGCGGTGTACACGCTCATCTAGGCTCAGATCGCGATTGAGCCACACTTCATCCTCGGCAGGAGTGCCCACAAAGGGCGTAGCATCCATCCATTTTTCGAGGACGAGCCAATTTCCTAAATTCACACCCTGAAGCATTGTCACCACTTATACCAGTACGGACCATATGAGCTGCAGGTTGAGCACAGTCAACACCGTAGCTACCACGTATCCCATTATTGTATTCCATCGGGCATTGGCATATTTGCCCATAATGGATTTTTTCGACGTGAAATAAATCAACGGGAAAATGGAGAAAGGCAATGCCAAGGACAAGAACACTTGCGAGTATACGATGAGCTCGTCCAGACTGTGCTCTTGCGAATGGGTAATCACGGCCACAATCACCACCGGTACGAGCGTCACCATGCGCGTGCCGAGACGAATAAGCCATTGCGGAGCCTTGATATGGAGAAAACCTTCCAGCACGATTTGGCCCGTTAAGGTGCCAGTAATTGTGGAATTTTGTCCGCTCGCCAGCAAGGCCACAGCAAATAAGGTAGCGACGAGTTTACTGGCCACCACGCCCGCAATTTGAGGGTCTGCCAGCGCATTGTACATCTGCTCGAAAGCCGTCACGTCTTGCGCATGACCATAAAAAACGCTAGCACCAAGAATCAGCAGCAACGAATTCACCACAAAAGCAATGCTCAACTGCACGTTGGAATCCCAGGTCATAAAACGTACCGCATTATCGAGTTCGCGCTCGGAGCTTCTATCTACTTTTCTCGTTTGCACGATGGACGAATGAAGGTATAAATTATGCGGCATCACCGTTGCGCCGATAATGCCCAAGCTTAAGGTCAGCATGGCTGTAGCATCGCCAGATTCAAGAAAACTCTGGGGTGTGGGTACATATCCCCACATGATGGCAGCCACGTCCGGACCGGAAATCTGCACGAGATAGCCAAAAATTGCGACAATGGTCAAAATCAGTACGGAGACGACGGCTTCGATTTTTCTGAAGCCTAAATGCATCAAGCCCAGGAGCACCACGACATCCAGTACCGTAATAATAATGGCCACGAGCAGCGGAATGCCAAAAAGCAAGTGTAAGGCAATGGCCGAGCCGAGAACCTCCGCCAAATCCGTGGCTACCAGTGCCAGCTCAATAATGACGAAGAGAATCCACCTCAACCATCGAGGCGAGCGCTCGGCTATGTGCTGAGCCAAATCCTGATGCGTGACCATGCCGAGCTTGCCGGACATATGCTGTAATTGCATCGCTACCAACGAGGACAGTAGCACCACACTGAGCAGCGCATATTTGAAGGTAGCGCCGCCCACAACGCTGGTAATCCAGTTGCCTGGATCCATATACCCCACAGCTACAAGCGCACCTGGGCCAAGGAAAGCATAGAAGTTTTTCCAAAAGGACGTGCTTTGTGGCACTTCGATGCTTTGGTTGACTTCAGACAGTGATAATTTTTTCGGCTTTTTACCGCTCATCACTGTTCCTTCCATTGTTTGATAATGGTGATGAAAATATCAGCATACTGATCTGCCTTCTTATGCCCAACTCCAGATAATTGAAGAAATTCCTCATAATTGAGTGGCTGCTGTGCGGCGCATTGTTTGAGGGTCTTATCTGCAAAAACCATAAAGGGTGCAATGCTCTGTTCACGTGCCAGCTCGAGTCTTTTTGCGCGTAAGCGTTCAAATAAGTCTGCAGGATAATCAACAGTGCTATCCACAGCACTTGTACTTCGCACTTTCGAAGTACGACGAGGCCGGGTAATAATGGGATGCGGATGCCTACAAAACTCGAAACCCAGCCGCGTCAAGCTGATACTGGCATACTGCGGATCGACAGCCAAATAATCGTCTGCAATCAAAATCTGAATGTACTTTTTGATAAGACTTTCATCCATATCTTTGAGCAAACCATAGGTGGAAATCTGATCAAATCCCTTATCACGCAAATCCGCCGTATTTCTCCCTTTGAGAATAGCCGCAACCTTACCCATACCCACGTTATAGTGCACGTGCTCAAAAATTCTGTACACACAGGAAAGAATCTTCAGGCTTTCTTGCGTAATATCCACCGTCGGCCCTGCATGAAGACAATTTGAACAGTCCTGACAGTCCTCCGCCAAATCTTCTCCAAAATATGCCAAGATGTTTTTGCGCAAACATTGAGAAGTTTGAGCATAACGAATCATTGCTCTAAGCTTGCGCGAAGCCAAAGGATTATGGCTCTCCTCCACCATATGCAAAGCGGACATCACATCAGAAGCACTGTAAAACAAGGTGCAACGACTTTTTTCACCATCGCGACCCGCACGACCTGCTTCTTGGTAGTACGCTTCCAAACTATTGGATATGCCGTAATGAATGACTTGACGCACATCGGCCTTATCAATACCCATGCCGAACGCATTGGTGGCCACCATAATGTCGATGTTGCCGTACTGAAAATCTTCCTGAATTTTCGTACGCTCCTGTGCATCCAAACCCGCGTGATAAAACCCTACACTTAAGCCATCTGCCTCGAGTTTTTCTGCAATTTTTTCCACGTCTTTTCGCGTCCTGCAATACACCACCGAGCTTTCTTCCGGCTGGAGTATATCTCGCATGCGCGCATAGCGATCGCGCGGCTCTTCTACCGCGAAATACAAGTTTGGACGATTAAAGCTCAGCACATATTCACGGTGCTCGTCCGGCATGCTCAGCTGCTCCACGATATCACGCTGAACCTCCGGCGTGGCGGTGCCTGTAAACGCCGCAATGCGCGGGCGTGCAGGAAAAGTGTGGATAAACGAAAGAATATTGCGATAACTGGTGCGAAAATCATGACCCCACTGGGAAATACAATGGGCCTCATCCACCGCTATCAGGCTGATATCCAGACTAGCGATGAGTCGTCTAAAATTTTGGGATTCCAAGCGTTCAGGTGCGACATACAGTATTTTTACTGCGCCACGCTCGATGGCGTGGAAGGTTTCAGCCATGGCATCGCTGCTCAAATTTCCATGCAGACCGCGAGCCTCGATACCATTGACTTGCAAAGAATCTACTTGGTCCTTCATCAAAGAAATAAGCGGCGAAATCACCAGCGTTATGCCTGGCATCATCAATGCAGGAATTTGATAGCATAAAGACTTGCCTGCAGAGGTTGGCATAATCGCAAGCACATCTTTGCCTGCCACAATGTCATCGATAATCTCTGCCTGTCCCTCGCGAAATGAGCCATACCCATACACCTCGCGAAGAATGTCTTCTTTGCTGCGCATTCGTCACCTCACCATTCCCGTATACAACCTACACTAGGCGGGCTATGTTTCATCCAATATTTCGCAGGGCACGACTCGCACGCACGCTGACTAGGGACAGAGGGAAGGCAAGCTTGCACAAGACACGATACTGTTTTTAGAATAACAACCATGAGCAAAGCAACGCTTCGGCAAACCCTCCTGACAGAAATGAAATCTCTCAACCGTGAAACCAAGGCTCAGCTAGACCACGCGTTGCTATCTCAACTCCTCGCACATCCGTGGTACGCATCCGCGCATACGATTGCCACGTATATGTCCATGGAGCACGAATTCAATACAAAACCCTTCATTGCACAGGCACTCTCTGACGGCAAGAAGATAGCCATCCCCCGCAGCTTCGCCCAGGGTCGCATGCAGTTTTATATCTACGATCCGCAGCATCTGGAGCTCAGCCACTTCGGCATCGAAGAGCCGACGTTGGATAGCGAACCCGTGGCCAGAGAGGACATTGATCTCGTGCATGTGCCCGCGCTCGCAGTCAATTCCACGCATCATCGTATCGGCTATGGTGCCGGATATTATGACAGATTTCTCGCGAATTTTTCTGCACACACCCTCAGCACAGTCTACGGTTTTCAGCTCGTCCATTTTGATGCTGATGCCTATGACATTCCTGTACAAGCCGTCATCAGCGAGTCAAACTAGTTTCTACCGTATACCTTTAGGAAAGGTGAAATCCTAGCCTTGGTGTGCCTTCCACTGACATTCGCCGACTTCCATGTGCGTAAATACGGCGTTAAAGGAAGAATCACCCGGACTGCAGGCGTAGACGCCAAATTTAATGGTTCCAGCCCCTGCATAAAAGTGGCATATTCGCATTTGCTGGAATTTTATGCCGTCTTCGGAGCATTCGAAGCAATAATCGGATTCGCGCCTGCTCAAGCGATACCACATAGACTTTTGGCTGACCGGAATTTCCGTGGTTGCCCAATCTGAGTAACCATGATTGGTAATAACCGAGCCGAGATGCTGAAACTCGTCATTTTCATATTCAATTGACGCCTTCATCCAGTTCTCACTATCCATATACGCCACGACACCGCACTGGTCAAAACGGTGATGACTATCGGAGAACTCCGTTTTTACGGTGAAGGAAAAGAAGGGTTCATCTGTGCTCATCTGAAGCACGGGGGCATTGTCATTTTGGAAATGATAGTACGTGCGCTGCCATAAATCTGTGCCTGGCTCCGTGCGGATTTCAATTCTCTGCGCACTGACCAGGGACTGCTGAGGCTCTCTGGTCCATTCGAGCACATCTGGAGACCACTGTGGAGAACATTGTGGAGACCACTGTGTCTTCATTATTTACCTCCCGAAATGTCACATGTAATTGTGTATTTTACTCAGTTCGTGAGGGGTCTTCCAACCTACATTGCATACGCACCACTGTGCCTTGAGCGATTTCGACAAGCTGTCCAAACGGAGTAAACCCACACTTCGTCCAAAATGCCCGGCTTTGCTCATTGCCCTCGAGATACGCCAATTCCACCCGCATTAAACCGTCTTTTCTCAGCTCTTCTTTGAGTTGGCTTATCAAGGAACTGCCTATACCCTTGCCGCTGTATGCAGCATTCACCATGAAAAATCCTATATATGCTGAGTCCTCATCTGGATACGACACGAGCAGGTCCACGAATGCCACCATCGTGGAGCCTTCAAAGTAGCCAATTACATACTTATCTTCGGCAGTTTTATCTGGTGGAATCTCCTGCAATTCGTCCCACAAGTGCTCGGGACTCAGATCTGCTGAACCATAGAGAAAGAATTGCGGATTTCCTAGCCCAATCTCGTATATCTGATGAGCATCTCGAGGCTGTAACAAGCGTACGGAAAACTGCTGCGATAATTGGTTGATATACATATCATCTCTTTCAGATTTTAGGAGTTTTCGGGTAACAGCGACATACCCGCTCCTTTGTAAGTTTGCTTGTATGCTTTCCATACTAGGAAATGCCGCGCAAAATGCGAAACCCCTTGCTTGAGTTCGTCGCGAATGCTATGCATCGCACTCTGCGCCTGTGCCATAATGAGGAATGAGTGGCATAAAAAGGATAAATATGAATACAGTTACTCTCAATAATGGCAAAAGTATTCCACAATTAGGCATCGGCACTTACCTCCTCTCTCCAGAGCAGGCGGAAAAATCTGTGAGCTTTGCGCTGGCACACGACTATCGTCTCATTGATACGGCCAATATTTATATGAACGAGAAGGCCGTGGGACGTGCAATACACGGCTCGCAGCTCAATCGAGAATCTATTTTTCTGACGACGAAAATGTGGCCTTCTGAGTTTCGCTATGACAAAGCTCGCAAAGCGATTGATACATCACTCAAGCGTTTACAGGTCGATTACCTCGACTTAGTATTACTCCACCAGCCTGCGGGAGACATTGCCGGTGCATGGAAGGCCTTAGAGGAAGCCGTAGCGGATGGAAAAATCAGAAGTATCGGCGTTTCTAATTTCAACATTACAGACGTGCAGAAATTGCTGGACAGCGCAAAGATCCCACCAGCTGTCAATCAAATTGAATGCCATCCCTATGCGCAGCAGAGCGAACTCAAGGCCTTCATGCGCCAGCACGGCATTGCAATCGAGGCGTGGTATCCGCTCGGTTCAGCAAACAAAGACCTCTTAGCCGAACCGATTTTTCACGCACTCGCTCAGAAGTATGACAAAAGTGTAGTTCAGATCATTCTGCGTTGGCATGTGCAAATGGGACATATTGTCATCCCGGGTTCGAGCAATACGGCACATATAGAAAGCAACATGAATATCTTTGACTTTGCATTGAGTGAGGCAGATATGGCAAATATTGCTCAGTTAGACAAGAATAAGCCGTTTATGCGTTTGCCGCGATTTGCTTTGTATTTTATGAAATTCTTGCGTACGAATTTCGATAACCAAGATTAAACTGCGTAGCTACGCATACACAAAGGGAGGGCATGCAATGCATGTCCTCCCTGAATTGAATGAACCTAAGCTAAATGAAAAAGTGCGCGCGTATTGCAGAGCACGCGTTACCGCTTAGCGGTTGATGGTGTAACCACCCGTGAAGCTAATCTTTTCCTGCACAGCCAAAGCAAGCTGCAAGAATCCGAAAGCTTCCAGCTCGCGTGCACGCTTCAATGAACCTGCATCGATAGCATCCAGACCTGCCGCCTTGACCACATCCGCCAAAGTCTTCTTTGCATCGTCATCATCACCGGCAATCTGTACAACAGTAGTATTCTCGCCTACCTTGCCCGAGGACAGTGTAGCTGCAAAGTTCGTATTGAAAGCCTTAAGCACCTTTGCTTCTGGAAGAAGCTCCTGCAATTGTGCTGCTGCTGAACCGTCAGCTGGGACTACCAAGGAGTCGAAAGTAGAGAAGTCCAGAGGATTTGTGATATCTACGACAATCTTGCCCGCAAGCTGCTCACCGTAATTGCGTGCAATCTCAGCCAATGCTGGGTAAGGCACAGCGAGCACGACAATGTCGCCATTAATTTGTGTGCCTGCAGGTGTGGACGCATCTACCGTCTGAGTGTCTACGTTTGCCTTCGCGAAAACACTGGAAATTGCCTGGCCCATGTTTCCCTTACCGAAAATTGTTGCTGTTGTCATTGTGACTCTCCTTGTGCTGATGTGGATTTTATCAATACCGTGCGCTTACTTTTTGTAAGTGATAATCTTATGTTAGTACTAATTATTTGTTAGTGTCAAATCGAAAAATGCGCTAAGATAGAGCACATGACAAAAATGAGCAACACTACCCCATATGAGAACCCGCAGAATTACAACGTTTTTGCCGTTGAATGTCCATCCAGAAAATTACTCACAGATGCGACACGCCGATGGAGTATTCTTGTACTTTCTGCCCTTTTAGCAAAACCCTTACGCTTTGGCGAGTTACGTCATGAAATCGAGGGCATTAGCGACCGCATGCTCTCCCAAACGTTGGTCTTATTGGTGGACGATAAACTGGTTTCGCGCACCTGTGATCCTGATACTCCTGTGTATTCACTCACCGAACCCGGAAAAATTATGGCCAACCAGGCCAATGAGCTTTTTACCGCTATCTACAAGGCATTAGACAATATGCCTCAGGAAGATATGCCTAAGCACGCGGAATAAAAGGAAGCGAGGATAATACATGTCATCCTCGCTTCCTTCCATCGTAGATCACTAGCCTCTACTGTGCCTTTATGCCGCAAATTTCATCGATAATCTGCAATTCTTCTGAGCTAAAATCGGTGGATTGCGTCACAGAAATATTTTCCACGATTTGCTCCGGACGCGAAGCGCCGATAAGCACCGAGCACACTTCATCATCCTTAAGAATCCACGACAAGGCCATCTGTGCGAGGCTCTGCCCACGCTGCATAGCAAGGGCATTCAAACGGGAAATTTGATCCAAACGCTCATCTGTCAACGCGCTGGCCTGTAAGAAACGACCATCATGAGCGATGCGACTGTCTTCCGGGATGCCATGGAGATATTTGTCGGTGAGCAGACCCTGCGCCAGTGGGCTAAAGGCAATAATGCCCATTCCTATCTCTTTGCAGGCCTTCTTCACCCCATCTTCTTCAATTTGGCGATTGAAAATCGAGTACGAACGCTGATTCACAATCAGTGGGCAATGCAATTCCTTCATAATTGCCACTGCCTTGCGTGTATTGTCCTCATCATAATTCGAAATACCCGCATACAAAGCTTTTCCACTATGAACGATGGATGCCAATGCTTCCATAGTTTCTTCCAATGGCGTTTCTGGATCCATACGGTGATGGTAGAAAATATCCACATACTCTACGCCCAGACGCTTGAGGCTTTGATCCACACTCGCGGTGAGATACTTCTTGCTACCCCAATTGCCGTAAGGGCCTTCCCACATGTCATATCCTGCCTTGGATGTGATGACGAGTTCATCACGGTAAGGCACAAAGTCTTCCGCCAAAATACGACCCAAATTGCTTTCGGCACTCCCATACACGGGACCATAATTATTTGCTAAATCAAACTGCGTAATGCCATTATCAAAGGCCGTGCGGCACATGGCCTTCATATTGTCATAGTTATCGCGACTGCCGAAATTATGCCAGAATCCTAAAGAAACCGCAGGAAATTTGAGGCCGCTGATGCCCACATGATTGTAAGTCATGGAATCGTATCGAGTGCTCTGTGCTTCGTACACATCTGCCATTGCTTATCTCCTTTGACGTGCGCATTTTCAAAATTGCAGGACCCAATGCAGCTTCCCTGCTGTATCCATCTGCGATGTTTGCGCTAACATTTCTAATACTAGCGTTATGAGTGCCCAAATGTACGTACGTGATGAAATAGAAGCACTATCAGATCTTGAATTAACGCCTCATATAGAGCAAGGGAAAAGGTTGACCCTCCTCATCTCGTTCCGCGCGCTTATACGTTTCAAATCCCAGATGTTCATAGAAACCCACTGCGCTCGGGTTTTGCTCATTCACGGTCAGCTCGTCGACACCGTATTCATCAATGCCCCATTCCAGCAGTGTTCTGCCTATTCCTTGACCACGAAATGCCGGGGAGATAAAGAGCATTTCTAAGCGGCGATGGTTTATGCCCATGAAGGCAATAGGTAGCTCATCAGAAATCTGCGCAACCACTAGGTGCTGGACTGATGCTATCGCCTGTGGCACAAAGGTTTTAATGGTTTCAACATCGTCAACGGTCAAAAAATAATGCGTTTGTCGTACGGAAGTCTCCCAGATATCGACTAAACCGTGGATGAGTTCTGGACTCAATGCTTCAATCCGACGGATTATTATAGGCAAGCCCGTTGCTCGCATACGCCCCTGTCCTTATACGCGTATCGCCTAAAGAAGATTTCCTTAGGCGATACAAGAAATTACTCACATACAGAGTTATTCTGCTTCGTTTATCTCCGTACTAATCTGCCACATCATGCCAAACTTATCCTCAAAGTTCGCATATGCTGGGCTCCAGAATGTCTCCTGCAGCTCCAAATGGACAGCATTCGCATCCGCAGACAACTTGTCGTAGATTTTCTGAGCCTCCTCCACACTGTCTACGATGATGCAGGCTGTCATATTGTAACCGTGCTTGTACTCCATATCCGGATTTTCATCCGAAATCATCAAACGCTGAGAACCAACTTTGAGCTGTGCATTCATAACCAAGTTCGCACGTTCTGGTGGCACCTCAGGATACTGATCTTTGAAGAGCGTCATGGAGATAAGCTCCGCATCCAGCGCTTTCTTGTAAAACTCCACGGCTTCCTGTCCGTTGCCGTCGGTGACCAGGTAAATTTCCAGTGACTTAATCATGGCGTATGCCCTTTACTCTGCTGAGATTTCTTTAATAGCGAAGTAATTTCCTTCATTATCTGGGAAATTGAAGAAACGCATGCCCGTAGCCTCCATAATTGGATTTGCCTTCACGCCATGCTCTATAAAGAACTGATAGGTCTGCTCCAAATCATCCGTTTGCAGCATGATGGAGGGAGTGCCTAAATTCAGTTCTGGATGCATTTTTTCGATCTTCTTCTTATCTTGAAGTACGAAACTGACATCGGAATCTGCCTTCGGCTTCAGCTCGTAAATCGTGCTGCCATCACCATCCGCAGATGGGAATGGAATCGCCTTTTCAAAACCCGCCTGCTCGGTCCAGAACTTAGCACTGGCTTCGAGATCGTTGACGTAAAGCATGACCTGTCCGATTGATGTAATCATATGAAATCCTTAAGAATGTAATGCACAATAGTGAAATGTAGAACCACTGCATCATGGTTTACATGTCCAATTTTATCAATTTTGCAAGTACGTCATCGTGCGACTGGCGTAAGTTAAATCACAGTGATTTGGTTTTCGGGCTGGTATATAAAAATGCGTTCATTGCGGTGGTTGTCCGCAATGAACGCAATCTCACAGTTGACAAGGCAGTGCGAGCTTGGCGGATAGACTATTCGTCCTCTTCTTCTTCAGATTCCGTCATCACCTCTACCTGTTTCTTTGGTTTGAAAATTGCTCCAAGAATCAGCGAGAGCAGCCAAGCCCCCACCACTCCGGCGAGTACACCGGCGGCAAAGGTCATCAGAGTTTTCTTTTGTTGATCGGCATTTTCGAAGCGCCTTCGCGCTTCGGCAAGAACCTCGTTATCCCAAATTTCTTTGTTCCACAGGTCTTTGTTGAAAAGTTCACTATTCATGAAGTCTTTATTTAGTATTTCTTTATCCCACATTTTTGACTCCTTTGTCTCAAAAGGCTTAAGTATTAGCCTAGCACTTGAGCACTTGAAGCGGAGGAAAATGTGGAGAGATTCACAAAACTCTACGGATATATACGGTCCAATTTCAGTAGTCCAGCAACCTCACGTAGCCATTCCACTCGCCGTACATGTGTTCCTTTTGCGTTTCCTGCATCAAACGTTCTAACGATTTTCTGTACGTTTCAGGGTTCTTTTTCTTGTAAAAACTTACGTTGTAGGCACGTACACGCTGATACAAGGGCGGAAATTGGCGGAATTTCGACCAGACACGCGCTTGCTTGAGTGCTGCTTCGAGTTCCGCGTCAATTTTGAAGTTTCGTGACCCCATGGAAGGTAGCACCTGCCGCCCTGCTGGCGTGTCATGAGGCCAAGTTTTTCAAGCCTGCGTACGCGTTCCTTGTTGAGCTCTGTCCATGGGCTGTCTCTCTTCCGAGGTGAAAATCTTTGGACGTACACGCCCTCCACAGACTGAATCTGCCCGTCAATCCGGCCGAAACACAAAGCTTCTTCTACTGCATCGAGATACCAGAATGTGTTTTTGTCCGTTGGGCGACCGCGTTTAACGTGGATCCAGCACTCTCTAGCCGTGGCGTGATTTATTTCCAACCACGGGCGAAATTCCTCACGGTTGTGAAGGGGCAAGATATCTGTAGCTTCCATAGTGTGCCTTCTCGTGAGGTTCCTTGAGAAAGGAGGAACAGAAAATGGTTAATCTAAACTCTCCCCGCAGAAAAACGTGAGATATGGATGCTGAATTTATCGTCTGATAAATTTTTCGTCCGCGTTGCCCGCGTCCTCTTCATCGGAGATGTACCTCTCCACAGTCATGTGCAAGTCGTACTTCTCCCGCAGCTCAGAAATGGTATCCATCATCGGTGATGCATGGTGGATATCTATGGCTTCCTGGTTGTCCCAACTATCTATGAGCAGTACGGTTTCTGGATCCTCAAAGGAAATAAAGTACTCATAGCGTAAATTGCCTTGCTCTGCACGAATCGCTTCCACCGTGCCTAAGCTCGTCATTTCTTCTGCAAACTTTTTTGCGTTACCCTTCACTCCTGTATATCGCAAATTCACTGTAATCGCCATACCGTCCCCTCCTCTATAGAATCCATCTATTTTCTTTCTAAAACCGTACGCGCATTTGATGCCACGCCACATTCCCGTGTGTAGATTTATCTGTGATACCTTCATCTTCAAAGCCGAATTTCGCATAATAGTTCACAAGCCGGTCTTTGCAAGTGAGTACGACGCCCTTACGACCTTGATTTTTCGCCTCTTCGATAGCCCGCTTGAGCAACTCCCCTGCATATCCTTTGCAACGGTACTCCGGCAAGGTGTTCACACCAAAAATCATTTGCCATGAGCCATTTTCGTTGTGCATCTCAGGGTTTTCGTACATCTCATCGCTAAGATCTGGCTCATCCGTTACGAATCCGTCCACGAATGCAATTAACTTTTCTGTGTTAAACATCAGCCAGAAGTGATTACCATAATGCTCCACGCGTCCTACGAAATCTTGCTCAGTTGCAGCCTCAGATGCAGGAAAACACTCCGCTTCTATGGCCGCGATGGCTGGAATGTCTGCGATTTCTGCGTATCGGATTGTCAAAAGGATCTCACTACTTTTTCTTATCAAACGACCTCATTTCCGCAAACAGTACCGCTACGAAAATAAGCTCTAATACCGCTACGGTACCAGCAACGGCGAAGCCGTTGAAAAGATTGCCAAGAATCAGTGAAACGACAGGTATTACGATTGAAAAGATCTGATAGCCCCTCGACTTATATACCCACGAGAAAGGCAATAAATGTGCACCGAACACCATGGCAAACACCATAATCATCTGTTCCGGCACGGCATTAAAAACCCACATGACGATAAGCAGGTACAAGATCTGATTCATATTGAAGAGTACGGCCAGCTTAATCAGCGGATTACCCTTCTCAAAGATGTCTACCTTCAAAGCCTTGCCAAAAATCCACGCCACAGGCATCAGCGGCGCTGCGCAACAAAAGACCAGGATATTTTTCACATCGATTTGAATATCCAGCACAGCCACCACCGCTATCAGTGACCATAACACCACGGATGCACAGATGAACGGCAAGCCCTTCTTCTGCGTGCGAATCATCTCATCTCTCAGCTCTTCGATGTTCATGGCGAACCTTTCGCTCGTAATCGCGGCGTAGCGAATTGGTGCTCCTAACGAAGAAACCGGGCAAAGTTTGCCAGCAAATTTGAGCATCATGGCTACTCTTTTATGATACCAAGCTTAGGATTTCGGCACTCAGGGAATCGACAAGCGGTACATCCCCTCCCGACAAGAAGGCACTGTAGAAGACCCTCTTCCACTCACATGCCAGCTGTGCTAATTATGGTTATACCCGAATTTTCTGGATTGTAAGATATCCTTCCACCACGCCTCCCGCTTGAGGATAACCTCATCATCCACTTTTGCATTGTAGTTCTCAAGAATGGAGTATTGGAAATTCGATTGTATGTACTCTAATCCTTCAGATTCAACAATCCGCTTGAGTTCCTTGTTACCGCCATGACCGTTTTCGGCATAGCTCCGCCAACGTTGAAGAAGCATGCCATTATTTCCGGTTGCGGAACCAACATAGAGTTTCCCATTGTTTGTATCCGTAATGAGATACACAGCCTTTTGACTCTCAAGGGCTGCAATCCAGTCCCTCTTGCCCCGATCCAGGATGCTTTTCAACTGCGGAAATGGGAGCTTTACACGATCGTAGCCAGGAAAATCGTCGTCATCGAAGGTGTCAGGCAGTATTTGGCTTACTTCTAATTCGTCTGCAACGGAGTTGAAATATCTCACTGATTGCTGAAAACTTTTATGGAATTTAATTATCGTTCGTCCGAAATAACCCTTGTGCTCGTTCATTGGAGTGCCGGTATAGTTGATACCGTTATACACCCCCAGCTCATTATCGACATTATCAACTGTGGTGAGTAGCCAATAGTCTCGACTTATTTGGACAAGACAAATAGCAATTTCCCCAACTCGAAAATATCCATTTGTGTTTCTCCAATACAACCATTGTTTATTAATCAAGTCAGGATTTGATTTAAAGATATCTATGGGATTTTCATATCCGTTATATTTATTGAATCTAACCTTTGCAATAGATGCTTGTTCTTCTGTAAGTCTTAATAAATCATTTAGCTTAATCATTCGGAACTCCAAAATGCAACTTTTACAGCCAATCCACCGAACTACTGGTTACTTGGATTGATGCACACTGTGTGTTAACCACTCCATTACTCATATAAGGGAAAGCTCTAGGCTCTTAACCAATATTCAATTAGTCTTCTAGCCTTCCCTAACGCTGTGTCGAATGTGGCCATAATGCGTTTGTATGGAAACTTCATGTCTTCTCTGTACCAGTGGAAAGTTTCTAATTAAAAGTTTCAAGTATACAAATATGCCATTCATGACTTATCGCAAGACCTTCTCCAACGGCTTACCCTGTGCCAGCTCATCCACCAATTTGTCAAGCCATCGCATCTTTTGCATCACAGGATCGTCGATGGTTTCCACCTGTACCCCGCAAACCTTGCCTTTGATGAGGTTTGCTCTCGGATTGATGGCAGGAGCATTGCTAAAGAAATCACCATACCTCGTGTCAAGGTCGACTCGCTCCATATCATAGCCCGTGAGCCATTCGATTACGGCATCCAATTCTTCCTTCGAACGCCCCTTGCGCTCCACTTTCTGAAGCAAAAGTGGATAAATTCTTGAAAGCTTCAATTCGGAAACATTTCGTCGTGCCGTAATCTCTCTCCGTTGTATTTCTAGCATTAATCGGTATTTAAGGAATCGCATGCTTGAGAATAAAGCCACTTAGCCTGACTTGCGACCATTTGCATATTCCATCTCTGATTAGTCTACCGTGATTGCTCAGGAAAATATCGCTTCTAACTCATCAGCAGCAAAACTCGAAAATGCTTTATCGCGTCAGCACCGCCACCGTCTCCACGTGATGTGTCATTGGATAAATATCATGCGCATGAATGAAGCTGAGTTCATAACCCAACTCCCTAAATGTAGCGATATCGCGGGCAAGCGATGCTGGATCGCAGGACACATAAATGACTGTCGAAGCCTCAGATTTCACAATCTGCTCTACGACCTTCCGACCAGCACCCGAACGTGGCGGATCCAAAACCACCAAATCTGGATGTGAGAACTCTGCAAAATTGGTCTTTACTCGGCGCAAGGTTTCCAGCACGTCACCGGCTATTTCCGTGATGTTATCTACATTATTGCGCAGAGCATTCTTCACGGCGGAGGACACAGCATCTTCCGAGCCTTCCACGGCCAACACATGGCCTTGAGGTACGATGCGTGAGGCAATTGGCATGGTAAAGAGACCGGATCCGGAGTACAAATCCCAGACCACGCTGTTTTCGTACACAGCACCCTTATCCACGCCGTATCCGCGGGCAAGCTTGAGCACATCGTTGACAAGAACTTGTGGAGCCATGCGATGCATTTGCCAGAAGCCAGAAGCCAGCACGCTGTATTCGCAGGCCTTACCATCGGCAAGCTCTACACGTTCGCGCACATATTCCTTACCCTCCGCGAGCTCTTGATTCACCATCAACGCCCAGTTGCCACTGTCGATAACCCCGGCCTGACCTTCTCGAGGCTCAGGTGCCGTAATGCGGATATGATCGCCCGGATTAAAACGACGGTTAAACAAGTCCAGATGCTCCGCCACTTGGAGTACCTGTCGCGAGGCCAACGGCATATCTTGCACACGCACGCGATCGTGTGATTCACGCCTACGCATAGAAACATAGCCCTCATCGTCCGCGATGAATTCCACGCGCGTACGCCAGTGCAAGCCGTTTTCTGCAACATCTTCCGGCACGCGCAACACAGGAACAGAAGGATTCTCCAGCTTGCCAATGCGCTTTAGCTGCTCTTCAATGCTGGCACGCTTCCATGCAAGCTGTCCATCCAGCGATACGTGCGTCAGGTCAGCGCCACCTACGCCGCCACCCCAAGCCAGTGGCCCGGCCAATGGCCAGCTGGGATCCACACGATCTGGGCTGACCTCGTAAACCTTCGTCACCTCGGCAGTCCAGAAACGATCCTTGCGATTATGTGGCTCATCAATGCGTACGCGTACCCTCTCGCCCGGCAACGCAAAGCGCACAAACACTACCCTGCCATCAATATGCGTGACGCAGCGTCCTTGATCTGCGAAACGCTCAATGGTGACGTCCGCTTCCAAGCGACCCTCGCCTACCTGCTCCAGCTGGCTTTCTTTAACCTCTTCAGTCACTTTTCTCTCCTCAATTAGGTGAACTCTCCTTGAGGAGTGTTCGAAGTTTTCTCTACAACGGTGCCTGATATGCGCACTAGCTAAGCGCTCTACTAATCGCTCGTCTCTTTCGCTTCTTCTCGAGTCTCCAGTAACTTCTTGCGCTGTGGAGCAACGATTATCCAGGACACGAGCAACATTAGTGCAAACAACGGAATGCCGGTAATAATTCTCGCAATGCCCAGTGCAGAAATATTGTGCGCCATATAAAGTGGCACTTCTACAGCCAGGCGAATGCCAAAACCGCAAATCCACACCCATGTAGCGTACACATAGGTTTTATAAAGGTCTTTCAGGGCATTGTCATGCGTAATCTGCTCAAGCATCCATCCTATACCGGGCTTTTTCGCTACGAGCGACACCAGTAAAGCACTAACGGCCACAGTATTGATCAATATGCCCGGGCTGTAGAAATCGCGTGCAGAATTCAGCATGGCCGCAAAAACCACAGAAATCAGCGTCACAATAACGCCGGAAAGTGCGCCCATGAGCGTTTGCCGCTGAATCAGCCGCGCAATAACAATCACCACGAGCAAAGCGCCTACGATAATGAGCGAAAGCACTAAGTCGGAACTGATAATGTAGCCGATGATAAAGACGAGGACAGGCAGGACGGCCTCGACTATGCCACGAATTCCACCAATCGCTTCCCATACGGAGAAATTATCCGTGGAATTCGCAATCGATTTCAAGCCTTGATTATTCTTTGTATCTGTCACTAGCGCATTTCCGAGAAGAGTGGACCACGGCGCAGCGTGTGCTGAACCTGGCTTTGCTGACCATAACCATTTGGATCATCTGGCTTTTCCAATGTGGAGTGGTCGTCTTCCTCGTCCTCAGCTGCCTTCTTAGCCGCTGCCGCCTCCATCTCCTTGACCTGTGAAGGGGTCAATGGACGGCTAAGGTAAATATGATCGCGTGGAGCCATAGGCGCATCGCCGCGCTCAATGACAATCTTGGAGAAGAAGTCATTCAGTGCCTTAGTTTCTTCTGCTTCCGAATCAGTGGCTGCTGGACCTGTGAAGATGGCACGAGCCATCCAACGCGGGCCATCCACACCTACGATACGGGACACTACTTCTTTGCCCTGCACCTGCACAGGAAGAAGAATTTCCTTGCCAAACTCACCATCAACTTCCTGAGCCTTTGAACGACTATCGAGGAATTCCTGGCGAATATCGTTCCAAATACCCGTCGACTTTGGAGCGGCAAAGATTTCCATCTCCAATGAGGAGTGCTGATACGTAATCGTTGCGCTGATGATATTGCCCTCGGGATTGGTGGCCTTCAACCTCAACTCGATGCCCAGAAGGAATGGCAAACGAATAGCGCCCATGTTCAAGTATTCATCATAATCCGGCGCATTTTCATCATTAATATCCCATGGTCCTCGAACGACTTCGTCCGAAGGATCCTCCTCGGTTTCTGAAGTATTCTCTAAAACTTCGTCACCTTCAACAGCCTTTTTCTTCTTACCGAAGCCGAAGAAACCCATATTTTTCCTTTCATAGGATGTACCGATTATCAAGATTACATGAAGAACCTGAAAAAATACTGAATGCCATGACGGATGTCATGGCATTCATAAAGTGTTACGCGTGCTCATGTGCGCCTACAGGCTCACACATCATAGCTAATAGTCAAAGGCGCGTGGTCCGACCAGCGATCATCATACGTTGGAGCCTTATCGATGACAAAGCCGCGAGCCGTGTGAGCCAACTCCGGCGTCGCAAACTGGTAATCGATACGCCAGCCTGTGTTGTTGTCAAACGCCTTACCGCGCTGTGACCACCACGTGTATGGACCTTGGATATCCCCCGCCAAATCACGCATGACATCGACATACTCGAGATCATCGATCCACTTATCAATGTATACACGTTCCTCGGGCAAGAATCCCGCCGACTTCTCGTTAGATTTGGCATTTTTGATATCGATAGGTGTATGTGCAATGTTGAAGTCACCGCACAGCACAGCCTGATTACCACCTGAAGCCGCAATATCTTGAAGCTCTTGCATACGCTGCGTCATAGTCTCCAAGAAACGGAATTTTTGCTCCATCTTATCCGGATGATCCACATTACCCGCATGGACATACACACTGACCACAGTAATGGTATAACCTTCGGGTGTTTGAATGTCGGACTCAATCCAACGACCCGAATCCACATCCTCTTCCAGGCCTTCCAAGCCGTAGCGCTGAGCCACCACAGGAAGAGCAGACAACAATCCAACGCCAGCCCTGCCCTTAATGCGACAGACCTCATTTTGCATGGCAAAAGGCGTGGTCATGCTTTCACCACGAGGAGAAGACGCATAAATGGCACCAATTTCGTTAAAAATTGGGTCAATTTCTGTCTGAGGAGCACGAACCTCTTGCATCGCCCAAATATCTGGCGTGTGCTGCTCCACCCAAGAAAACATGTCCTTGCGCTTCGCAGCACGAATTCCGTTGAGATTCGAAGTGGTAATCGAAATAGTCATAATCGGCTATTCATCCAATCCAAGTTCAAGTTTGCCGCCAGGAATTGCATCCAACAAATCGCGGGTGTACTGGGTTTGAGGGCTCTTGAAGACCTCATCCGTACTTGCATGCTCTACCAGTTTACCATGCTGCATTACTACTACCTCATCGGCAATCTGACGCACCACAGCCAAATCATGGGTAATGAACAGGTAGGTCAAGCCACGCTCAGCCTGCAAATCATTGAGCAAGTGGAGCACCTGATCCTGAACGAGCACATCCAGTGCGGATACCGCCTCATCAGCCACAATCACGTCTGGATTCAAAGCCATAGCGCGCGCCACAGCAATACGCTGACGCTGTCCACCAGAAAGCTCATTTGGATAACGACTCATCACGCTTTGAGGCATTTCTACCATGTCCAGCAACTCACGTACGCGTGCTTCACGAGCCTTTGCATCACCAATCTTGTGGATACGCAATGGCTCCTCAATGGAACGGAAGATGCTGTAGGTTGGGTCCAAAGATCCGTAAGGATTCTGGAATACCGGCTGTACATGACGCCTAAAGTCCAGCAAACGCTTGGCATCGAAGGAGTGAATATCCTCACCTTCATAGGTGACTGTACCGGAGGTCGGATCCAGCAAATGCAAAACCATGTTTGCCACAGTCGACTTACCGGAACCCGACTCGCCTACAATCGCCAGAGTGGTACCACGCTTTACATCGAAGGACACATCATCTACTGCTTTAAACAGTTCACGACGACCTGGTACCTTGAATTCACGCACCAAGTTCTTTACAGAAATAATGGTGTCGTTGAGATTTTCAGGATGACCAGCTGCAGACTGCTCCGAGTGAATCAGTGCACGTTCTTTAGTGGATTCCATCCGCTTCGAAGCCAGAGATGGCGCCGCTGCTACCAAACGCTTGGTGTATGGGTGCTGTGGGTGCTGCAATACCTCAAGGCTTGGGCCGGACTCTACAATGTGGCCCTTATACATCACCACGATATGCTGGGCGCGTTCTGCAGCCAAGCCCAAATCGTGAGTAATAAAGAGCACAGCCGTGCCCAAGGAATCCGTCAAGGTATGCAAGTGATCCAAAATCTTCTTCTGCACCGTTACATCCAGTGCGGAGGTTGGCTCATCCGCGATAAGCAAACGTGGACGTGCAGCCAAACCCATAGCAATCAACGCACGCTGGCGCATACCACCGGAGTACTCATGAGGATACTGACGTGCACGCATAGCCGCGTCAGGCAAGCCTGCCTCATCCAGCAAACCCGCGATGCGGTCGCTCATGGAGGATCCTGTCACATACTTTTCTGCCAGTTCAGCCGCTACCGTCTCACTGATGCCCGCCTGAACCATGTCATGACGCACATTCCAGCGGGTAATCGAGCCTGGCGTCCAGGTCTGCTCCCATGTAGAAAGGATCTCGTCAGAAACGATACCCTGTGCAGCGTCCTTAGCGGCTGCCAGCAACTCATCGCGCTGAGCTGAGCCCAAGAAAAGCTCATCCTTGTCATCGCGAATATTGCTCATCGCAGTCTGTTCGGCTGCCGTGAGATTCAGCCCATCGGCCAAGGCGATGCGCTGCTCCTTTGTGATGTCAATGTTATTGGCCACCAGCGATTCTTTAATCTGGGACTCAATGCGGTACACAGGATTCAAATTAGACATAGGATCTTGCGGCACCAAGCCCATCTTCGAACCGCGAATAGCCTCAAACTGCTTTGCCGTGTAGTGAGAGATCTCCTCACCTTCCAGCTTGATACTTCCAGAAGTGATATGACCGGTACCTGGCAGCAGACCTAAAGCGGCCATAGCGGATGTGGACTTACCGGATCCAGATTCACCTACAATAGCGACCCATTGACCTGGGTAAACATTAAAAGTAGCACTGTTCACCGCTTTGACATTGCCCGCAGAAGTATTGAATTCTACGTGCAAGTCCTTTACCTCAAGCAGAGGAGATGGAATATTTGTATTTTCTGTCATTACTAAACTCCTCTTTTACTCCGTGCGGCTCTTTGGATCCAAAGCATCGCGCACTGCATCACCGAGCATAATAAATGCAAGGGCGGTAATAGCCAGAGCAACAGATGGGTAGAACAAAATCATTGGCTGTGTGCGTAGCATGGTCTGAGCGGTGGAAATATCGCCACCCCAGCTGACATTGCCGGAAGGCATACCCAAACCTAAGAAGCTCAGTGTAGCTTCGAGCACGATGTAGCTTGCCAAGGAGGTTGTACCGACGACCAGCACCGGAGCCAACGCATTAGGGATAATGTGACGGAACAGATTGCGAATAGGTGTGGATCCCAAAGCAGTGGAAGCCGTATTGAATTCAAGATTCTTCGCCTCGAGCACAGAGCTTCGAGCAATACGTGCAATAGAAACCCAACCAAACATGGCCATCACGAGCACAATCTTCCAGATAGAAGTAGATGTGCGGAACATTTGAAGTACAACGATTGCACCCAGCAAAAGTGGCACGGCATAGAAGATATCAATCAGACGGGAAAGAATCGAATCAACCCATCCACCGAAGAAGCCAGCTACTGCTCCGATAATGCCACCGAGGAGGATCACAAGCAGTGTAGTCGCAATACCCACGGTCAAAGAGGTACGTGTACCGTAAATCACGCGCGCATAGATATCGCAACCCTGTACATCGAAACCGAATGGATGTCCAGCTGTAGCTGGTTCCTTCGAATAGTCCAAGGTGCAGAAATTTGGATCAAGATTGGTAAAGACCTTCGGGAATAATGCCACGAAAACGATGAAGGCAATGACCAAGGCGGCCACGATAAACAGCGGATTCTTACGCAAGCTTCGCCATGCATCTGCCCACATGCTCGTTGCAGGCGCGTCTGTGTCTACAGCATCTACTGCCTGCAATGGAGTCTCGTCAATTGGCGCAACGTAGCGCTCTTGACCTGGTAATGGAGAATTATTATTAGTCATTCGTCATCCTCACTTACGCGTAGCGAATTCGTGGATCGAGAACTGCGTAGAGCATATCAACAAGCAGGTTGCACACTACGAAGATCAAAACGAGAACGGTAACTACTGAAACTACGAGGTTCGATTCACCCTGCAAAATAGCCTTGTATAGGGTATTACCAATACCGTTAATGTTGAAGATTCGCTCGGAAATCATTGCGCCACCCATCAAAGCACCCAAATCGGCACCCAAGTATGTGACCACTGGGATAAGGGAATTGCGCAAAATGTGATTCATAATTACTTTGCGATTGCTCAGGCCCTTTGCTCGAGCAGTGCGCACATAGTCTAATGTTCGATTTGATGCGACTTCCGTACGTGTCAGGCGGATAATATAAGCCATCGATGCGGAGCCCAGAACCATAGCAGGCATTAACAAATCAATGAAACCTGGGTTAGCTCCAGCTGTTACAGGAAGAATTCGCCACTTGACACCCAAGAAATACTGCATCAAAAAGCCGGTTACGAAGGTTGGAACAGAGATAAGAAGAAGCGAAACAATCAAAATAACGGAATCGTACCACTTGCCTTTTTTCAGACCGGAAATAACACCGAACACAACACCGAAGATTGCTTCAAACACGAATGCCATCAAACCGAGCTTGATGGTCACGGGGAATGCCTGAGCCATAACTTCGATGACAGGACGGTTACCACGCAAGGTATTTCCGAAATCCAGCGTTAATGCATTCTTCAAGAAATACAGGTATTGAACAAAAAATGGTTGGTCGAGGTGATACTCGGCGCGAATCTGGGCTGCGATTGCCTCATTTACTGGTTTGTCGCCGAACATTGCTACCACAGGATCACCTGGAAGAGCGAATACCAATGCGTAAATCAGCAAGGTGGTACCCAGCACAACTGGAATCATCTGTAGCACACGGCGTAGAAAGTACTTCCACATATCTTTTTCTCCTTGTGCTTTCCCTTCATTCACGAACTTTAAGCTATACTACACCAGCGGGCGCACACAACTTTTACAAACTAAGTCTGACGGGATTTGAGTTATATTACCATGAAAGGTGCTCATTTCGGGCTGACCCGAAATGAGCACCACTAAAATTATCTACAAGAAAACTTTGAGAGCCTCTTACTTAGTAAGATCGCGGTAGCTTGGCAAAGAGTTCCACTTAATAGTGAAGCCATTGACGCCCTGAGCGGTCACACCAGTGTTGTTCTTGTAGTAGATAGGGATTGCAGGAAGATCCTGAAGCAGAATTTCTTCTGCCTGCTGGTAGATCTTGTTCGCATCTTCTGTGCTTGCAGCAGCTGCTGCCTTGTCGAGAAGTGCATCAAAGTCTGGATTCTTGTAATCACCATCGTTTGCACCATTACCATCTGCAGCTGCAGAGCTGTAGAGTGGCTTGAGGTAGTTTTCAGCAGATGGGTAATCCGGCATCCAGCCTGCACGGAATGCAGTCTTCAAAGAACGGTTGTTAATTTCCTGACGAAGCTGCTGGAAGGTTGCGATTGGCGCAGCAACTGCATCGATGCCCAAAGCATTCTTGATGGAGTTAGCCAATGCATCGAAGAGATCCTTGTTTCCACCATCAGCATTGTATGTCATAGTGAAGGTAGCATTACCCCAGTCGCTAATAGCGTTCGCCTGATCCCAGAGCTGCTTAGCAGCATCTGCGTCATACTTCAAAACTTCATTACCGGTGAGGTTTTCAGAGTAGCCTGCAATCTTTGGAGTGACATAGTCTACAGCTGGTGTACCCACACCACCAAGTACCTTCTCTACAATCTGCTCACGGTTGATAGCGCGAGAGATAGCTGCACGGCGCAAACGACCTTCTTCGTTCATACCGAAGTGGTCCAAAGCGGATGGGATGAGCAAGGTGTTGATGCTTGCGCCAGGCTTGTTGTATGCCTGTACAGAAGAATCCGACTCGAAAGTCGTAGCAGCAGAAGATGGGATACCATCCATCACGTCAAGGTTACCAGCCTGGACATCTGCATAAGCAGTATCCATATCGGTGTAAATCTTGAACTCAATGCCACCATTCTTCGCTGGGAAGTTACCCTTGTAGTCATCGTTCTTTTCCAAAGAGATGGACTGGTTGTGAGTCCAAGACTTGAACTTGTAAGAACCGTTACCAACTGGGTTCTGACCGAATGCATCTGGATCAGAGTAGTAGGATTCTGGCAATGGGTAGAATGCAGAATAGCCGACCTGGATTGGGAATGTAGAGGTAGAGCTGTTCAGTTCTACAGAGAAGTGTGTGTCATCGGTTACAGTCAAGCCGGAGAGCTGAGCATCGCTAGCGGTGCCATCAGCCTGAAGCTCGTCATAACCCTTGATGATGTTGAACCAAGAATTATTCAGCTGAGAATTGGCAGCTACTGCAGCATAGCTCCAAGCCTTAGTGAAGGATTCAGAGGTTACCTTAGTACCATCGGTGAAGGTCCAGCCATCGTTGAGCTCAATGTCAAACTTGGTATTGTCGTCATTTGGAGTGATGGACTTTGCCACTTCGTTCTTAGCATTACCATCATTATCAAAGCCTACAAGACCTGCAAAGAGCAAATCAACTACGCGGCCACCGCTGTTTTCATTGGTATTTGCTGGGATAAGTGCGTTTTCTGGCTCGGTGCCAAAAGCGGTAATAACTGCGTCAGTAGAAGCAGAGCTAGATGAAGAGCTGCTGCTGCTCGATGCGCCGCAAGCTCCCAAAGCCATTACTGCTGCTGCAACTGCTGCAGTAATTAAAGTGATCTTAGATTTCTTCATGATCATCTCTTTCTTTTATTCTCCCCCTTAGCAAGGGAATTATGCACAAAAGTACAGTCATACGATTGCGTCTTTTGAACGTATCGTTTACGTTATCAGACAATTGTTACTTTTAAGAGTCAATTGCCTACCTTCATGTATAAAACAGTATATATTTATGCATGGTCATGTATAAAGAATCGCATAAATACTGCAATTTCAACGATTTAGAAAATGTATACATTTTTTCACAGTTGTGTCACATTTTGGAATTACGCGCGAGGAAAGGCTTGTTTATACGATTGTTTCAGCTTTTCCATAGAAACATGGGTATATCTCTGGGTGGTACTCAGGGATGCGTGCCCCAGTAATTCCTGCACTTCGCGCAAATCCGCCCCACCATCGAGCATATGTGTCGCAGCGCTGTGACGCAGCGCATGCGGTGCTACGTCCGGCACACCCGCGGCTTGAGCCCTTTGATGGACAAGATCGCGTACTTGACGTTGATTCATCCGATGTCCCTGCACACCCAAAAAGAGCGCAGCTGAGCCCTCATCTCCATCCTCGATATGCACACCCGCATGATGGAGCAGTTGTGCTCTGCCCTGCTCCATCCATATCTCCAACGCATGCGCTGCAGGCAGACCGAATGGCACCATGCGTTGCTTATTTCCTTTACCCGTTACCTTGAGTAACCGCTCAGACATCATCACATCATTACAATCCAAGGAGACCAGCTCCGCTACACGTATGCCCGTGGCATACAACAACTCCATAATGGCGTTGTCACGCAGGGCTACTGCCCCATTGCCCTCCTGGCTTTCCTGCTGAGTTTGAGTTTCGACGATAGCTTGGGCCTGTTTTTTATTGAGAATTTCCGGTAAACGCGAGGCCTGCTTGGGCGTTACCAAGCGTGCTGCTGGATTCTGCGATGCATAACCGTGCTCATGCGCAAAAGCGAAGAAACCTCGGATGGATACGATTTTGCGTGCCATACTTGCCGGTGCCATGCCCATGTGCCGCTCGTGCGCAATCCACGATCTTAGTTCATCGATGGTGATGGCATCCAACGTACGAATTCCGCGCAAATACATCAGATGGAGCGTGCGTGCAGTATCTGAAATATAAGATTTAACCGTTAACGATCTCAAACCCTTGTTGGACTCCAAATACTCGCGGTACGCTTCTACACTTTCCTTCATTTGCGCACTCATGCTCAGCTCATCCATTGCTGAACTTTCGGATGCGTGTCTTTTTCTCTGTGCCATATATGCCTACAACTTCCCGATACACCGCCTCAGCGGTATGCGCGGCAATTATACTGTTTCTATTGTAGGAAAAACTACACGAAGCATACCCTCAGTTTGCCATCGCCTGTATGTCTTAGAATATGTGCATGCTTACTGTCGAAATGCTGTCTAAAATTCCCCACCACGCACGCCTTGTTATTCGCTGCTTCGATGGCGTGGACGCATACAGCGGACGCATGCAATTTCGAGATTATATAGGGCACATCGCCGCATATGACGACACACATATCTCATTTCTACGCGACGCCACAGCAAACGGATTGCGTCCGGAAGAAATGGTCAGCATTCCGCTTGACGCAGTAGCCCGCATCAAGCCCATACCCGAGCGACCGGTTATGTCACCTCACAATTAGTTGTCACGCAAATGCGCAAAATGGCGCACATCAGCCTCGATAGCATCGATATACTCCACTCTTCCGCCCTTACGTGAAGCTTGGAGAAGTTGCTCTTTCCATTCGTCACCAGATGATGAGAATTTAATATTGTATACGCCTTCCGGTACGCCGTTATTGAGCTGAGCGCGAACCTTGCGATACGGATCGGCAGATAAGAAGAATTGACGTAAGCGCTCGCTATCTTCCTCTTCATCCGATTCCAGCAAATCAGCCACAGCATCGAGCCGGACAGACAAATTGCGTAAAAGCTGCGCCACATTATCCGGATTTTCGTCCACCATAGCTTGAGTTCTATCCGGCGTCGTCAAAGCCACACGCGTCATATCTCTCCATGAGCCGGCTGCCAAAGCCAATGCGATATTGGACTGTGGATTATCCACTAATTGAGCAGCCAATGCGGTGGAAACGACATGGGGCATGTGCGAAATTTGCGCTGTGGCTTTGTCGTGTTCCTCAGCATTTGTCACGATGAAACGGTTCTTGACACCCTCACAAATCATGCGCCCTACGGTGACGAAGCGTTCAAAATCCGTGTCGGATTCCACGGTCAGCGCCCACGTGGCATGTTGAAATAATTGAGCATCGGCGGCATCAAAGCCTGCCAATTCATTGCCCGCCATGGGATGTGCTCCCACAAAGGCTTGGCGTAGCCCATGCTTGCTCACAGTTGCAAGCACTTCACGCTTGACGCTCCCCACGTCGGTCAGCGTAGTGCGAGGGCTGAGTTTGCCGACCAGCGTGGCAATAATAGAATCCATAGCTTTAAGCGGTGTGCACAGGACGAGCACATCGGCTTCGGAGCTGGCAAGTTCGTCCAGTGTTTTTACACAATGAATGCCTGCCTTGCGCGCCTGCTCATAAGCGGCTGAGCGATGATTCCATGCGATGACCTCGTTCCCCGACTGCACCAGCGCCAGCGCAAGAGAGCCACCAATGAGACCCAAACCTGCAATGGCTACTTTCATTTTTTGTCCTCCTCTAACATGGGATTGAGGCCGAGATGTGGCAAATTCCATTGCGTCGCTGGAATTTGAACCGTATTGCGTTGTGGATACACGGCGAGAATTTTCAGCCAATCGTTATGATCTTGAATTTCTTGGAGCACACGCTGAGCCTGAGAATCCCACGGTGCTGCGTCTAGGGTAATAATAAAGCTGTACGTGCCATCTACGGCCTTGATAGGTCGAGAAATAAGACTCGTCATATTGATGCCGTTATCTCTGAAGACATCCAACAAATCCGCGATAACTCCAGGGCCCGTAGACAGCGGGATAACCGTAATGATGCTTTCACAGGCTACATGCGCATTTTTCCATGCTGTGCACGCATCCACCGCATAACCCCGAGGCGCTAACACAAGAAAATCCGTATGCGCACCCGTGAAGTCCTGCACAGACCGGGCGAAAGTGTTCAGACCAAACAACTCCCCACTATGACGGGGGGCTAATCCCACTTGATGAGGCTGCAAGCTTTCTAAGGCCGCAGAATTGGAAGATGCTGAGACTGCACGCAGCCCATTGCGCTCCATAAACTGCATGCATTGCGCAAGACCGTGAGGATGAGCCGTAACCTCCGTGAGTTCTCCATGATCTGCTCGCACAAAAGCATCAAACTCCACATCAATGCTGTGTCGAAACACGGCTGCCACATTGTGTGCATCTATAAGTCGATCCAGATTTACAGCGACGTAGCCTTCAACGTTATTTTCCCACGCTACGATGCCACAACCCTCACCCTCTTCAACATGCTCAAAAATCTCCTGCTCGCGCGCACAGGATTGAAGTTCGAACTGTTGACCGGCTAAGGAGGCTACCTGCGTAGGAATTATGTGGGCAACGTCTTGAGCCGCCTGAAATGTAAAAGAACCCTGAGGTCCGAGATAGTACAGCTTCACTATGCCCTCGCACTTTCACTGGCATGATCTCCGAATTTTTCCACCCACTCGCGCGGCAGAAACATCACTAGGAGTTGCACAAGAATAATGCCATAGAGCCAGAAAAGAGATGCATGCTGCGACCAAAATGTGACGAGTGCCTTTCCGCCCATAGCCACAACCGTGCTCGTGGTCGTGCTCGATAGTGCCATAGCCCACACGACAACTGCGGATACGAGAGCATGCACAAATTCATGCCAGAGCGTAGCACGCGCCTCGACTCGCGCTCCCGCCAGAAAACAGGACAGTCCTACGAGCATCAGCGCAAGAATGAGACCATAGGGAATATTGTAAGCGGCACCCAAGCGGTATGAAAAAGTGCCTACAAGAGCTACTACTGATGCCGAAAGGAGCGTAAAAATCCAAGAACCTATAGTAGAGGGTTTTTGAGGCACTGTGCTATCCAAACTGTGAAATGTATTGACTCTCAACACCATTCTAATGCGCGTTGAGAGTCAATTGATAAAACGCCTATATTTTTGACGTTTTAGTTCCTGTTATTTTTTTTGACGTTTAGTTGCCCTGCTTGGACTGACGACGCTGCTGAGCATGCCACTTGTACCATGCATCACGGCTCAAAATAATCTTGCGCACGCGGATGGATTCAGGGGTTACTTCAACGCATTCGTCATCATTTGCGAAGTCCAAAGACTCTTCCAAACTCATCTGAATTGGTGGCGTCAAGGTTTCGAGTACATCTGCCGTGGCCGAACGCATATTGGTCATATGCTTTTCCAGTGTAATGTTGATATCCAAATCGCCTGGCTTACCCGTTACGCCCACAACCTGGCCTTCATAGACAGGAGACTGTGGTTGCACGAAGAAGTTTCCACGAGCCTGTAGCTTCTGCATAGCGTATGGGCTAGCCTTACCCTGACGGTCTGCCACCATGGAACCGTTCTGACGTACGACAATCTCGCCAGCCCAGTCATCGTACCCTGCAGAAATAGAAGATGCGATGCCGGTGCCGCGCGTGCTAGACAACAACTGAGTTCTGAAACCAATCAAACCACGGCTTGGCACGGTAAACTCCATACGTACCCAACCGGAACCATGATTGGTCATGGAATCCATACGACCCTTGCGGGCTGCCATAAGCTGGGTTACAGCACCCATATACTCTTCTGGCACATCAATGGTGGAATGCTCGAACGGCTCCTTTACCTTGCCGTCGACCGTACGGGTGACAACCTGAGGACGACCCACAGTCAATTCGAAGCCTTCGCGGCGCATTTCTTCTGCCAGCACGGCCAAAGCTAACTCACCACGACCACGGACTTCCCACACATCTGGACGATTCGTGTCATGCACCTGAATGGACACGTTACCGATAAGTTCCTTATCCAAACGATCCTTCAGCATACGTGCAGTCAGCTTGTGGTCCTTGCCTTCAGTACCAGCCAATGGAGAATCATTCGTACCGAAAGTCATGGAAATTGCTGGCTCATCGACGTGAATCAATGGCAAAGGCAACGGATTATTTGGATCGACGATGGTTTCACCAATCATGATGTCATCCACACCCGCAATTGCCACGATGTCGCCAGGACCTGCAGTTTCGGCTGGAACGCGATCCAGGCCTTCTGTGCGCAAGATTTCGGTCAACTTGAAGTTCACAATCTTGCCGTCGTTACGCGACAGGCCGTACTGCTTGCCCTTGACGAGCTCGCCGGAGTAAATACGTACCAAACCCAAACGGCCCAAGTAATCCGATGCGTCAATATTGGTGACGTGAGCCTGCAAAGGAGCATTCTCGTCATACTCCGGAGCTGGGATGTTCTTCACAATCATTTCGAAGAGTGGCTCAAGATTGTCATTGTCTGGCACATCGCCATCTGCAGGCTGATTGACGGAAGCACGGCCCGCCTTCGCAGCACAGTAAATAACGGGCAAATCCAGCAAAGCATCCAAATCGAGATCCACGCCTTCCTCTACCACGTCCTGTGCCAAACCTAGCAGCAAATCCGTGGCTTCGGACACGACCTCGTCGATACGCGCATCTGGACGGTCGGTCTTATTAATGGCCAGAATCACAGGAAGCTTAGCTTCCAAGGCCTTGCGCAGCACGAAGCGCGTTTGTGGCAGTGGGCCTTCCGAAGCATCCACGAGCAGAACCACACCATCCACCATGGAAATACCGCGTTCTACTTCACCACCAAAGTCCGCGTGGCCTGGGGTGTCCACCACATTGATGACGATACCTTCGTGCTCACCAAGCTCCACAGCTGCTGGTCCGTGATAATGGATAGCCGTATTCTTGGCAAGGATAGTAATACCCTTTTCACGCTCAATATCGCCAGAGTCCATCACACGGTCTGGAACTTCTTCACGCTCAGAGAAAACATTGGATTGCTGAAGCATGGCATTTACCAAAGTGGTCTTACCGTGATCAACGTGCGCGACAATAGCTACATTACGAATATTTGAGCGGATTGCCATTCAATACCTCTTTTATTTGATATAAAGTTAATCGCTAAAAAGCTAACTATAAATAAACCTTGAGCAAGTTTACGATGTCTTCAAGACACGCCTGACACTGACTATTATAAGTCTTTTTCATCTGGCACGGAGGACGGCAAAAATGGTGCTAGCAGTGGCAAATGACTCAGTTCCGTCAAACCCATTTTGTCCAAAAACAGCACGGTGGTTTCCAGCAATGCCGCATGTGTTTCTTCATCCAGACCGTTCTCGCGGATAAGACCGCGGACCATTAAGGATCGAATCACACCATCCGAGCTCACTCCGCGAATGGCGGTAACCTGCGCACGTGTAATGGGCTGCTTGTAGGCAATAATAGCCAAGGTTTCCAGAGCTGCTTGAGAAAGCCGAGCCGTTTGACCATCCGTAATAAATTGTGCAACCACATTTTCATAGGCCTGAGCAGTCATATATTGCCAGCCTTGCGCCGTATGCACCAGTTCAAAGCCTCGGCCTTGCTGGGCATATTCTGCGCTGAGCTCGTCGATAGCCTGCTCGACGCGTGATTCAGCATCTTGAGCCTCGTCCATATATCCGGTGGCGCTCAAAGCTGCTGCCAATTGTGATACGGTCAAGGCCTGATCACTTGCCATAAAAATAGCCTCCAGAGCCGGCTTAATGTCGAGCTTATCGTCAGTACTCATTACGCGAAATCTCCTTCAGAAATAGCTACGACATCGGTGGTATCACGGGAATCATTGTCCGACAGCCACCGCACAAATAACTGCCCAAATGGTTGTTCCTGCTTAAACTGCACAACGCCTTGCTTGAAAAAGGCTAACACCGCAAGAAACCTTGCTACCACCTCAATTTTTTGCGTCGTGCCCGAAACCAACTCGGTAAAGCTCACTTCTGTTTTATTTCCCGCTGCACGCAAAATATCGCGAACTATCCCCGCCTGAATACGCAAATCCACCATGGGCACGTGCAACTGATGTACGGACACCTCTTGTGCAGGTGCATTCATAAATGCATGTACAGCCAGTTGAAGGAAATCTTCCAAGGAAATATTGAGATCTATGTCCGGCATGAGAGCAGCCATATTGGGGCTCAGCATGGCAGGATGGGCAAAGCGCCCGGAATTTTGAGCCAGTCGGGAGCGAAAATCCTCCCCTGCCTGTTTAAAAGCTCGATACTGCAAGAGTCGTGCGAAAAGCAGGTCGCGCTCCTGTAAAGCTTCGAAACTTGCATCCGATATATCATCACTCGCATCATGTGGGATTAAACTTGCAGATTTCGCCTCTACAAGTATGGAAGCCACGTCTATGAAGGAGCTCACCTGATCGGCGTCTTTGCTCAAATCCAGCTGACGCACATAATCCAAAAATTCCTCGGTGATGGCCGATAAAGAAATATTAGTCAGCTCCAGTTGGCGTTGACTCAGAAGGCTTAACAGCACCTCGAAAGGACCCTGATAGCCCTCCAAGCTGACGTTAAAACTCTCTGTCACAGTTCCCTATCTCAGTGCCGAAAACGTACGAAAAATATGCTACTTCTTGTAGAGGATGCAAACTACGCCACAATGCCGTTGGCAATAATCTCTCGCGCTACCTCGCGATATTCCTTTGCTGTGGTGTGCTGCGGAGAAAACATGGTAATAGGTTTTGCGGCCACGGATGCGTCTGCGATCTTAATAGAACGCGTGATCACGGTATGGAAAACCTTGCCTTGGAAGGCATCATAAATGCGTTGAAGCACTTCTTCGGCATGCAAAGTACGCGTATACATAGTGACGAGAACGCCATAAACTTCCAGCTGTGGATTGATGCGACTTTTCACCTTTTCAATGGAATCCATCAGCAAAGCCACACCGCGCAATGCGAAGAATTCTGCAGCCACAGGGATAATCACACCATCGGCTGCCGTCAGCGCATTGACCGTGAGCAGACCCAGCGAAGGCTGGCAATCGATAATAATCAAATCATACTCATTGCGCACCTGACGCAGAACCGAGGCCAAAACCTGCTCGCGGCCCACTTCGGTAACCAATTGAATTTCTGCAGCCGACAAGTCGATATTGGCCGGGATGACATCGAGTTCCGGGAAACGTGTATGCTGGATGACCTCGTGCACATCCATACTAGGATTAAACATGGCCGTATAAATGGTGTTTGGCACATTATTGGCATTTACGCCTAAAGCCACAGACGCTGCACCCTGAGGATCAAAATCCACGATGAGCACTTTTCGGCCGTACTGGCTTAATGCTCCGGCGATATTGACGCTACTCGTGGTTTTGCCTACGCCGCCCTTTTGATTACACATAGCAATGATGCGGGCAGGGCCATGCTGTTCAAGTGTTTTCGGTGCGGGGAAAGTTTCATACTCTCGACCCAAAAGATCTGTTGGCATAATTATTAGATTAGCACGCTAGGCGGAGGGCGTACCGTCCGTTTTGCGGCTTGTGTCATCCCTTTCGTTCAAGATTTTCTGATATCCGGCCTGTGAAGATTATTCAGAATCTTTCATGTATTTTCTCATTACGCGTTCCGTAAAGGGAATGTGAAGCATCAGCATACTGCCATAACCGATAACCACAACTAAAAACAGGAGCTGTGGCAGGAGCATCACAGTCCCCAAGATAATGCCCACGAATGCTGCATCGATAAGTACCAAGACAAGCGTATAGCCCCAGTGGACGACGCCAAAAACGAAACCATTGAACCAGGTGCGAGGAATAGAATTTGCAAACCGTGCCTGCAGTGCAAAAGTCCACTCAAAACCTATGACCCACACGATGCTCAAGCCGTACTGCACAATAAGCAGCTCGGGCACGCGCACAAAAAGCCACATGTATCCTAGGATAAAAGCCAGCACTAGATAAGGTATCCACAAAACCGTAGCTTGAAAAACATTGCTTTTCCACGCCTGAAAATAGGTGCGTACTACCCCTTTGCCTTCTCCATACAATGTTTTGCGTGCAGCCACATTGCCTGCTGCCAGCGATGCGCCGATAGTAACAAGTGGAATGGATGTCACAAGCATGAGCAGATTAATGAGAATGCCGTCGGTGAGATTATTCCATGCCTGCATAAAGCGCGAATCTGGCGATAACCAGTTCATTTTTTCCTCCTACGTAACATCGTAAGAATTCTGTGTTCTTGTACTATTCTTGTACTTTTTGGTGAACCGCGCACGCCAGGGCTGTGTTCATATCAGAGCTGCGTTCATACATGACTGTGTTTATTTGTACGATGTGTTTATTTGCATGCTGCGGCATTTCCGAACGGTGGCAAAAAATAAAAGCGGCTACGTGCAAACCACAGCAACCGCCTTTATTTATTCGCCTCATCTCTATCCCTCTTCAGCTCTTAACCGAGTTGTAAAACACAGTTCTTGAGTATAAAGAATTGGCTTAGCTCCAGTGTAGCCTATTTTATCCCTTGACAGCACCAGCCATAACACCACTGACGATATATTTTTGGCACGCAAGGTAGAAGATGATGATTGGGATGATTGCCAGCACGAGGCAAGCCATCATAGCGCCCATATCGATAGAGCCGTATCCACCCTTTAAGTACTGCACAGCCACAGAAATGGTCTTATACTTACCCAAATCCAAGGTGAGGTATGGAAGCAGGTAGTCGTTCCAGATCCACATAGCCTCCAAAATGGATACTGAGATAATAGAAGGCTTCATAATAGGTACTACGATCTGGAAGAAAATGCGTGGAACCGAAGCACCATCGATCATGGCCGATTCTTCCAAAGACTTTGGAATGCCCTTGATAACGCCGGTGAAGACGAATACGGCTAGGCCCGCACCAAAGCCGAGATAGATAATCCACAAGCCCCACGGCGTGTTGAGCTTCAGCATGTCCGCCAGCTTAGACAGGGTAAACATCACCATCTGGAATGGCACAATCATGTTGAAGAGGAACAGCGTGTAGAGCAACTTTGCGGCCCAATTGTCTACGCGTACAATCCACCATGCGCACATAGAGGTGCAGAGAATAATCAGCGCCACAGCACCCACAGTAATGAATGCGGTCCAGCCGAAGGACTGGAAGAACTGAGTTTGCTCAATTCCACGCGTGTAGTTTTCAAGACCTACGAAAGCCTTGCCTACAGGGAAGGAGAACGCATTTGCAGAAATATAGGCCTTCTGCTTGAAGGAATTAATGAGCACAAGGATAATTGGGAAAATCCACAACAAGCTGACCACAGCGAAGAATGCGGACCACGCACCACTGTGCTTAATCTTATTGTTATCGTTCATTATGCCTGCACCTCCCTGCTTGTGGTGAGTCGGTTTTGAATCAAGGCGATGACAGCTACGAGGATAAAGAACAGAACTGCCTTAGCCTGGCCAACGCCTTCCCAGCCCATGCGTCCATAGAAGGTACGTGTAATATTCATGGCCAAACCTTCAGACATATTACTTGGCGCACCATTGGTCAATGCCAAGTTCTGATCGTAAAGCTTGAAACCGTTCGTCACGGTTAGGAAGGAGCATACGGTAATCGATGGCATCATCAACGGGATGATAATGCGGAACATAATCTGTGAACCGCTGGCGCCATCGACCTGAGCTGCTTCGAGCACATCGGATGGCAACGCTTGCAAACCTGCGATGTAGATGATCATCATATAACCGATCTGCTGCCAGCTCACGACGATGACCAGTCCCCAGAAACCATATACTGCAGAATACGTCAATGCACGTCCCCAATGAGCAAGAATGCCATTGAGCAAGAGCAACCAAATATAACCGAGGACGATACCGCCGATCAGATTTGGCATAAATAACGCCGAACGATAAAGCGAGGAACCCTTGATTGCTCGTGTTAACAAATAAGCAATAGCAAAGGCCGCTACATTAATCACAATCGTCGTGACGATGGTAAAGGCTGCAGAGAATCCGAGAGCATGCAGGAATTCCTTATCCGAGAATGCTTTCGCGTAATTCTTCAAGCCGACAAATTCGCCATCCGTTACCGTCGTGAACTCACAAAAACTCAAGTACACACCCATAATAAATGGCACTATGAAGCCAATGATAAACGCAAGGAAAGTCGGTAAAGCAAAAAGCCCCCACCACTTTCTCACTGCTTTTCCAACCATATCAACCATATGGTCCTCCTCCTTCGAAACACAGCTTCGTGTATCTTCGTTGGCACCGCAATGCGTGGAAATCGCGAATACACAGTTGATATCACGCATGAACCATTGCCAAACAATACATCCATAATAGACATCGTTTGCATAAATTGTCAAACGTTGTCATTTTTGTGTCGCAATTTTTTGCAAAACAAGAGAATATTTTTTGCAATGATCATAAGAATTCTAGTAATTAATGGAGATAAACCCCTATTTATCAACAATGCAAATCGTTTGCAATCTTTGCAAAAACTCAGGATTTTTTTATGCAAACGTTTGTAAAAAATACTCTAGAATGATAAACTATAAAAGATAATTGAGGAGGTTTTCATGGGAAGCACTATCCAAGATGTAGCACGCGTTGCAGGCGTTTCTGCATCGACCGTGTCCCGTGCATTCACTCGTCCAGACCTAGTCTCCGCAAAGACGCGAGAAAACATACTGAAAGTTGCTTCTGAGCTTCACTTTTCTTTGTCACGCTCAGCAGCTGCATTAAAATCCGGAAAATCTTTGCGCGTGGCTTTACTCATGAGTGGAAAAATGAATTTATGGTTTATTTCTTCCATTCTTGAAGGACTGAACGAAGTACTACATGCGCGCGGATACGATGTGTCCGTCTATCAAATTTCAAGTACTGAGGAACGTAAAGAATTTTTTGATACGCTCCCCCTGCGCAGAAATGCCGATGCCGTTATTGTCTCATCCTTTGCCATAGCTGAGGATGAAGTGACATTGCTCAATTCCATAGGCATTCCGATCGTAGGCATTAACGCCGATAATTCCAAGGAGCTGGGCCTCACCGCCGCTACCAATATCGACGACGTGCATGGCTCTGAATTAGCCGCACGCCATCTGTTGCAGCTGGGACATAAAGATATCGTCTATGTCAGCACACATCGTGCCGTTTCCTTGCATTTCTCGGTACAAACGCGCATTCAAACCTTTACGGAGTACTGCGCACGTCAAGGCATTAGTGTAACGAATATACCCTGCGAAATTACCGAGGATGGCAAGTACCAAATCAGCCATGTGGCTTCTGAGATTATGAGTCTCAGCCATTTACCCACGGCTATTGCTTGTCAGGAGGATGGCATTGCCATTCCATTGCAATTCCAGCTCGAGCGCAGCGGTCTCAATATTCCACGCGATGTATCCATGATTGGCTTTGATGACTCCTTCTATGCAGAGGATTTGGGGCTGACCACCATTCGTCAGAGACCTATTGAGATTGGCAAAAAAGCCGCACATATGACACTGGACCTTATGGATAGCAAAGAGCTGGAGGAGAATTTTGCCATAGAAACTGCTCAGCTGATTATCCGCTCTTCTACGGCCGCTCCACGCAAGGATGCAAGCTAACGCCCGCGATCTCAATACTGAGCATCTCATTGAGGACTGTAACTGAGGACTGGTATTTTTGCCAGTCCTTTTTTGCACATCGACAGCACCATAGCGCAACGGACGGCAACGTTGCGATAGCAGATACAACGAAAGGGCTTCTCAGCACACACTGAGAAGCCCTTAGTCGATTGATCGGACGAGCCGACATCAATCTGGTTTATTCAATTTTAGTGGGAGGCGTTGTATTCCTCAGCCCATCCATCGACGAATGCAGTCTTGACCGCATCCCAGCTACCTGTTTCCTGAGCGTACTCAAGCATGGCATTTCCGAGGTTGTTCTTCCACGTTTCAGAAGGCATCATAGTGAAGTTCCATGAAACTGGCGTCTTGCCGGAGTTTGCATCATCTACAGCTGCCTGAACCAATGGATTATCGGTAGTTACATCAGAGAAGGTCTTGAATGGAACGGTGAAGCCCATTTCCTGAGACATCGACTTCTTACCGGTATCGGAGCTGATTACCCACTTCAAAAATGCCTCTGTAGCTTCCTGATCCTTTTGAGAAGCCTTGGAATTAATGCACCAGTAATTTTCAGAACCAGTGGTCAATCCTTGGTTTTCTTCGCCCTTAGCACCAATATAGATAGGAAGCATGCCGACGGAGTCAGCGCTCATGCCAGCCTTGCTCAAATCCGTCCAAGCCCAGGTACCGTTCTGGTAGAAGGCTGCCTGTCCAAGTGCGAATTCAGAGTTTGCGTCATCGCCGGTCTTTGCACTGAGCTGTGTGCGCGGTGTGGTGGAATCGGTAATGTACAAATCAAAGATATTCTTAAAGTTTGGCAGATATGTACCCTTGATGGTGGCTGGCTGTGTGGTAACGTTGTCATCTTTGAATTCGTAGTACAAAGGAATATTTGCCAAGTGTGTCTTGAAGCGCCAGTCAGAGCTGGAATCGAAGCCTGCGGAGGTAAACGCGCCATCTACACCCAAATCAGACTTGTGCTCCTGAATGCCATCAGCCACGGCCTTCAACTTGTCGAAGCTATTGATTTCATCGACGGATTTCACAGCTGCATCAGACAAAGCGAAGTACTTGTTGAGGATATCCTTGTTGTAAATAATGCCGTATGTTTCTGTGACATAAGGCACACCTACAACCTTATCGCCATCCTTCAAAGCCGTGCTTTGATCATTGAGCTGCTCATAAATATAAGAATTTGACAGGTCAGCGGTGTAGTTCTTCCAATTCTGGTAGCCTACAGGGCCGTTGACTTGGAACAGCGTTGGCGCATCGGACTTAGCAATTTCAGACTTCAAGGTCTGCTCATAGCTACCAGATGCAGCATTTTGAATCTTAACTTCTACGCCTGTTTCATCGGTGTATGCCTTCGCCAAAGCCTGCCACTGATCTGCATTTTCTGGCTTGAAGTTCAGGAAGTATACCTTACCCTTACCATCATCGCTCGAGCTGGAACTTGAGCAAGCGGCCAAAGCTCCAAAAGACATTGCCATTACTGCAGTAAGAGCTACTGTAGACTTCACAATTCGATTCATCTTCGAACCTCCCTTTCGATATAGCACATCTATATCTGCATCAATCATCTGCGATTAATACTTCCGTGAATCGGATAACTCAATTATGCACCAGTTTTCTTATTTTTGCAAACGATAGCAATTTTGCAGAAAAATTCTATGAAAGACTGAGCGCATCTCAGCGAAATTTCTTGTCATATCGAAATAAATAAGCCGTGTAAACGGCTAAAATTAAGGCGTTTACAAGGCTAAGAGTGTACATGAGCATTTCCGAACTAAGGACATGCAATCGTTCGCTTGCTGAACATCATTCACGATTCTGGCGTGTCGTGATTATCCGTCAGCACGGAGGCGTTCGATTATTCGACTTACATCATTCCCATTACATGCAACACAATCAAACTCATGAAAGTAATCCCCGACCAGCACACAATGCCCAAGAGCAAAGGCTTTCCACCTGTCTTGATGAGCTTGACGATGTCGCTATTTAGACCGATAGCGCCCATGGCCATAATAATCATGAATTTGGAGAGGAACTTCGTCACCGAAACGAAACCCACGGGCATGCCCGCATGAGCAGCAATGGTAGTGACTATGGAGGCTACGATAAACCACCCCACAAATTGTGGGAATGCTCGCTTGAGCGAGAAGCGACCATTACCGCCTGCAGCCTGAGCGCTTTTCTTGGATGTTATCAGCGCAAGCACCAAGGTTATAGGAATGATTGCCAAAGTACGAGTTAATTTTACGGTGACGGCTTTATCTAGTGTGGCTGAGCCAAGATTCCACATAGTATCCCATGTCGCTGCGGTGGCAGTAACGGAGGATGTGTCATTCACCGCCGTGCCTGCAAAGAGTCCGAAGACTTCCCCACTGGTAGTGCTCATGCCCAAGGCAGTACCCAACAGAGGGAATATGAGGGCTGCGATGACGTTGAAAAGGAAGATGACGGAAATCGATTGTGCAATCTCCTCGTCATCTGCATCGATAACCGGTGCCGTGGCTGCAATGGCAGATCCTCCACAAATAGAGGAACCCACGCCAATAAGCGTAGCCGTTTTGGCGTTCATCTTAAGAATTTTCTGTATCAGCCACGCCAGCAGCAGTGCCGTGCCGATGGTGACAATAATAATAGGCAACGATTGCCATCCGGTGTATGCGATGATGCTCAGATTGAGGCCAAAACCCAACAAAACAACCGCCGTTTGCAGTACATACTTCGAGGTGAATCCGATGCCCGGCGCACAGCTTCCACGGTTTTTCCACACGAGGGATATCAGCATGCCGAAAAGGATAGCGAAAATGGGCCCGCCAATGACAGGCATGCGTTCACCGAGGAACCACGCCATAAGGGCTAGACCACAGCTAACTATTAGTCCCGGAATAATTTCTTGTACTCGTCTCCATGTTTTTCTCACCATTCTTTTATACACGAGACGTGCAACCGCATTGTCCGATGACTCGATGCCTAGCGGGCACGGGGATGCGATAACAAGTAGCTTTCAATCAAGGCTTGCGGCGAGACATGTGTATAAATCTGCGTGGTAGTTACCGAAGCATGTCCCAAAAGCTCCTGCACGGTGCGGACATCTGCTCCCCCTTGGATCAGATGCGTAGCACAGGAATGTCTCAAGGTATGCGGATGGATCTCTTGCTTTATGCCCGCCAACTTGGCGTAATTGCGTACAATTTCCCACACACTTTGACGCGTCAGGCGCTTGCCACGCTTATTGAGAAAAACAGCACGCAACTCTACCCCATTTTTCGACTTTTCTGCGAGCATTGCACGTGCTGAGCCAATATAGCGTTCCAAAGCCTCGCATGCGTAAGATCCCAATGGCACGAGTCGTTGTTTATTGCCTTTGCCGGTAAGACGCGCGACCTGCGAGTCGAGGTCAATATCCGATAGGTCCAAACCCACGGCCTCAGAAACGCGAGCAGCCGAGGCATACAAAAACTCCAGCAAGGCTCTATCCCGTACATGCGCGGGGTCATCGGGATCCGAACCTGTGGCGTCGATTAATGCCGTAACCTCATCGATAGTGAGGACATCTGGCAAAGTACTCGCAGCTTTAGGCGGTTTGATGCCCGCCGAAACATCCACGCTGAGTACATTTATCATGACAAGAAACTTATGGAATTCATGAATGGACGCAATACGTCGAGCAATGCTACGCGGACTGAGGCCCGACAGGCTGACCACAAATTGTTCGATATCCTCACGCGTAACCTCGCGAATATCGTTAATTCCTCGCTCTTCCAGCCATGCCGTATATCGGCGTAAATCGGATTCATATGCCGTAGCGGTTGCCTGAGATAGCCCGCGTTCTACAGAAATATATGCGATGAACTGATCTCTATACGATTCGAATGGCTGTACCTTGGTGACCATATCTTTACTGTACCTGCTTGCGCTGTGACGTACTGAATTGTTTCGCATTATGCAAAAACCTCTGACTGTGCTCGTCACACAATCAGAGGTTTTGTTTTATTACTTGGTTAAGTCAAGTAGATTGTAATGCGTTACTTAAGCCTCAACTGGAGCGTTTACATCAGCTGGAAGAGCTGCCTTTGCCTGCTCCACAATTGCCTTGAAGGTTTCTACATCGCTTACAGCAAGCTCAGCCAAAGCACGGCGATCGAGCTCAATACCTGCAAGGCGAAGACCCTGGATAAAGCGATTGTATGTGATGCCTTCTGCGCGTACAGCCACGTTGATACGGGTAATCCACAACTTGCGGAAATCACCCTTACGTGCCTTACGATCACGGAAGTTGTAGTTAAAGGAGTGAAGGAGCTGTTCCTTAGCCTTGCGATAAAGGCGGGAACGCTGACCGCGGTAACCGCTAGCGCGTTCGAGAACAACACGACGCTTCTTGTGAGCATTAACTGCGCGCTTTACACGTGCCATAGTATTTCCTCTGCTTTCTAAAAAATCCTAAATCCAGCGCGCGCTTACTTAGCGAGCATGTTCTTGAGCTTCTTGCTCTGAGCTGGTGCGAGTACCTGATCTGCCTTCAAAGCGCGACGCTTACGTGCGCTCTTGTGCTCGAGGTTGTGGCGCATTGCGGAACCTGCCTGCATGAGCTTGCCGGAACCGGTTACGCGGATTCGCTTAGATGCAGCGGAGTTACTTTTCATCTTAGGCATTGCTGCCCTCCTTGCTTGTCGTCTTCTGGGAAGAAGTCTTGTTCGCAGTTGCGTCTGCTAGCTTGCTTTCTGCCTCAGCAACAGCTGTTGCCTGAGCTTCACGCTTAGCATTCAGACGAGCGGCTTGACGTGCTTGACGCTCTGCACGAGACTCGGCACCGCGGCGGCGCTGCTCAGACTGCGTCTGAACTTTCTTGCCCTTTGGCGCAAGCACCATGATGATGTTTCTACCATCCTGACGTGGACGGGATTCAATAGTACCTGACTCTTGAACCTCATCTGCCAGACGCTGAAGGAGTTCTACACCTCCAACTGGGCGAGACTGCTCACGACCGCGCAACATAATGGTGACCTTAACCTTGTCTCCACCATTGAGGAAGCGCTCAACGTGACCCTTCTTCACCTCGAAATCATGGTCGTCAATCTTAAGGCGGAAACGAATTTCCTTCACCTCAGCAGTGCTTTGGTTACGGCGAGCTTCGCGTGCCTTAATCTTTTCGTTGTACTTGTACTTACCATAGTCGATGAGTTTAGCGACCGGTGGCTTGGCATTAGGTGCTACTTCTACCAGATCCAAATTTGCTTCTCGAGCAAGATTGAGAGCTACAGAAGTGGCAATAACACCCACCTGTTCACCCTTTGGGCCAATCAGGCGTAGCTGCGGCGTACGAATTTCATCGTTAATACGTGGCTCTGTGATGATATCTCCATTCGTAAAACTATGCGTGGGTACATCCCAGAGACTCCTGCCAACCATATGCAAATGCGGCATAAAACCACAGTATGTATAGTTTTATACACTTGATGGCACTTACTTATAGCGACCAAAAGTCTTAACCCGAAGTCATAAAAAACTTCCAGGTGGGAAATTCCACTTTCTTGATTTCTCAAGCCTTGACAATAATACCCATATGATGTGACAAATGCAAACTCTGTGGAATGTAGCTTTTACACTTCCTTATCGGCGAGTTCTGACGCAATTTCTTGCGGCGAGTTTTCGGATGTGCTTGTATGGTCACACCCATGAGGCTTATATGCCCTCACCATACAACCAAAGTTTGTCTCTTACAACGCAAAATGTGTTGCTACGCGTAAAGCATAGCAACACATCGAGGGTCTGAGGACTCAGAGTAGATTACTTCTTCTCACCCTCAGCAGATGAGGAGCCGGACTCCGCACTACCACCCTTGGACTTACGATCCTTGCGAGGCTTGACACGCAATCCCATAGTCTTCATAATTTCTCGCTGAATTTCTTGCGGATAATCATGAGGATGCTCTAATTCTTGCTGCTCCATGTAGTGATTGTGCACCCAGTGATCATTATGCGCATTCGAACCGTGGTAATGATCTGGATACATCGGCTGTGTACCGCCAAATGGTCGTGGAGTCTTTGCTGCCTTAATCTGATTACGGTTGGTTGCATCCATCACCGCAATAGGAGGCACAACTTCCTCTTCCACCGGACCAGAGGTGTAACTTGCCATCCAGCGCGGCATGGCTTCTGCGATGCGAGAAACAATCCAGCAAACGATGAAGTACACGAATGCCGCCACCGTCAAGGTCTGCAAGATATTAAAGTACATCGAACCAAGTCGACGCGACTCCTGCAGCAAATCCGTATACAAAATAATCGAGCCCAAAGCTGTATCCTTCAAGGCAACCACCAGCTGTGTGACGGTGGCTGGAAGCATAGCATAAATAGCCTGAGGTACTTCAATTTGCATCAACGACTGTGTGCGCGTCAAGCCCAAAGCCAATGAAGCTTCACGCTGTCCCCCTGGCAAATTACCTACACCAGAACGCACCAATTCTGCAATAACCGAGCCGTTGTACAAAATCAGAGCGAGTACAACCGAGTAGTACGAGGAATGACGGATACCGATACCTGCGAACCAACGCCAGAAGAAGACCATCATAATCAGCACAGGCACTGCACGGCAGAATTCCACGATGAGTCCGGAAATGGTGCGGATAACCATATTTGGCAGCAAGCGCAGCACACCAAAGAAAAGACCGAAAATCAACGATCCCACTATACCGGCGACAGCCGCACCTAAGGTCAATCCCAAACCTGGTAGATAGAAATCCGTCCACGCTTCCAAATCGAGAGCTGGTTGCCACAGCTCCCAAGAGAGCTGATTTTCACCTTGTGGAGGATTGTGCAAACGCAACAAAATCAAAATAGCTGCGAGGATAATGACTATGCTAGCAATCCAGTTGAGGATGCGAATATTGCGCTTTCCGCGTGGGCCTGGCTCATCGAAAAGCAATTTTGTAGATGTATCTTGATTGTTCATCGACGCACCGCCAATCGATTAGACAAATATGTGGTCAGCAAGCCAATTGGAATGATAAGAATCAAATATCCAATAGCAAAAATTAAGAAGATGGCAATAATGTGCTCGGAATGGAACTCAATCATCGTGCTCATTAAACTCGACGTTTCCGTGGCCACCGAGGCGGCTGCGGCTACGGTGGAGTTCTTGAGCAAAGCGATTAAGGTGTTACCCAAAGGAGCAACCGATCCGCGGATGGCCTGTGGCAAAATAATTTGCGTGGCAGACTGCATAAATCCTAGACCCAAGGCCCTAGAAGCTTCCGCCTGCCCCACAGGCACAGTGTTAATGCCGCTTCGCAAGGATTCACAGACGAAGGCAGCCGTATACACGCCCAAACCGGTAACGGCAAGCCAGAAGAAGTTAATGGTAAAGGTATCCGAGAAGCTGATTTTCAGCTGACCAAAAATACCCAAAACCATGAACACCATGATGATGGTCAATGGCATATTTTTAAAGAATTCACAGTATCCTGCTGCAAAGCCGCGCAGAGATGAAATTGGGCTGATGCGCATCATAATGAGAATCACACCCAAAATGGTGGCGATAACCGCCGACCAGAAGGTCAGCAAAATATTCACCCAAAAAGCACCTAAAATATCATATTCGGCAAAAAGTTGAAGAAATCCATCCATTGCTCTACTCCCCCTCATTCGCTGTTGGAGGATTGTACTGAGGATCAGGGGTGAAACCTGTTCCGCGTGTATTATCCTTAATCGCCTGCTCCCAAGCGCCGGTCTTAATCATGTCGTTAATGGCATCGTTAATCTGCTTCGCCAAGGTGGTATTGCCCTTGTGAATACCTACGCCGTAGTATTCCTGAGTAAAGGGTGCACCCACCAGCTTGAGACGTCCGCGCGAATTGGCGGCCAGACCAGCCAAGATGATGTTATCCGTGGTAACAGCATCCACAATGCCAGAGAACAACGCCGTAGCGCACTCTGCATAGCTTGGCTGCTCCATCAATTGCACTTCTGAGGAATAACGCTGCTTAATGACGACAGCGGAGGTGGAACCGGTAACGGAGCACAAGCGCTTACCATTCAAATCATTTGGACCCGTAATAGTCGTATTATCGCTGCGCACGAGCAAATCCTGACCTGCGACCAAGTATGGGCCGGCGAAGTCCACAGTTTTCTTACGGTCATCGGTAATGGAGTATGAAGCCAAAATCATATCCACATCGTTATTTTGAAGCATGGCTTCACGCTGCTTAGATGGGGCTTCCTTCCATACGATTTCGTAGTCTTCGTAGCCCATATAGTTGGCGATATACTTGGCCACAGACACATCAAATCCGGTATACGTGCCACCCTTTTTGAAGCCCACGCCTGGCTGATCGAATTTAATACCGATAGTAATTTTGTGATTAGAATCCCCGTAGCTTGTGGAACCGCATGCAGCGAGGGAAGCCACACTGACGAGTGCGGCAACGAGGGCCGTAATCTTTGTAAGTATCTTCTTCATCGACGCTCCCCTCATATTAATGCTTGAGGATCTTCGACAAGAAGTCCTTCGCACGATCTGTTTGAGGATTTTCGAAGAACTCTTCTGGTGTGCCAGCTTCCAAAATCTTGCCGTCCGCCATGAAGACAATGTTATCCGCTACCTTACGCGCAAAGCCCATTTCGTGGGTGACACAAATCATGGTCATACCGTCATGAGCCAGCTCGGTCATAGTGTCCAGAACTTCGTTCACCATTTCAGGATCCAAAGCGGAGGTAGGCTCGTCGAAGAGCATCACCTTAGGGTGCATAGCCAATGCGCGCGCAATGGCCACACGCTGCTGCTGACCACCGGAAAGCTGAGCCGGCATCTTGGCAGCCTGCGAATCCACACCTACGCGTGCGAGCAGCTCCATAGCCTCATCTTCAGCATCCTGCTTGGCAATATGACGCACCTTCATAGGTGCCAAAGTGACATTTTGCAAAATGGTTTTATTGGCGAAAAGGTTGAATTGCTGGAAAACCATGCCCACTTCTGCACGCAGATTTGCAAGATCGCGTCCTTCTTCTGGCAATGGCTCACCATCGATACGAATAACGCCGGAATCAATCGTTTCCAAGCGGTTAATAGTGCGACACATCGTGGATTTACCCGAACCGGAAGGTCCCAAAACCACCATTACTTGGCCTTTGCCCACCTTCAAATTGATATTTTTCAACACATGTAAATCGCCGTAATGCTTTTCGACGTGGCTTAGTTCAACAAGAGGGTTTTCGATATTCTCGCCAACATGCACGCTTTTTACCGCCATGTTTCCTCCTTCAGTCTTCATTTCACGTAAATTCTCTTAAATTTATAGTTTAGTACGCGTCACTTCTGCCAAACCATAAACTTTTGTAACAATCATGTTTCATCATGTGCGATTTCACGCCCTTATCGTGGGTTTTGCGAATGATAGAACGCACATCGTTGCACGAGCCGAAGCACAATCCGTAGATTGTAGGATGTAAAAGTCAATCCTTATAAATACTCGTGCACCTTACCTCAAAGGTACTGACCACATTTTACTGGTGGAATGTGACTTTAGGAGCATTGACTATGCAATGCCGAAGGAAAAACTAGTCTAATACGATTTTCCTATCCTTAAAATAGAACTCTTCATCGTGCTCATTCACTGCGCGTAAAACCCGGCAGGGCACTCCTACTGCCACTACATTCGAAGAGATGTCTTTATTTACCACGCTGCCGGCGCCAATGACCACGTTGTCACCGATGGTTACACCGGGCAGAATGAGCACACCTGCCCCTATCCAGCAGTTGCGACCAATGTGAATGTCAAAATTGTATTGATACCCCTGCTCGCGCAGTTTCGGCGAGATAGGATGGCCGGCTGTTGACACCGTTACATTAGGCCCAAACATGGTGAAGTCACCCACATAAATATGCGTATCATCCACCATGGTGAGGTTGAAATTCGCGTAAATATTCTTTCCGAAATGTACATGCGCGCCACCAAAATTCGCATGGAATGGCGGTTCTATATAACAGCCTTCCCCGATTTCGGCGAACATTTCTTCGAGCAATGCTGCTCGTTTCTCCATTTCCGTCGGACGTGTAGCGTTGAAATCGTAGAGTTTATCCAGTTTTTGTGTCTGTTCGGCGACGATTTCGTCATCGTTTGGCAGATACAGTTCACCGGTGTGCATTTTTTCGCGCATGCTCATAAGAATTCACTTTCTTCTTTGAAATACAGCACCATATTATGAGCACAGGGCGAACTTCAACGCCTGCGCATTTCTCGACGCGTCATCGCCCAACGGAGAAACAATGTGAGAAATAAAAAAGGTATCCACTCTATGTCAAGCGTGGATACCTTTAACGTCGTCTCACACGTTATTTTTTACCACTCTCACCGTCCAGCACAAGAGGAATTAAATCTCCGTACCCCTTGTGCTCCATTTCTTCCAGCGGCACAAATTCCAAAGCAGCGGAATTCATACAGTAACGTAAGCCGCCCATGCTACTCGGTCCATCATTAAACACATGTCCCAAATGAATGCCCGATTCTTTTGCCCTGACCTCAATGCGCGGGCGGCCGAACAGTGAGAAATCCTGGACTTCAACCACATCATCGTTGTTAATAGGCTTGCTAAAGGATGGCCAACCGCAGCCCGCATCGAATTTCGTTGTGGACACAAAAAGCGGCTTTCGGCTGACGATATCCACATAAATACCGGGCTCAAACGTTTGGTCGAATGCGTTTGCAAAAGGCTGCTCAGTGTCCGCATTTTGAGTGACACGATAGCTCAGGTTGTTCAGCTCCCAAATGCGCTCGATATACTTCTGACGCTCGGGTACTCTGAGCATGGCTTGCACGGAAATATGGCAGTATCCATCCGGGTTCTTGACGAGATAGTCTTGGTGATAATCCTCGGCAGGGTAGAAATTGACAAGATCTTCGATTTCTACCGCGCTTTTACGCTGCTCGCGGTTTTCCAACTGCGCAAGAGCCTTCTCAAAAGTGGCACGCTGCGCCTGTTTGAGTGCCGCATCGCCGCTGAGGTACAGACCCGTGCGATACTGACGACCCGTATCATGTCCTTGACGATCACACGACCAAGGATCGATGACATCCAAGAACAGCAATGTGAGGACGCGTAAAGAAACAACCTCGGGATTATAGTGAATTTCCAAAGCCTCTACCGCATCGGTGCCACCCGCGCAGACTTCTTCGTAGCTCGGATTTTCCACCGTGGAATTAGCATATCCTACGCGTAGCCCAGTTATGCCCTTCACCTTACGAAAATACTCTTCAATGCCCCAGAAACAACCGCCTGCAAGATAGACGACTGCGCTATTTTCTTCATTGCTCATAAGCCACCAGTATATTGGTTAAGTATGAGCACTAACAGCAGCAGCCACACAAGTTTACACAGAGCTAAAAAAGCTATTATTTTTGGAGCCGGACAATATTTTAGCGAAATGCCATTCATCCCTGCAGATGCTTATGTAATCGCTGCCGATGGTGGATATGATCACATTGTTACCTTAGGCATCACACCACACGCCTTCATAGGCGATATGGACTCTATAACCGCGGATGTGCCTATAGATAGCGCTACTCACATCATCGAGCTACCTTCCGAAAAAGACGATTCGGATATGATGGCTGCTGTACGCTTTGCATGGGAAAAAGGCATTCGCGAATTTGAATTCTTTGGCGTTTTCGGCGGACGCATGGACCACAGCCTAGCCAATATTCAAACAGCAGCTAAAATTGCAGCTAGCGGCGGCGCTGCCTTTATGCACGGTGATCATGTGATTACGACGGTGATAACCGATGCCATTATGACTTTCCCTAGTGGCTATGTCTCCAGTAAACGTCCCATTTCCGTGTTCTCCTATTCGGATGTGAGTGAACACGTCAGCATTCACGGATTGAAATACGTCGTGGATGATGTGCGCATGACCAATACCGAGCCTTATGGATTAAGCAATGAATTCCTGCCAGATACACCAGCCAGTATTGCTGTAGAAGGCGGATCCCTGGTCGTGGTGTATCCAAGTGAAGCCCCAACGCCCCGTATCGTAACGGATAGCAAACCGTGGCATGATTTCGGCAAATTAAGCCGCGCCAAATCCGAAAAAATTGCTGATTATCATAATGACTCACCTCGACGTGGTCGCCACGCAGCGTAAAACGCCTGAAATCGTTGTGTCGGTACACACTGAGCATTAAACTAATACTCGTTGGCAACAAGCCTCATGCGTGACTCAATACTGGTCACGACACTATGTATAAGGAAGTATTAAATGACAGTAAAGATTGGTATTAACGGCTTTGGTCGTATCGGTCGTCTTGCATTCCGTCGCATCCTCGAGCTCCAGAATCGTGGCGGCAAAGCTGGTGACATCGAAGTTGCTGCAATCAACGATTTGACCACACCATCCATGCTCGCTTATTTGCTCAAGTATGACAGCAGCCAGGGCCCATTCAAGCATGATGATGGCACTGCTTATGAGATTTCTTCCACAGATACAGCAATTATCGTAGATGGCAAGGAATACCCAGTTTATGCAGAGCGCGATGCTAAGAACATCCCATGGGTAAAGAACGATGGCGTTGAGTACGTACTCGAGTGCACCGGCTTCTACACTTCTGCTGAGAAGTCCCAGGCTCACCTCGATGCTGGCGCAAAGAAGGTTCTCATCTCTGCTCCTGCAAAGGATGACACCACTCCTACCGTTGTATTCGGTGTAAACGAAGAGATCCTCAAGCCAGAAGATGCAATCGTTTCTGCTGGTTCCTGCACCACAAACTCCATGGCTGCAATGGTTAAGTTGCTCGATGAGAAGTGGGGCATTGAAGTTGGCTTCATGACCACCATTCACGCTTACACCGGCACCCAGATGATCCTTGATGGTCCTCGCGGTAAGAACGGTCGTAGCAACCGTGCAGCTGCTGTAAACACCATTCCTCACAGCACTGGTGCAGCAAAGGCTATCGGTAAGGTAGTTCCTTCTGTAGATGGTAAGCTTCAGGGCCACGCACAGCGCGTTCAGGTGCCAGATGGATCCATCACCGAGCTCACCACTCAGCTTCGCGAGAAGGTAACTGCTGACGAGATCAACGCAGCCTTCAAGGAAGCTTTCGAGAACTGCGAATACTACGGATACAATGCAGACGGCATCGTATCCTCTGACATCATCGGCGACACCCACGGTGGCGTTTTCGATCCAACTCAGACCGTAGTAAACACTGCTGGAGACAAGCAGCTCGTACAGACCGTTGCATTCTATGACAACGAGTACGGCTTCACCTCCAACATGATTCGTACTCTCCTCTACTTCGCAGAGATCAACGAGTAGTTCGAATTAAGCAATTAAGCTAAGTTTTTCGAATTTTCGAAGAACGCGGTTTTGCAAAAAAGGCCTCATCTCATGATGAGGCCTTTTTTGTGCCGTCTTTGAAGAGGCGAATGGGTATGCCCAAGGAGGGACATCTCTGGGACAACAAAGCTTTTGGGCATTTTGTCCCATTGCTCTCAAATGCTACAACCGACTTGAACCGAATACTGCTCTCAGCATGGGCAGCTTTGCCCACAAGATTTCATTCCGTGGAGATCAGAAACTTTCGTAAAAACCGCGTTTTCGTGGCTTTGTGTGTTTCCATGCTGTGAATCGAAGAAAACCACCTTTTGGGTAAAATGCCCATCTTAATAACACTCAGCCGCACAGTCTCCTGAAAACGAGATACAAAGAGGGTCATTTTTGCTCAAACCTCAATTACGAAAAAATCCCGAAAGACACGCTCCCTTCCTCCTCACATCATTTCCCCTAGCTACATCACACAGCAGCGACTCCTATCTCTCCCGCCACAGAGCATCCCCGCCGGCGCCCTCGCGGCAGATAACCGAGTAAGATAAAGACGTGGGATGCACAGCTCAGCCCGTCTACACCACACTTGCAGAGACACACGTGCTGAGCTAAACACACGAGAGAACGCCATAAAGAAGTGAGGGCACACATGACCACGATGAAAGATATCTCCACACTCGTTGGCGTATCGGTATCCACCGTGTCCCTCGTGCTCAACAATCGCGATGCAGGTCGTGTCAACGCTGACACCGCAGCACAAATCCGACAAGTCGCTCAAGATCTCGGCTATAAGCCCAACCAAATGGCGCGCAGTTTACGCACCAGCCATACGCATATCCTCGGCTTCCTCAGCAATGAGGTGGCCACTACCCCATACGCCGGTTCTATGATTAAAGGCGCGCAAGATGCGGCTAGCGCGTATGGTTACGTGATTATGACCATTTCCGTGGACGACGATTCCCAAGAATTGAAAGAAATCTCCGCTTTAGAGCGCTACGGCGTAGACGGATTTTTCCTCGCTAAAATGTCCAATCGCTACTCCACGGTGCCGGACATACTGGCACGCTACCCCGTCGTCCTCGTCAACTCCACCCAAGATCACAACGCAGCTCAGCCTACATACACGGGCATTGCTCCAGACGAAATCCACATCGGCTACGATGCCACGAAAAGGCTTATCGATGCAGGTTGCACGCGCATTGCCTACATTGGTTGTAGCGAGCCGATGATTGCAGAAGAGCTCAGGCTCAAAGGTTACAAGCAGGCTCTTGCAGATGCAGACATAGCCTTCGATCCACAGTTAGTAACGGCTGTGGGCAATAATGCTCCCGCTCTCGAGGCCGTGCGCAAGCTGATGACGACCTACAAACCGGATGGTCTCTTCTGCTTTAACGATGCGCGTGCGTGGTATGTATATGATACGGCGGCGCGACTGGGCTTAGAAATTGGCAAAGATATCAGCGTCGTGGGCGTGGATAATCACCGCGTGCTCGCCGAAACCCTTGCACCAGAGCTGACCACAGTAGAACTGCCCCACTACGAAATGGGTTACTGGGCTGCCTGCAAGCTCATCAGCCTCGTAGAACAGAAAAGACCGCAAGATTTCACGCTTCCACACACGACAGCGACACTGCCAGATTTGGATTTAGACGGTGACGTGCTGATTCACTGCGCCGTCATAGACAAAGACTCCGTACAATAACCACCCCTTCAGCCACATTTTTATTTTCCGAAAATTTTCGTCAATCGTTTGACGTCAAACGATTGACGTGGTATTTTAATGAATTGTTAGCGCAGATGAGCAAAGTGGTTCATCGTAAAAGTTCGACGCAAAGCAGTGCCGTTCCAGCTAATGAGAATAATGTGAGAATCGAGAATACAATGGCGCATAACGGTTTCAAAGTATGGAAAAATCCATCATATCTGCAGAGCTCATTTGGCATTTTTATGTTCTTCTGCTCCTGGGGCATCTGGTGGTCGTTCTTCCAGCGTTGGCTCAACACGATTGGTCTGAACGGTGCGGAAGTTGGCCAGATCTACTCCATCAATTCTTTAGCCACACTGATTATCATGTTTGCGTATGGCGCTATCCAAGATCAGCTCGGCATCAAGCGTCAATTGGCCATCGTCGTATCCGCCATTGCCGCTCTCGTCGGACCATTTGTACAGTTTATCTACTATCCCATGATTAACGCCGGCGGCAGCACACGCTTCTTGGGCGCACTGATAGGATCCGTGGTCCTATCCGCCGGATTTATGGCAGGATGCTCGCTGTTTGAGGCGCTGACCGAACGCTATTCGCGTAAATTTAATTTTGAATACGGCCAATCACGCGCGTGGGGTTCCTTCGGCTACGCCATCGTAGCTCTGGTAGCCGGCCACATTTTTAATGTGAATCCACTGATCAACTTCTGGATTGGTTCAGCATTTGGTCTTGCTATGCTGGCTATCTACGCCTTCTGGGTGCCAGCCGAGCAAAAAGCCGAGCTGAAAAAAGAAGCTGATCCCGACGCAGCACCGACAAATCCATCCCTGAAAGAAATGCTCTCCGTGCTGGGCATGCCTACGCTGTGGCTACTGATTATTTTTATGCTGCTCACCAACACCTTCTACACCGTGTTTGACCAGCAGATGTTCCCTACCTACTACACCAGCCTGTTTCCAACCGAAGCAATTGGCAATAACACGTATTCCACGCTGAACGGCATTCAAGTCTTCCTCGAATCTGCCATGATGGGCGTAGTGCCTATCATCATGCGCAAGATTGGCGTGCGCAATGCTTTGCTGCTGGGAGCCTTTATCATGTTTGCACGCATCGGTTTGTGCGGCGTATTCCATGATCCCGTGATGGTGTCCATCGTCAAGCTCTTCCACTCCATCGAAGTGCCTCTGTTTATCCTGCCTGTTTTCCGCTACTTCACTTTGCATTTTGATACGAAGTTGTCGGCAACCTTGTACATGGTCGGATTCCAAATCGCTTCTCAGGTGGGCCAAGTCATCTTCTCCACCCCATTAGGCGCCTTGCACGATCAGCTCGGCGACCGCACTACCTTCTTTACCATTTCCGGTATCGTATTAGTAGCGCTTATTTATGGATTCTTCATCATCAAGAAGGACGATCAGGAGGTCGGCGGCGACCCATTCTATACCGATAAGCAATTGAAGCTTATGAGGCAAAACTCCAACAAATAAACATCCATACATCGCATTCAGAGAAAAGGACAGACAATGCATAATTTCATCCCACAAGAGCCCGTTCTTCACCCATTCGTGGACCATGCAGAAGCGCTGAAGAAGGCCGAAGAAGGCGTGTCAGCCCTCGCCGCTGCGCGCAATAACCGTTGGTATCCACGCTTCCACATCGCCTCTGATGGTGGCTGGATTAACGACCCTAACGGATTGTGCTTCTATAAGGGACGCTGGCATGTGTTCTATCAATTACATCCCTATGGCACGCAATGGGGCCCAATGCACTGGGGACACGTCTCCTCTGCCGACATGCTCCACTGGCGCCGAGAGCCAGTAGCTTTTGCCCCTAGCTTGGAGGAAGAAAAGGACGGCGTGTTTTCCGGCTCCGCCGTCATCGGGGATGACGACAAGCTCCATATTTACTACACCGGTCATCGTTGGGCAAATGGCATAGATAATACGGGTGGCGATTGGCAAGTCCAAATGTATGCTGAGCCAGCGGATGACGATTTGCAGAGCCTGACCAAACGCGGCATGATTATCGACTGCCCTACGGATAAAGTCGACCATCATTTCCGCGATCCGAAGGTCTGGAAGACCGCAGATACCTGGTATATGACCTTCGGCGTCTCCTCCAAAGAAAAGCGGGGTCAAATGTGGCTTTTCACCTCTAAGGATATGGTGCATTGGTCGTACGATGGCGTACTTTTTGAGCATCCTGATCCACAGGTCTTTATGCTGGAATGCCCGGACTTCTTCCCTATCCGAGACCGTGCAGGCAAGGAAAAATGGGTGATCGGATTCTCTGCCATGGGTACGCATGCTCAAGGTTATATGAATCGAAATCTCAATAATGCAGGTTATATGATTGGCAGCTGGACACCAGGCGAAGCCTTCCAACCTGAAACAGAGTTCCGTCTGTGGGATTGGGGACATAATTATTACGCTCCACAGTCCTTTAACGACGGCACTCGCCAGATTGTTTACGGTTGGATGAGCCCCTTTGTAGAACCTATTCCTATGCAGGAAGACGGCTGGTGCGGCAATTTGACCTTGCCTCGTGAAATTACACTGGGCTCTGATGGCGATATTTACACCTATCCTGTTAAAGAAATGGAAGGACTACGCGCTGATACACAAGATTTCGGCGCAGTTACCGTCGAAAGCAATAGCACGTTTGAGCTCTCCAACAACGCCGACGCCCTGGAAATTGAATTAAGCATGGATCTTACTCGCACCAATGCTGAACGGACAGGTGTGAAAGTTCACGCTACTGCAGATGGCAGCTATACCTATATCGCCTACGATCAGCAGACGCAGCGCGTGGTGATTGACCGTCAAGCCGCCTATGCAGGTGACCGTGGGTATCGCGCCGCTCCTGTCAGCGCTGCTGAGCTTGCTACAGGAAAGCTGGATTTGCGCATTTTTGTGGATCGCGGCTGCGTAGAAGTGTATATCAACGGCGGTAAACAAGCCATGAGCTCCTACAGCTATGCAGGTGAAGGAGATCGCGCAATCGAACTCTTGAGCGAATCTGGAGAAACGCAGTACACCACGCTGCGCACGCATCATTTGAATTCAATCGGTTTGGAGTAAGGTATTGAACCATGGCGGGCAGTGCTTTTACTGCCCGCTTTTCCTTGACACGTAGAGTTGCTCGAGTATGGTGGCACACATGGGTCATAGTAAAAGAAAAGAATCGAAATCCTCTCTGGGAACCGCCGCACTGCAAGCCCTGGAAGATGCACAGATCAGTTATCACACCTATACATATGAGCACAATGCGGATCACATGGACCAAGGCTTTGGTTTGGAAGGTGCCGCCCAGCTGGATATCCCCGCTGAGCAAATGTTTAAAACCCTGCTCATAGACATTGGGGAGCGTCCGGGTCATGATTTAGCCACCTGCATCGTGCCCGTCACCGGACATTTGAATCTTAAATCGGCCGCGGCCGCGTGTGGGGTCAAGAAAGCACAAATGGCGGATCCACAAGTAGCACAACGTCAAACCGGATACGTGGTTGGTGGTATTTCACCGCTCGGACAGAAAATCTCTCATCCTACGATTCTGGATGAAAGTGCTTTAGAATTTGAGGAAATTCTCGTCTCCGGGGGACGGCGCGGACTAAGCGTAGGCCTCAACCCGCTGGATTTAATCGACGTGCTTGGTGCTAAAATTGCTTCTATTGCTGCTGAAGGCAGTCATCCGCGCTGATGTCTGTTTCTACTGCTTTCTACGAAGAAAGCAGGGTCTGCAGCCCCACAATTGAAATAGTACGAAAGAGGTACTTATGACTCGCAACCTGCCATCATGGGCCGGAAATGAATACACTATCCGCGCAGGTGAATATACCGCTGTTATCACCGAACAAGGCGCCGCATTGGAGCGTTTTGATTGGGCTGGAAAGGAAATTACCGTTCCACGCAACCCACAAGAGCCTATCCACGCCTGCAGTGGGCAGATTTTGATTCCTTATCCAAACCGCATCGAGGACGGCGAGTACGAATTCGAAGGAAAGTCCTACGCCTTCCCTATCGATGAGCATGACCGTCACAATTCCATCCATGGTCTTGGATATCGCAGTGCGTGGAAGCTCGAGTCCTTGAGCACCAACAGTGTAAGCCTGACCTGGCGTACTCCAAATATGGCAAACTACCCCTTCGATCTCTTCGTGACCACCACCTACACACTGAGCGAAGACAAGGGCTTGGAAATTCAGGTAGAGGCCTATAACAACGGCTCCTCCAATGCACCGTGGGCTTTGGCTACTCATCCATGGCTTGCCAATGGTAAGCACGGCACCACCACTGAAGAGATGGATGCGGATAATGGTGCTTGCCGTTTAAGCATTCCAGCTCAGACGCACGTCCAGGTGAACCAACGCCTACTCCCTGTTGGTCTGGAAGATGTAGAGGGCACACGTTTCGATTTACGTGAGGCGAAGGAACTTGGTGTGCAATCCTTCGATGATGCGTGGACCGATGTGATTCGCGAGGCAGACGGTAGCGTCCAGGCTGTCTTTACCCGACCAGATGGCGTAGAAGTCACCATTACCGGCGACGAGACCGTCACTTCCTTCCAAATGTGCAACGGTTTTGGCTGGGACGCAAGCACGAAGCCGGCTGGTGTGGCTGTGGAGCCACAGACCGCATACGCCAATGCTTTCCGCTCCGGTAAGGATCTGATTGTGATCGCGCCAGGCAAAACCACCACCACTACTCTGTACTACTCAGCACGCGCTGTAGAAAAGTAAGAATAATTTTCTACAAAGCCCAAGAAAGTCTGAAAATAAAGTACTGTATGCTACGTTTCGAGCAGAATTTTGCCCTCAGTCGCGTGCATATGAGATACTCTATAAAGTAATTTTCCAAGTAAAGGAGTTTGCCATGGGTAAGCGTGGACGTATGCGTCGTGAACGCCGTAAGAAGGCTGCAAATCACGGCAAAAGGCCAAATGCATAGGCTGTTTTGATACTCTCGTATCAACCGTACATTCTTAGGTAGGGATTTCTCTTGTGAGGAATCCCTACTTTTATGTCTTTTTATATCCGCATAAAAAATCGGATTCAAGAACGCGCAACGCTTCATGCATTACAGGTTTTGAATCCGATATAAGAAAAGAACTTAGGCTAAAACTATGCCTCATCGCACATGCAGTCGATGCAATCCTTCAATCTGCTATATAGAGACTCCGGAGCACTCTTTGGACGCAAGCAATCGCGGATAGCTGCAATCATGTCGCGCTCTTGCTGGTCACAGCAGGTCATGGGATCAAAGCAATCCCCACCGAGGGCAACCACTGTCTCGTTGTAAGCGGTGCTTCCTTTATCGCAGCAGCGTGCGGAATCATTCAAATCCACACGCGTATAGCGATTTACCATAACGGACGTGCCACAACCATAGTCACGCATCACCGAAACGACTTGGTTTCTTCTTACATAAGTGCTCATTTTTTTTACCTCTACATTTTCACATCTATATTATTCACAACTCAGACAAGGTTTTATTTATTGCCCGCATTCTCAGTTAGCGAAATCCCCCGCTCAGCCGCATAACTTTCGAGCTCTTTTTTCAATTGTGTGCGAGCGCGGTTGAGTCGACTCATAACGGTACCGATTTTGACCCCCTGCTCTTTGGCTACCTGTGCGTAGCTTTTTCCATCGATGGCTGCCGCGATGAAGACTTCGCGACGCTCTAGAGATAAATTATTGAGAGCTTTGATAATTTCTTCGGGCGCAAAGCTATCCATGAAGGTTTGTTCGGCGGATTTCAGCTCTTCTGAGGAGTGCTCGTAAGCGGAGTAGATATCCCAATCGTCGTATTCGCCGGTACTGTTATTTGCTCGCTGAGGTCTGCGTTTTGCTTTGTTGTATTGATTGAAGTAGAGGTTTCTTTCGATGGTGGTCATCCACGCGGCGAAGTTGGTGCCTTGTTCAAATGAATCGAAATTCTTGTATCCCCGCTCAAAGGTATCTTGCACGAGATCTTGAGCATCATCCGGATTGTTAGTCAATTTCATGGCGAAACGATAAAGTTGATCCACGATCGGCATAGCATGTGCTTCAAACTGTGCGCGTTTGTCCTTCATTGTCATAGGTCTTATTGTTGCACAATAATGGTACGCATGACTTCTTTACTGCATATCATTGAGGATTTAAGCCCTCAGAAACGGACTACTACCCTTTCAGATACGTATATTTTGGGGTTTGATACGGAAACTACGGGCGTGTCGTATGGTAAGGATTCGATTGTTTCTGCCAGCTTAGTGTTACGCAATCCTGCTCAGGGTTTTGAGGCAGATGTGACGGGATATTGGGAAATTAATCCTCAGATGGAGGTCAATCCCTTTGCCTCGCGTGTCAATGGTTTTACCACGCAGTACTTGCAGGAGCACGGCGAAGATCAAAAGACGGCGATTACACGGTTGTCGGATATTATCGTGGCGGCGCAGTTAAAGAATATTCCTTTGCTGGCATACAATGCGCCCTTTGATATCCACATGCTCAATGGCGATTTGAAGAAAATTGGCTCCTCAGATTTGGTGACGCTGACTCGGGACAAGGATGCGGATAATTTGATCACTCAAACGGAGCGTGAATTGCTGATTATCGATCCTCTGGTCATTGATCGCACAATTAGCAAGCGGAGAGGGCCACGCAAGCTGGTGGATACGACGGAATATTACGGTGTGCATCCTCATGGCAGTTTCCATAATGCTTTGGCCGATACTGTGGCTGCCGTGGATTTGGTGGAGCCTATGACGCGTCTATTTCCTCAGGTGGCTGCTGTATCTTTGGAGAATTTAATGGCATTTCAGCGCGACGGGTATCAGGCGTGGAAGCAGCAGTATAATGAGTACCTTAAAAAGAACAATCGTCGATTAATTCAAGGAAGTTGGTTGTAATGCCACATTTGACAGTGCGTAAGGCTTTTGAAGTATTGGATAATTTCCATCTTCTGGCTCAGGATATCCCCCCTTTGAGCGCATTGCAGGATTTTGATTGTGCGAGCCTGACATACAACAGCCACGACGTGGACGACCGGAGCTTGCTCGTCTGCAAGGGTGCTTTTAAGAACGAATATGTGGCTGATGCTGTGTCGCGCGGATTGCAATGGTATGTGGCTGAGCAGGCTTTTGATGAGGAATTTTCCGGCTCTGCTCAGGCGATTGTGGTGACGGATATTCGTAAGGCTCTGGCTGTGCTTGCTCAGGAGTTTTATGGTCATCCGGATAAGCAATTGACGACCATTGGTATTACGGGGACCAAGGGTAAGAGCACAACTACTTTCTTTACCCATGCTATTTTGAATGATTATTTCCATCAGAAGGTTGCTTTGATATCTTCGGTGAATAATTCCACGGATGGGGTGCATATGGAGGAGTCGGATTTGACGACACCTGAATCCTTGGATTTGTATCGTATGCTGCGCGAAGCGGTAGATAATGGCCTCACCCATGCCGTTATCGAAGTGTCCTCACAGGCGTACAAGGTGGATCGCGTTTTCAATTTGCACTTTAATATTGGCGCTTTTCTCAATATTTCCCCGGACCACATCAGCCCCATTGAACATCCCAGCTTTGAGGATTATTTTGCGTGCAAGCGTCGCATTATTTTCAATAGCGATGAGATGGTGTTTTCTGCGGATATCGATTACCGTGATGTCATCGATGCAGATGTGGCTCAGGCCGGCATTCCAGCGCATTTTGTGGATGAGCAGAGTCTAGACCGTACGCTGATCCATTTGGATATGCCGGGTGAGTTTAATTATGCGAATGCGGCTGTGGCGATCGAAATTGCACAACTCGCGGGCGTGGAGAAGGACTCTTCGAGTATGCAAGCGGTCAATCACGTTCAGGTGCCTGGACGCATGGAAATTTTCCGTGGCACGCATGAGGATGATGGCGATGTCATCGGCATTGTAGATTATGCGCATAACGCCATCAGTACCGAAAAACTGCTGGACTATGTGGACGAAACCTATGGCACACAAAAGCCGTATATCGTTCTGGTCACTGGCTCTGCGGGCAATAAGGCGTATAATCGCCGCCCTGAAATCGTGCATGCAGCCGAAAACCGCATTCAACGCTTTATCTTTACTTTAGAAGATACCAATACAGAACCGGAAGCCAAGATTGCAGCTGATATGGACGCAGCCATTACGAATCCGGACGTAAAGCACGATATCATCCTCGACCGTACAGCGGCGATTGAAGAGGCATTGACGGATGCGAAACGTCAGCCAGGTTTGGCCATTGTCCTCGCCATCGGCAAGGGCGATGAGCGCTGGATTAAGATGCTCAATAAGCATGTGCCTTTCGAAGGTGATAATGAAATTGTGCGTAGGGTTTTGCAAGGATAATTGCGCGTACAATCACAAAGGCAACAGTCATAAAAATTGTGGAGTACCCAGATTTGCTGGATACTCCACAATTGATTTCTAGGACACGTGTGCTGAGGCGATTTTCTTTACTCAGCTTTTTTACTCAGCCTTCTTTACTCAGCGATTTCAAATCGCACATCTGCATCCCCGGTATGCTGAAAGACTTCGACGCCCGAATCGATATGCCCTAAGTGTTGGCGCTCAAAGTGTTCACCATTTTGCGCATATAAGATAACCAAGCTGCCACCTGGAGCCCAGTACGCAATATCCCCGACTGCGTACCCATCGGAACGCATATTATCTGTAGGCAGGGCGTAGGCCCCATAGCGATGGCACATTTCGCGATTATACAAATCCTGCATATGCACCGTCATCGGCATCTGATTCACCAACCACTGGGTGGTGGCGTTATCCTCCATATCTGCAGAAAGTTCGGTTTGTCCTACGGTGATTTTTACCCGTATCTTCTTGTTCATTGTTTCCTCCGAAAGCCATCGTACGTCTATGCGTTATTTATGATCTCGCCCTGGCCGAGCTTTTGCGAGACCACGGCAGTGATACCGTCCGACCTCATAGTGACGCCATACAATGCATCGGCAATGCTCATGGTGCGCTGCTGGTGGGTGATGACGATGATTTGCGCATGCGCACGCAGGTCATTGATTACACCGAGCAAACGCGTTAAATTCACATCATCCAAGGCTGCCTCCACCTCATCGAGGATGTAGAACGGGCTTGGTCGTGCCGTAAAAATCGCGAAAAGCAGTGCTAGTGCCGTTAAACTGCGCTCACCGCCGGAGAGCAGACTGAGCTGCTTCACACGTTTGCCAGCTGGGCTTGCTTCCACGATAACGCCAGTAGACAGCATATCGCTGGGATCTTCCAAAACGAGCCTGCCTTTCCCTCCCGGGAACAGCGAGGCGAATACCGTAGTAAAGGCTTGAGCCGTGTCTTCGAAGGCAGATTCGAAAACTTCAATCATCGTAGAATCTAAGTTTTTAATCAAGTCCAGCAAATCATTACGGGATTTCACCACATCATCGCGCTGCTCCACGAGATACTTATGGCGTTCTTGAAGGGCATCAAACTCCTCCGTAGCCAGCGGATTCACTTTTCCTAAGGCAGCAAGATCACGCCTCGCCTTATCCAGCTTTTTCTGCTCACGGCTACGCTCGTATTTCTCGGTTTTAAAGCCACTCAAATCCGTCATATTCAAGGCGTGCAAGGTGTGATCAGAATCTGCAGTTTCCTCTGTCTCCTTGTTTTCTAGCGCAATGAGCTGACCGAAATCATCAAAAACAGGCACAGGCAGACTCGGACCATACTGCTCGATAACTCTTTCAAGGCTACTACCCAGCTCGTTGAGGCTACGCTGGGAAATTTGGCCGTATTGAGTGGCTATGCGTTCTCGAGCAATATCTAAATCATGTTCCTGCTTGCTGAGTTGATCCACCACCGGTTCTTGTTCATTACGTTGCTGGCGCAGTGCCTTCAGCTGCTCATCATGTGCAGAAATGCGCGTCTGAATTTTTTCCCTATGCGCCAAAACGGACTGAATATGCTCATAAAGAGCTCCAGCGGCTTCCTGAGCTTTCTGAGAAATACGCGCGGCCTCTTGTGCGCGGTTTTGCCGGTCCTCATTGAGTCGAGCAATTTTCTCTCGGCGCTTGTCCGCCTGCTGAGCCTGCGACACCAGTAGCGTGATTTGGCGCTCTAAGGATTGACTATGCTGGGAGGCATTATTCCACTCCAAACGGGCAGTAACCTCTGCCTGACGCTCCTGCGTCAGCGCTTGGTCCAATTCACGTTCATGAGAGATGCTGGCATCGAGATCGATGTGAGAATCCTTCGCCGTTTGAGCAAGGCTTAACTGGTTTTTCAGGTTTTCGAGAGTAGCAACCACAGACGTTTTTTGATCTTCGATATGCTGCTTCTGCTCATCAATATGGCTGATACGGCGGGTCAGGCTTTCTATGCTCAATTGAGCAGCCTGAATGTCATTTTCCCGCTGCTGCATGCGCACACGATTTTCGGTCATGGCGGTATTAATAGCGCTGAGCTTCTCCCGAGCCTGCGCATACTGTGCGTCCACGCTTTCCTTGTCTGTAGATAGCTTCTGGAGCACGGATTCCTGTTGCGCAACGTGCGCTAAAGCCTTATCTCGCCGGGCTACCAGACTCAAATCGCTCGGCGAATGAGATGCTCCTGCTGTAGCACCAAAGGGTGTAAAGGTATCGCCATCTTGCGTGATAACCGTACTATAATGCTCTTCCTGCAGAATGTGTAGCGCTTCCTCCACCGTATGTGCCAGCGCCACATCGCACAGCATGAATTTCACGGTTTCGACGACGTGTTGCGCGGTTTCATCAGAGTCAGCGGGATTCACACGCAGCTGAGGGCTGAGAGAAACGACATCTGAGGCGCAGACAAGAGTATCCTTCGATGCACGCACAGCAGACTGACCTGCAGCAGGAAGCGGGCTGCTATAAACAACAGATGCCTTCCCCAAATGCTTGTCATGAGCACGGTGCACCGCGCGTGCAGCATCCTCGTACGACTGCACCACGAAGGAGCTTGCAAACGGACCTAAAGCCTGAGCTATAGCCTCTTCCCAGCCTTCTTCGATGCGAATAAATTCAGCCAATTTCCCCAGACTCTTCATATCGCTGTGGCTAAACTCGGCATTGTTGTTTCGTGCTTCCAGGGTATCGTTCAAAGCATCGGCCTTCGCGCGTAAGGAAATTATCGCATTATTGATCTGACGCATGTCAGCCTCGATACTGTCGCGCGTGGAACGGATTTCCTCCACACGCTGCTGCGCAGTAGCATGCTGCTCGTCTAAATTGTCGGCCGCATCCGCATTCTGCGCCTGAAGCTGCGTCAAACGCGAGCGAGCGTCCGCTAGGTTCCGGGCAAAATCCTCAGCTTGAGCCGCATTATCGCGCAAGCGCGAGTCGAAGCCCTGAATTTGTGCTTCCTGTCGTGCGATTTCCTCGCGCAGTTTAGATTTTTGCGCTTCTTGCTCCTGCGCGGAGGTGCGCATTTGCGTGATTAATTGCCGTACCGAAGCCAGCTCCTGCTCCACTACTGCCCTACGCTCGGTGACCTTATCGAAGGTTAAACGCAGTTGATTCGTCTGCGTTATGACCGCGCCTTGCTGAGTCTGTAATTCTTGAGCACGCGCACGCAGAAGATCTGGATCATCGCCCGTGGCGGTCACAATTTGCGAACGCCACATATGTTCACGTTCACGCGCCAAAGCAGATAAGGAATTCAGCCTTTCATGCAACTGCGTCATGCGATGATAATCCTGATTGAGCTGATTCATTTCCGGATTAGCTGAACTGCTTAATCCTTCTAAGCGTTCGATGTCTAATTTCGTAGCCGTCAACTGCTGCTGCGCTTCTTGCAATTGCTTGCGCACAGAGACGAGATCGTGACGCACAGCATCGCGCTGACTCAGCAGCGTGCTGGCTTCATCAGCCAACAGTCTGCTGGATGCATCGCGGATAATCACCTGAATACTATCCGCTCGCCTGCTCACCTTCGCTTGTCTACGCAACGGACCCATCTGACGATGAATTTCGTTGATAAGATCGTCCAAACGGTCTACATTATCTTGCGTACTCTTCAGTTTTCTCAGCGCACGCTCCTTACGCCTGCGATGCTTGAGAATGCCTGCAGCTTCCTCTATAAAGGCACGGTTATCTTGAGGCGTAGCACGCAAAATAGAATCCAACCTGCCCTGTCCCACAACCACATGCATATGGGAGCCCAAGCCGGTATCTGAAAGCAATTCCTGCACATCCAGCAGACGGACCGGACTGCCATTAATAGAGTATTCCGATCCACCATTGCGATAAATTGTACGGCTGATACTCACTTCAGAGTAATCAATATCTAACGTGCCATCGGAATTATCGATGGTCAAAATCACCTGAGCACGTCCCAAAGGCGCATGCGTGGATGTGCCTGCAAAAATCACATCCTCCATCGAGGTGCCGCGTAAACTCTTCGCACCCTGCTCACCCATCACCCAGGCAAGCGCATCCACCACATTGGACTTTCCAGAACCATTCGGGCCGACAATAGCAGTTACCCCGGGTTCGAAGCGCAATGTGGTCGCGTGTGCGAAGGATTTAAAACCGCGAATAGTGAGTTCTTTAACGTACATACGCTACGGCCTCTAGAGGGTGTCCTCGGTCTCAGCGGACACTTCCTCATCGAGCTCGCTATCAGCGCTAAAGTCAGTATTCACGCCTGCGGCGCGATCTTCCTTCGTATTTTTCAGTTCGCTGTTATGCCGTTCTTTGAGCAAAATGCGCGCATCGCCGGCAGTGACGAAACTACCAAAAATCACCACACCATGACCGTAGCCAATGCCCAGTTCATCATTCGCGTCTACCTCGTTCACCGCTTCCTGAATGGCATCCGGCATTGTATCGGCACGAATTACGCGATCCGGGCCGAAGACACTAATGGCAATCTTTTCCAACTCGTCGACGGGCATGACACGGGAAGTCCACGAATTCTGCGTGACGACGATTTTGGACAGAAGCGGCTCCATAATGCCCAAAACGCTTTCCACCTCTTTGTCCCGCATCATGCTAACCACGCCCACGAGGTCGTTGAAATCGAAGTTTTCTTCCAACGCGGCGCGCAAGGCGTTCACTGCATTTTGGTTGTGACCGCCGTCGATGATAATCGTTGGTGAGCGACGAATAACCTCAATACGTCCCGGCACCTTCACATTCGACAAGGCTTCGGCTACGACGTCTGCATCCAATTGACCCGCAACCGGGATAACGACCTCCGCAGCACTAATGGCCGCCAAGGCGTTATGTGCCTGATGCTCCCCGAATAGCGATACAGGAATTTGCTCGTACGTGCCCTGTGGCGTGTGAACCGTAATCACCTGTCCGCCTACAGCGGCGGCACGAGAATCGATGGTAGCTTCATAGCCGTCTCGAATGACTGCCTGCGCGCCTACTTCTTTAGCCGTCTCGAGCAGAATATCTGGCACCTGCTCGTGTGGCTGCGCACCGATGATAACCGTGGAATTGGATTTGATAATGCCTGCTTTTTCGGTGGCGATTTCTTCTACAGTATCGCCCAACCACTGCATATGATCCATATCCACAGGGCCGATAACTGCCGCATCACCATTGAGCACATTTGTGGCGTCCCAACGTCCACCCATACCCACTTCTACGACTGCTACATCCACAGGCGCATCGGCAAAAGCTGCAATTGCCATCGTGGTCAGCACTTCAAAGAAGCTCATGCGCGGGCCACCCTGTGCCAGCGAATCCTGGTCCACCAGCTCTATAACGTCCTTGACTTGCAACCAAGTATCGATGAATTGATCATCGGAAATAGGCTGGCCATCGATAGCAATGCGCTCCGTCACAGACTCCACGTGAGGCGACGTGTAGAGACCGGTGCGCAATCCATACGCCCTACACAGGGCCTCCGCCATACGCGCCGTAGAACCCTTACCATTTGTACCGGTGACGTGGATAACTCTGAAAGATTCCTCAGGATGACCCATATAGTCCAGGACTTTTACCATGCGATCTAAGCTAGGATCAAAATCGTGCTCCGGAGCACGCTTCATAATTTCCCTATAAACATCGGCTAATTGAAGATTTTCAGATTGTGGTACCTCATAAGACATAGGGCTTATTTTAAGCGCAATTACGGACGGTACTATACTGTGAGCTGAAGTGGTGAAAGTCACCGATAAGCCTTAGAGTGGAGGCATTACATCACATTTTCAAGGAGCATATTTTTATGATTTCCGCACACGACAACGAGCCACAATCTCGCGCCGAAGCCGATGCATCAGATTCCATGGCAAACAGGTCCCACAACCGCACATTACGCCCAGAATCCACGAATTTTAGCGATTTTATGCTGACGGGCTGGGGCGAGGAAGAAAACGATATCCAGCCTTTGGAGTCTAGCCGTTACACGCCTTCTCGTTTGGAGGCTTTGGGCAAGCGTTTTCCAGGCGAGCGTATTGTTATCCCAGCCGGTCAGGCTAAGGTACGCAATGATGATTGCGATTACGCCTTCCGCCCGGACAGCGCTTTTGCATACTACACCGGTCTGGGTCAGGATTATGAAGCAGGCGCCGTGTTGGTTTTGAATCCTGTGGCTCCGCAGAGCGCAGAGGCCGTCATGGGCAAGACGCATGAACCTGTGCTCTTCCTGCATCCTCGCAGCGACCAGAGCACTCAGGATTACTACCGTTCTGCCTCTTACGGCGAGTACTGGGTGGGTGTGCGTCCAGGCTTGGAAGGCATCAAAACGATGACCGGCATCGAAACTGCAGATATTGCGGGATTGTACGATGCTTTATCCAAGGACGTGGGCACTGAAGAGGGCGCCATCCGCGTGCGCATTATCCGCAATATTGATGCCGAAATTACCAAGGATGTAGATGCCATCCGTTCAGCTGCAGGTTTTGACAATCCGGATGCCAGCGAATCCGATGATAACAAGCTCTATGAGTTCGCTTCTGAATCGCGCATGCTGAAGGACGAGTACGAAGTACGAGAAATGCGCAAGGCCATCGCTGCTACACATGACGGTTTTACTCGCATGCTGGAAGCCCTGCCGGATGCACGCGGTAAGGAACGTGGCGAGCGTATCTTGGAGGGCAAGTTCAACGCCAATGCGCGCGAGCAAGGCAATGCTGAAGGCTACGGTACTATCGTGGCTTCTGGCGCTCATGCTCCAACCCTGCACTGGATGCGCAATACGGGTAAGATTTCCGATGGCGAGCTTTTGCTTATCGATGCCGGCGTAGAAACCGATAGCCTCTACACAGCAGATATTACGCGCACTTTCCCTGTCAACGGTAAATTTACGGAATTGCAGAAGGAACTCTACACGGTTGTGCTCAACGCTCAGAAGGCGGGATTTGAGGCGGCCAAGGTGGGTGCCACATACTCGGATATCCACCATGCGTGCATGCGCGTGCTGGCGGAAGCTATGCACAATTGGGGCATTTTGCCTGTCAGCGTGGAAGAATCCTTGAGCCATGAGGGTCAGCAGCATCGCCGTTGGCATGCTTGTGGCGTAGCACACCATTTGGGTTTGGATGTGCACGACTGCTCGCAGGCACGCTACGAATCCTATCAAGGTGCAAAAATTACGCCTGGTATGATTTTCACCATCGAGCCAGGCTTGTACTTCAAGGAAAACGATATGTTGATTCCAGAAGAATTCCGTGGAATCGGCATCCGTATCGAAGATGATGTGCTCATGACCGAGAACGGTCCTGAATGGCTGTCTCACGATATTCCAAAGGAAATCGACGAGGTTGAGGCATGGATGGCTGAGGCTGCTCAGGCGTCACAGCGCAACTAACTCATTCCTCGCCTCTGAAAATCGGGTGATGTAAGTTTTCGACTTACGCCACCCGATTTTTTAATTGTGAATTGGATATGCAAACTATTGCAGATATTCTGCAGCATTGTCGATGAGTTTTCTCAATCCAAATTCTGCTGCGCCATATACGCCTGCATACTGGTCGACGGTCGGGAACACGATTTCCAGCTTATCCTTATGTACGGCATTAAGCTGTGTATTGACACTGGTATACAAGTCGTTCAGCCAGTTCGTACCAAACCTAGTCCAGAAACCACCGATAATTATTTTTGTAATATCTAAAATATTCACCGTAGACACAATTGCCGAGGCCATGGCACGGGTCGCCTCAGACATAACATCACTGGCTTTCGGATCGGATCCTACGAGTTTTTGACTCAACCACGTAAAGCTTTCATCCGCGTCGAGCGCCGCAGCATTTTCGCATCCGGCTGCATTGAGCAGGGCTTTGCGGCCGGCATACATCTCCATACATCCGCGGCGTCCACATCTGCAGACGGGGCCGCCCATAGAAACGGAAAGGTGTCCAATTTCCCCTGCCACACCCCAGGTGCCGGTAACTAAAGCGCCATGATCGATATACGCACCACCAATACCCACGTCGGAGGAAATATAAATAAAGGAATCTTCCGGCAGATAGGAATTTTCACGCTGCTCATTCGCCGTGCAAGAAACCGCGTAACCAGGTATTTGCGCAATAGCGGCCAGATTTGCCTCATTGTGTGGCGTTAACGCATACTTCTTGACCAGTTCGGTCTCCATGAGATTCAGATTTTTCCAGCCTAAGTTTGGCGCGTCCACGAGAATGCCATCATTGGTGACCATGCCTGGAACGGCCAATCCGCCACCGAGGATATGAACGCCTTTGGACGTGAAATCGTGGACAATCGGATCAATCATAGATACCAATTGGCTGAGAATTGTGTCCGCATCCGAAGAATCGTCCATGGTATTGACCCACTGGCGTGCATGAATTTTCCCATTAAAGTCCTGCAGCATAAAGCCATAACCATCGGTATGAACCTGTACGCCTAGTCCCAACCAGGAGCCCTCTACGAATTCCAGCGGATTGCTCGGCTTTCCTGTACTGGCCAACTGCTGAGGCTTTCCCTCTTTGAGAATCTTGTGAGAAATAAGATCTGAAACGATGATAGAAATCGCAGCCTTGGTCATGCCGGTGGTACGGGCGATATGCGCTCTACTAACGGGTTCCCTGCTGTGTAAAATTGCTGACAGCACAACGCCGATGTTGTGCGCGCGCAAATTTTCTTGATTGAGGGCTTTATGTCGTGGCATTATTGCTCCTTCTGTCGCTTGTAATGATACTATGGAATAGTTAGTCAAGTCAATTAACGAAGTTTGTTTCTAAAATTACAAACCAATGCAAGGAGGCATTATGTCGAGGATTCTCGTAGCCGGAGTAGACACTTCTACTCAGTCCTGCAAAGTACGCGTCACCGATGCGCTCACCGGTGAACTCGTGCGTTTTGGACAAGCACCACACCCAGATGGAACCAGCGTCAACCCGAAAGCGTGGTGGGAGGCTTTTCAGAAAGCTGCGGAACAGGCCGGCGGACTCGATGACGTCAGCGCCTTAGCCGTGGGCGGGCAGCAGCATGGCATGGTTCTGCTGGATGACCAGGGTCGCGTCATCCGCGATGCCCTACTGTGGAATGACACCAGAAGTAGCGTGCAGGCCGAGGCTTTGATCAATACCCTAGGCGAAAAGCCTGCAGAAGGCTCTGAACCTGAGGACGTTCATACGCGCGGCGTGCAACGCTGGGTGAAGGCAGTCGGCTCGTCCTTGGTGGCATCGCTGACCATCACCAAGGTTGCGTGGGTGGCCGAAAATGAGCCAGAAAACGCCGCTCGCATTGCCGCTATCTGCTTGCCACACGACTGGCTAAGCTGGCGCATTGCCGGGAACGGTCCTGTCGAGGAAGGCACCGCACAGCTGGATGCTTTGTTTACGGATCGCTCTGATGCTTCGGGTACAGCATATTTCGACTCTGTAAAGAATGAGTACAGGCTGGATTTGCTGGAGATGGCTCTGGGGCGCACAGACGTCACCCTGCCACGCGTGCTCTCCCCTCGCGAATCGGGCGCTATCGCCGACCCACGCATCGCCGGCAAGAATGTCGAAGGCGGTTGCCGCATCGCTCCAGGCGGTGGCGATAATGCCATGGCTGCCCTAGGTCTCGGCATGTCCAGCGGCGACGTTTCGGTATCTTTGGGTACTTCTGGCGTAGCTGCAGCCGTCAGCGACACCCCAGCCTATGACCTCACCGGTGCTATTACTGGCTTTGCGGACTGCACCGGACGCTGGTTGCCACTAGCCTGCACCATTAACGGTTCTCGCATTCTGGATGCCGGCCGTCACGCACTCAACGTGGACTACGATGAGCTTGCCGATCTTGCACACCAGTCTGTGCCAGGCGCTGAAGGAATTACCCTTATCCCGTATTTTGACGGCGAGCGCACACCAAACCGACCAGAGGCAAAGGCTGCCTTCTACGGGTTGACGCTGGACAACACCACTCAGGCAAATATGGCTCGCGCCTTTATAGAAGCCGTGCTGTGCTCTCAGCGTGACTGCTTGGAGTATGTGAAGGCTTTGGGCGCACACATCGAGCGCATTTTGCTTATCGGTGGTGGCGCTAAGTCCCCTGCAGTACGTGCCTATGCGCCGGCCGTCTGGGAAAGCGACGTACTCGTACCTCAGACGGATGAGTATGTGGCTATCGGAGCTGCACGCCAGGCAGCGTGGCTGCTTGCTAAAGACGAAAACCTGCCACAGTGGGATATCACAATTGATTCCACACTTCAGGCAGAAGCAACGCCTGAAGTTTACGCTCAGTACGCACAGTATCGCGCATAGTTCATAGTTATAGCGAACTCCTCGCTTAAGGCCTGCTTATCCCATTCGATAGGCAGGCCTTTTTATCCATCAGCAATCAAGCGACCCCCCCCCGTACGGCAGAACACAAAGCATAAAGGCTAGTAGCACTTTCGTACTACCAGCCTTTATGCAGTTGGAAGGAGGGAATCGTAGATTGAATTACTTCAATGCATCGATCATGTAGTTGTTAATGGTTGCCTTTACAGACTCGAGATGATCGGAGCGTGTAGCAGCAATCAAGTCAGCCTGTGGGATGTCGATTGCGTACTCTTCGAGAGATGCCAAGGTTGCAGTGCCATTGTCGATGGTTGCACCGATACCGGAATCATATGAGCTGTAACGCTCAGCCTGGAGGTTCTCGATGTACTTATCCTGATGCATCTTGTCTGCGATGAGCAAACCTGCTGCAAATGCATCCATGCCTGCAATGTGGGAGCGGAAGAGGTCTTCTGCTACGAAGGAGGTACGACGTGGCTTTGCATCGAAGTTCAAACCACCATGAGGACCAATCTGACCTTCATCGAGTACTTCCCACATCACCGCGGTGGTCTCGTAGAGATCCGTTGGGAACTCATCCATATCCCAGCCGATGAGCTTATCGCCCTGGTTTGCATCCAAGGAGCCGAGTACGCCTGCTTCGCGAGCAGTGCGAATTTCGTGCTGGTAGGTGTGACCGGCGAGGTTTGCGTGGTTGCCTTCGAGGTTGAGCTTCATGACATCCATCAAATCGTAGGTGCGCAGGAATGCGATAGCCGTAGCTGCATCGAAGTCATACTGATGCATGGTTGGTTCCTTAGCCTTTGGCTCGATAAGGAACTGAGCATCCAAGCCGATTTCCTTAGCGTAGTCATTGCACATATGGAAGAACTGAGCCATATGAGCCTGTTCACGCTTCATCTGAGTATTCCAGAGGTTCTCATAACCTTCACGACCACCCCAGAATACGTAGTTTTCTGCACCCAAACGCTTTGCAATTTCCAAAGAGTGCTTGAGCTGACCCGCAGAGTATGCGTAGATGTCTGCAAATGGAGAGGTGGAAGCACCGGAAACGAAGCGAGGATTGGTAAACAAAGAAGAGGTGTTCCACAAGAGCTTAACGCCAGTGGACTTCATGTTTTCTTCAATGCGATCCACAACCTTGTCCAGATTTGCATTGGTTTCACGCAAGGTATCGCCTTCTGGAGCGATGTCACGATCGTGGAAGCAGAAGTACTCGGCACCCAGCTTAGTGAAGAACTCAAAGGCGTAATCTACCTTTGCCAATGCCTCATCCATTGGATTGGAATACTTGCCATACCATGGACGATGAGCAGTACCCACACCGAATGGGTCCACCAATTCCTGATCGAAGGTGTGCCACCATGCAACACCGAAACGCAGCCAATCCTTCATCTTCTTGCCAGCTACAACGCGATCTGCATCGTAGTAGTGGAATCCGAGGCCTTCTTCTGTCTTATCTGTGCCGACGAATGGAATCTTTTCCATATCCCACAAACCCATATTTAGCTCCTTTGCCAGAGTCTCTTTGTGTTAACGTTCAGCTCGTCGCTGTTATTTATAAGAATAACAAGAACCATGGAGTTTGTAAAGTGAATTAACTAACTCTGCGTTTCGCGTGTATTTCTTTGACTTGCGAACACTTATCTCACTCACATACGAAAAAAATACCGGCTGAAAAATATAAAAAGGGCTACTGCGTATTGCAGTAGCCCAAATTTCCCTAACACTTACTCACTAGCCAAAGCCTCGACCGGACTTACCTTAGCTGCCTGACGACCTGGTAACCATGCCGCCACGACAGAAGCCAGCACGATAACGGCAAGGAGTGTGCCTAACTGGCCATACGGAATGGTGATCATCACATCGGCCATATCCCCAAATGGCAAGGTATACATGCCAATGACGGCAAATATTATGCCTAATCCAATACCAACCAACGTGGAGACCACCGAAGTGAGGAATGCTTCCGTCACTAGAAGCCTTCTCATTTGTCCTCGAGTCAATCCCAAAGCGCGCAGTAAACCGTTTTCCTGTGTTCGTTCTGCCACACTTAAGCCCAGTGTATTTGCTACACCGACCAGCGAAATAACCACCGAAACACCCAGCAAGACGAGGAATACCGTAACAATGACATTCAAGATCTGCGTGAAAACACTACGCTGAATAAATCCACCGGAAATATTGACTTTTTCGCCAATCTTTCCCAGCTCACTCATGACATCTTCCATCTGTGCATTATCGCGAATGCGCATAATCACACTTACGGGCTGTGCATTGGATACGTCTGCTTTCAGATCCTGATCGCTGATACGCGCAGTACCCATGGTGACGTTGCCATCTTTTACCACCGTAAAATCTCGGCACGTCAACGCTGAGGTCAAAGCTTGTGCATCCGTTTGAGCGCTATATGCATCAGATGAAGAATCAAACGTCTGTGCATCAGCTGTCTGAGAATCAGCTGTTTGGGCAGCCGCATCGGACATAGAGCTTGGGACAAAGCACAAATTGACGCTTGATTTTTTCGCCAAACTATCGGATGTGTTTACATGGACTGTGCCATTTTCAATCTGCTTCATGTCAGAACGCGCAATCGTGCTGACATCTGGATATCCTAGGACGCTAACCATTTCGGAAGTATTATTGTCTACAATTGCCGTAGCTCCGTACACCACCTTGGTTTGGGTGGCATACTTAAATTCTTGCAAATTTTTCAGTTCTGCATCCCCCAAGTTTCCGCTCAAACTGGTGGCTTCGATATCGATAGGGAAATTCTCATTCAACGTGCTATCGATAGTGGTCTGTACAGAAGCTACGCCTACGGAAATGGTGGACATGAAGACCACACCAATGATGACTGCGATACCGGTAGAAGCCGTACGTCCTGGATTTCGCACCACGTTTCCGCGGGCCAAACGTCCCACTGGCGTGCGCAGGATGGAACCAACACCGTAAATAATATAAGGCAAAGCAACGGTAAAAATCATCATGGCTGCTATCCAGCACACAAAAACACTGAGCACCACGATGCCGAAGCGTGCATAAATTTCTGTATCTGTTTCTGACGGCAATTTCAGACCATAAATAATGCCCGCAATACTTGCCACCAGCAAAATGACACCAATAATAATGCGAATAGTATGACTACGCCGTTCTTCCTGTACGGTTTGAACGGGTGACAGAGCCGCCAAAGGAGAAATGCTAGACGCCTTACGTGCCGGAGCGATGCCTACAAAGGTCGTAATTATGCTGGAGACAATGAAGGTGAGGATAATCGACATCCATGGCAGATGTGCGAAAGCAGTAAAGAAGTTCGTTGCCACACCGAGGTACACAAGCAAAGCTGCACCCACTGCACTACCGACGGTTGCACCAATAAGCGAAGACACGATACCCGCAGCCGACGTTTCGCGGAAAATCAGCGTGCGTACCTGGCGAGATTGTGCGCCCACGGCTCGCAGCAAAGCCAATTCACGACGACGCTGCAAGGCAATGACTTGGAAGGTCGTACCCACGATAATTGCCGCCACGAATGCCGCAATCAACGGGAAAATCAACGCGGTTACCGTCATACCCGTCACGGCTGTTTGCACATTGCGACGTCCGGATTCCAAAATCTTTTGCGAAGTATAAGCCGTATATGTGATGCCATAGGTTTTTGCATCGTTATTGATAGACTCCAGCGCAGTATTTACTTCCTTTTGAAGTTTTTCCTGAGCCGAAACTGTGGAATTTGGCGAACGTAGCGCACTGTCTCGCGCAATCACCTTATAGCTGGACACCAAGCCGTTCTCGCTGATGCGTTGAGCACCTTCTGGCGTCACCTGCAGGCTTTGGTTTTCGAATTTCGAAGCCACAATGATGCCCGAAATAGTGAACGAAACGCCGTCATCATTGCCATAGTAATCCACGGTGATGCTGTCGCCCACGTGCGCATCAAGACTTTGCGCGGCATTGGCGTCGATTGCTATCTCGTCTTTGCTCTGAGGTGCGCGTCCACTGTGATACTCGCTGGTAGCCAGAGGCGCCGTTTGAGTAAAAGCGATGGTGCGCAGCGTCTGATTATCCCCCTTTGAAATGGCGGCATAAGCACCCGTTGTGGCCTGATAATCATCATCACCGGACTTATATACGTATGATGTCGAAGCATCAACGCGTTCAACATCGTTCAAAGACTCCACGGCAGACTCCAGCCGTGATTGTAAGTCCTTTTGCTGATCGGCCGTAGCAGCAGACTCTGGGATTTCATCGGTGGCACCTTGAGCAATAACTACCGAACTGCCCTTCGTTTCATCTTCCACCGTAGCCAAGTATTGATCCGTTACGCTGCCCACCAAGGTTAGGCACAACACCACAAAGGTAGATGCGATGGTGACAGCGATTGCTGTAGACACATACCTGGAGGCATGATGGCGCAAATTTGCACCAATAAGTTTATTAATAGGAGAAGCCATTTTCTTTCTCTTTCCGCCTTCGACCTCGAATTACAGTAACGCCACAACTTGCTCAGGCGTGGCTGATTCGATATCTGCCTTGATAAAGCCGTCCGACACAACCACGACACGGTCGGAAACACTAGCCACAGATGGGTTATGCGTCACCATAATGACGGTTTGACCGAAGTCATCGACGGCTTGGCGAAGAATAGACAACACTTCATCACTAGTTTTTGAGTCCAAATTTCCGGTTGGTTCATCTGCCACGATAATGGCAGGTCGTGCCACCAGCGCACGAGCCACAGCCACGCGCTGCTGCTGCCCACCCGACAGCTCAGACGGACGGTGCGTCAGTCGTTCACGCAAACCCAGTGAGTCTACGACGGTATCCAACCACTGACGATCCACCCTCGTATTGGACAGCTGCGTTGGGAGCAGAATATTGTCCAAAACATTTAAGGTTGGAACCAAGTTAAAGGACTGAAAAATAAAGCCAATGCGAGAGCGGCGCAGCTCTGTTAATTGCTTATCCTTCAGCTTGGTGATATCCACACCATCGACGCTGATGCTACCCTTGCTCGGATTATCCAGTCCTGCGATGACATGCAGCAGGGTGGACTTACCCGAACCAGAAGGACCCATGATAGAAGTGAATTGACCTTTATTGATAGCCAGATCAATACCTTTCAAAGCACGCACGCGCGTATCCCCACGGCCGTAAACTTTGGTGACATTTTCGAGAGAAACAATAGCAGAAGGCGATGCGTTCTGCGCTGGTGTAACTGTTGTATTTTCCATACTTCCATTAAAACAAATTCTGATTTCTGTTTTCCCCTGAAAATCTTGCAATTCCCCGGATATTTTCAGGATCTACTCAGGGTAATCCCCTATAGGAGTACGAGATTGATAAAAACTGAAAAGCTCACAAACTGGTTAAACGTTTAATCAAAATAATTTTGGAAAAAACACGATCAAATCAAGCGGTTAAGTCGTTATTTTCTCTAAGGCAATGTAGACTATCAGAGGAAGAAAGGAATACCATGACACAACCAATCGTGGTCAGCCTCGGCGAAATCTTGTGGGATATGCTTCCAGAAGGTAAGCGCGCCGGCGGTGCCCCAGTCAACTTTACTTATCATGCCTCCCAAAATGGTGCAATTGGCCGTTCCATCAGTGCGATTGGAAACGATTCTTTAGGCGATGAACTGGAAGCAGCTGTGAAAAATGCTGGCATTGATGCCATCTTGCAGCGCAACGACTACCCTACGGGAACCGTTGGAGTTGTACTCAATGACGGAGTTCCAACTTATGAAATCGTGCAGGGCGTGGCTTGGGATCACATCGCATTATCCGACGACCTCATCAAGGCTGTTTCTGAAGCAGATGCAGTGTGTTACGGCTCTTTGGCTTGCCGCGAAGAAGAAAGCCGCAACACACTTCTAGAGCTTTTGAAGCACACCAAGCCTGGTGCAATGAAGTACTACGACATCAATATTCGCGCTGATTATTTCTCTAAGGAACTCATCGAAGAGCAGCTAAAGGCAGCAACCGTATTCAAGATCAATGATGACGAACTTGAATTGCTCCGCCCTATGTTTAACATCGAAGGTTCCGACGAAGAAGCTTGCGCATGGTTTATCAAGAACTATGATCTCGATTATATGATTCTTACTGGCGGTTCTCGCTTCTCCATCATTATGAAGAAGGACGGTGAAGTATCCCGTGTCACTACGCCTCGCGTGAAGGTAGCCGATACCGTAGGTGCTGGCGATTCCTTCTCTGGATCCTTTACTAGCCAGACCTTGTGCGGTGTCCCTTTGCATGAGGCTCATGTCCATGCCTGCAATGTGGCCGCATATGTGTGCACACAGTCCGGCGCGTGGCCAGAGTATCCAGAAGAAATTCCTAACTACGTCGAGCAGCAGGGTCTTGACAAGTAATTTCTTGTGACTTACACGTATAATTGGAGCGGTTTTCGAACTGCTCCATTTTTTTATCTCTAGCGAAAGGCCGACATGCCTACACCACGCGTTGCTTTTATTTGCGTACATAATTCTTGCCGTTCGCAAATTGCTGAAGCCTTTGCGCGCCGTGATTATGCCGAGGTATTTGAGGCGTATTCTGCCGGAACCGAGCTCAAAACACGAATCAATGCCGATGCAGTCAGAATTCTGAAAAGTACATACGACATCGATATGGAAAAATCCCAGCATCCCAAGCTACTCACCGATTTACCGGATATCGATATTGTCATCACTATGGGATGCAATGTCTCCTGCCCGTATCTGCCCTGCCGTCATCGTGAAGACTGGGGACTGGAAGATCCCACAGGTCAGGAGGATGCGGTGTTTATGAGTGTGATAGAAACAATTCGTACGAAACTGGATAATCTGGCGCACAGGATTTCATGTGGTGATATTTAAGGCACTGTAAAAGTTACAATCCCAAGAATTTCAACGCCTTTGGACGAATGCTGATGGTGATATCATCCGAACGATACTCCACTTCCCCATCCGTTTGCACCCACAAGGGCACTTGCGTTTTAATGCGATAGACATGTCCACGATTTATTTCAATGCCTCGCTGCCCCACATGATGCCCCTTAAATGCTTTGAGGATAAGCTTAGGCAAATCGCGGCGATGAATATTATGCGCCACACAGGAATCCAGCAGACCATCAAATGGCGTGGCATCGGGGCAAAACTTGAAACCACCACCCTCGTACGGTTCATTCATCACCACAGAAAAGAGCACATTATCATAGTGATAATTTTCTTTATCCACCGTAATATCGACCGAAAATCCCTGATGATGCAGAAAAATGGGAAGGGCTGCAAACAAATAGGCCAGCCGAGAAAGCCTGAGCGCCGATAATCTTTCGCTCAATTTCGAATGCTGCACCTTCACACATACATCCGCATCGAAGCCGATGCCTGCAGCGTTATTAAACAGCCACGTTTTATTTTCAATATGGAGCTTGCGACCTTGATCGTCGTAACACGAATTGTATTTCAGCACGCCTAAATCTAAGGAGCGCACGGAAGAGACATCGATAATGCGACTGACGATATCCTCATACGATCCGGAAATATTGGTGGAATGCACGAAGTCGTTGCCACTGCCCGCAGGAATTAAGCCCATATAGGTTTTATCAAAATTGACAATGCCGTTCACTGCCAAATTCAGCGTACCGTCACCCCCAATAACGACGAGGTATACATCACTATCACGGCGCCCAATATTGGTTAAATCATGCACGATATTGTGCACGAGATAGGACTGAGTTGGGAAATGCACAGAGTATTCAACACCCTTGCGCTTGACGATGTCTTCGACGGTCTTCCACACTTGGAGTGCCCTGCCACTTCCTCCACCAGGATTGACGACGAAATGGAAGCGTATAGGAGTATTCTTCTTTGCATTCACAATCTTCAATTGTACTTGTGGGGCGGCATTTTATGCGGTTTTTCAGATGCAAACTCCAGAAAAAAAGGACACGCAGTTGCGAACCTATTAAATCTCCTGTATAGTTATCTCTCGTGCTTGATGCACACTATCTTTGCGGACATAGCTTAGTTGGTAAAGCGCGACCTTGCCAAGGTCGAGACCGCGGGTTCGAGTCCCGTTGTCCGCTCCACTTAGACGCCCATTTGGATACAAAGCTCTCAGGACTGAGGGCGGAGGTTCGAATGGGTGTTTTTCGTTGAAATAGCGAGGTTTTGTTCGTAGCTCAGAGCTTCTGAGAGCATCCCGTTTGTGCCGTGGCTGGGCTATAGATGCCTAGGTCATACCCTTTCTACATAGCCAAGATCACTGACATCGGGCTTGCGTTAAAAAGTGCTCGGAGATCTATCTCGGTAGCCCTCTATTGTGAGGGAGGAATATCAGGTGAGATCATATGAATCCGGTGCGGCGTTAGCTGAACAAATTGCTAAGTCTGGCGGCTTGTTTATCGATGAATTTGCGGACATGCCCGAAGGAACTTGGGATTTCCTCGTCTATGGTGTTGACCGTACACCATGTCAGATGATCGCATACCAGCTTGAATGGATGGAACGGGAAACTCAAAATGGTCTGCGTCGGCTGAAGCATATCGGGAGGAGGACGTGAAAAGGCTGGAAGAAGATGCTCAAGCGCTCCCGATAATCTCAGCCTTGAATAAGTGGATTGGCTCTGATCGAAAGGATTGGACAGATCCTGCGGGTGGCGCAGTAGACGTCGCGCATATGAGCGTGACCACTCTGGGCTACATCAATGTTAACCCGTTTGTTCCAGATAAATGGACTGGCTGGGCAAGCGATTTGGCGTCGGCACTCGGCCCGATTCAAGGGTAGTCGACCCGAATCCGGGTTCAAATGCCGTCGCAATCGCTCGGGCGCTCGTTGGCCAAGGGAGGACGACAGGAACCATACCGGACTTCGCGGTTTGACCATCCCCGATAATCTGCCGAACAACTGTAACTACTCCGACCTATGTAGCGACAGGGAGTCAATCAGACTGACTGCGATGCTGAAAGGCTCAAGAGCCGATGACTCGAACCTTCTGTCCCGTACGCTGAGGGGTTACTACAACAATCTCGTTTCGCTATCCCAGCGATTCAAGGCAATCCCGGAGAGCATCGGTGCAAGCGATAAAGGAACCGCAAAAAACAGGCTCTACAAGAACTTGAAGGTCCGTTGGATGACAGGTATGTCGATCTTCTTACAGGTGGCTTCAGGGGTACATACGGCTACTCGGGCGTTAAACCCAGCGAAGAAGTCAAGAAGGCAGCGTGCCAAGCCTTGGCCGAATTCATCTACTGAGGTTGCCTATGGTTTCTGGCTGACATTCCGCATAAGCGATACTATCGTAGCCATTGCAGCATAAAGTCCCCAAGCGCCCATGCAGAAGACCAGGTTTTCCTGCCAGTCGCCGATGTAGACCTCGTGTGTGCGCGCATCGCAATACACCGAGCTCGTTACGGTGAATAGGAATGCCGCGGCCCCGCTAGCAAGAAGTCGTATCCACAGCGACACGAATCGGGGTTGCGGCCATCGACGTGGCGGGTCGGCCGCCAAAAGGACGATACCGACGAAGAACGTGCCCAAAAGGGGAAGAATCATCCAAAGGGTGCCGGCCGCAGACAGACCCGTAGCCGGGATATAGAAAATCCCGAAAGCGATCCCGCCCCATGCCGCGTATGCACGGAGCGCATCCCTTCCCATGCGGGCGGGAACGTCGAGTCGGGCGGAGCGGCCCTTAAGCATGTGTCCTGACACGACAGCGAAGACAACCCAACCCAGACCGAGAGATAGGGACGTTTCAAACCAGTGGCGAGAACCGTAGCGGGCAGAAACGGATACATACGCGACGAGCACGGCGGTCGCGAATCCTGCACCAAGCACTCGGATCAGCCATGATCGCCACTGCGGCGTCTCCCATGCTGATGGTCGATCAATGACAAGGAGAAGCAGCCCGGCCAGAGGTGCAAGCCACAATGAAGGGTTCACCAAGGTGAGTCCGGTAGCGAAGAGCAGATAACCGGGAAATATCGCAAAGCCGAGGATGAACCCTACCCAATACACATAGGTACGAATAAACAGTTTGAAAGACCCAACCACCCGCACCTCACATAGACCCCAGAACCGAAAAGCACGATTATTATACAAACGGGAGGTGACCTATGGCCAAAGACGGAACCCACAGGGGGCGGACGACGCGTACGTTCAGGCGCGAAACCCCAGCCGTTGGTCGAAAAGATGAACGCCGGCAAGGACGCCACCCG